>JBCKTV010000022.1:0-35511 GCA_038925365.1 Gallionellaceae bacterium
ATTTATTAACGTGTTGATTGAATTCAATATTTTACTGATTAAAATAGATTTTAATCTGTTTTAAATCAATTGGTTTGGACTTAAGTCCGACAATCGTTGGTCACGGTGTAGACGCAACGGGGTCGGTGACAAAGCCCAATTTTGTTATCCCTGCGGTTTGCGCTGCGGCCATGATTTCGGCCAGCTTTTGGTAAGGCGTGGTCTTGTCGGCACGCAGGCGCAACTCCGGCTGCGCTTGACCCTGCGCCGCAGCGGCAAGCCGGGAGTCAAGCTCCGCCTGATTGATGGGAGTATTGTTCCAATACAGTGCGCCGGAGGCTTCGATGACCAGGGTGATAATTTCTGGTTTTTCCGTGGTTGCCGTAGCTGCTGCGCGCGGCAGGTCAATTTTGATCGCCTGGGTCAACAACGGCGCGGTGATGATGAAAATAATGAGCAGCACCAACATCACGTCTATCATCGGAATCATGTTGATTTCCGCTAGGGGCTGTGTGTGGTTGTCTTCGCTGAATCCGCCGAATGCCATTATGCAGCCTCCTTGTTTGTGATTTGCGCGATGGCGGTTCCGGCATTGCTGCTTCCTACATCTTGGCGGGGCGCACCGACACGCGCGCCGGTGGTGAGGTAGGCGTGTAAATCGTGGGCAGAGGCATCCAGTTCAGCCAGGATGAGGCGGTTGCTCCGCACCAGCGCGTTGTAGGCCAGCACGGCGGGAATAGCCACCGCCAGGCCAGCGGCAGTCATGATGAGTGCTTCGCCCACCGGCCCGGCGACCGCGTCTATATTGGTCTGGCCGCGTGCGCCTATGCCGATCAAGGCGTGGTAGATTCCCCACACCGTGCCGAACAGGCCGACGAATGGCGCGGTGCTGCCGACGGAGGCGAGCAAGGTCAGACCGGCTTCAAGCCGCGCCGTTTCGTTGGCAATGGCGCGGCGCAGGGCGCGGGTGACGAACTCGCTCAAGGTGCAGGCCTCGCCCAGGTTGTCCGGTACGTGGTGCTGACAGTGGGCGGCGGCAGCAATGCCCTGGCGCGCCAAGCGCGAGAAGGGATCCGCACCCGCTTGCTGTTCCAGGAAGGAAGCCGCAGTCTCCAACGAGCGTGCATTCCAGAAACTATCCGCTGACAGGCCGATGAGGCGCTGAATCTGCCAGCGCTGGATGAATTTGTCCAGGATCAGATACCAGGTTGCGACAGACATTAGTAGCAGAAACAGCATGAGAATAATGGAAATGCCGTCGGCTGCGGCGAGGAATGCGGTGAAACCGGAAGCATTGTTAGGCTGCATAAAATTATCCTTTCAAAGAAAAGTTGATAGGGACGATCACCCATGAATTGACGCTCTTGTCCCCTTGCATGGCGGGGATGAAGCGCCACTGCCTGACCGTCTCGCGGGCGGCCTGATCTAGGCGCGTGTAGCCGCTGCCGGAAGCAATTTCCACGCTCATGGCCGAACCATCGGCGTGTACCAAGACGCGGAGCAAGACCCTGCCTTGCTCGGACAGACGACGCGACAAAATTGGGTAGGACGGTGTCGGGTTGCGCAAATAATCGGCGTCGCCACGGGCGAGAGTGAGCGTCGCAGCTGTGGATAAGCCAACGGGTTCGGCCTCTGCGGCAGGCACCGTCGTCGGCGGCGCTACACTTGGAGATGGGTCATCCGGTGTTACGGCGCGTTCCTGGGGAGCTGTTGCCTTGGGCTTTTTAACCGGTGGCTGGCTGACGGGAGGTGCATTCTTGAACCCTGGCGGCGCGGGTGCAAACAGGCTTACCGTCATTGGCTCGGCGGGATGTGCCGAATTTTTACGCGGCGAATACTGGCTTGCCCATCCCAGCACGGCGGCGTGCGCCGCTACTGCAATGAAAATCGCAAAAATCTGCGTTGCGGACAATTTGCTCATATTGGCGCTGAGACTTCCCGTAAGCATAGGTTGTCACCGGGCTGGCGCAGTACGCTCTCCGCTTCAATTCCCTCACGAGTGATCATGGTAGTGGCATATTCCTCAATGTTACGCATTCTGTTTCTCCATAAAATATGCTCTAAAATCTCCACTCAATTCAAGAGCGTGTCAAATGATAATGATTATCATTAACAGTGTCAATACATTTGATAATCATTCTCATTTGTAGTAATTGATATCACCGAAGCTGCGGCTTTCACACCACATACTCAAATAAGCCCTTTAATCAAGGTGAGGACAATGGCATCAATGATTGAGAACGATCCATTTGTCGAGCTGCGCGCCACGTTGATATCAGAACTTGAGGAGTTGCCCCGACGCTCCTCGAGTTCTGTTGGCACATGCAAGCCTTCGATCCTCCTCCTCCCGACACTCTGGTACTGGCGATGCCAGTGTCGTGGAAGGGAACGCTGCAACAATATGCAGGCCGTCTACATCGTAAACACGCAAGCAAGACCGATGTACGAATCATATATTTCGTCGACACCGGCCATCCGCACTACTGCGAATATGGGACAAGCGCCAGCGTTGGCACGGGCGATGGGATGCAGAATTCAGGGTTGATTTGTATTGTTACCGCAGATACCCATTGAACTACCCGCCTGTCGGACTTAAACGAGAAATTTAAGCTAACTTGTTGATTATATTGAATGCTTTATAAGTCACGGCAACGAAATGTCATTACAAATCAATAGGTTGTGAGTTAAGTTCGATAGACTACTGGATTCCAGCCTTCGCGGGAATGACAAAGTATGAGTTATTAGAAGTGCTTTTAAATATGGCTGATTGATTTAGGTGCAGGAGAATTAATTTGTATTTGAGTTTCGATGAATGAAGAATTTTAAAAGTGGAGGGAGGTAACTCATTAATATTACAGTGTGAATGTGGATGGTTGTACAGTCGTGACATATATAAAGATTTTCTGCGAATTTTTTTACAGCATCTTTTTTGATTTTTAGTTGTATTTTATTTGACATACTTCTGAATATCACTATAATGCGGACTTCGTTTTTTGCGGGAATAGCTCAGTTGGTAGAGCGATACCTTGCCAAGGTATAGGTCGAGAGTTCGAGTCTCTTTTCCCGCTCCAAATTTATTGGGAAAGCTTCTGCTTTCCCATATTCTTTTGTAGTATATGTTTTGCCTCTTTGGCGCGATAGCAAATCGGTTATGCCCCGGATTGCAAATCCGGTCAGCCCAGTTCGACTCTGGGTCGCGCCTCCATCTTCTAATCAATAAAACGAGCAAAAGTATTCAATTTATTGATGCAGTTGTCTGCTGTTTTTCTGATACCAACTGTTTTAACTACATCTCTCAAAATTCATATTTTGCGCGCATCCGTTTCGCGGGATCGACGGCATTTATAGCAGGCAGAGCCAGCTGCTACTGGGCGACACATTATTCAATTACGCGTTTCCATCCTTGATGATTGTAGTTTTAAATTGGAATTATTCAGGGCTGGGGAGAGCAGTTTTAGCCTTGTTGTGTGCTCGGTCAGCTACTATTTTACGAAAAAATAAGCCAACAGTAGCCCAATATTCTTTTTCGGGTGTAAGATCAAGATTGTGCAATCTTTTTTCGAATCGTCATGATGAATAAAAAACGCCCAATACATCTCGCGCTACACAAGATAAAACTCCCTCTGCCCGGTTTCATTTCGATCTTGCATCGAATTAGCGGCCTTCTGCTGTTTGTTTCTCTGCCTTTGATATTGTGGATGCTTCAAGCGAGCCTGCGTTCGATTGCTTCCTATACCCAATTAGTCGACATTCTTCAACACCCCTTAATTAAGCTTTTGTTGCTTGGATTGCTATGGGCATTTGTGCATCATTTCTGCGCGGGTATCCGTTATCTGGCGCTAGATCTGCATATTGGCTCCAGCCTCGCACAGGCGCGTACTAGCAGCAAATGGGTACTTGGGGTCAGCTTGCTGCTGACCGTTATTGCAGGAGGTTGGCTATGCTGAACAGAATCGTGACGGGTGCGCATTATGGTCTGCGCGATTGGTTGATACAGCGCGTTACTGCGGTAATAATGGTGTTGTATACGCTAGCGATAGTAGCCTACTGGTTGTTGCAGCCAGTGCTTGATTACAATGCCTGGACGATGTTGTTTTCCAGCAATATCGTTCGTTCTGTTTCCCTATTATTTTTGACCTGCGTTTTTTATCACGCCTGGATAGGGGTGCGTGACATTGTGATGGATTATGTCAAGCCCGCATTTATTCGGCTATTTATTCATGTGTTGGTCATTTTAATGTTGCTGCTGTATGTAATCTGGTCGGTACAAATACTCTGGGGAATGTAATGACAGTAACGAAACGTACATTTGATGTGGTGGTGGTCGGTGCGGGCGGTGCAGGTATGCGTGCGGCTTTGGCCTTGTCCGAGGCGGGGCTCAAGGTGGCCGTGCTGTCGAAAGTTTTCCCCACACGTTCCCATACCGTGGCAGCACAGGGTGGCATAGCCGCCTCCTTGGGTAACATCACTGAGGATAACTGGCATTGGCATATGTACGACACGGTGAAAGGGTCTGACTATCTGGGTGATCAGGATGCCATCGAGTATATGTGCAGGAATGCGGCTGAAGTGGTGTATGAGCTTGAGCACTTCGGTATGCCGTTTGATCGTTTGGACAATGGCAAGATATATCAGCGTCCGTTTGGTGGGCATATGCAGGATTACGGCAAGAACACGGTGCCACGAGCTTGTGCAGCGGCGGATCGTACCGGCCATGCGTTATTGCATACCCTGTATCAGCAGAACGTCAAAGTTAATACCAATTTCTTTATCGAATGGATGGCGCTTGATTTAATCCGTGATGAAGACGGCGATGTTCTCGGTGTCACTGCAATGGAGATTGAAACCGGCGAAGTGATGATGTTGCAGGCGCGTGCTACTTTATTTGCCACTGGCGGCGCGGGGCGTATTTTCTCGGCCAGTACCAATGCCTTTATCAATACTGGTGATGGGCTGGGGATGGCGGCGCGCGCCGGCATTCCGCTGGAAGACATGGAATTTTTCCAGTTTCACCCCACCGGTGTGCATGGTGCCGGCGTGCTGATTACCGAGGGTGTGCGGGGAGAGGGCGGCTATCTGGTGAACAAGGATGGTGAGCGCTTTATGCCGCGCTATGCGCCCAATGCCAAGGATCTGGCCAGTCGCGATGTGGTGTCGCGGGCGATGGCGACGGAAATCAAAGAGGGGCGCGGCTGCGGGCCAAATGGCGATCATCTGCTGTTGAAACTGGATCATCTGGGCGAAGATGTAATTAAACTTCGTCTGCCCGGCATCCGTGAAATTGCGCTCAAGTTTGCCCATGTCGATCCTGCTCGCGAGCCTATACCGGTAGTGCCCACCGCACATTACATGATGGGCGGCATTCCTACCAATTATCACGGACAGGTGGTTGCGCCCTATAAAACCGGCCCGGAAGAAGTTGTACAGGGTTTCTATGCGGTGGGTGAATGTGCTTGTGTGTCGGTGCATGGTGCGAATCGTTTGGGTTGCAATTCGCTGCTCGATCTCATTGTGTTCGGGCGTGCAGCGGCGCGGCAAATTATCGAAGATCTCAAGCGCAATCCGCATCACAAACCATTGCCTGCTGATGCTTCTGATCGTCCATTAGCGCGCCTTGCACGCCTGGATACACAGGAAAGCGGTGAGAGCGTGGCCGAAGTGGGTGCCGCCATGCGCACTGTGATGCAAACACATTGTGGCGTATTCCGTTTTCCTGACTTGCTGGCCGAAGGGGTCAAGCAAATTCTTGCAGTGGCTGCGCGTGCCAAAAACACCATTATCAAAGACAAGAGCAAAGTGTTTAATACGGCCAGGGTAGAAGCGCTGGAACTAGATAACCTGATTGAAGTGGCACAGGCAACTATGCATGCCGCAGCAGCACGGCAAGAAAGCCGAGGCGCACATGCACGTGAAGATTTCCCGAATCGTGACGATAACAAGTGGCTGAAGCATTCTTTGTATTTCAGCGAAGGTCATAGATTGGATTACAAACCGGTGCGTCTGAAGCCGCTTACAGTGGAGTCATTCCCGCTCAAGCCACGAGTTTATTGATTGTCGTTGTTGAGTTCATAAGGATTAGCCATGAAATTCAAAATCTACCGCTACAATCCAGAAACGGACACTGCGCCTTATATGCAGGATTATGATCTGGATATCAATGCAGGCAATATGATGTTGCTGGATGCGATATTATTGATTAAGGAAAGCGACGATAGCTTGAGCCTGCGCAAATCCTGCCGCGAAGGTGTGTGTGGATCGGATGCGATGAACATCAACGGTCGTAATGGCTTGGCTTGTATTACCCAGCTAGCTAGTCTGAAACAACCTATCGAGTTGCGCCCATTGCCCGGTTTGCCGGTGATCCGCGACCTGATAGTGGATATGACGCAGTTCTTCAAACAATATCATTCGATCAAGCCTTACTTGGTCAACAATGACCCTCCGCCGGAAACAGAGCGCTTGCAATCGCCTGCGGATCGTGCCGAGCTGGACGGCTTATACGAATGTATTTTGTGCGGTTGCTGCACCACAGCTTGCCCGTCATTCTGGTGGAACCCGGATAAGTTTGTCGGGCCTGCCGGATTGCTACAGGCCTATCGTTTTTTAGCCGACACACGCGATCAGGCAACGGCCGAGCGACTGGATAATCTTGAAGACCCCTATCGTTTGTTCCGTTGCCACTCTATTATGAATTGTGTGGATGTGTGCCCCAAAGAGTTGAATCCGACTAAGGCTATTGGAAAGATTAAAGATATGATGGTGAAGCGGACGGTATGAGTGACGAGGAGAGTGCATATATTGCACGCATGCGTTGGCGTTGCAGGCGCGGTTTGTTGGAGCTAGATATTGTACTGGGGCGATTTATTGAGCATTATGCAGCGCTGGATGCAGCGCAACGTGTGGTGTTTGATGAATTGCTGGAACTGCCGGATAACACATTGTGGGATATGATTAGCGGTAAGAAAGATGCTGTAAATGATGAACAACGGGCTTTACTGGTAATAATAAATGCGGCCTGATAGGCTAATTCGAATGTGAATGAAGGGGGAAGTATGGGAAATAATCGCGTTGCTACACTGACTTTGGATGATGGTCGCAGTATCGAGTTGCCGATTTTATCTGGCACCTTGGGGCCGGATGTGCTTGATTTGCGTAACCTGAGCAAGCTCGGCATGTTTACTTACGATCCCGCATTCTTTTCTACCGCGAGTTGTTCTTCAAAAATAACCTTTATCGATGGTGATGCCGGCCTGTTGTATTACCGTGGTTATCCGATTGAACAACTGGCTGAAAAATCGGAGTTTCTGGAAGTCTGTTACATGCTGTTGAAGGGCGAGTTGCCTACGGCGGACCAGCTTGCTGATTTTACCAGTGTGGTCAAGAATCACACCATGGTGCATGACCAGTTGGCGCGTTTCTTCAGCGGCTTTCGTCGTGATGCGCACCCGATGGCGGTGATGGTGGGTGTGGTCGGCGCATTATCTTCTTTCTACCATGACTCGCTCGACATCAATAATCCGGAGCACCGAGAGATTTCGGCAATACGGTTGATTGCCAAACTGCCGACAATTGCTGCGATGACTTACAAATACAGCATAGGCGAGCCTTTCGTTTACCCAAAGAACAAGTTCAGTTATGTAGAAAATTTCATGTACATGATGTTTTCTAAGCCTACCGAGGACTACGTACCCAACCCAAAATTGGTACGTGCTTTGGAGCGTATTTTTATTCTGCATGCCGATCATGAACAGAATGCGTCTACTTCCACTGTGCGTTTGGCTGGTTCCAGTGGTGCGAATCCGTTTGCCTGTATTGCGTCGGGTATTGCAGCGCTGTGGGGACCAGCGCATGGTGGTGCGAATGAGGCTGTGTTGAAAATGCTAGAAGAAATCGGTGATGTGTCGCGAGTTGAAGAATTTATGAAAGGCGTTAAAGATAAAAAATATCGCCTGATGGGTTTTGGTCATCGTGTATATAAAAACATGGATCCGCGTGCCTCTGTGATGCGCGACACCTGTCACGAGGTATTGAAAGAACTGAAGCTGGAAAATGACCCCATGTTCAAGATGGCGTTGGCGCTGGAGCAAATTGCCTTGAAAGATCCCTATTTTATTGAGCGCAAGCTGTACCCGAATGTCGATTTCTATTCGGGCATTGTGTTGCGGGCCTTGGGGATTCCAACCAATATGTTTACAGTGAATTTCGCAGTGGCACGCACCATAGGTTGGATTTCTCAATGGAATGAAATGATGACGGAGGCCGACCACAAGATTGGACGTCCACGCCAGTTGTATATGGGTGCGACCAAGCGTGACTATGTGGCGATAAAAAAACGCTAGCAAGCCATTGATTTCTGAAGAGATTTTGATTGCCGTAATTTATAAAATATTCAATATAATCAACAAGTTATGTTGATGGTAATGCCTGAGTCTGAGAGGTTGTTTTGTGTTTAAACGTTTATGCTTAATCGCCGCAGATTGGGAATTGGGAGCGCCGACATCCTCGTCGGCGCTCCCAATTCCCCGCTACGCTGTCGCTGCGTAGAGGACAAGAACCTGCAAGCAGGTCATTAAGTGAAACACTACCGCGTGTGATTTTTGTGAGATGAGAATGTCAGAGCAAGGATTTAAAACCGTACCTCTTTGTACCATTTTTTTGCTACGTGGCGTGTGCCGTATTTAGCTATAACCGTAAACGAGAGAATAACGACATGAAGTTTCGCATACGCAACGCACCACAGCTGTTCTTTTTCGCGCTACCATTACTGTTCAGCCTCACCGCACTAGCTACTGAAACCCGCGCCCTCAAACTCATCGCTGTTGACACAATAACCAAGCAAAGCGGCGAAGTCACCCTCTACAACAGAAGTGTCGCTGTCATCATCGGCATCGACCAATACGCCAACCTGCCTGCCGACAAACAACTCAGCTACGCCGTCAAAGATGCGCGAGGTGTTGCCGACGTACTCAAACGCCAATACAAATTCGACCAGATCATCACCCTCTACGACAAAGCCGCGACACGTAAAGCCATCATCAAGCTACTGGCAGTTGATTTACCCAAACAACTCGGCGAACAAGACGCACTGTTCGTCTTCTGGGCAGGACACGGCAATCAGGAAAGCACCCGCGAAGGCGACATCGGCTATCTCATTCCACACGACGGCAACACAGACGACATCACCAGCAACATCACCATGTCCGAAATCCGCGACACCATCTCTAAAAAGATACCTGCCAAACACATCTTCTACGTCATGGATGCCTGCTACTCAGGCTTGCTGACCCAAACCCGAAGTATCGACAAAGCCCCACGCCGTGACTTAGCCTATTTACAGGACATCACCAAAGAACGTGTACGCCAAGTTTTAACTGCCGGTGGTAAAAACGAAGAAGTGCTGGACGGCGGCCCCAACGGCCACTCTGTCTTCACCGGCCGCTTGATCGAGTTGCTGGAAAAAGCTGGCGACTTCATCACTGCCAACGAAATCCAAGCTATCATCAAAGAAAAAGTAAACGGCGATGCCCGCGCCCGTAACCACAAACAAACCCCAGCCTACGGCACCTTGTATGGCACTGGCGACTTTGTTTTTATCCCCAGCCTGGAACAAAAAGTTGCCGACAACAAAGCTGAAATCGCCAAACTCGAAGCTGAACTCAAAGCCCTAGATGCTGCCGCAGAAGCAGCCAAACTCACCACCAGCCAAGCCGAAATCACCCGCCAACAAAATGTTGCCAATGCCGCCCGCCGCGCCATCGAAGGCAAAATGAAAGCCGAGCAACTTAAAAAAGACCAACTCGCTGCAGAAGAACAACGCAGACAGGAAGAAGCTGCCGAACGCCAGAAGCTACAAACTTTAAAAGGTGAAGATGACAAACGCCTAGCCGCACTAAAAGCCTCAGCCGATGCTCGCCGACTAAGCGCAGCCACCCAACAAGCAGGCAACTTCCCGACTATCGAATCAGCGGTTGCCGAAATCAAACGCCTGAATGCCAAAATCAATAGCATCGAAGTTGGGTATGAAAAAGAACTGACGCAAACCCGCCAGCAGGTGCAGCTACGCTACGCCGCCCAACTCAAAATCGTGAGCGATGCCAAGCGGGACGAATTTGAAACCCCCGCCGAATTCAACGCAAAACAAAACCAACAACGCGCCGAGCTTAACCGCCAGCGCGATGCCGAGTTAGCCCGTCTCAACGCGGGTGAACTCGCCACCGCTGAAACCGCCCCACTGCGCAATAGCATCCAACAGCTAGCCGAACGCGAATACACCGTAGGCGTAGAAGCCATCGCCGCCGATCTGGGCGCTTATGACGCCGTGGCACAACAATTTAGCGTGAGCCTAAAAAGTAAAACACACGGCATACTGCTTGCTATGAATGGCAGCATCCCACTCTCTGTTGCCGAAGCCAAAGCCTTCAAACAGCAATGGGTGGCAGGACTGGTGAGAGCCGAAGTGAAAGCCAAACCCGGCAACCAGCAACTGGATATAGCGTTAGTCAACGATGCCGACAACACCCGCTTGACTATCTTTGGCAGCGCGTTTATGACTTCAGCGCGAGCTGAAGCTACTGCTGCGGCTGCGGCCGCAGCAGAAAAGCTAACCGGCGTCATGCTTGCAATCCCCGGCAGGCGCTACGAAATGGGCAAAACCGAAGTCACCCAAGCGCAATGGCAAGCCGTCATGGGCAGCAACCCCTCGAAACTCAAAGGTGACAGCCTGCCTGTAGAACAAGTAAGCTGGGACGACATCCAAGAATTCTTAACCAAACTCAACGCCAAGACCGGCAAACAATACCGCCTCCCAACCGAAGCCGAATGGGATTACGCCTGCTATGGCGGCAACAATACAAAGTATACGTATTGCAACAGAGGCTATATGGAAATCAACTCACGCGAGTGGTACAAATATAACGAAGGTGTCCCGTACCCTGTTGGACAAAATCAAGCTAACGGCTACGGCCTGTATGACATGAGCGGCAACGTATGGGAATGGATGGAGGATTGTGGCAGCAAATGCGACTGGCGCGTGCTTCGAGGAGGCTCATGGAACCGCGGATTGCTGCGCGAGAGCATCACCGAGTTCAGCTTTGGCACTGGCGGAAACAACCAAATATGGCTCGGCCGAAGCATTGTCGATGCGGCTACGCGAATTGATTACATCGGTTTTCGTCTTGCCAGGACGCTGCCTTAAGGCAGTACCTCCTTTACGTCTTTGCGCATGCAAAGTGGGGGGGGGGCAGGGGCGTGCTCTTGCTAATGAGCAATAGGCCGGTGATGATTAATGCTTTCTAGCTGCGTGTGTGACTTAGACAGGCAGCTTAACGCAACATGTTGATTATATTTAATATTTTCTCTTGGTGAGCCTCATGTGTGACGATGATGATAGAAGTGAACGAGAAAAAGAACATGATGATGCAGAAGAGTGGGAAGTTAACAACGACCCTTACTCTGATGATGAGAAAGAGCAAATGGATCACGATGATTAATTCAAAAAATCTTCAACAGAAAAATATGCAAAACCAAGTTCGTAAGTTCATTTCAGAAGGTACTTCTTATGAAATCGTATTGATTGCTGATGGAAAATTTAACCTGCTAAGCAAGGACACATCTCCAGCTAAGCTTATATTTTGCGGAAACACATCCGAGATTGAGAAATATCTTAAGAGTAAATTTCCAAATATATTTGACGTTTGAGCATGCTGGGCCTAGCCGGGTGGGCAACGCTGCGCTTTTGTCCTCCCTACGAAATTAGAGAATAGCTAAGGGCGACAAGGCTGATGGACACCGATTTAGCAATGCCACCAAAAAGACTTTTATATAGAGGTGTAAACGAACACCTCGATAGACTGAATGATGGACAGCTTCGTCCCAAGGGTAATCGCATTGAGATTAACATGACCCGTGCCGATGGTGATTTAGGTATGAAGCGTGATGGAAAATTTTCGCGTGGAAGAACAGAAGACAATGCCGCAAGAGGGCATCAGTTGCAGTCAGGCTTGCACGATGGCTGTTTTCTTTCTTTCACAAGATCACTGCAGGTGGCAATCCATTTCGCCACCAACAATAATACGAAAAAAGGTTTTGTATATATTGTTGACGAAGACCGCTTAGCGATCTTTGGTGTGTTGGCGAAAGAATATTCAGAACAAACGCATCCAGAGGAGATGGAAGTTTCCCTTAGAGCATCTGATGGTGGAGACCTGTCGATGCAAATTGTTGTGGAGAAAATATTAGCCGGGTAGAGTGGGCAAACGCCTTGACTGCCCACGCGGTAACGCGTTATTGAAATGAAACACGAACGCGTGGGCTTCGCTGCGCTCAATCACTCTACGAAACCACAAATATTTTGAGGATTTTATAAAATGATAACCGAGCAGACTATACAACAGGCCGCACAGATTTTGGGCGAGGCGGCAGGACGCGCAAAAGTAATTTTGTTCGGATCGTATGCACGCGGCGAGGCTCAGGAAAACTCCGATTTGGATTTCCTTGTGATCGAACCGGAGCTGAAAGATAAATTTCGCGAGATGGTGCGCTTGCGGCAAGTGTTGCGGCCATTACGAATACCGGTTGATGTGCTGGTGTATTCACAAGCGGAAATCGAACAGCAGCAATATTCGTGTTCGTCTGCGGTCTATTGGGCTTTACGCGAAGGGAAAGTGTTATATGACTTCTCCCATTGAACGAGCGCGTCGGTTGTTTGCGTTGGCTAAACGTGACAAAATATCTTTTTTCGCACTTTGTACTCATAGGATATGACTGTAGACCTCCTTCTGAGATTTCAATTCAAATATTAAATATGAATAACAGCGGAAGCGATAATGAGTAAAGGGCAACCCGCATGACGCGCCGCGACAAATTGATAGATCGTATTCTGCGTGGCAGTTCGGATACCGATATTGCATTTGACGATTTGTGCACGCTGCTGACCTATTTTGGCTTTGCCTTGCGAGTACGCGGCAGTCATCATCTATTCTCAAAGTCAGGTATTACCGAAAAAATTAATCTGCAACGCGATGGCGCAAAGGCCAAGCCTTATCAGGTTAGGCAAGTGCGCGATGTCATTGTAAAATACCAACTTGGAGGTGAATAACATGGACCATTACGAAATCATTATTTATTGGAGTGAGCAGGATCAGGCATTCATTGCCGACGCTCCAGAGCTACCCGGCTGTATGGCGCATGGAGCTAGCCATGAAGAAGCCTTAAGCAGTGCTAAACAGGCAATGTCATTGTGGCTGGAAGCAGCACAAGTGGAAGGTCAATCTGTGCCGATTCCACGAGGGCATCGGTTGATGTATGCATAGATATAAAATTCAATAAAATCAATAAGTTAATTAAAAATTTATTTTTTGTTTGATTTGTCTGTGTAGGCTTGAAAATATTTTTTTAATGACTTATGCAATAACACATTTCCGAATTTTTTCAACTTATCCGAGGCTTGTCGTGAAGCACATCCACTTATCCCTAGGTTTGCTCTTGCTGTTCTCGAACTCAGCTACTTTCGCCGCCGAGGTGGTTGGTCAAGGTTGGGGCGACACAGAGGCGTTGGCAAAGCGCGAAGCTCTGGCGGATATTTCTTCGCGGATTAGTATCACTGTGCGCAGTAACTTCAAAACTTCGCTATCGGTAAACGCGACTACGGTTGATAAAAACAGAACAGAAAACGTCAACCAAGTTTCAGAAAATACGGTAGAAACTCATTCTGAATTGCCGATTCTGGGGGCTTCCTTTAGTACGCGCAAAGAAGGCGAGCAGGTGTTGGTAAAAGCAGTGCTGGAAACCTCGAAAAATCTACCACTGTATACGATGAAGCTAGACGGGCTGCGCGGTCGCATTGCGGCGTTGAATGGCAGCCTTGCCAAAGAGAAGTCGGGTGAAGTGCAGTACCACGCCATCATGGAAATGCTTACCTTGTTGGATGAATTCAAGAAACTCAACACAGTCGCTGTTTATCTAGGCGGCATCACGCCGGAGCACGGTGTCGATGAAAGTGGGCTACAAGCTCAATTGCGCGCGGTAAGTCAGCAAGCGGATAGTCTAGCCTTAGCCGCAAAATTATTGACTGCGGGGATCGATGAATCCGGCGTTTATATTTCCCCGCCCAAAGCCAGAAACTCAAACGAGATCACCCAGTTTGCCTCGCTAATGAAAGACAAGCTTTCTACTCAGATTAAAACCGTGCTCAATCCGCGCGAGGCAGCTTATACTTTTGTCGGCGAGTACGAGGAATCGGCTGGCGGCATAGTCATCACCTATCACCTGCTGGACAGCACCGGTTTGGCACAGAAAACGAATACGGTGCAGCTCACCAAGCAAGCCTATGCCGGACTGGAGACAAAACCAAAAACAGTCGATTTTGAACAGTTGTTAAAAGCAGGTGTTGCGGTGACAGGCAATCTTCGTGTCGATATGAAAACCAGCTTGGGCAGCCGTGATCTTCTTTTTACCGAAGGTGACGAAGTTGAGTTGTGGGTCAAACTCAGCGAGATGGGCTATTTTTACGTGGTCGGCCATACCGCTAAAGGTAGCGATAATAGTTCGTATTTAATGGAGTTGAGCGAGGCCGATGGCAGGCGAAAGTTTATTCAATTTGTGAATGCAGATGACGCGAATCGGTGGATCAGCATCGGAAAATTTAACGTAACATTACCGTTTGGCGTTGAGGGATTGCAAGTCATTGCATCAAACAAGGATTTGCTTGATGGGCTGCCGCCAAACAAGAAAGATGCTGCGTCAGGACTTTACATCGTTTCAAATGTGCCAAAAGAAGGTATGATTAAGACGCGTGCACTAATTAAGAAGTTTGCCAAAACTGCGCAGTCGTCAGAGGCATCGTTGCTGTTTACGACTCGGGCGAAATAGGCGTATGTAAAAAGTTTTGCTTCGTTGATAAATACTCGCCATGCAGGCTTATGCCGTATTTAGATTTTATTTTCGCAAGCAATTTATTGTATATGTATACAATCAGCTGCTTGCAGCTTAAGCTCGACACCCCGCAGGGGTTTTGTCCTATGCGAAGCAGGGCGTAGTGTAGGGGGCTGGTAGAACAGGCACGGGGAGACTGACGATGACGCAGGATGCTGCAAAAATGTGGATGACAGTTGCTGACTTGCATGAGGCTAGTCAGCATACAATTTTACAAGCGCTAGATATCAAAATAGAAGAGTTCAGCGAAAACAGGATTGTTTTAAGCATGCCGATCAGCGATGCAACCCGCCAGCCTTATGGACTGCTGCATGGTGGTGTGAGTATGGTGTTGGCGGAAACTGCTGCAAGTTTTCATGCCTGTTGGGGTATCGATCTGAATGAGAAAGTGCCGGTCGGCATCGAGATCAACGGATCGCATTTGAATTCTGCTGAAAACGGCAATGTGCGCGCAGTGGGTAAGGTGCTGAGAAAATCAGCATCGCTGGTTGTGCATGAAATCGAGATTACGCATGTGGAAAGCGGGAAATTGTTATGCGTAAGCAGGGTGACTAACTATTACAAAAAACTCAGACATAAACCCGCAGTGAGCAAGTGAGAAGTTTTAGGCTAATTCAAGGGAATAAAACATGGCATCACTGATGGAAGCTATGCAGGCCACTTCGCTGTTATATGGCGCGAATGCTGTATTTGTTGAGGAGGTGTATGAAGCCTATCTTGCGAATCCCGCCACGGTTACGCCGGAATGGCGCGCTTATTTCGATGCCTTGCCTGCAGGAAAAATTGTGCCTGATGTTGCACATAGCCCCATTCAACGTGCCTTTGCTGCGTTGCCAAAGCAATCTCAAAACGTTGATTCGACTGATGTAAGTCATGAACGTAAACAGGTTTCCGTGTTGCAAATGATCAATGCACACCGTTTTATGGGCGTGCGCATCGCCAATCTTGATCCCCTTGCCCGCCATGCCAAGACGGAAGTGCCCGAACTTACGTTGGAATATTACGGCTTCAGCATAGCGGATATGGATACCACCTTTGAAACCGGTTCGCTTGTATCAGCGCAGCGCATGACCTTGCGCGAAATTGTGCAGTTGCTGCGCCAGACCTATTGCAGCAGCATCGGCGCAGAGTACATGTATATCAGCGATGTGCAGCAGAAGCGCTGGATACAGCAACGGCTTGAAGGCAGCCGCGGTGTGGCAAATTATGAGCCTGCCAAGCGCCTCAAAATTTTGCAAAGACTTACCGCTGCCGAAACGCTGGAGCGTTATTTGCACACTAAGTTTGTCGGCCAGAAGCGCTTCTCCCTTGAAGGTGGAGAGACTTTGATTCCGTTGCTGGATCATTTGTTGCAGCGTGCCGGTGCTCAGGGCGTGGAAGAAACCGTGATCGGCATGTCCCATCGCGGGCGACTGAATGTGTTGGTCAACATTCTGGGGAAAATGCCCTCCATGCTTTTTGCGGAATTTGAAGGCAAGCATGCTGAGCATCTCACTGCGGGTGATGTCAAATATCATAATGGTTTCTCGTCCGAGATTGTTTTGCCGGATGGCAGCAGCACGATGCATGTCACCTTGGCGTTTAATCCCTCGCATCTGGAGATTGTCAGTCCGGTGGTAGAGGGCTCGGTGCGTGCGCGTCAACATACACGTGGTGATGCTGATGGCAGCAAGGTGATGCCGGTGATACTGCATGGCGACTCTGCTTTTATCGGGCAGGGCGTGGTGATGGAAACCTTCAACTTGTCGCAGACTAGGGGTTACAACACTGGCGGCAGCGTGCATATCATCATCAATAACCAGATTGGATTTACCACTTCTGATGTGCGCGATATCCGCTCATCCACCTATTGCACCGATGTGGCAAAGATGGTGGAAGCGCCGATTTTTCACGTCAATGCCGATGATCCTGAGGCCGTATTGCTGGTCACCGAAATCGCGCTGGATTACCGTATGACTTTTTGTCGTGATGTGGTGATAGACCTCGTCTGTTTCCGCAAATTGGGTCATAACGAGCAGGATGAGCCGCTGGTGACGCAGCCATTTATGTATCGCTATATCAACAAACATCCGGGTATGCGTGCTTTGTATGCCAAGCGTCTGGTAGAAGCCGAGGTCATAGCAGCAGATGAACCTGAAGCGATGATTGCAGCTTATCGCCGTGCGATGGATGATGGAATTAGCCCGGTTGAAACGACCCAAGGCAATCCAAAGCGTTCTCATTCCACGCGCTGGTCAAAATATAGCCTAGCTGATCGTTGGGACTCGGCTGTCAATACCGCTGTCCCGCGCAAGCGTTTGCAGTTTCTTGCCGAGCGCCTGACCACTGTGCCGGACGGTTTCAAATTGCACTCGCGCGTCGAAAAAATAATGGACGACAGGCGTGCGATGGGCAAAGGCGAGATGTCGCTGGATTGGGGCATGGCCGAAAATCTGGCTTATGCAACGCTGCTGACTGAAGGCTATCCGGTGCGCTTGTCCGGGCAGGATAGCGGCAGGGGGACTTTCTTCCATCGTCATGCGGTGCTGCATGACCAAAATCGAACAGTTTGGCATGAAGGTGTATATTTGCCACTGCGCAATCTGCAACAGGAACAGGCGGATGTGGTGGTGATCGATTCAACTTTATCTGAAGAAGCCGTGTTGGCCTATGAATATGGCTACGCCACGGCGGAGCCGGATACGCTGACGATATGGGAAGCGCAATTTGGCGATTTTGCCAATGGTGCGCAGGTGGTGATCGACCAGTTCATTACCTCGGGTGAAGCCAAATGGGGTCGCTTGTGCGGGCTGGTAATGTTGTTGCCGCATGGTTATGAAGGCCAGGGGGCAGAGCATTCTTCAGGCCGCATCGAACGCTATATGCAAATGTGCGCCGATTACAATATTCAGGTGTGCATTCCTTCCACCCCGGCGCAAATGTTCCATTTGTTGCGGCGCCAGATGTTGAGAAAATATCGCAAACCCCTTATTGTTTTTACCCCGAAGAGTTTGTTGCGCAGCAAGGATGCAGCTTCTCCTATGAAATGGCTGGCCGAGGGCTCATTCCAGCCGGTGATGAGTGAAGCGGACATATTGGATAATGTAAAAGTGCGTCGCGTCATCGTGTGCAGCGGCAAGATATATTATGAATTGATCGCTGCACGCCGTGAGCGCGGCATTCAGGACATGGCTATCATCCGGCTCGAACAGCTGTATCCATTCCCGCATGCGCTGTTTGAGGCTCAAATTGTGGCTTATCCAAATGCCACTGAATTATTATGGTGCCAGGAAGAGCCGGGCAATCAAGGCGCATGGCACCGTATTCAACATTATCTGCTGCGTCATATGCGCAAAGGCATGACACTGGCTTACGCACTGCGTCCCACATCTGCCGCACCTGCAGCGGGATATCTATCGGTACACAATGAGCAGCAAAAAGCCGTGATCAATGCCGCATTCCGTGATGATCTGAATTCAACAAAATAAGCCTGGAGACCAATACCATGAAAATTGAAGTGAAAGTACCGCAACTATCCGAGTCTGTGTCCGAGGCTACGTTGTTAACCTGGAATAAACAGGTCGGCGAGGCGGTATCTGAAGGCGAAAGTCTGATTGATATTGAAACGGATAAAGTGGTTCTAGAACTGCCTGCAATTAAATCGGGTGTGCTGGTCAAAATTCTCAAGCAAAACGGTGAAAAGGTTACTAGCGGTGAGGTGATCGCAATGTTGGATACAGAGGCAAAAGCGAGCGCTACAGCACAAGCTGCTGTTGCAGCTGTCGCGGCTAAAACTACAGCTGCCGTCATGCCTTCTGCTGCAAAAATTGCAGCAGAAAAAAACATTGATACCGCAGCGATTAGTGGCAGCGGGCGCGGCGGCAGAGTGACAAAAGAAGACGTACTCGGCGCGAGCGGAAAACCTGCCGCACCGGTTGCCAGCATTCCGCAACCTCAAGCCGGCGGACGTATCGAACAGCACGTACCGATGACCCGCATCCGCCAGCGCATCGCCGAACGCCTGCTGCAATCGCAACAAAATGCCGCCATTCTCACCACCTTCAATGAAGTCAACATGCAGCCGGTGATCGAACTGCGCAACCGCTATAAAGACGCATTCGAAAAGAAGCATGGAGTGAAACTGGGATTTACCTCATTCTTCGTCAAGGCAACTGTGCTCGCGTTGCAGAAGTTCCCGATAGTGAATGCCTCGGTGGATGGCACCGACATTGTTTATCACGGTTATTTCGATATCGGCGTGGCCATCGGCAGCGAGCGTGGCTTGGTGGTGCCCATTATTCGTGATGCGGATAAATTATCTCTGGCCGATATTGAGAAACAGATTACGGATTTTGCTGCGCGTGCCAAGGAAGGCAAGCTCACGATGGAAGAGCTTACCGGCGGCACCTTCTCCATCACCAATGGAGGTGTGTTCGGTTCGATGCTCTCCACCCCGATCATCAATCCACCGCAGAGTGCGATTTTGGGAATACATGCAACTAAAGATCGCCCTGTTGCCGAGAACGGACAGGTGGTTATTCGCCCGATGAATTATTTGGCTGTTTCCTACGACCACCGCATTATCGATGGCCGCGAGGCGGTGCAGTTCCTGGTTGCCATCAAGGAAGCATTGGAATTCCCGGGACGGGTGATGCTGGATTTATAATTGCCACAAGAAATCTGTTTAAAGAAACAGCTTATTATGCAAAAGGATTAAAGAGCAAGTAATGCGTAAAGATGAAGTTTTAAAATTGCTCACACAGCATAAACCGGAATTGGTCCGCCGTTTCGGGATTATCGATTTGGCGTTGTTTGGCTCCACTGTGCGTGATACGGCTCGCCCGGATAGCGATGTAGATGTACTTGTCAGCTTCGATGGACCCGCTTCGTCGAAACGCTATTTTGGGGTGCAGTTTTACCTGGAAGACCTGCTGGGGTGTCCGATTGATTTAGTGACCGATAAAGGGTTGCGCCCACAATTAAGACCTTACATCAAGGCGAGTGCGATTCATATCTGAGCCAACGCAGAACGGAGACACGGAACGTGACTGGCGCTTGTATTTGGACGATATGATTTCGTTTGCAGAAAAAGCATTGTCATACACCGATGGTTTTGATCAGCAGCGGTTTGAGTCCAGTGGCCTGACTTACGATGCTACTGTTCGCAATCTCGAATTGATTGGTGAGGCAGCCACACATTCCTGCTGCTGTGCGTGAGTTTGCGCAACACATACAGTGGCGGCAGATAGTCGCCATACGCAATCGATTGATACACGGCTATCTTGGCATCGATAACGATACTCTGTGGAGCGTCATTCAAGATGATGTTCCATCATTGCTGGTCGAATTGATTGCACTAAAAAAGGCTGCTGATGAAAATCAAATCCGATAGTAACTATCTGTTTATAATATGAAATATAATCATCAGTATATGATAGCAATAAAGCCTAAGACAGTCACAACCTTAGCTCGTCCCGTACCGGAAATTGATTGCATCTGGCAGGAGGAAACCTTAAGGCGGGTGCAGGCTTACGACGAAGGCAAGTTGGCTACCGTTTCGATGGAAGAAGTATTCCGCGATTTATGATGAAACTGGCTATTTGTGCACGTCTTGTAGCGTGACAATCTGATATGTCCAAACTTACTACTGAAGCACTAGATTTCGCCCGTGCTCACATTCGGCAGTTTTATGATAGCGATTTTTTCCCTAAGCCACTTGAATTTGAGGCGCTCTGGCATAGTTGGGCTGAGGTTGTCGAATACCTGACCACTAACGAGATTAACTCATACCCAGTTAGTGCACCTAGAGTATATGGTGCACCAAAGCCCACTGGCACATTTCGTATAGTTCATCAGTTGGACCCTCTCAATTCACTAGTCTATACAGCAATGGCGTATATGGTCGCTAGTGAGTTAGAGGCAATCAGATTTCCTGTGGAGGCTAATGTCGCCTGCTCGTATCGAATAACACTTTCCAATCATAAAGGGGAGTTTTTTGCAGATGGTCAGGGATATGGTAAATTTATTGAGCGGTGCACTGAATTAAGCAATATTCATAGTCAGGTGTTGACTGTAGATATAGCAGATTTTTACAATCAGATATATGTACATCGACTTGAAAATGTTATATCGCAGTGTGCGCAGGTAGGTAATCAACTCTCTAAGGATTTGGAGAACTTTCTACTTGCTCTGAATGGTACGGTATCAAAGGGAATTCCCGTTGGCCCTGCTGCGAGCATTCTCATGGCTGAAGCCATAATGGTTGATGTCGATCAGTTTTTGGCTGGACTAGGCGTGGCGCATACAAGATATGTCGATGACATTCGCATTTTTCACAACTCACGTCATGAATTGATTAAGCTATTAGAGAAATTAACTTTGTATCTCTACGATACACATCGGCTCAGTGTTGCCGCATCGAAGACGAAAATTATTTCGTCCGCAGATTTCGTTGCTGAATACCTAAGTAACCCAGAGGCGGTTGAGAAACAGCGATTGCGTGAGTTACTGGCGAATTTTGCATCTGATCTTTCAGTCTATGGAGAGTCATCTTTTGTTGAGATTGAAAGCGACGTCATAGGCAATATCGAGATGCAAAAAGCTGTCCTGATGGACTTGTTAGAGACAATATTATCCCGTGATGTTCTTGACCTTGGGCTCGCTCGACTCCTGTTGCGCCGATGTAAAAAGAGTAGGATAAGAGCAATCGTTCCTTCCTTAATAGAGAATTTTGATTTTTTTGCACCAGTAATTCGCGATGTAGTGCTGTACTTAGACAAGGTTTCAAATTCTCGCTTCATTCAGAATCACGTTGATTCTTTTGGTAATCTCATCGAGAATTCTGAGGCGGCAGGACTGCCGTTTGTCAGGTATTGGCTTGAATACTATTTCGCACGAAATCATGAGTATCTGGCCGATGCTAGAATTCGGCGGTATGTTATGGAAACGGGTAATGTATGTAATCAGGCTATTGCTGCACTTCGTTCAAAAAACATACCTTGGGTGCGTCAGATGAAAACAAGGATTGATACACTTGGTCCGTGGGAAAAACGTGCAGTTATTATGGCTAGTCAAATTTTGGCAAAACGCGAACGGATGACTTGGCTGGGTAATATTGAACAACATGCACAATCAGATATGGATCGCTGGGTGATTCGCTGGGTACGGTCATTAGCGTGAAAGTTAGTTATGATTTTTGTTAGATATTTGAAGCGGAGATTAAATTATGGTAGATTTTGATGTTGTTGTTATAGGTGCCGGCCCCGGAGGCTATGTGGCGGCAATACGTTGTGCGCAACTCGGCATGAGTGTTGCCTGTGTGGATGAATGGAAAAATCCGCAAGGTAAGGCAAGCCTGGGTGGCACTTGTCTGAATGTGGGCTGTATTCCATCCAAAGCATTGCTGGAATCTTCTGAGAATTTTGAAAAAATTTCCCATGACTTTGATGCGCATGGAATCTCTGTAAAAGAAGTGAAAATCGATGTGTCAAAAATGCTGGCACGTAAAGACAAAATCGTCAGCGACTTCACTTCAGGCATTAGCTCCTTGTTCAAGAAAAACAAAGTAACCGCTGTGCAGGGACGGGCTAGTTTGCTCGGACGTGAGGGTGATGCCTGGAGAGTGGCAGTAGCCGGTGGCGAAGAATTGCGGGCAAAGCATGTGATTATCGCCACAGGTTCAACTCCTCGGGTGTTGCCGTCTGCATCACTGGATGGCGTGAAAATTGTAGATAACAGCGGAGCGCTGGCATTTGTTGAAGTACCCAAACGACTCGCCATTATCGGTGCGGGCGTGATCGGGCTGGAGCTTGGCAGTGTGTGGCGCAGGCTGGGTAGCGAGGTCACCATCCTCGAAGCTGTGCCAGTTTTTATGGCAGCGGCAGATGAACAGGTGGCCAAGGAAGCCTTGCGTGCTTTCACAAAACAGGGCTTGAAAATACACCTTGGTGTGCAGATAGACAAGGTTACTCAAAGCAAAAAAGAAGTTGCAATCTCCTGGAAGGATGCTCAAGGCGCCGTGCAGGAATTACTCGCCGACAAACTCATTGTGGCGGTAGGACGTGTGCCAAATACAACAGGATTGGATGCCAAAGAAGCAGGCTTGAAGCTGGATGCGGCAGGACGCATTGAAGTCGATGAACACTGCCGTAGCAACCTACCGAATGTTTATGCAGTGGGTGATGTAGTGCGCGGCCCCATGCTGGCACACAAAGCATCTGAAGAGGGCGTGATGGTGGCCGAAATAATTGCCGGCCAAGCCGGACATTGCGATTTAAATTTGGTGCCGTGGGTAATGTACGCCACGCCTGAAATTGCGTGGGTAGGCAAGACCGAGCAACAGTTGAAAAAAGATGGCATAGCTTACAAGGCTGGGCAATTCCCATTTATGGCCAACGGCCGTGCGCGGGCTATTGGAGAAACAAGCGGCTTTGTGAAAATTCTTGCCGATGAAGCCAGTGATCGTATTCTCGGTGTGCATATCATCGGCGTTATGGCATCCGAGTTGATACAACAGGCAGTATTGGCCATGTCATTCTCGGCCAGCAGCGAAGACTTGGCGCGCACTATCCATGCCCATCCTTCTTTGTCTGAAGTCATACACGAAGCCGCGCTGGCAGTGGATAAACGTACCATTCATATTTAAATCGATTATGAAATTCCGCGCCTACCGCGTTTTCAATGAAGATAGCAAGATAGTCAGCCGCTGGGTAGACTTGACCCTGGCCGATCTCGACCCAGGCGAGGTGGTGATACGTGCTGCTTACTCCAGCGTAAATTACAAGGATGCATTGGCCGCAACCGGTGCTGGCAAGGTTACACGACGATTCCCATGTGTTGGCGGCATTGATGTGGCAGGTGTGGTGGTCAGCTCGCAGGATGCGCGTTTCAGTGCAGGCGACAAGGTGTTGGTCACCGGCTACGATATGGGTGTGGCGCATGATGGTGGTTTTTCCGAGTTGGTGCGTGTGCCGGCTGATTGGGTAGTGCATTTGCCCCTGGGTTTCTCCTTACATGATGCAATGGCTTTAGGTACCGCCGGATTCACCGCTGCGCTATCCTTGTATCGTTTGCAGCAGAATGATGTCAAACCGGAAAACGGGAAAGTGGTGGTGACCGGTGCGACGGGTGGTGTGGCAAGTTTGGCTATAAGCATGTTGAGTCGCCTTGGTTACCATGTGGTCGCGATTACAGGAAAAGATAGTGAACACGACTATTTAAAATCATTGGGTGCTGCAGAAATCCTGCCGCGTAGCGCGATGGATTTGACCAGTACACGTTCTTTGGAAAAATCGTTATGGGCTGCGGCACTGGATACAGTCGGCGGCTCAACCCTGGCTTGGTTAACACGAACCATGCAGCAGAATGGCGTGATTGCAAGTTTCGGCAATGCGGGAGGAGTGGAATTGAATACGTCCGTACTGCCTTTTATTCTTCGCGGTGTGCGCCTGATAGGCATAGATTCCGCCGCGACCGCCATGCCCTTGCGTCAGGAAATATGGCATAGATTGGCAAATGAATGGCGACCTCAGCAATTGGATAAGATTGCCCATACGGTTGCTTTTGAACAGTTGCCGGAAGTTTTCTCAAAAATATTGAGCGGCAATTCACACGGTCGTACAGTGATAAAATTCAGCGGCTGAATTTTCCCATAAATTTTATTGCATGCTATAATCGCGTCCCGGAAATACTCGGGCGAAAGTGGCGGAATTGGTAGACGCACTGGATTTAGGTTCCAGCGCCGCAAGGTGTAAGAGTTCGAGTCTCTTCTTTCGCACCAACAATATCAACCCGCTAATCACAAGATTAGCGGGTTTTTTATTTTATATGTCAGTTTTCTTCAGCCTGAATACTATGCCAGGGCACCTCTAAAAATATACACCACAGTTTGATCGCAGGAATCTAGTTGTGACAAGCGAAAAAAAACACGCATGCGCGTGTTTTTTATTTCTTGCTTTATAACGCTTAGCAATTCAGGAATATAAAATTCACTGCATTGAGGGCGAGGTATAGCTAATTAGCTATACTAGATTTTTTACCACTTGTTGCCATTGTTGTTACCATCACGACCACCTTGTGAAGCACTGGCTGGACGGCGTTGAGCACCGGCACCTGGGCCGGAACGTGGAGCACCGGAACGGGGCGCGAAAGAGCGAGGTGCACTAGTACGTGGGGCACCTGAACGCGGAGCACCTGCACCATCACGTGGTGCAAAGCTGCGTGTCTCATTACTTGCACCAAATCCGCGTGGGCTTGCAGCACCAGGCGTTGCACGATTACCGTTTACATTGCCATTGGCATTGCCATTGGCATTGCCAAAGCGTGAGTCGGTGTTTGTGCTGAAGCGATTATGTGTCTGCCCTTCACGACGACTTTGACCACCGCGATCATCACGAGCAAAGCCATGACGGCTATCTGGCGCGTTGTGACGAGGGGCGCCAGTGCTGCGACCACCAGGAGAAGCTGGGCGCGGTTTGAATTTAGGCTCCATGCCGGCGACAGTATGTGCTTCGATGCGTTGGCCGGTATATTGTTCAATTTTCTTTAAGTGCATCGCATCGCGATTTGATGCAAAGGAAATGGAAATGCCGGAAGCACCACCACGACCAGTACGGCCAATGCGGTGTACGTAGTCTTCGGCAAACTTGGGCAGGTCAAAGTTGATAACGTGTGAAATACCTGAAATATCGATACCACGAGCAGCCACATCGGTAGCAACTAGTACGCGTACCTGACCACGGCGCATATTCACCAGGGTACGATTGCGATCGCGCTGATTCATGTCGCCATGCAAAGCTGAAGCGGCATGACCCTGAGCGGAAAGACTATCAGCAATCGTATCCGCATCACGCTTGGTGTTGGTGAATACGATAGCCTGATTTAAATCGGTACCGCGCAAAATGTGATCTAGCAAACGATTTTTGTGTTGCATGTCGTCAACATACATCAAACGCTGGTCAATATTTTCGTGACGTGCTTGCGCTGCGGCAATGCTGATGCGCTTTGGTGTCTTGAGCAAACGAGCAGCAAGCTTGCCGATTACGCCATCCAAAGTGGCGGAGAACAGTAAGGTTTGGCGTGTAGCTGGCGTAGCGGCAGCAATGCGTTCAACGTCATCGATAAAGCCCATGTCCAGCATGCGGTCGGCTTCATCCATTACCAGTATTTCCAGGCGTGAAAAATCAATGCGGCCGCGTTCAATATGATCGATCAAACGGCCAGGAGTTGCCACCAGAATATCTACCGGGCTGGAGAGTAATTTGTTTTGCAGTGGGTAAGGCATACCACCCAGAATACTGACAACTTTGACGCGCATGTTCTTGCCGTATTTGGTGGCGGCATCAGAAATCTGCTGTGCGAGTTCACGGGTTGGAGTCAATACCAATACACGTGGACCTTTGCTGCGGATAGCAGAGGGTTCAGCAATACGATGCAATGCTGGCAAGATGAAAGCGGCAGTTTTGCCGGTTCCGGTTTGTGCAGATGCCATCAGATCATGACCTGCCATGATCATCGGAATGGCTTCTGTTTGAATAGGAGTAGGGGTGGTGTAACCAGCCTCTTCAATTGCTTTGAGGACAAGTGGATTCAGGCCAAGACTTGTAAATGTTGTAGCCTCAGTAGATGCCAAAACAGGTGTTGCTGTGATTTCAATAGACAAAATAATTCCTTACTAAAAAGTAATAGCGCATGAGTGGCTTTAGCCACTCAATAAAAATTCAGTAGGAGAAATTATTTCCTCTACCGGCGCAAAAACATCGTCGCTAACCGGTAAAGCTTGATGCGTCGTGGTGAGTTTCAGTCTGGAAGACTTCAATTCGGGGACGCTAGGAGGTCAGGAAACGATGAACAAACGCTGCAGTAATAAGCAGCGATGCGGCATTATAACCAGAAAAGAAGGGATTGCAAGCGAAATATTCGAAAATGATTATATTGTAATGTACTCAAACCACGCATCTTCTATTGACCGTTGTTTTTTTGGGGGGATTGAGAAGGTTGCCAGCGTTTAAGCAGTAGCGCATTGCTCACCACCGACACCGAGCTCATCGCCATTGCCGCACCGGCTATCACCGGATTCAACACGCCGAACGCTGCGAGTGGGATACCCAGTATGTTGTAGACATAAGCAAAGAACAGGTTCTGGCGAATTTTTGCCAGCGCAACACGCGACAAATCTATCGCATCCACCACGCTCATCAGGTCGTTGCGCATCAGGGTGATGTCCGCCGCTTCGATGGCAATATCGCTGCCGCTCTGCATCGCAAAACTCACATCCGCAGCAGCTAATGCAGGTGCGTCGTTGATGCCGTCACCGACCATCCCTACCATCTGACCTTGTGCCTTGAATGACAGTACATGCTCAGCCTTGTGTTGCGGCAACACTTCGGCGCGGAATTCGCTAATGCCTGCCTGATGTGCGATGGCACTAGCGGTGGCGGCGTTATCTCCGCTCAGCATCACCACACGTATGCCCATTTTATTCAAGCGCTTTACTGCATTGGCGCTGCTATCACGCAGAATATCGGCCAAGGCAATATAACCGATGAGAACATTTTCGCTGGCCACGGCGATGACTGTTTTGCCCTGTTGTTGCAAGGGAAGTATTACGTCCTCATTTAGTTCGACGTTTTGACTGGCGATAAATGTGGGGGAACCCAGCAGATAGTTAGCCCCATTTATCTCGGCAGACAATCCATTTCCGGCCAGCTCGTTGAATGAGGTGGTCGCCGATAGTTTTATATTTTGAGTCTGTGCCCGTGCTAAAAGGGCACGCGATAATGGATGAGTCGAGCCTTGCGCCATGCTGGCAGCTATTTGCAAAAGCTGGTTGGAATCAGTGTTGGCAGAAACAGCTAGCAGATCGGTCACTGTTGGCATTCCGGTCGTCAGTGTGCCCGTCTTGTCCACGATCAGAACGGTTAATTTATGCGCATGTTCCAATGCGCTTGCATTTTTAACTAGAATGCCCGCACTGGCTGCACGGCCTGTGGCCACAACCACCGCTGTAGGAGTAGCCAGACCCAGAGCGCAGGGGCAGGAAATTACCAGCACCGAGACGGCATTGATTAATGCGGTGGAAAAATCACTGCCGAGTAGTGCCCACCATACGGTGAAAGTCGCAACGGCAATCGCCACCACCACAGGTACAAAAATACTGGCGATTTTATCCGCGAGTTTCTGGATCGGTGCTTTGGAGCCTTGTGCCTGCTCCACCAGCCGAATGATGGCCGCCAGCTGGGTTTGCGTGCCGACTGCTATTGCGCGGCACTTGAGCAGGCCACGCTGGTTCAGGGTGGCGGTATATACCTTGTCATTGCTTCCTTTTTCCTTGGGCATACTTTCCCCAGTCAGCATCGCCTCGTCTATGCTGGATGTGCCTTCCATCACCAAACCGTCAACAGGGATGCTGTCTCCGGCGCGTACCAGAAAGATGTCGCCCACAATGACCTCCGCTACTGGGATATCAAGCATGGCGCCATTCCGTTCCACATGAGCAAGCTTGGGCTGCAGATTTATCAAGGCTTCCAGCGCAGCTGAAGCATGTCTCTTGGTGCGTGTCTCCAGCAGCTTGCCCAGCAGTACAAGGGTAATAATGGTGGCGCTTGCTTCGAAATAGACTGGTTGATCGAGATTAAACAGCAATACGGCGCAGCTTAAAAAATAGGCCGCGCTGGTGCCGAGCGCAACCAGTACATCCATATTGGCACCGCCGCCACGTAGACTGTGCCAGGCGCCCACATAGAAGCGCTTGCCGATCCAGAGCTGCACAGGTGTGGCCAGCAGGCCTTGTACCCAAATCGGCAACAGACCATGGGAGTGTGTATTCCATACAGGCAGCATCAAAACCATCTCAATCAATAGAGGCGCGGTGAGCAGCAAGGAAATGATGAATTGCAGGCGCTGCTGCCGATAGGCGATGGCACGTTCCAGCTTTTCGGCCGCGAAATCGCGCACGGGATGCGCCTTAAAACCGGCTCCTTGTACTGCGGCTATAAGCGCCTCAAGGTCGGTATTTTGCTGGTCAAATTCGATACGGGCTTTTTCGGTAGCAAAGTTGACCGTAGCAGTTACATTCGGCATGCGATTCAGCACTTTTTCAATACGTGCGGCACAGGCGACACAGGTCATGCCAGTGAGCTGCAATTCAGTAATGCCGCGTTGTTCGCTCATGTTGATCAAAATCAGAGTGGAAGAAGGAAGTAAAACAGCATCATAATCAACTACTAGGCATTTACAGTAATTAATGATATGATTATATACGGATATTAACAAATGCAATACAGATTAACAAGCAAATTTATAGGAGTAAGCATGGCTACGGTAGAGTTGAATCATGAAAATTTCGAATCGGTGGTAAGCGGGAAACATACGGTTGTGGTGGACTTCTGGGCACCTTGGTGTGGTCCCTGCGTCGGCTTTGCCCCTACCTACGAAAAAACCTCAGAAAAATATCCAGATGTCATTTTTGGTAAAGTGAATACAGAGGTTGAGCAGCAACTTGCCGGACATTTCCAGATCCGTTCCATCCCCACGCTGATGGTATTCCGTGAAAATGTCATCGTTTATTCAGAGGCCGGCTCTTTACCAGCATCAGCTTTGGAACAACTGATAGAGCAATCGCAGCAAATCAATATGGAAGAAGTGCATCAACAGATCGCGGCAGAGGAAGCAAAATAATAGATTAACGCTTCAAACCAGTCTGATGCAGGATGGTCGTGGCAATTTCTTCCACAGACATAGTGGTGATATCCAGAAATGGAACGTTGGACAGGCGCATCAGTCTTTCAGCTTGCTTCACTTCTGCGCGACAGTTTTCGAGTTCCGCATAATAACTATTCGGTATACGCTCAGTGCGGATTTGTTGTAGACGCTCAGGGCTTATGGTGAGGCCATACAGCTTGTTGCACAATGGCTTGAGCGCATGCGGTAAGGATTCAGACGAAAAATCCTCGACTACCAAAGGATAATTTGCCGCATAGATTCCATATTGCAAAGCCAGATACAGCGATGTTGGCGTTTTACCGCAACGCGATACACCGACCAGAATAATATCGGCACGCTTTAATTCTCGTGCAACTCCGCCATCATCATGATTCAACGCATAATTTACAGAATCCATGCGCGCGTTATAATTCAGGCCTGCGGCGTGAGAGCGGCCTACAACATGCGATGAGCTTACCCCGAGCTCTGTTTCCAGTGGCGCGACAAATATTTCAAATAAATCGAGAAACAAAGCATCACTTTGTTCGATGATATTGCGGATGGCTGGTAAAATTAGCGTACTGAATAACAAAGGTCTGCGGCCATCATTTATTGACGCCTCGTTGATTTTAACTACTGCATCACGTGCTTTTTCAACGGAATCAAGAAAAGGCAGGCGCACACGTTTGAAATTGAATCCTTCAAACTGGCTCAACAGACTGTGACCGAGGCTTTCTGCGGTAATGCCGGTGCGGTCTGAAATAAAAAAAACGGTACGTCCCTTGTTCATTCTTTACCCGCCCCTAAGTATGTGGCGTATTATACATAACGACATAAATCTGCTATGCGATGTTGATATCAGACTGACCTCCACGATTTCTGATGCTATGTAAATTTTAATTTCAGTACGGATCGATACTATTTTTATGACATTCCTTAAAAGAGTTTTTTTTAATTACAAGACTATTGGAGCTATCAGTCCTTCCTCTCGTTTTTTGTATAAAAAGATGATTAGTTCAATAGATCTTACAAGAGATATCCATGTTGTTGAATTTGGTGCAGGAGATGGTATATTTACTGATGCCATTCTAAAAACAATTACGAGCAATTCTAAGATTAGTATTTTTGAAATTGACCCATTCTTTGTGAAGAAGCTTCAGCTTAAATACAAAAGTGACAATAGAGTAGTTGTCTATTCTATTGGAGCAGAAGAATCTGTAAAACTTTTTGAGTCGGAAAGTATAGATTATATTATCTCCTCTCTCCCATTTGGACTTATGAAAGAGTCACTTATTTTCCGTATTCTTAACAGTGCAAAACATATCCTTAAAAAAGATGGAAATTTTATTCAATTCCAATATTTTCTTCAAAATAAAAAACAGATTCATGACATATTTCAAAATGTGCGATATAAATTTACTTTACTGAATCTACCACCAGCTTTTGTATATATCTGTAGCAAATAATGAAAAATCTATATATTGCATCGCTTGCTTCATTACGCATGAGCGATGTGAGTATTGTGGGTGGCAAAAACGCCTCGCTCGGTGAGATGATCAGCCAGTTGGCACATCTAGGTGTGCGTGTGCCGGGTGGTTTTGCCACCACAGCCGCTGCCTACCGCGATTTTCTTGCACAAGACGGTCTGGATAAACACATACAAAAACTGCTCGATGCGCTCAATACGGAGGACGTCACCGCACTGTCCAAAACGGGAAAACAAATCCGTAAATTGATCACGGATACACCGTTGTCGTCGCACCTGGAAAGCGAAATTCGTCAGGCCTACGAACATATGGTGGCTAGCGAGGGCAGCGAAATATCCTGGGCCGTCCGATCCTCGGCAACCGCAGAAGATTTACCCGATGCTTCTTTCGCCGGGCAGCAAGAAACCTTTCTGAATATTCATGGCGTAGATAACATCCTCGTCGCCATCAAGCAGGTATTCGCCTCCCTCTATAATGACCGTGCAATCTCCTATCGGGTACATCAGGGTTATCAACATCACGATGTAGCGCTGTCGGCAGGCATACAGCGCATGGTGCGCAGTGACAGTGGTGCAAGCGGTGTGCTGTTTACGCTGGACACTGAATCCGGTTTTGACCAGGTTGTGCTCATCACTTCTGCCTATGGCTTGGGCGAAATGGTGGTGCAGGGCGCGGTCAATCCGGATGAATTCTATGTCTACAAACCCGCGTTACTGGCGGGAAAGCCGGCGGTGATTCGCCGCAATATGGGTAGCAAGGCCAATAAGATGGTGTTCACGGATGAACGTGCGGCAGGGCGCTCGGTGCGCATTATCGAGATACCCGAAAGCGAACGCCGCCGCTTTTCGCTAAATGATGCCGAAGTGGAAGAACTGGCGCGCTACGCGTTGACCATCGAGAAACACTATGGTCGCCCTATGGATATCGAGTGGGGCAAGGATGGCGTGGATGGCAAGCTTTACATTCTGCAGGCACGGCCAGAAACTGTGCAATCGCGCGGGGTGGATGCGCTCAAGCGTTACCGCATGAAACAGCAGGGCAAGGTGATCGTGACCGGGCGTGCCATCGGCCAGCGCATCGGTAGCGGTAGGGTATGCCTGGTAAAGGACTCAAGCGAGATGCACAAGGTGCAGCCCGGTGACGTGCTGGTCACCGACATGACCGATCCCGATTGGGAGCCGGTGATGAAAGTCGCGTCGGCGATTGTCACCAATCGCGGCGGACGCACCTGCCATGCGGCGATCATTGCACGTGAGCTTGGCATCCCGGCCGTAGTCGGGTGCGGTAACGCTACCGAGCTGCTGTGCCATGGCGATGAGGCCACCGTGTCCTGTTCCGATGGTGATGAGGGCAAGGTATATCAAGGTTTGCTCGATTTTGAAGTGCTCGATGTCAGCATGGAAAAACTGTCGCCACCACCGATCAAGATCTGCATGAACGTGGCCAATCCTGAGTTGGCATTTCAGTTCAGCCGTTTGCCAAATTACGGAGTAGGGCTGGCGCGGCTGGAGTTTGTGATTGCGCGCATGATAGGCCTACATCCTAAAGCAGTCCTGGCTTATCCAAAACTATCCGCCGAGTTAAAATTACAGGTTGAAACTAAATCAGCAGGCTATGCAAGCCCAGTGGATTTTTATGTCGATAAGCTCACCGAAGGCGTAGCCACGCTTGCAGCAGCCTTCTTTCCCAAACCTGTCATCGTGCGCTTCTCCGATTTTAAATCGAACGAATATTCCAGCCTGATCGGCGGCAAGGAATATGAACCCGTGGAAGAAAACCCGATGATCGGCTTCCGTGGCGCATCGCGCTACGCTTCAGCCAATTTTCGCGAATGCTTCGCGTTGGAATGCAAAGCCATGCGCCGAGTGCGCAACGACATGGGGCTCACCAATGTGGAATTGATGATTCCCTTCGTGCGCACGCTGGCAGAGGCTGCTGGCGTCATCGCGGAGCTGGAAAAAAATGGCCTCAAGCGCGGTGTAAACGGCTTGCGCATCATCATGATGTGCGAAATACCGTCCAACGCGCTGCTGGCCGATCAGTTCCTGGAATACTTCGATGGTTTCTCCATTGGTTCAAACGACCTGACCCAACTCACCCTCGGCATAGACCGCGATTCCGGTCTGGTTGCCGAAGGCTTTGATGAGCGCAATCCGGCAGTGAAAGCGCTGATAAGCATGGCGATTCTAGCCTGCCGCAAAGCGGGGAAATATGTGGGTATCTGCGGCCAGGGCCCATCCGATCACCCCGATCTTGCGCAATGGCTGGTTGAGCAGCAGATTGAAGCAGTGTCGTTAACACCGGATACAGTGGTCGAGACATGGTTGTATCTGGTGGAACAGGGGAAATAGTTTATTGGGTGTATTTGAAGATTTTTGGATAGTCAGGCAACAGGCGATCTGACGGCATTTTGATGCCTTGCCGCTAGTGGTGTGTTACAGACTATTTGGAACTTAAGCGGTGACTCTCGTTGGCTTGGTGTTACGGATAGTCATATTCGTCTTCGTCTTGATTAGGTGTATTGCCAGGTTCTGCGGATTGAATGAAGGCAAGAAGCCCTTGGTGATTGAGTTTGGCGCCGTTACCCCCCAGCCATGATTTTATCCTGAGTTCGATTTTCGATATTACCCCCAGTGTTACCCCGGTATTGAGTGGCTTCGGCTGGAATCCATCGGACTAAATAGGATAATCGCACACTGTAAACACAAAGAAAAACGCCGTCTTGTGGACGGCGTTGGATGGTACTGGACAGTCAATTGGTGGAGGCGGCGGGAATTGAACCCGCGTCCGCAAGCACTCTACAGGCAGTTCTACATACTTAGTCAGATTCTTTAATTTTATCCATCAGACGCTAACCGACAAGCTGCTGACAGACGAGTTACCTTAAGTTTAGTGTTATGCAAAGTAACCCTGCGTAACACGATTCCATGTAATGACCTCACTCATCGCGACCATGCGGTCTTGAGCCCCTCCATGGACAGCAGGGTGTGAGGTCTAACAGACTAAGCTGCTAAAGAGTACTTTTCGTCGTTTGCGACTATTTTTTTTCCAGCTGATTTGCGAGGTTGCGGGTCCTCGGTATGCGCCACGCTGCTTTGCAACCTACGTCGAAGCCAGGTCGCCCCCGGTATCGCTTCGATTTTAAAACATAACTGATTGTACTGCATTAGTGTTGAGACTGTCCAAGAAGTTCCGGTTCGATCATATATCCTTAAATATATTTTGAAATGAGTATGGGATAAGTGCTGTTTCATCCAAACTGCCATTTGATTTGACATAATATACATTATGCGAAGTTGTAAATTGATTAAGCCAACCTAAAAATTAATAATATTAAATATAATCATAGCATTATACGATCTTCTCTATGACACTCAGACATGTCTAAACCTGGCTGACTTCTCCTGCTTCAAACATAATCTGGGTTTGCTCGCGAATTTGGTCACGTTGCGCTTGCCACAGTTTACGCAAGGTGTCGGGATTCAAATCTCGTTCATCTGCTTCAGAAATAAAATCAACCTCTCCATTACCGTCAGCCTCGGTACGTGTGATGCACCATTCTTTGGTGAATTCACTCTTGATCGCACCTGCATGCTTAGTCGGCATGGCACAAATCAATTGCATGCCTAAACTATCGCGGATAAATTTGATCACATCATGGGCACGGCGTTCATCCATTTTGGCAAAGGATTCGTCATTCACCAGTAATTTCAGGTTCATGCCCTTGTCGAAATGCTTGAGTCTGTTGGTGACTATCGCAGCCCGAATGATGTAAGCCGGAGTTTCTAACTGGCCGCCAGAGCCGGTTCCCCATTCTGATAAAGCCACGCGGGAGCCAATATCCGACTCTTTCCAGATTTCGTAACGGCGATAATTGCGGTAGTCGGCAATGCGCTGTAGCTCTTTAATGGCTTTATCCTGCTCATTGGAAAGTAACAAGCCAACCAGCTGATCACGCACGGCGAGATTCGCCGGGCTCAAATCGGTGGTGGCAAACAGATCTTCGGATTCCTGGGCTTCAGATAAATCATAAGCCGCGCTGAAAAAATCATAATAAGCCTTGAATTCCGGCACCCATTCAGACCAGTCTATGCTGAATTTATCCGTGCCGAACTTTAGTCTTTCCAGCTCGGTATTCAATGTTTTCAGGGTGCGCACGCCAATATCCACGGTATTGCGGATTTCATAGCAGAACTGTTTGGTGAATACGTCGCGGAACGAAACTTCGGAGGTGCGCAGTTGGTCGAGGTTTTTAACTAGGCCGATTTCCCGTTGAATATCCAGCTGGGCACGCACTTTGGCTGCCAATTGCACCAAAGCACCATATACCGGAGAAAAATCGTCAATGCGGTGATCCAGGCTATGGCCTAAATCCAGTTGTTCGTCAGCTTTGGCATGGCGGTTGTAATCGGCAATGGCTGCCCTGACATCGCTG
>JBCKTV010000023.1:0-32500 GCA_038925365.1 Gallionellaceae bacterium
CCACGTTGCAAGCGACGAATGATCGGCGAGTGTGTTTAACGTCTGCTCTGCTTGGCGGAAATATGGGGCCATCTGGTTTAAGGTGCTGGCAGGCATGACTGAGCGTAGATGTTCTTTTGCCATCATCACGGTTAAGCATTCACTCACGCTCATGCCGGGCAAATCAAAACCTGCGGCATCTTTTGCCCAGCTCCAGCCATAGGGCTTGGATCGCTCATTAACCACCAGCGGAAAGATAAGAGACAGCGATTGTAAGTCTCGCTCGACTGTGCGCTTGCATACTCTGTAACCTTCATTAAGCAGATGCTGGCAGATTTCAGTCGCAGTGACTATTTTGGGGAAGCGAGGCACACGACGTAGTGTTTGCCAGTGGCGAAGAAGGGTATCTGGAGTGAATGACATGATTGAACGGGGTTAGTAAGTAATGCACTTTTTAGGTTGCCGATTTTTCAATAGTAACTGATTGCAAAAAAATGATGCAAGGTTCTCTTGATGTCGACAACATCACCGCCCCGAATCGGGGCGGCGTGTTATTCACTCAACTCATGTTACCAATGAATCTAGGTGGGCATCTGTCCGTTCGTCTACAGATTGTTCTTTACCATGATGTTGACAGCATTTCCCCACCACTTAACGCCACTGACTGGCGGTGTTTCCGCATCACACGAGTTTGCAGGGAAAGCAGATTGGGCGCTTTGATGTTTAAGCACCGTTTGAATTTTACGGCACCTTCTCTCTAAAGCGTACAGCTCAGCACTCGCCTCATTTTCTCGTTTTTGAATACGTTCAGCTTCCCTATTCAAGCGATCCAGCTTTTCATCTGACAAGGAAAAGAATCTCCAAAACGCCTTTATCATATTGAATTAGTCACTTAATTTGCGATGACTGCTATTCACTTTGGAGCAGCCATTCAAAGCTACTGATCTGACTGGCAGCAGAGGCCGAGTACTTACCCCACAGGATAAGTTCTCTGGTCGTTGCTTCGAAAATTTCAATCAATGACTTCAAATCGGCCAATGTTGCCGGTCAGACCAGTAGCTTTGAATGACCACTCCAAAGTGGTAAGCAGCCGTTCGAGACATCCGCTTGCGCCCTATCCTGTCGCACCTACTCATTATCCTGCGAATCTCACTTTCAGAGAGATCCGCAGATATGTCCCCCGAACTAGAACAACGTCTATTTGACGAATTTCCCATGCTCTACAGAATGCGGCACGTAAATAGTCCTAATGTGTGTTGCGGATGGAAAGGTGTTGATTGCAAGGACGGTTGGTTCGATTTACTCCGAAACGTGTCTTTGCAGATAGTTGCATATGCGAAGCATAATCATCTTGATCCGCTAATTACCCAAATAGGTCGGCGTGCTGGCGCGCTTCGCGTTGAGGTGGATTGCAATGACAGCCATATCAAGGATTTGTGTATGCAAGCACTGGCAGCCTCTCGCAATGTTTGCGAGGTTTGTGGCGAACCCGGAGCTTTCTCGCATGATGCGCCATTCGATATTAAGGTGTGCTGCCCTAGGCATGAAGTAGAAGATCGCCCCCTGACACAAAACGAAATTGAAAAGCTCACGGCCTTCAATGAAATGCTGCGCAAACTTGAAGTCGAAATTGCCGTAGAGGGGAAAAAGCATGTTGAAGTCCTTGCGCGGAGAGTGGCTGATCCTCTAGACCCACTCGACGACTTTGAAATTGATGCTGTGGTTAGCTTTTATTTGCGCGAAGACGATCCAGCCTGGCGGGATGACGATGACAACATCCTCACCAAACGATCTTATTGGCACATACCCAAAAATCCAGATGAAGCTATATCGCGCTACGACGGAACCGATTGGAATGATCGCCCAGGTAGCCGGGGAATACAAAATCACTGTTGGACATTCCATGATTTGTATGACCACGAATATGGTCCGGGACAGCAGCGGCTACCCATGCATGACATTCTGCGCATAGGTCTGATTTGTATAGAAATAGAAATACAGGCTCAGATGTTTAGAAATGACGCTGGTAGGGGATAGGGAATGAGTAAAGAACTTGAACATGCCGCCAACTTGATTGTTAACGCTGATGGCTTGCTGATTTGTGCAGGTGCTGGCATGGGGGTTGATTCTGGCTTACCAGACTTTCGTGGCGAAGAAGGATTTTGGAATGCATACCCAGCGTTGAAAACTGCCGGAATTGGTTTTCAGCAGATAGCCAGACCCTATGCGTTCTTAAGCAATCCAGAACAGGCATGGGGTTTTTATGGTCATCGGCTAAAACTCTATCGTGATACCACGCCCCATGATGGTTATCGAATTTTGCGAGAGATGGGAGAAAAATTGTCGCACGGTGCTTTTGTGTTTACCAGCAACGTAGATGGACATTTTCAACGTGCTGGATTTAATCGTATCTGTGAGCTGCACGGATCAATTCATCACATGCAATGCATAGACGGTTGCGAGGGCGGCGTTTGGCCCGTATCCTTTGTCCCCAACGTGGACGAAGACCAATGCCGACTGGTCACTCCCTTACCACGTTGTCCTGCATGTGGTGGCGTGGCACGCCCGAATGTACTCATGTTTTGGGACAACGCTTGGTTGTCGCATCGAACTGACAGGGTACGGCCACAGTTGGAAAGCTGGCTAGAAGGCGTAGAAAATCTCGTGACAATTGAGGTCGGCGCAGGGAAGGCTATTCCGACAATTCGACAATTTGCGCAAAGACAAAAGGGAGCGTTGATACGCATAAACTTGCATGATCCGGAGCTACCTTCATACAAAACTGGTGTCTCATTACAGATGGGCGGCTTAGAAGCGCTACAGAAGATAGAAGCAATATTGGCGAGACGGTAGTAAATGAAATTTATAAATCGAAAACCACCTCGGGGTATGTTTCAGCGCGAATTTATAAAATGGCTGGCGGAAACTGAGCACAGTTTTTCATTTCCACTTCGAATAATTCGTCGTACTGAGCGAGGAATTGAGATGAAATTGCTTGGTGTCAATTCAGCAATATGGATTTCACTAAGGAGCACAGAAATTAATGTCGGTGTAACTTGGCAGGGTAAATTTTTGGATTTTCTTGTCAGCAACGATTGTGTTGCTCCTCAACATACTTCCAGTGGCTACATATGCAAATACTGTGAAAACGAAGAACGTAAGACATATTCAAGCCGTGAAAATCTATGGCGAGATCACCTTTTCGAGCCATTTCTTGACTGGGTCAATAACGAACTTGCAAACGCAGAATTCATAGGAATTTACGGCTCGATTGAAAGCGGCGCAACTTGGGCAAAGCTCGTGCAAGAACTGAGGCCACAAGAAGGTGGTATGGCATTGATCCCGATTCGGACAAATCCAAACCATCGCAATCCAGACTCTGATGTGATCACTTATGGCTAAGTTGATGAACACTTGCAGCCTACTGGCTTGTCAGTTATATTATGTAATATGTTGATTATATTGAATATTTTATTAATTACACCAATCGGAATCCTATGTAAATCAATGAGTTGCGAGTTAATTTAGACGCCCCGCAGGGTTCTTGCCCTATGCGAAGCAGAGCGTAGTGTAGGAGTCTGCTATTTTCCGTGACAAACCATGCCGCCCCCCGTAATATCCGCTTGCGACATATTCTGGCGCATCTGATTGTTATTCTGCGATCCTGATAACTCAAAGGAGCAAGCATCATGGCTGGCTACGGTCTCTCAAAATCTCGTATTGTTGCTTGGAAGCAATGCCCTAAACGCTTGTGGCTACAAATTCATCGGCGCGAGTTGCTGGAAGTTTCATCCGGTGCGGAGCGCGGTTTTCAGATTGGCTATGAAGTTGGCGAAGTCGCTCAAGGACTTTATCCCAACGGCATCTTGATTGAAGATAACGATAACCTATCGGCGGCATTAGCTTCAACCAAGGCTGCAATGGCCGCGCACCCCGACCGGCCAATCTTCGAAGCCACCTTCCAGCATGACGGATTACTGGTGCGCGCCGATGTCATGCTGCCCACTAATAACGGCTATCGCATGATAGAGGTAAAATCCAGCGCCAGCGTTAAGCCCTACCATATCAACGACTGCGCGATACAAGCGTGGGTACTCAAGCAAAACAACATTCCGCTAGCCTCAATCGAGCTGGCGCATATCAACACCTCCTTTGTGTATCAAGGTGATGGCAACTATCAGGGCATTTTCCGCCACGAGAATTTAGATGAAGTGACTCGTCCTCTAATAGAGCTTGTGCCGGAGTGGATTCAGCAATCACGCAGCACCTTATCTGGTGATGAGCCAGCCATTGAAACCGGTGCACACTGCGATGATCCGTTTGAGTGTCCCTTCAAAACCTACTGCAACCGCAACATCGTGCAGCCGGAGCAACCAAAATTTTCTTTGGATGTGCTGTACCGAATGCAGGCAACAGCCAAAGATTCCTTGCGCGACAAAGGTTTTGTGGATGCCTGCCAAGTTCCGGCAGAATATTTGAATGAGAAACAGAAATGGATACAGCGCATCAGTCAAACCGGCATCGCTGAACTCGCACCCGATGCTGCACAAGCACTACAAGATTTACCCTATCCCCGCTACTACCTGGACTTTGAAACGATCAACCTAGCCGTGCCGCGCTGGGCGAACACCAGCCCCTATCGTACTCAAGTGCCATTCCAATGGTCGGTTCATATCGAGCATACCCTTGGCGTATTGCAGCACGAAATATTTCTCGACGTAACCGGCAACGATCCGCGCAGAGCGTGTGCAGAGAAAATGATTGCTGCCTTGGGTAACGATGGCCCCGTGTTCGTTTATTTCCAATCGTTCGAGAAAGGCCGCATCAAGGAAATGGCCGAACTGTTTCAAGACTTGTCCCCCGCACTACTCGCCATCAACAAGCGCATCGTTGATCTGCTGCCAATTGCCAGAGCGCACTACTACCACCCCGACATGAAAGGCTCATGGTCGATCAAATCGGTACTACCCACCATCGCGCCAGACCTTGATTACACCCAGCTCACCGTTGGCAATGGTGGTGATGCTCAAGAGGCATACAGAGAAATCGTGCATCCCAATACACCGGATACCCGCAAACAAGAGCTGACCGAAGGGCTGCGTGAATACTGCAAGCTGGACACCTTGGCGATGGTGCGGCTGGCTTGGTTTTTTCAAAGTGTAAAACCGGAGAAAATGTAATGCCCCAAAACGAAAAGAAATCCACCTTGCTGCGCCAGTGGGACATGATGCGCATGTTGACCGTGAGCCGTTCCGATACCAAGCAGGACGGTCGCTGGGACAAAGCCAGCGAAATTGCCACTCGACTAAATGAAATGGGCTACGAAGTTTCCGTGCGCACCGTGCAGCGCGACCTGCTTGAATTGAGCATCATCTTCCCGATAGAACTGAACAATAAAAATCCGCGTGATTATGGTTGGCGATGGGAAAAAGGCTGCAACCTCGATATCCCCGGTATGAGCGTTTCCGAAGCCCTTGCTATGCGACTGGTGGAAACGCATTTGAAACAGATGTTGCCCGTCACTATGCTGGATGGCTTGCAAGGCGTGTTCAGTCTGGCGAAAACAAAACTGGATGAAGTCGAGAAGCAGAACAACAACCACTCCAAAGATTGGCTCAACAAAGTTCGCGTCGTGCCACCCACGCAGCCATTATTGCCCCCTGTGGTGAACGCCGATATTCAGGCCGACCTCTACCAAGCCCTGCTAGAAAACAGACAGATCAAGGTAAGCTATCAACCCGCATTCAGCGAGCAGCCCAAAGAATATGAACTGCATCCGCTCGGCCTCATCATGCGCGGCGCAGTGTCTTACCTCGTCGCTAGTGCTTGGGGTTACTCAGAGGTGCGGCTGTATGCGCTGCACCGCTTCAGCACGGTAGAGATTTTGGATGTTGCCGCTAAAGCACCTAAAGGTTTTAACTTGGATAAAGCGATTGCCAGCGGCTTGGCGGATTTTGCGAATCAGGGTGAACCGATACAACTTGAAATTCGCTGCAACGAATGGGTTGCTGGTTACCTAGCGGAAACGCCGCTTTCTGTGGATCAAAAAATAGATCCAGTAGCAAATGGATTTTCGCACATAATCGCAACAGTCAACGACACATGGCAATTGAGATGGTGGCTTATGGCTCAAGGGGCTGGGATTGAGGTTTGTGCGCCGATGGGATTGAGAGAGAAAATAAAAACAACACTGGCTGATACCGCTACGCTTTACGAATAAATTCAAGGTTTTAAATTGGCGCTAATTCTCGACAATATTTATTAAGGACAATGCAAATGGAACCATCAACAACGATTCAAAAAATGATTGCTGGAAATCAAATTTCTGTTCCTTCATATCAGCGTGCGTATTCGTGGGAAACGCCATCACCACTTAGCTCTCGAAAAACACACACCGATGTTTTCTTATCCGATTTGGAGGAATACAGCAAGAGCGGAGCTGTATCATCCTACTATTTTGGTCATTTTTTGTTTCAAAAAAAGCAAGAAAATGAGGACATCTATTTTGTTATTGATGGACAGCAGAGGATGACCACTATCCTTATTTATATCTCAGCATTATTTTATAGATTGAAAATAATAAGAGCATTAGGCGATAAGGAAAAAGAGTTTTACGAAGATATTGTAAAACGTAATCAAACCTATAGTGACCTTCCCTCGGTAATTCGTCTTCCAAGAGAGGGGTTTCATGCTACCAGTCTTTCCTGTTGTTGAGTATTAAACCAGTCATCCAGATATTGCATTGGTGACTTGTAGTCGAGCGTCGAATGTTGCCGTTTTCGGTTATAGAACACCTCGATGTATTCGAATGCCATTGCCTTCATCCCCTCGTGCGTCTCGAAGCGTTCGCCATACACTCGCTCGTTCTTGAAGCTGCCGAACCAACTTTCCGTCGGCGCGTTATCCCAACAATTTCCTTTGCGACTCATCGAACACACCATTCCATACTCAGCCAGCTTACTCTGGAAGTCATGACTGGCATATTGACTGCCTCGATCCGAGTGGTGAAGTAGTCCAGCCGCTGGCTTCCGTCTGAACCAGGCCATTGTCAGTGCATCGGTGACGATGTCTGTCGTCATGCGTGGCTTTAACGACCAACCCACCACTTCGCGGTTGAACAGGTCAAGCACGATGGCCAGATACAGCCACCCCTCATCCGTCCACAGGTAGGTGATGTCTGATGTCCAGACTTGGTTCGGCGCAAATGGTGCGAAGTTACGATCCAGCAGGTTGGGAGCGATCGGTAGCTTGTGTTTGGAGTCCGTCGTCACTTTGAAGCGGCGTTTGTGTTTTGCTTTGATGTCGTTATCTTGCATCAGTCGCTCAACGCGCTCCTTGCTCGCTGGATAACCCCGTGCCCTAAGCTCTCGGAACATGCGTGGGCTACCGTAAGCCCCTTTGAATTCCACATGGATGGCCTGTATCAGCGCCAGCATCTGTGCGTCTGTCAGACGCTGGCGTTCTGGCTTGCCACCTCGCTTCCATGCCCGGTAGCCGCTTTCGCTGACACAGATCACCCGACACATTTCGTCCAGTCCCCAGCTCCCGATTTGTTTCTCAATCCAGGCGTACTTCACACTACATCCCTTGCGAAGTACGCCGTCGCTTTTTTTAGTATTTCACACTCCCGCTTTAGCCGGATGTTCTCGGCACGCAACCGTGAGAGCTCCATCTGCTCCGCCGTGACCTCCTTGTTGCCAGCCCCCTTGAGTTTGCCTACCTCGGCGGCCTTAACCCAGATTCGCAGCGTTTGATCTATCAGACCCAAGTCCTTTGCCACCGCGCCTATCGTTTGACCTGCTTTGACTCGCTTGACCGACAGTTCTTTGAATTCGGTCGTGTACTCCTGCTTCGGTATCTTCTTCATCGTCTTCCTTTCCAATTGGGTTGTAATTCTACGTCACCATTGGAAGACTATTTTTCGGGGGAAGGTCAATTTGATAATTTTGTCGTCGGCGACGCAAATAAATTGGCAGTTTCTTCTGCCATTAAGCCTATCGAGATACAGCTGAATAAACGTAACCTACTTGTCATTTATGGTGAGTGTGGCGTTGGCAAAACACATTTTTCCCATGCTATTGCCAATTTGATGATGGAAATCAAAGTGGGATCTAAAATATGTTACCGCCATGCATTATCGTTTGTTGATGATGTTGTGAATACGGTTAAAACCAGAAGATATGCTGAATTCAAGCAGCATTATCACGCCTTGAACATGTTGGTCATCGACGACATTCAATTGATAGCAGATAGGCCAGCATCACAGCAGGAGTTGATTTGTGCGATTGATAATATATTGGAGGCGCATGGACGAGTTGTGATTACAAGCAACACATTGCCAAAAGATATGGTTTCATTGGGCATAAGTGAAAGACTGGTATCTCGAATCAGTGGGGGGTTATTGCTAACACTAGATCGGCCAGATTTGGAAATGCGAATTGCGATCCTTAAACAAAAATCTAAAAGCGAAGGTATTAGTTTGAATGATGACGTTGCATCATTCATTGCTGGTAACTTTCAGTCCAACGTTCGTGAGCTGGAAGGTGCTCTGAATAGGCTTTCTGCTTATGGAAGATTTCATAACCTACCCTTATCGTTCAATACCGCGCGCAAAGCTTTACTTGATCTATTGGTGCGCATTGAGGTGCCAGAATAGTGCGCTATGAACATATTGACGGTGTAGACGTTGCCCAATTCGCATGGGGGGTGATCTGCATTTTCGCTAACGATTGTAAATTTCCCTCAATGCCTTAGCTGAAGGAAAGACGGTTTGCGTGGTGATGCAAAACCCAAGCTATGCAGGCGAAGACGTGGCCGATTAATCGGTTCAGTTTATGGAGAAGGTGGAGCACTATTAACTTATATTGCGATGACTGCTATCCACTTTGGAGCAGCCATTCAAAGTTACTGATCCGGCCGGCAGCATTGGCCGAGTACTTGCCCCACAGGCCGATTAGAAGCCACATCATGCACATGATAACTTTCCATATAATGCTCCTTCTACGGAAAGTCACGAATTTTGTCATCACAATGCTGCGTAACATTGCTAGTGAAATAATTCATTTCAATCTCTAAAAATCGGGAATTCCACCCCCCCCCCCTACAATTTTTAGCCAAAGGGGAAAAATAAAATTATCCACACACCCTTGTGCCATTCTTAACGGATATTTTGTAAAAAGTTGCATGCACAGACGTTTTCGAGGAAAAAGTCATTCACACAGTTAATAGTGCTCGCCTAAAATCCATTGCCTTGGCTTGACTGCAGCCCAAGTACACCCGAATAGCAGAGACAGTTGGCTTGCAAACCCCTGAGGTTACCGCTTCTCGCAATTCAGTAACGATATCGTGTTCGACTGCGGGGGGATTACCAATAGTAGTAATACCTCTGTAACGCAGTATTTCCCACCAAAGCATTGCCGAAATCAACTCAATCAAGACTGCGAAATATATTCCAACTACTAATGTAATACTGGCCTCGTTACTGCCAATTACTACAGCAAGTCGCGCCGTTACTGGGTCAATTGTTGCAGTAATCTCCGCTTCTGCGGCCTGTCTGGTGAGCTTAACCAGTTCATCCTGCAGGGAAGCAGACCGTTTAGCCTCAGATAGCTCTGCTACTAAGGCGCTACGTTGTCTCCAAGCATGAGTAGTCGCGAGTTCTGCTGCTACTATTGAGACAGGACGTGCATTGATCTCCGAAAGTGCATTATTAACAGCATTTATCTGTTTTATGGAACCAACAACCTGCAATGCATTTTTTGCACGATCTTCACCAGCACGAATACTAGCATTCGTAAAATAGGTGATATGACTATAAAAGCTGCCGAGCATGCAGCATCCCGACAACAAAAATGCCAGTTTTTGTTTAGAAAGTGCTGGTATCAAAATAGCCCCAGCGCAAATGCCAACTGATAACGATACCATCAATGCACGATCTATTACTGTTCCGCTTCTATCCCAAGCAGCAGCGACCGCCATGGCAATGGCGGTCGCTGTAAAAATTATTGCTATTATTATCTTCAATAACGCAGGATTGATTATTCTCACTTTTGTATTCCTTCACAAAAATTACTGACTTTCTGACTCAAAACCATTACTAAATAATTACTCAGGTTCTAATGTTGGAAGCGTCAACAATCGTAAATCGGTAAGTATGATGCCCCTAGTAAAAATGGGCACTGGTGATTATGCTTGCACTTCTTCTACTTCTGGAATGGTTTCAATATCCTCTTTTTCGGGATCTTGTTTATCCAAAATGCAAACATCTTCCTTTGACTGCGTGCGACGCCTGCGGCTACCATAATAGGACGCGCCGATAGTCACTCTGGTATGACCGGCCTCTTCAGACAATTTCATGCTTCCCAAATGAAACTCATCCTTGTCAATTTGACTTAAATCACCACCCTTAACTGGCGCATCTATACCAAATAACTGCTTGAAACGCTCTTGCATATACTGGTGGCGCAGACCATGCGCTGTAATGTGCGATTCACTAAGGGTAATGCCACAGACTTTCATAACATAGTAAAATCGACTGCATTTTTGGGTATATGTTTTACCCCGCTGTCCAATAAAACCAGTTTTCTTGTCCGATATTTCCTTAGCTCGTTCAAGAACATCACGCTGGATATCATTCTGGATGTGAATCACCCTTGGTCTCCCCCCCTTCGTCCCTTCACGTACCCAAATAAATTCCCCCTCATAAGCTATGGCCGGTCGCAGCATCAGCGCTTCCTTTACCCTGAGGCCGAATGCCCAACACAATTCCAGTATCACAGACACAGTCTCATCAAACTTGCGAATTTCTGGGAATTTTGTCAGTACATCTATTCCATTTCCATCCCAAGACTTATCCTCCTTGGCCACCATACTCCTGCGAACCGATGACTTGTCCTTAACATACAGAGTTGAATCCAGAACCATTCCGTTCTTACCCAGCCACCCACAAAACACACGCATAATTGATATCTTATTCTGGATAGTCGCAGGAGATTGTCCTTGCTCCTCCAAAAAATTAAATACCGCAGTAAGATGCTTTTGCTTAAGGTGATAGATTGATTTAATCTTGTATTTCAAAAAAAATAGGTCGCTAAAAAAACCGTTAATAACGCTCTCACGCTTGTCCTGTGTACTTGTTCCAACCTTCTTTTGTTTACGTGCTGCCAAATCCCTGTTATTCCTAAACACTACAAATATTTCGTTCTTACAATATTTCGGGAGCCGATATGCTCCAGATCGATAGTTACTATTCAATCCATTCACACGCCCTGGTTTAACTTGAATTTTGTCACTTGACATTGATATCCCCTTCGTTATGTTTTTTATCAAAAGGAAGCCGTAATTGCATATGCAAAACAGGCTATCCACAACATAGACTTCAACCCAGTCCCGGTCGAAGGTTCACGAATTAGCCGTCGCACGGCGCTGATTTCTGTCAGCTCAGTTGAGTATATCTAGGCTTTCGCCATGGTAATTACCTTAGTCTCATCGGGAAGGTAACAAAGCAAAACATTTCTGTTTCATCTTTGTTTTCAACTTTCGTTGTACAGGTTAATTCAACCTACCTATCTTGCATCCTTTAGGACACTACCCAATTTTTTCATGAATCTTTCTCGATCACACACCCGGCTACTCGTATTGATTCCTACCACCAGAATCTCAGCCCTCCGGCACCGTCTTTCCCCCTGTATCCAATGGCGCGGACTACCCTGCAGCCATTTGAACCACGACACAGCCTTTCAGCCGGAGGGGTATGTGTAACTCTTAATGCATTTGTCCTGTGATGACATTCTTGTTGCATTCTTCCTGCACTCGATCTCGTTTTCTTCCCTACATCTGCTCTTCCCAATCAACAACTGGGCAACACGACAGACAGCCTGACACCACGCAACTCGACACAACCAGCCAATAGCGCAAAAGCCATTCGGCTTCGTGCATAGGGTTCTGGGTGTTCAGTGCGCCCGCATCGGGAGTACTTAGACTCAATTACATTTGAATAACTACAGTGGAATGTCCAGCCCGGACAAGGCGGATGAAAGAAGTAATAGATAGTGTCTATTACTTCAAACTAAGACGACCCGCATACGCGGATCAATGAGCGCGCTTGTGTGCGATACTCGGTTCATGCGGTGACTAGCCGCGTTTCGTTTGCTACGTTTTAATTCTACGATTTTATCCTTGAAGGATGCATCCATAGTGAACACAGCATTTTTACTGGATACCAGCCAGACATCACCGAAGTGAAAGTTCTATCATTTCAGCATAGAAGAACTAATGATGTCAACTGTTATTTTTGTAACAGCGTTATCTCGGTAGTCTCTATCCGTATCACCAATCCGTACCAGTAAATACGCAGCTTGCAATATCACTCTCTATTCTGATGGTGATAGCTAGAAATAGTCCATCGAGGTAAATTCATCACCCACAGCGTCACAACCGTGAAGCTCCCTGCACGCATAATGCTTCATAGAACTATGCTGATCCAAGCAATATATCTTTTAACCCACCACGCACCTTTTCAGAATCCAGCGCCTATTTGCTCATTGTGTTGTGTGCAAAGAGCCCATCCATGATCGCATTCATCCGTTCATTGGCAAAATCGGGCGAGTTAGAGAATTGTTCTTTGGTATTACCTTTCGCCTCCTGTACCAGAATGCCCGACGCCAACAGCTTCCCTTTCATAACATCATTTATATATACCAGTTTGTCGTCATCGCTTATCCTAAATTTTTCATAAAAATGATAAATAACACTACAATCATTGATATAACAAGATTTATAAAAAAAATATTCGAAAAAATTCCTACAATTACTCGCCCGACTGCCGCCCCCCCCGAACAACTCTGCTTTAATTCCATTCTTGGCTACACCGTTCGCGCCGACTTTGCCTGCGGGGAACCCTCCTCTGATTTGGGTACCGTGATACTAGATGCAGTCGATCGTCGTATCGGCCTGACTGCTTCGATTAGCGATGCACGCTTCATAACGCATACCTTGCGCGATGGCTCGCCGTTCAATCTTGCAGCGGGATAGCGGCAACACGCTGGCCTGTAGCGTGCGTGACATATTCACGTCTGGAAGACGCGATACGCCCGCATGACATCTACCGGATATCGACTGCCCTCGTCGAACAGTTCATTTACAGTTACAGCGACCCACCGACCCACATCACGCTGAGTCTTGAACACACCGTCGATGCACGCACTCATATTTTTCAGCGACTTTGGTAAAGAAAGGTAAATCATACACCGTGAATGTCGGAATTTTGTCGGAGTGGAACCTATGGAATCAGGGTAAACAAAGGTAAATCAAAGGAGAAATAAGTAATAAAAAAACCGCCTAAGTGGCGGTTTAATTTACATATTATCTGGGGTGATCGATGGGGCTCGAACCCACGACAACTGGAATCACAATCCAGGGCTCTACCAGCTGAGCTACGACCACCATTGAAACTGACACCTACCTGGTGTGCCCGACTGGAATCGAACCAGCAACCCCCAGCTTAGAAGGCTGGTGCTCTATCCGGTTGAGCTACAGGCACAATTTTTTCGGGTATTAATACAACATTTAATACTGAATCCTGGTCGGGGTGGAGAGATTCGAACTCCCGACATCCTGCTCCCAAAGCAGGCGCGCTACCAGGCTACGCTACACCCCGAAGCCCGCCACTATACCTAGCTTGGAACAAAAAATCAATTCTACTCGCGGGTTTTTTTTGTAATTTGCGGCATCGCCAGCATTAAATAATAAATCATCGACCATAGAGTGAGGATTGCTGCTACATAAATAAGCACTGTACCCACTTCATGGGTAGGAAAACCAAACACGGGTTCATGGTAGAGCAGCAATGAAATCGCAATCATCTGGAATGATGTTTTTATTTTCCCAAGCATGGATACGGCAATATTTTTACTGCTGCCCAATTGTGCCATCCACTCACGTAGGGCAGAAATTGCGATTTCACGGCCTATGATGATGAAAGCTACCAATGCGCCAACGTATTCCAGATTGACCAGAACGATGAGTGCAGCAGCCACCATCAGTTTGTCCGCTACCGGGTCCAGAAACGCGCCAAAGGCAGAGGTCTGATTAAGCGTGCGCGCCAGATAACCATCCAGCCAGTCGGTGAAGGCGGCAAAGGCAAAGAGTGACGCGCTTAATAAATGCTTGTGATGAAGGCTAAGCGTACTGTCTGGCAGGTAAAATAACCCTATAAAAATAGGGATCATGAAGATCCGAGACCAGGTCAGGAGTATGGGGATATTGAATGGCATGGTTGTAATGACTAAAACTGGTTTAATTAATGAAGCTGTTGATAAATTTTTTCTGCCAATCCGAGGCTGATGCCTTCTACTTGAGCCAACTCGGCTACGCTCGCCTGCTGCACGCCTTTTAAACCACCAAAACGGGATAATAAATTGCGTCGCCGCTTTTCGCCTATCCCGGATATTTCTTCCAGCATCGAGGTAGTGCGGGCTTTTCCGCGCTGCGCTCGATGCCCGGTAATAGCAAAGCGATGAGCTTCATCTCTTACTTGCTGGATCAAATGCAAAGCAGGGCTATCGGGAGACAATTGTAACGGCTTTTCTTGCCCGGGTCGTAACAATTGTTCCATTCCAGGCTTACGTTCTACGCCTTTTGCCACCCCCATCAGTTGGATATCAGACAGGTTTAATTCTTGCATCACGTCGATTGCCACGCACAGCTGCCCTGCTCCACCGTCTATCAATATCAGATCAGGCCGTTTACCCTCTCCCGCTTGCAGCTTTTGGTAACGCCGTGTCAAAACCTGACGCATCGCGGCATAGTCGTCGCCGCCGGTAATGCCTTTGATGTTGTAACGCCTGTATTCAGTCGGGCGAATCGCCAGATTGTCGTACACCACACAAGAAGCAACCGTTGCCTCGCCCATGGTATGGCTAATATCAAAGCACTCGATACGCGACAGATTAGGTAGCGACATCGCGGCGCGCAGTGCTTCCAACCTAAGCATCTGTCCTGCTTGCATTCCAGCCTGTTGACGCAGGGTCAGCAAAGCATTATTAGTCGCCATCTCCAACCATTGACGACGTTCGCCGCTGACACTATGGCGTATCTGTACCTTATGCGCGGATTGCTGACTAAACAATGTCTCAAATGTTTCGCTTGCTACCTCCATGTTTGTCAGGATCAAGGGCGGTATGCTGCTATTCAAATAGTGCTGTGCTAAAAAGGCTTCCAAAACTTCATTCAGAGGCTGACTGTCAGCGTTTTGAGGAAAAAAATGTTTGTCGCCCAGATGTCGTCCGCCTCGCACCATGGAAAGATTGACGCACAGCGCGCCATCAAGCTCGACTACCGCTACGATATCGGCATCAGTCGCCGTTCCACTTTCCATAAACTGTTTTTGTTGTACCGTGTGCAAAGCATGCAACTGGTCGCGCAATGCCGCTGCATGTTCATACTGTTGCGACTCCGCAGCCTGCTCCATCGCCGTACGCAAGTGCACCTCAACCTCAGCCTGCTTACCCAGCAATAACAATGCAGCGTTACGCACATCGGTAGCGTAATCGTCTTTGCTGATCAAGCCTACACAAGAGCCAGTGCAACGCTGAATCTGGTGCATTAAACAGGGACGAGTACGGTTATTAAATACACTGTTTTCACAGGTACGCAAACGAAAAATCTTCTGCAATAAATCGATGCTTTCTTTTGCGGCACTGGCGTTGGGGTAAGGACCAAAATTTTGATGCTGCTTAGCCGTCGCACCACGGTAATAGGCCAGTCTGGGGAAGGCATCGCCAGTCAAAATAATGTAAGGGTAGGATTTATCATCCCGGAATAAAATGTTGTAGCGTGGCTTCAGATTTTTGATCAGGTTATTTTCCAGCAACAGTGCTTCAGCCTCTGTACTCGTGATAGTGACCTCGATATTCGCAATATGCGAAATCATTAAACGAATACGCGGCGAGATATTGGTTTTCTGGAAGTAAGAGCTGACGCGCTTTTTTAGCTGCGCTGCCTTGCCTACATATAACACCTGACCCGTTTCATCCAACATGCGATATACGCCCGGTAACAGTGGCAAGGAGGCGACAAAAGCTTTGGGGTCGAAGGTGTTTTTGTTCAAAATAACCAGATCTTGCGATGCGTTGATATCACTAGTGTAGTGCGTCATAAACAATGCAACTTAATGGCACCTCTAAAAATGCCGTCGTCCCCGCGAAGGCGGGGAACCAGATGCTTGATTAGACTGGATTCCCGCCTTCGCGGGAATGACGAAATGTGAATTTTTAGAAGTGCCCTTAAGCTTAATTAAGATGCAATCTGTTTGACGCACTACACTAGCAGCCTGTCGATAACAACTGGTAACTCATTGATTTTCAAAGCAATTCTGACTGCGGCAACGAATAAAATATTCAATACAATCAATATTGTTATGTTAAAACCCATCTAAGTCCGACAGGCTGTTTGAGTAAAACAATTTTTAACGCAAGCGCAAGCTGTTGAGAAAAGGGGTTGAAAAACTATTGACTTAGCAAGCCCTCTCAATTCCTATTGATAAATAAGACTGGTTTGGTGTAACGAAGGCCATGCTCGAAAACTGTCGGAGCCTTTTCTTTAGGCTATGTCACTGTTACGAGAATTTCTACTGACGCTCGCATATTCAACACTCCAAAATTAGCACACCAGAAGGAGTATACAACTATGGAATCAACAATACAGCGAATCCTCCGACAAGACAGAAATCAGTCTAAATTTAAGCTGGTCTGTCTGCCCAAAAATGCCCCCGGGCATTTCAATGCAGGCTATATGCAAAATTCCAATACCGACCTAGACTCGAACCAGGCTTGGCCACATTGAAAATATCGCTGCATGGGCACTGAGCACCATCGTTAATATCATTGCACGCGGCACCCCGGCCTTGGTGTCTTGAAGCAATACCGAAGAATTTATCATCCTGTTCATCGCTGGGCTCGCAACCATAGTTCGGTTTCTTTTTCATCCAGCACGCCACTCACGCCGCGTGATTTGCCAGTGGCGTTAAAAAAATAGGTGCGAGGCAATTCTCCATACCACTGCGGATCGATTTCATAACGCAAGCGTTCACTGTGTGAGTCAGCAAACACCCAAGACGCCACCTTGCCCGAAAATTTTTGCTTTGACACAGTCCCGAGCTGATATTTATTAAGCGTACTGAGAATAAGGGCTTTCTGCTCCAGCGTATCCGTTGAAATCAGCACCAGATTGAAATCAGCATATTTCTTTACAAGTTTCTCAAAAATTGCCATATTGGCACTGCAATGTGTACAGCTCAACGACCACATTGCCACAATAAAAGGCTTGCCCTCATGGGCGCTGATAATTTTCTGAAAGCTCCCACGCTGGAAAGGCTGGGGCTGCGGTACGGCAAACGCACTGCTCATCCCAAGTGCGAATAATATGCTCACAATAAATTTCATGGATTCTTATTCTCTAAGGTTATCAATCTATAGCCATCCTGCAGGGTGCTCCACGAAAGGTAAGCCTGATCCTTGTTAGCGATCAACAAGGGATGATCGGATTTATCACGCGTATCAGCGATTTTCTGCACAGCGCCCCAGGTGTTGCCTCCGTCCAACGATCGCATCGCTTGGATAGCACTTACCTCGCCGTCGAATTCTTTCCATGCTAGATACACGCTCTTGCCCAGGCTCAGTACGACAGCATGTCCCGGTTGGCGTGCTCTATGACCTAGGCTTAAAGGCTCGGAAAATGTTTTGCCACCATCATTCGAGTGTGCATAAAAAACACCGCTGCGTACGGAGCCATGGTTAAACCAAGTCATATGCCAAGTATCACCGGAAATGGCAAGTGCCGGGCCGTGATGGGGACAGGCTTCCACTTCCCAGTTATCAAAAGTGACACGCTGTACGATCAACTTATTGCTGCCGTTCGACTTGCCCTGCAGCACTGCTGTATCCAGTCTCGCCATGCCATGATCGCGCACGTTCTTGCCAAAAATATGCCTCCACACAACCACCGGTGTGTCAGTGCTGTCTACTGCCATTGCCACGCGGCAACATTCGCAGGTATGGTCTGCCACCTTTACATTAGCGTGAAAGCTCTTGCCCTCATCATCGGACATCGCCGCATACATCGCGATGCCGACATATTTTTCACCCTTGTTTTTTGCCGCGACTGCATCGCGCTTATCCAGCCAAGCCAGATAAATCTGTCCGCGTGAATTGATACCCATTACTTCAAAGCGATGTGTGATCGGATCAAGATTGTCATTCACTGTAATGGGTGCAGAAAAACTTTTACCGCCATCGAGCGAGCGGCTAAAGCGGATGTTACCGGCAAAGGGCGTTTCCAGACTTTGCGTCCAGGAAATATAGATATTGCCGTTTTTTGCCAGCAGAATTTTTGGCCGGGTTTCGCCACTGGCAGCAATTGCTTCAGCTTGCGTATTCACTTTTACCGGAACACTGAATGTTTTTCCTTGATCAGCCGAAAGACTCACCAGTACATGCCCGTCTTTTACCTGCGCCAACCACAAGGTGCCGCGCTGATCAAAAATGGCACTGGTAGAAATCTGCTGACTGGCCAGCGAATTTTGCCACATGGCGGACCTATCATGCGGTTTACCCTGTTCAGCCGCACAGGAAAAATTGGCCGCAGCGAGGGAAATTAAAAATACCAAGGCAAAGCGAGCGAGCATAATAATATTCAAGTTGAAATTGACGCGCGATTATAGAGAATCAAAGGAGCTGCGGGAATGCGATAATTTGTCGCAGACGAATTGTTACCCTGACGGATATATATAATTCAATATAATCAATATGTTACAAAAGATCATCGTCGCATAAAAAAGGCCGCCTTCTGTGTGAAGACGGCCTTATCACTACCCGAGTTAGATTACTTATTTTTTTTTGCATCAAAAACATAGGTCAATCCCACCATCACGCTCAGTGGCGCACCGACAGTATATTGATCCTGTGTGGCTGGATTGTAGACACCTGTACCACTGTAAGAACTGCTTACCGATTCCGCATACAACTGATTGCTTAGATTGCGGCCTTGTAGCCAAGCCTCCCAACCATTGTTCATATTGTAGTTACCGCGCATATTAAGCAGGGTATGGCCGGAATAACTGACTGTGTTGGCATTATTCATCCAGTAAGCGCTCTGTTGCACTACCTCTAGCGCAATACGTGCTTTCTGCACTGGTTCGTAGCCGATCTCTGCGGTCAAAATATTGGGTGCGGATGACATTTCCTTGCCACTATAATACAAGGTGTTTGATGCCTTGTATTCTAGGTATTCATGCTTCGCAAGACTTGCTCCTAGGCGACCATCAAATATGCCTGCGTCATAGCTGAGATTCACTTCAATACCTGTGCTGCGTGTACTGGCGGCATTGCGGTTTTCGGAGTTTCCCGGTGCGATTGTGTAGCTGACGATGGTATCCTTGCCATCCAGACGGAACAACGTTGCATTCAGTTTGAGTGCGCGTTCTAGGAAGGCCATACGTACACCCATCTCATAACTGTCATAAGTGGCGGGCTTCAAATCTGGAATTGCGCTCTTGGCATATAGTTGGCTCACGTCAGGTGGGGTAAACCCCTGGCTGGCATTGACGAACATATTGGTGCTATCGCTTAGCGTGTAAGTGCTGCCGAGTTTCGGGCTGAAGTGGCTGAAATCACGCGACTCATTGGCTGCACCGTAAGCAGCACCTGGCGTCAGGTTGTTTACAAAGTTATAGTTGATCTTGTCATAACGACCACCCGTCACCACACGCACTTTATCTAGCGGGGTCAGTTCCCATTGTGCAAACAAGGCGGTATTGGTGATGTCGGTTTTGTAATCCCGCGTGCCGGTTGCGTAGGTTGTATTTGGCGCATAGCCGGTATACACATTGGCGGCATTCCGGGTCACATCCAGATTGTTACTCTTGTAGGTATTGGGACTAAAATCAAGATAGACACCGCCTATCAGCCGTGAGGACAAAAAGCTGAATTCCTGCTGATGCTTGCTATCCATCCCCAGCGAGCTGACATGATTATTGTTAATCGTACCGCGATAGCCTGTAGGGCAAGTTGCGCCGATGGTACAGGCGCTGATCGTATAGTTGGGCAACTGGCCGTGGTCATTTTCGCGCCCAAACAGCGTCACCGTGGTGAGACCGTTTTGCGAGGTCTCGCCTTCCCAGCCCACATTCAGGCGTGTGCTCCTGTCCTTGCGATAAGAAAATGTCTGGTAGCTTTTGCCGGGGCTGGTCTGATAATCCACCGGATTCAGGCTGCCCGGTGTGGCGGTATCAAGATTGTTATAGGACATGGTTGCATGCAGCAGCGATGAGCCGCTAAGCGCATAGTCCGTGCGCAAAGTCGCTGAGTCTTTGGTGCCATTGCTGTATTGCTGCCAGTTATCTTTTGAACGCACCGAGCTGTAATGCGAGAAACGCATGCCGACATCACCCCAGGTATTACTGGTGCCGGTATCAATACGCTGGTAACCGGTGACCGCTTCATTCCTGTAGCCAATCGTGGCTTCGGGTGTAAACGATGGACGTGCGGTAATGAAATTTATCGCACCGCCCACCGCATTACTGCCATACAAGGAAGATGAAGCGCCCTTCACCACTTCCACGCGTTCCGCACCGGCCAGGTTAAGTTCATTCAGCGCGTTATGGTTAAACACCCCCAGCGGACGAATAGGGATGCCGTCCTCCAGATATTGATACACCGCATTGGTGCTGTTCGGCTGGCGTATGCCCATCGTGTGCTGCTCATTGCCCAGATCGACCCAACTCACGCCTGCGATGCGGTTGATCGCATCGCCCATCATTTTTGGTTTGTCGCGCTTGAGTGCCTTTTCATCGACCACACCGATCGACATTGGTGTTTCCGATAATTTAGTGGCCGTGCGCGAACCGGTTACCACCACCTCGTCCAGCAACAGCGCATCCTCCGCATACACCACCTGGCTGATGGCGATAGCCAACAAACCCGAGGCAAAACAAGCACCATATTTTCCGCCATGCATTTTCATTTTCTCTACCCGAAGTTTTTATTTTCAACGGCGCGATTCTATGAGTAGAGGCTTGGGATGGGAATGCGGCATATTGCCGCAGCTGACTAACTTTGTTGGCTAATTTTCTGTGACTGGCCGCTTCATCAGCTTGCGTTGTAGGGTGCGCCGGTGCATGTTGAGATCGCGGGCGGTGGCGGAGATGTTGCCTTGGTTTTCCTGCAACACGCGCTGGATGTGCTCCCACTCCAGCCGTTCCACTGTCGTGATTTTCGCCTTGAGGGGCGCATCTGGACTGGGGAGATGGCCGAACGCCGCCACGATTTCGTCAGCGTTCGCCGGTTTGGAAAGATACTGTGTTGCGCCGAGCTTGATGGCTCCCACTGCCGTGGCGATACTGGCGTAGCCGGTCAGCACCACGATGCGCGTGGCGGCATCGAGTTCGTGCAGGGCTTGCACCAGCGTCAGCCCAGATGCGCCGCCCATTTTCAAATCCACCACCGCGTATTCCGGCGGATTGGCCAGCGCCAGCGGCAGCGCCTGTTCCACGCTGTGCGCCACGGTCACCGCGTAGCCGCGCTTTCCCAGCGCGCTGGCAAGCACTTGGCAGAATGTGACATCGTCGTCTACCAACAGCAGAGAAGGTTGTTCAAACTGTGTGTTGTTCATGCGTAGTTCCGGTTTTTCCATTTATATTTCAGCGAGAGCCCCCTAGCCACAAGCAATTGATTTGGTAAGGAATTTAAATTAGCACTGCAAATAAAATATTCAATATATTACGTTAATCACCCTTTCTAAGCCCTAAAGGCTGCTAGGGGATTTTTCATGCAACGGCAACACAACTTCGGTGGTCGCGCCGCCACCTTCGCGGTTGAACAATCGCACCTTGCCGCCCAGCCGTTCCACGGTGGCATTGGCTAGGAACAGCCCCAGCCCGCGTCCTTGCTCCTTGGTAGTGAAGAACGCCGAACCGGCGCGAGCGGCGGCTTCCAGCGTAAGTCCCTGGCCGTGGTCATGGATTTTCAGGATAAAATTATCGGCGTCCCAATGCGCCTCGATATTGATTTCTTCCGGCGAGGCGTCGGCAGCGTTGTTGAGTAGGTTCAGCAGCGCAGCGCGCAACGCCGAGTCTATGGGCATCTGTGGCGCCGGTTGCGTAGCACTAGACCGATAATGGCAAAGCACCGCAGGACGCAGCAACTGCCATTCATCCAGCGTGGCGGCGAGAAAATTATCCAGTGGCTGCAAGGTTTGCGTCTCGGTGGCATGAGCATTGGCCAGCAGCTTGTCGAGGATGCGTTTGCAGGCGCGCACTTGGTCGTCGAGGAGGGCGAGGTTGCCGCGCCATTCCGGCAGCACGGCCTGGTCGCGTTGCAGTTCGCCTATCACCACCGCTAGGGTGGACAACGGCGTGCCCAGCTCGTGCGCAGCTCCGGCGGCTTGCATACCCAACGATACGATGCGCTCGTTGCGCAATGTCTCCTCGCGCACACGAGCCAGCGTCGCGTCGCGTTCGCGCACTGCATGCGCCATCTTCACCACGAAATACGCCACCACTACCGCGCTGATGACGAAGCCCAACCACATGCCGATGACGTGCAGATTAAAGGCGTCGTCCGGCGGCATGGCGTGCTGCGTGTGCTCGTGCCCGTTGCCAGTCGGCAGCGGCACATAGAATTTCATCAGCAGGGTGTAGCAACCCGTGGTAATTCCGGTCATCGCCCAGGTGTAGCCGTGCGGCAGGGTGGCCGCAGCGATCACCAGCGGCAACAGGAACAGCGAAATGAACGGATTGGTCGAGCCGCCGCCGTAGTAGAGCAGCGCCGACAGCGCCAGTACGTCGGCGCACAACTGCGCGAACAGTTCCAAGTTGGAAACTGGGCTGTCGTTGCGCAGGCGTAGCCAGGTGAGCAGATTCAGCACGGCTAGCGCAGCGATGGCGGCGAGCATGGGCAGCCATTGCAATTCCATCGCCAGGAAGCGGTACACCAGCGCGAGCGTGGCGCACTGCGCCGTCACCGCGATGGTACGCAACCACATCAAGCGGCGCAAATGGCTGTGCCCGGCCTGGACGGCGAGGCCGGTGCGGAAATCTGGAATGGACGGATTCATGGCTGCTGATTCTACTTGCTTGGGAGGGTAGTCGGGTGTGGCAATTTGCCGCATCCCCCTACAATGCCGTACGTATAGGAAGAAACCATGACAAAAAAATATTTTGCAATCAGCTTCGGACTCATCGGCTTGCTCGTCTGTGCCAGCGCGCAAGCTAGTTGTGGGACGAGCATGGCCTGAGCCATCCCGGTCGACCCGATTGCATTTGTATATTTCAAGCCGCTGAGCAGCCTGTCAGACTTAACTCGTAACTCATTGATGTATAAAGATATTAAAACTGCCTTCATAAATAAAATATCGAACACAATCAATATGTTACGTTAAGCTCCCGGCTAATCCCGGCAAACTGTCATGCGCATAAAAAAGCCCCGTTATGCGGGGCCTTTTTATGACAACAACTACAATGCTTATGCAGCGGGTATATTAGTCCTTACCTCAGGCTGAGGCTGCAATGCTTTCATACTTAAACGCATACGGCCTTTATCATCCAGTTCCAGTAATTTAACCTTGACGATCTGACCTTCTTTGAGGAAATCAGAAACTGAGTTAATGCGCTCATCTGAAATTTGCGAAATATGCAATAAACCATCTTTGCCCGGCATGATGTTGATGATCGCACCAAAATCAAGCAACTTGATTACCGGGCCTTCGTATATTTTGCCGACTTCGACTTCAGCTACGATATCCTCGATGCGTTTTTTCGCTAGCTCACCCGCTACACTACTGTCACAGGTAATCGTGATATTGCCTTCATTGTCGATATTTATTTTCGTAGCAGTTTCTTCGGACAAGGCGCGAATAACCGAACCTCCCTTGCCGATTACGTCACGAACTTTTTCAGAATTAACCTTCATCTTTAATGTAAGCGACGTATCGGCTGATAGCTCGGTACGTACCATAGGCATCGCTAGCTTCATGATGCCCAGAATGTGCATGCGCCCTTCACGTGCTTGGCTCAACGCAACTTTCAAGATTTCGCTGGTGATGCCGTTAATCTTGATATCCATTTGCAAAGCCGTAATACCTTGCTCGGATCCGGCCACTTTGAAGTCCATATCGCCAAGATAATCTTCGTCGGCAATAATATCGGTCAGCACCGCAAAACGGTTGCCTTCCTTGATCAACCCCATCGCGATTCCTGCCACATGGGCTTTGATATTCACGCCGGCATCCATCAGTGCTAGGCAGCCGCCACACACTGTAGCCATCGAGCTTGAACCATTTGACTCGGTGATCTCGGATACCACACGCATGGCTTTGTTATATTCCTGCTCGCTTGGCAGCACTGCCATCAGGGCACGTTTGGCCAAACGACCATGGCCGATTTCACGGCGCTTAGTCGTGCCTACACGTCCCATTTCAGCGGTAGCATAAGGTGGGCAATTGTAATGCAGCATAAAGCGGTCTAAATAGTCGCCCTGCAGCGCATCAATTTTTTGCATATCGCGTGAGCTGCCCAGGGTTGCCACTACCAAGGCTTGTGTTTCGCCACGGGTAAACAACGCTGAACCATGGGCACGTGGCAACACACCCGTGCGAATAGTGATCGGACGTACTGTACGTGTATCGCGGCCATCAATGCGAGGCTCTGAATTCAAAATCTGGCCGCGTACGATTTTGGCTGCCAGTGCCTGGAGTAACTCGTCGATGTGATTTTTTTCAACGGTACTCTCGTTGGTTAATTCTTTGATGACACGTGCGTGTATGGAATTTAATTGCGCTGTGCGAGCCAGCTTTTCTCGCACAGTATAGGCGGCTTTTAAATCGTTTCCTGCAAGCTCGGCAATCTTTACAGCCAACACTGCATCCTTGGCTGCGGGTTCCCATTCCCACTTATCCTTGCCTACTGCATCGGCCATTTCATTAATCGCTAGGAGTACCGCCTGCATTTGCTCGTGACCGTACATCACTGCACCCAGCATGATCTCTTCTGACAACTCTTTGGCTTCAGAATCCACCATCAACACAGCCTGAGTAGTAGCTGCGATCACCATATCCATTTGCGTCTGCTTCATTTCATCAGCAGTCGGATTCAGCACATAGTCGCCATTGAGGTAGCCAACGCGTACAGCGGCTATGGGGCCGTCAAATGGAATACCTGAAATCATCAAGGCAGCGGATGCGCCTATCATCGCGGGAATATCCGCATCGATCTGACTATCCGAAGACAACACGGTCGCAACGATCTGCACTTCGTTGTAGAAGCCTTGTGGAAACAAGGGGCGCAAGGAGCGATCTATCAAACGTGAAGTGAGAATTTCCTTTTCACTGCCTTTGCCTTCGCGACGGAAGAAGCCGCTCGGAATCTTACCCGCTGCATAGCTGCGCTCCTGATAGTCGACGGTCAATGCAAACTCCGGCTGAACTTCTAGTCTAGCCATGACTGTCACCAACACCACGGTATCACCCAGGCTGACCATGACAGCACCGTTTGCCTGACGTGCAATTTCTCCCGTTTCAAGGGTCAGTTGATGTTTGCCGTAGCTGATTGTTTTTTTATAGTGACTCAAGGTAGACCTCTCAATGCATGGCTAATCGCAAAAGCGACAATGCTGCGATATAAATGAAACGGGCCGCAATTGCGGCCCGATGCTTGCTGCTGGTTACTTGCTTCTTGTTACTTGCGCAGTTCTAGACGCTCTATCAGCTTGCGATACGCTGCATCGTCTTTGCTCTTGAGGTAATCCAGCAGCTTGCGGCGACGGCTCACCATACGTAGCAGACCGCGGCGAGAGTGATGATCCTTGACGTGTTCTTTAAAGTGGCCGGTCAGGTAGGTGATGCGCGCTGTCAATAAAGCGACTTGTACTTCAGGGGAGCCGGTGTCGCCCTTGGCGCGTTGAAAATCAGTCACAATTTGTGACCTCTGTGCTGATGTAGTAGACATATGTTACCTCCAATAAAAGTGCCGCATTTTACTCTTTAATGCGGGTGTTGCTCAAGTAATACAACGAAATAACAGGTGTTTATTTGATAAATCCTGCTGATATTTCGTTGCAAATTTCAAAATTCTCTGTAACCACAGGGGTCAGTTGTTACTAAGCTCTATACAGCTCCGCCGAGCCGCTTGTTGTGCCACACTGGAAATAAGTCTGCTGGGAGCCAATCTGCGGCCTAACAACTCTCCCAAACCGACGAATTCTCCCTCAACATACAAACGCAATTTACCATCAGGAAAGGACAAATCCATACCTAAACGCTGCCCTTGAGCCATGCGTGCTATCTGCACATTATCCAGATCCAATCGGGGCAATGCAAGCAACATACAGTCCAGCGGCAACAGACAGGCATCGCGTTGTTCACTTGTCATCGCCTCCAGCTGCGACAATGTATAGGCCTCGCTCAATTTAAAACCACCTACCGCAGTGCGCCGCAATCCTCGTAGGTGAGCACCACACCCCAGCGCCTTGCCTATATCTTCAGCCAGGGTGCGGACATAAGTCCCTTTACTGCAACGCACGTTGATATCGAGCTCAGTACCACTAAAACGATCCAGCAGCAGTTCGTGTATCACTATATTACGTAACTCGCGCTCTACTGTCTCACCCTTGCGTATATATTCATAAAGGGGTTTGCCTTTATGCTTAAGCGCGCTGTACATCGGTGGCAATTGCTGTATTTCACCACGCAAACCTTGCAGCACTTGTAGCACCTGCTCTTCGTTTATAGTGACTTCATGATTTGAAGTAACCTCACCCTCTGCATCTCCCGTCGTTGTATTCTGCCCCAACCTGATCTGCGCGTGATAAGTCTTGTCCGATTCCAGCAATCCGATAGAAAACTTTGTGGCCTCGCCGAAACAGATAGGCAACAAACCGGTTGCCAAAGGATCTAGCGTACCGGTATGCCCGGCTTTTTCTGCTTGAAACAAACGACGCACTTTTTGCAGCGCGATATTTGAGCTGAGTTCTAGTGGCTTATCAAATAACAAGACACCATTCAATGGACGCCAACTGCCAGCCATATTGTTACTCTCAGTTCTTTGAAGGATTATCGCTGGCGATTGCTTTATCTATCAGTTGCGACAGATGTGAGCCTCGCTCAACCGAGGCATCATAGGCAAAATGCAATTGAGGAGTGATGCGTAACTTCATGGCAGCAGCCAGCTTACTGCGCAAGAAACCTGAGGTGCGTTCCAGACCCTTTTGCAACTCCTTGCTGTCGCCTTCCAGTGTCGTGTAAAAAACCTTGGCATGTGCATAATCCCGTGTCACTTCAACGCCTGTGATCGTCACCATGTGTACGCGCGGATCTTTTACGTCAAGCCGAATAAACTGCGCCAATTCACGTTGAATTTGCTCGGCGATTCTGTCCGTTCTTGCGTAATCCTTAGGCATTATAGTGCGCGTGCCACTTCAATAATTTCAAAGGCTTCCAGTTGATCGCCCACTTCAAGATCGTTATAGCCCTGCATTGACAAGCCGCATTCAAAGTTGGATTTAACTTCTTTGGCATCATCCTTAAAGCGCTTGAGTGAATCGAGTGAACCAGTATGTATGACTACGTTATTTCGCAGCACACGCACTTTAGAATTGCGCCTGATCAGACCTTCGGTCACATAGCAACCTGCGATCGTACCAATCTTCGAAATATGGAACACTTGGCGAACTTCCACCATACCGAGGATAATTTCCTTTTTCTCCGGCGGCAGCATGCCGGATAGTGCAGCTTTAATTTCATCCACCATCTCGTAGATGATATTGTAGTAGCGCAGATCCACGCCGAATGTCTCGGCCAGTTTCCGCGCGGCAGCGTCTGCACGGGTGTTAAAGCCTATCACTATCGCCTTGGAAGCAAGTGCCAAGTTAATATCGGACTCGCTGATTGCGCCAACACCTCCGTGTATCAGATTCACCCTTACCTCATTGGTAGACAGTTTTTGCAGTGAATGTGCAATCGCTTCTGCCGAACCCTGTACATCGGTTTTAACGATGAGCGACAGTGTACGTACTTCACCTTCCGCCATCTGTTCAAGCATGTTTTCTAGCTTAAATGCCTGTTGCTTGGCCAGTTTCACCGCACGGAACTTGCCTTGTCGGAACAGTGCGATTTCACGCGCTTTCTTTTCATCGGCAAGTACTACGAATTCAGAACCCGCAATTGGCACCTCAGACAAACCCTGAATTTCAACCGGAATAGAAGGTCCTGCCTCATTGATCGCCTTGCCATTTTCATCCAGCATGGCACGTACTCGTCCAAAAACCGAACCTACCAACACAGCATCGCCACGTTTTAATGTGCCAGACTGAATCAGCATCGTTGCAACTGGGCCACGTCCCTTATCTAACCTTGCTTCAATGACAATGCCTTTAGCAAGGGCGTCATTCGGCGCTTTCAATTCCAGCACCTCAGCTTGCAGCAAAATCCCTTCCAGCAAGGCGTCAATACCCTGCCCGGTCTTGGCTGAAACCTCGACAAACATGGAGTCACCACCCCAATCATCTGGCACTACACCCTCGGCTACAAGCTCTTGCCTGACTTTTTCCGAGTTCGCATCCGGCTTATCAATTTTGGTTACTGCCACTATGATGGGAACGCCTGCAGCTTTGGCATGGCTGATCGCTTCTTTGGTTTGCGGCATCACGCCGTCATCGGCTGCACACACCAGAATAACGATATCAGTAACTTTCGCACCACGGGCACGCATTGCAGTAAATGCCTCATGGCCAGGTGTATCAAGGAAAGTAATCATGCCGCGCGGAGTTTCAACGTGATAAGCACCAATATGCTGTGTAATACCACCCGCCTCACCGCTGGCAACTCGGGTACGCCGTATGTAATCAAGCAATGATGTTTTACCATGGTCAACGTGACCCATCACGGTAACAACCGGCGCACGGTGCTCCAGCACGAGATCCTTGTGCTCTGACGCATCAGCCAAAAATGCATCAGGATCATCCGTTTTGGCGGCTTTGGCTATGTGTCCCATTTCTTCGACTAGAATCATCGCGGTGTCCTGATCCAACACCTGATTGATTGTCACCATCGATCCCATTTTCATCAGAATTTTGATGATTTGAGCGGCTTTTACCGACATCTTTTGCGCCAGTTCTGCCACAGTGATGGTTTCAGGAACCATCACCTCCTGTACGATAGTTTCCGTTGGCATAGAGAAAGCATGCAGAGTCGCATCTTCCTTAGCATGCCTGTCATGACGAGGCGCACGTGCCGAACCGCCCATGCGGCCTCCCACACCTGCACGCGCATCTACAGTTTTCGAAGGTGTACGTTTCTTGTGGCCAGCCTGATCCCATGGGCTGGCTTTTTCGGCCGCTTTATCAACCTTTTTTGCGGCAGCAGGCCTGATAATTTTGTCGCCCGGTTTCGGTGTCGGTCTATGCAGAGTGCCTTCCGCTAGGGCGGCCTTGCTGGCAGGACGTACACCTTCGGCTGCAACTTTAACGGCTTGCGCGACCGGCTTTAACTCAACAACAGGCTCCGGCACCTGGAAAGAGGCAGCTTTTCGTTTACTGCGCTCTTGCTTAGCCTGAGCTTCAGCAGCTTGACGTGTAGCCAATTCAGCGTGGTTGCGTGCGTCAATTTCTCGCGCAGTCAATGGTTTTTCTTCCACCGCTTTAACAGCTTTTGCTTTTTTCTCAGGTGTTGCTGGTGCAGCTTCCTCAACAGCAACTGGAATTTCAATAGCAACTGGAATTTCAATAGCAACTGGAATTTCAATAGCAACTGGAATTTCAATAGGAGCGGCAACTTCAACGACTACGGGAGTTTCGGCAGCGGGTATTTCAACGGCAGCAGGCGCTACCACACGCTTTTTCCGTGTCTCTACCGAAATAGTGCGTGCCTTGCCGCTACTGTCAGTTTTCTTGACAGTACTTGTTTCGCGTCGTGTCAGTGTAATTTTTACTGTATTGCTGCCATGGGCACTACGCAAATGCGCCAATAGCGTTGACTTGTCCTCTTCGGATACTGGGTCAACTTCCTGCTTTTTGGCGACACCGGCCGCCCGCAGTTGTTCCAGCAGCAACTCGACTGGCAAACCCAGCTCAGTGGCGAATTGCGCTACATTCATTTTTCCCATTACGACCCCTTAAACCCAAAACCTCTAATCAATAACTAGAAGTTTAATCAACAAGCAAGCTCTAAATTTCACTTCAGCGATAAGTAATAACGATCAAGCAAACCATGGCGCACGTGCCACCATTATCAGCTTATTTGCTTGTTCCACATCCATGCCGGTGATTTCCATCAACTCCTCAGCATCCAGATCGGCCAACTGCTCTTGTGTACCGACACCCTTACCCGCCAATGCCCGCGCGGAACTCTCATCAATACCTTCGATTTTCAGCAAATCTTCAATGCTGTGCTCTACACGCTCTTCGTTAACAATTGCCGCATTGAGCAGGGCATTTCTAGCACGACTACGCAATTCATTGACGGTATCTTCATCCAGCGCTTCGATTTCCAGCATTTCATCCAGCGGAACATACGCGACTTCTTCCAGCGTATTAAAACCTTCGCGCACCAGAATATCGGCCACATCCTCGTCCACATCCAGCTTGGAGATAAACAAATCACGCACTTTGGAAAACTCAACTTCATTTTTCTGGCTTGATTCTTCAACGGTCATCAGATTGATGACCCAACCCGTTAATTCGCTCGCCAAGCGCACGTTTTGACCACCACGGCCAATTGCCTGCGCCAGATTCTCTTCTTCAACAATCACATCCATACTGTGATTATCTTCATCTACCACGATGCTGGTCACTTCAGCCGGAGCAAGGGCATTGATGACGCTGGTGGCGGGATCAGCCGACCACAACACAATATCCACGCGCTCACCAGCCAACTCATTGGTGACACCCTGGACGCGAGAACCGCGCATACCTACACAGGTTCCGATAGGATCAATACGCTGATCGTTGGAACGCACGGCTATCTTGGCACGAGAACCCGGATCACGCGCAGCACTGACTATTTCCAGCAAACCTTCTTCAATTTCCGGCACTTCCAATTCAAATAACTTGATCAAGAACTGCGGGGTGATACGCGACAGAATAATTTGCGGACCACGTACGGTACGATCAACACGTAGCAAATAAGCGCGTACACGATCGCCTACGCGCAAATTTTCTTTCGGGATCATTTGATCGCGCGGCAACAACGCCTCTATCTTGCCAAATTCAATGATGGCGTTACCGCGCTCAATGCGCTTTACCGTACCTGACACCAAGTGTTCGCTACGCTCCATGAAGTCGGCCAAAATCTGTTCGCGCTCAGCATCGCGTATCTTCTGAAAAATAACCTGTTTGGCAGCCTGAGCGCCTATGCGTCCAAAATCGATCGACTCTAGCGGCTCTTCAACGAACTCGCCAAGCTGATAATTAGGATCAATTTTTTGCGCCACTTCCAGCTTGATATGCAACTCAGGCGTTTCAAAATTCTCGTCGTCCATCACTTCCCAGCAACGGAAAGACTGGTATTCACCGGTATTACGGTCAATATTTACGCGAACCTCAGCTTCTTCTTCACCAAAACGTTTTTTGGTAGCAGAGGACAATGCTGCTTCAAGCGCACCGAATACAATTTCCTTATCCACGTTCTTTTCACGTGCTAGGGCATCCACCAATAACAAAACTTCACGACTCATTACCGTCTCCAACCATTCAAACTGCTTGTCTGACACAAGCGGGTTATATTACTCACAGAAATCTAAATACAGACACCTTAAAAAACTGGCACCAAACGCGCTTTATCTATATTCGACAGCTCAATTGCCAACTGCTTATCATCCACTTCAAACTGCAAAATGCCATTTTCGATAGCACCCAAAATACCTACAAAATTCTTACGCCCGGAAAAGGGCATGCGCAATTTAATCTGCGCCTTTTGACCGAAGAAGCGCACAAAGTCAGCTTCTTTCTTTAGCGGCCGATCCAAACCCGGAGATGAAATTTCAAGTCGATCAAAATTAACCCCTTCCACCAAAAACAATCGGGTCAACTGATGGCTTACTATTTCACAATCCTCTACCGTAATACCCGCCGGTTTGTCCATCAAGACGCGCATCATCCCCCGACCAGTAGTTTCAATATCAACCAACTCATACCCCAATCCAGTCAGCGTTGTTCCAACCAGTTTAGTCACATCCATGATCCGCACCCACAAATAAAAAATGGGCACGAAGCCCATCTAACTCAACAGAACATTGGCGATCAACAATTAGCTGTGATCAACCAGCGCCCGCTATGAAAATTTTATACCACTTGGTCTGAATAATTAAATCATAGAGAAGAGGCAGCAAAAATTTCCTACACATTCCTGACTAAGCAAATGTCACACAAATATTACTCAAAGACAAATATATCATCTGGATTAATAACATTTAATTTGCAAGTATAGCAAAAAAAATTACCAATTGAAACAAGACTAAAAAATAACTTTGAAATCTGCC
>JBCKTV010000024.1:0-32498 GCA_038925365.1 Gallionellaceae bacterium
CCGTTGCCGTTGTTGGATTTTGCCAGCGAGGGGCTGATAATGACGATGTGCGGTTTTTTCATGCGGATTACTCATCGCGTTTCATTTAAGCTACACCTTGTTAATAAATATTAAATATAATCAAATAGTTACATAATTAAACATGCCGAAATCTGACAAGCTTCTAGGCCGTTGCTAAGGCTTATGAACCCATCTTCTTTTAGACAAGCTACGCCAGAGCAACTGTCTGTAGCCTTACAGGATGCACGAAATTATACCCTGACACTGTTCGATAGCTATGCGGCGGCCGGACTGGTTGCACTGGAACGCGTGCCTTATCTGGACATCATCAATCCGCCACTATGGGAGTTGGCGCATGTGGTGTGGGTCAGTGAAATGTACGTACTGCGTGAAGCTACAACTAGCGATCCTGCTTTGGCACCATACCCATCGCTTTTGGCACGCGCAGATGAATGGTTCGATTCGAATATCGTGCCGCATCGCACTCGCTGGCATCTGGATTTACCCAGTTCGGAACTCATCAAACAATATTGCGCTGACGTGCTCGAACGCATACTCGCCAAGCTCCTGAGCGGTGCACGGGATGAGGCCACCTTGTATCCCTATCGCCTAGTGCTAGCGCATGAAGACATGCACGGCGAAGCCTTTACCTACACCCTACAGACACTGGGGTTGTCCGCAACTACGAAACTCGCAGCGCACACTGTGCAGCTACCGCCGCAATTCGATATTTTGTTTAGCGGTGGTGGAATGCAGCTGGGGAATAAATCTGACGAGGAATTTGTATTCGATAATGAAAAGTGCGCCCATCCTGTTGCGGTCCCCGCATTTTTTATGTCCTCCTCGCTGGTATCGAATGCGCAATATCTGGCCTTCATACTGGATGACGGCTATGCAAAAAAACAATACTGGAGTGCAGCCGGACGTGTCTGGTTAAAGCAAGAAAAGCGTGCTGCGCCACGCTACTGGCAATTCGATGGCGAGCGTTGGAGCTGCGCTCGCTTTAATAAAATCATGCCATTAAAGAATCAAGACCCGGTGCGCCACGTCAGTTTGCATGAGGCACAGGCATATTGTTTGTGGGCAGGACGACGCTTGCCGACTGAGGCTGAGTGGGAATTTGCAGCCCTCTCCGGCAATGTAGCTTTTTACTGGGGAGAATTGTGGGAGTGGACCAGCTCTCCATTTGCGCCGTATCCGGGATTCACACCGGATGTTTATCGGGAATATTCAGAGCCCTGGTTTTTTACCCATCAAGTGTTGCGCGGAGCCTCGTTTGCCACACAAGCGCGGATGGTCTCAGCAAAATATCGAAATTTTTATATGCCGGAACGGGATGATATGTTCGTGGGTTTCAGAACTTGCACGGTGTGAAAGTGTAAGTCTCATTACTTGCAAACATGAGACTGGTAGCATGGACATTGTTATTGGGCCTTACATTGCTTATAAATAGCAGCCGCCTGCGCCACCACAACTATTCTCGCTTCTTTTATACGTTCAGCAATCAAATTTTTATCCTCACACTGCTGCGCAATTTTACCAGCGTCAACTCCCTGCGCTGCCAGCAACATTCCTTGAAGAAAGCGAGCCTGTGGATAATCATCCTGCTCATGCCCGGTGCGTCCACGCGCATCAGACTCGCATGCCTGCAGTAGCTGCTTAAAGCGTTCAGGTTTGCGCCACACATCACAGCTTTGAAAAAGACGCACGATGGTCTCAGGTCGCAACTCACGTGCACGATGCACATCTCCATGATAACGCGCTACAAGAAAACCCAGATCACGGCACTCGCTGGGAACACGCAGACGATCACACAACCCTCGCAGCAGATCAACGCTGCGCGCCTCATGTCCGATATGTCGGGGCAAAGTATCTTTTGGTGTATTGCCTTTTCCAAGATCATGCATCAGCGCAGCAAAGCGCACTTCCAGTGCATAGTCAAGTTGCGCCGTATCATCCAGCACCATCATGGTGTGTATGCCACAATCGATCTCAGGATGATGTTGCGGAGGTTGTGGTACGCCAAACAAGGCATCCACTTCAGGGAGAATTTTTTTCAGTGCGCCGCAATCGCGCAAGGTGGTAATAAAACGCGATGGATTTTTCTCCATCAAGCCGCGTGAGAGTTCCTGCCACACACGCTCGGCTACCAAAGCATCAACTTCACCATTGGCAACCATCGTCCGCATCAACTCAAGTGTATCCGGCGAAATGGAGAAGCCGAAACGCGCAACGAAGCGTGCTGCCCGCAAAATACGCACGGGATCTTCACTAAAGGCCGCACTGACATGACGCAAAATTCCAGCCCGCAAATCGGCAATGCCATTATAGGGATCAATCAGGCTACCATCATCGGCTTGCGCAATTGCATTAACAGTAAAGTCGCGGCGTGACAAATCCTGCTCAAGTGTCACATCGGGTGATGCATAAACGGAAAAACCTTTATAGCCGAGAGCCGTTTTACGTTCGGTACGGGCGAGTGCATATTCTTCGTGTGTTTCGGGATGCAGGAAAACCGGGAAATCCTTACCCACTGGCCGGTAGCCCAACGCCTCCATCTGCTCAGGTGTGCTGCCTACCACTACCCAATCGCGGTCTTGAACCGGCAGGCCGAGCAAGCCATCACGTACCGCGCCGCCCACGCAATATACGTTAAACGGTTTATCTTTCATTCTGCATCGAACGCTTGTACGTTGCATCTTTACCATCTATCGTACTCAGTCGCTGCTTCAAGGTCGGTGTTGCCTGGCCGAACAGTCTGGAGTAATAAACAGCATTGCTCATGACTTTTTTCACATAATCACGGGTCTCTTCAAAAGGTATGCATTCAATATATATTGCACCTTCCAGCGGTTCATCTGCAAGCCACTGGCGCGCCCGTCCAGGCCCCGCATTATAGGCAGCAGAGGCAAGCACCTGATTATTCCCGAACAAAGACGAAACATTTTTCATGTAATAGGTGCCCAATTTCAGGTTGGTATCCAATTGGTCAATAAGTGCTTTACGGTAATTTTTCATTCCCAACTTTTGCGCAACCCAACTCGCTGTCGCAGGCATGACTTGCATAATTCCTGCCGCACCAGCAGTCGATTTTGCCTGTGTTACAAAACGGCTTTCCTGTCGCATCAAACCATATACCCATGCCTCTTCCAGATTGTTTTCCCGTACGAGATTCTGCAATCTGTCACGATAGGGCGCGGGGTAACGCAAATTAAAATCGTGCAGCATGACCGTTCTATCTGCCGCATTAATTGAGCGATCATACATTTCATTGCGACTGGCAATTCCCGAAGCGACCAGCAACTGCTTGTCATCCAGCTTGCGCATGGCCAATGACCACTCCTTGGCAGCTTCTTCGCGCAAACCCATGCGATAAAGAGCGAGCGTGCGCTGCATTGCCGGCTGCGCCTGCATGACCTCAATCTCTAACAGAGTTGGCTGATAATTTACTAACAGCAAAGTGCTTGCAGGAACAAATCCCAATTCATCCGACGCGAGTTGCCCATAAAAATTATACTCACGGCTCAACTCCTTTAACAATTCCTCAGCGTCAGCATCGCGGCCGAAAACTTTCCACGCCCTGGCTTTCCAGTAACGCCACACACCCTCTCGTTGCTGTTTAACCGACATTGCAGCAATGCTCGCCCATACCTCATGCCAATTCTGCACACGTAAAGCAGCACGCGTACGCCAGGCCAATTGTGCGTCATTCAGAGGTGTTTCCTTGGCCGCTCTGAACCAGGTCAGTGCGCGTTCATCATGCTTGCGAGCGCCTTCGTAGCCCAGCCATCCGTAAAAATACTGCTGCTCATCATTGCTAAAGTGCTCTGCAATTTTATTCCAGCGCGTATAAGCCAGCTGTGGCAGCTGCTTGGCCAGACGCTGCAACGCAAACAAGGCAACCATGCGTTCAGCCTCGGTAGATTTTTCCAGTTTGAGATTGGCAAGATAGCGGTCTGGATTGGCAGCAGCATTGTCCAGCATTCTGGATTGAATTTTCAGCTGTTTGGGCAAATGCTCTGAAAGTTGCTTGACCAGTACAATATTATTGACTTCCAGCGCCAGGCGAATGCGCTGCAATATGTCCTGTTCGCTAATTACACCGGTACCGAGCGCCATATTAAACAGTGAAACGCAACTTTCCGGTTGTCCGGTGCCGCTAAACCAGAAGGTGCGCGCCTCATGCAGTACCAAATCAACACCGTTAGGCAAGCGTGCCTGCAATGCATAACATTTCATTTCATCATCTGATTCCAGCAGACGCGGATGCTCCGCAGCAAAGGTATCCCAGCGCTTTTGCTTCGCCTGTAATTTCAGCCACTGGGAACGTAACTGATCGATCACAGGGGTATCATCGGGACGCGCAAGAAATTCCTTGAGCCCCTCGGGATTGCGGGTATGCATGCGTAAACGCAGCTGGTAATAGGTCAGATAGGGTTCTAACGGCGAGTTTTTAAAGTTCTCGGCAATACGCTCAAGGCGTGACACATTCTCTGCACGGTACGCCTCACGGGCGGCCAGAAAATCCTCGTCTTGATTCGCCGTTGCAAGGACAGGAATGAACAATAGAATTATTAGAAAATACTTCATCTGGAATAGCATAAAAAGAAGTGTATTAAAGGATAACATACAGATACTGAAAGGAAGACATGGAATAAAGGCAAGATTCAACAGATGTAAAAAAAGCGGCCTGAGCCGCCCTCACACAAACCTGAACAACGCTTATATATTACTCAGGGGAAAATGAAGTCGAATTGCAGCACAACAATTAAATCCTTATTTTCCACCTTGCGCACCGATATACTGCTGTTTCAGTGCAACGCGAATGATGCTTGCAACAGAGTCTGGTAACGGTATCAGATCTGCACTCACCGCCTCAATCTGACCTATTCTCAGACCGCTATCAAAGAAATGTAGTAATTTTTTTGTATTTTGTGGGTTGGCGGGATGAGTTTTCATTGTGGCATAACCTGTCATCACAAAAGGCCAAGTCTCAGCCCCGGGTTGGTCTGTCAGAATATTATAAAAACCATCTTCCATCTTCCATTTTGCATTAGTAGAGGCCGCCATCGCACCATCGGGAGTTGCGCTGACAAATTTTCCATCCCGATTTTTCATCTTGACCAGATTCAAATTATTTTTCAAAACCAGCGTCAGCATGGTAAATCCCATGGAGTATGGGGTTTCTTTGATATAAGTCATCATCTCTTCGTTGGTACCTTTACCAACCTCCTGCCCAACCGGCCACTTCAACGTTGAGCCGACACCAACATTGGCAGCCCACTCCAGATTGACCTTGCTCAGATAACTGCTCAGTACATAAGTAATGGTATTGCCGCTGTTGCGATGAACAGTATTGATCTCCACATCAGGCAGAGGAAGTTTTGGATTAAGTGCCACCAGACGCGGATCATTCCATTTTTTGATTGTACCCATGAAAATTCCTGCCAGCGTGTCATCATCCAGTCTGAGTTGCCCGCTGTGCACACCCGGTATATTGGCTACAGGGGTAAACAATATCAGCGCCGTAGGAAACTGAAACAAGCCTTTTTGCTTCAACTCGTCTATTTTTAACGGAATTTCTGATCCTGCATAATCAATCTTGTTTGCTTCAAGATCTTCAATACCTTTGATCACATTGGATATCTTGTACGATATGGATACATCCCTGTAGCGTGCCTCGTAACTCTTGCTCCACACCACATACAGAGGGGAGATAGGCTGGCTACCACCACCTTTTATAACTATAAAGGGCTGATCCGACTGTGTCTTAGCGGCCGAATCAGCGGCAACTGCGGCGGCAACCGGAGCAATCAGTGCTGCTAGCGCTATGTACCTACACATAATATTCACAAAATAATTCATTTATATTAATCCTCCATCGATACCCATTAATAACATCTAAATTGGTGTCATCTTATCCAAATCCCTCTATTCTGTGTTCTTTTTTTTCACCGCGCCAATATGCGCCATGCCTCTACTACGCGCTAATTCCGTTTGTTTTTGTCGTTCAGTAAAACGGGCGCGCGCCTCATCCGTTTGCTTGCCATAACAATGGGGGCAGGATACGCCTTCAACAAATTGTGTTGATTCCTTTTCTATTGGCGATACCGGATGGCGGCAACCATGGCACTGCTCGTAATCACCCACTTTCAAGCCATGCCCTACGGATATGCGCTGGTCAAATACAAAACACTCCCCCTCCCAAAGACTTTCGGCTGGTGGTATTTTCTCAAGATACTTCAATATTCCACCTTGCAGGTGATACACCTGTTCAAATCCCTGTTCAAGCATAAGTGAACTGGCTTTTTCACAGCGTATGCCGCCGGTACAAAACATGGCTACTTTCTTGTGTTTCGCGGGATTGAAATTCTGACTAACGTAAGCTGGGAATTCGCGGAAAGTCGTGGTTTTAGGATCAATTGCACCCCGAAAAGTACCAATATCACACTCGTAGCCATTGCGCGTATCAATCACGATCACATCAGGATCGGCGATCAGCGCATTCCAGTCTTCGGGTGCCACATAAGTACCCACCTTATTGATCGGACTTATACCGGCCACGCCTAGCGTAACGATCTCCTTTTTCAACTTGACCTTCATCCGTGTAAAAGGCATTTCATCAGCATAGGATTCTTTATATTCCAGGTCGGCAAGCCGTCGATCTGCCCTAAGAAACGCGATCAAGGCATCAATGCCCGCACGCGTTCCCGCTACCGTGCCATTAATGCCTTCTTCTGCCAACAACAAAGTTCCGTACAACTCCTGCTTGACACAAAATTCATGCAAATCGGGCTGCAACGCCTGATAATCAGGCAGGCTCGCGAATTTGTATAAGGCAGCAACTATGATTTTTGACACGTGATCCTTTCAATTTTTTGAGCGACTGCTTCATATTCAGTAGCGTTTAGGCGCGTAATAAACTACACAAATACGGTCAAGCTTCCTCATCAATATGTAACTGCACATCAGTATTTCTCAGTTGGTGCTTGCGTCTGTCTATTGAGGAGCGTAGCTCTTCCAGCATAGTTTGATGATGTACGCGACGACAGTATAATCTTCGATCCTCCTGTCTAATCATCAGATTTTCTTTATGCTGATCTTTCTCAACGTATTTTTGTTCCGGCCGCTCATGGGCATAACTTAGCAAAGGAGGCAGAGTTCGCTCTTCCACAGGTTTCGCTACTTTCATCGCAGCGATCCCGGCGACCTCAATATTTTCTTTAACACCGGTTTTATACTGCGGAATAATGGGGACGATTTGCATTGAATTCCTCGCTATTAAAAAGAATTTCTTCTTCCAACTTGCCTGAAATTATTCATCTGAATATTGCCGAGAGTTGCTTAATTCGCAGCACTTCAAATCCAAATCCCAGGAATTTGCTTTTGCACCACCAAAATAAAACAGCACCCAACCCGACTCATTGTAGTCTATACACTTGTATAGCGTAGCCATCTTCATACGCAACACAGGCTGTATCACCCTCGGCCAGCCTCGTCCAAAATGCTATAATCCGCGCTTCCTTTTGCAAGTATTTGGCGATGACTGATAACAAATTGCCGAAGGCACCCGGCGCAGTATCAAATTTTAAACTCCACCTTGCCGATCTGTTCGGGCAAGCTTTACGCACTGTTGCTCCTGAGTTTGCCGATAATCTGATTGTCGTGATAGACCGCCCCAAGCAGGCACAGCATGGCGATTACGCCTGCAATCTGGCTATGCAACTGGCCAAGCCCTTGCGCCGCAGCCCGCGCGACATTGCACAGGCCTTGATTGCCGCCCTCCCCGCATCTTCCGTGATAGACAAAGTCGAGATTGCCGGCGCAGGATTTATCAACGTCTTTATTACTACCGCAGCCAAACAAAGCGTGGTGCGTGGAGTCTTGCAGGCTGGCGACGATTATGGCCGACTTAATCTTGGCCAAGGACGCAAGCTACAGGTGGAGTTTGTGTCGGCCAATCCAACCGGCCCGCTTCATGTCGGTCATGGCCGAGGTGCTGCTGTCGGCGATTGCCTGTGCCGCTTGCTGGACATGGCTGGCTGGGATGTTACGCGCGAGTTTTATTATAACGATGCAGGTGCACAGATCGAGAACCTGACCCTGTCGGTGCAATTACGCTGCAAGGGCGTTACACCGGATGACCCGTCTTGGCCGGAAAATGGCTATCGTGGCGATTACATCAACGATATCGCAATGGCTTTCTTGGCGAAACAAGCAATCGATGCAGACTACCAGCATGTGCGTGCTTCAGGAAATATTGAAGATACCAATTCTATTCAACAATTCGCGGTAGCTTATCTACGACGCGAACAGGATCTTGACCTAGATGCGTTCAAAATTAGCTTCGATGTGTACTCGCTAGAGTCTGCTTTGTATACCGAGGGCAAGGTGGAGGCGACCGTCAAGAGACTAATCGCCAGCGGCCACACCTATGAAAAAGATGGTGCCTTATGGTTGCGCACCACCGATTTTGGCGACGACAAAGACCGCGTGATGCGCAAAACCGATGGTGGCTATACCTATTTTGTACCCGATGTCGCCTATCATCTGGACAAATGGCAGCGCGGCTTTACCAAAGTCATCAACGAACAGGGTGCCGACCATCACAGCACCATCACCCGTGTTCGCGCAGGCTTGCAGGCACTGGATCTCGGCATTCCAAGCGGTTGGCCTGATTACGTGCTGCACCAGATGGTGACTGTGTTGCGTAATGGTGAAGAGGTGAAAATCTCCAAGCGCGCCGGTAGCTATGTCACCCTGCGCGAGCTGATAGACGAAGTGGGCTGTGATGCGACACGATTCTTCCTCGCCGCGCGCCATCCAGATACGCAAATGGTTTTCGACATCGACTTGGCCAAATCCCAAAGCAACGAAAATCCTGTCTACTACATCCAATATGCCCATGCTCGTATCCACAGCGTGTTGTCGCAGTGGGGCGGCGACCAGAGCAAACTGGCCGAGGCCGACATGAGCGTTTTGCTAAGCGAGCACGAACAAACGCTGCTGCAGCGCCTAATTGATTACCCTCAGCTAATCGAAAGCGCAGCAAACGACTTATCACCGCATCTGATCGCGTTTTATCTGAAAGATTTAGCAGCAGATTTCCACAGCTACTATAATGCGCAGCACTTCTTGGTAGATGATGAAAATATCAAGCAGGCACGTCTTGCGCTAATCTCTGCCAGCGCTCAGGTCATGCGCAACGGACTGGAACTGCTGGGTGTTACCGCGCCGGAAAAGATGTAACTGAAAAAAAGTTAAAAGGATAGGTATGAGCAGAAATAGCAACCGACCCAACAATAACGGCAATGAATTCCCAGTATTTGCCGGCATCCTGCTGGGTATCGTGATGGGGCTGGCAATTGCAGGAGGCATTGCATGGTTTGTACTGAAGAAAAATACTGTCACTCCTCCGTCTAGAGAAGCTGCCCAGGCATCCAAACCGGCGGGAACTTCTGCCGACGGCAAACCTGCTGCTGCAGGTACCGCTTCGGGTTCGGGTGAAGGAAAAGCCCGTTTCGAATTTTACAAAGAACTGACCGACACTGCCTCAAGCAAAAAAAACGACAGGCAGGAAACTGCAATGATCAAACCGGTGCCGACTAGCAAGCCTGCCGACAGCGCTATGACTTATTATCTGCAAGAAGGCGCTTACACCAACATCGACGATGCCGAAAAGGTCAAAGCTAAACTAGCCTTGCTTGGCATGGTAGCGAACGTGCAAGCGGCAAACATACCCGACAAAGGCGTCTGGTATCGCGTACGCCTCGGCCCTTATAGAAATTCGTCCGAAATGAATGAGACACTGGCAACATTGAAACTAAATGGAATTAATGCAGTCGCAGTCAAATTGAAATAACTCAGACTGACTGGCTTCGATATGATAATAACGTAACTTATTGATTACATTAAATATTTTATACTTGGCGACAATTTAAATCTCTTAACATAAGCAATGAATTGAGAGTTAAGGCCAACAATTTGTTATCTAAACCTTCTCACACACACTATAAACTCAAGGAGAAATTCGTGAAATTATTCAAACATTTATTCGCAATTTTATTTGTACTGTTTTCTACCCAGGCATTTGCAGAGCTTACGCCAGGGAAAGATTACAAGCTGATATCACCCGCACAAGCCACCAGCAGCGGCAATAAAATTGAAGTGCTGGAATTTTTCTTCTATGGCTGTGGACACTGTTTTCACCTGCATCCTGAATTAGCTGCATGGGAAAGAAAAATACCCAAGGATGTCGATTTCGCTCATGTACCTACCATCTTCAACCCCAACTGGGAACCTATGGCACACACCTACTATGCGCTGGAGGCAATGGGGAAAAATAACGATTTGCACTATGATTTATTTAATGCCTGGCATGTGAGTAAGACCGACCTCAGTGACGAAAGCAAAATCACCGCATTTCTCGCCAAACTTGGTGTTGATAGCCAGAAATTCGGCGCTGCCTACAATTCATTCGGCGTAAAAAGCAAAATCATGCGCAGCAAACAATTGACGCAAGCCCTCGGCATTCGCGGCACCCCCACTCTAGTCATCGATGGTAAATATCTCGTTACCGGCCTGCAACCAGCAGATACGATAAGGGTGTTAACAGCACTAATCGAAAAAGCACGCAAGGAACGCGCGGGCAAACGCTAATGACTTTGCGCGTCGTCATTAGCGGCGCTTCCAGCGGGCTTGGCCTAGCGCTGGCGCAACATTATCTGCGGCAGGGTGCCGTGATTGCTGCCTTTGCGCGACGTGCCGACTTACTGCAAGCTCTGTCGCAACAATTTCCCAATCAGGTTCACTGCTACCCGCTAGATGTGCGTGATGCAACGGCGATCCTAGCCGCGGCTCACGACTTCATGGCACGTGCCGGCGTGCCGGACATCGTCATCGCCAATGCTGGTGTCAGTCGCGGTACTCTCACCGAATATGCCGAAGATGTGCATGCCTTCCAGCAGGTAATGGACATCAATGTGCTGGGCGTAGTGAAAACCTTCCAGCCTTTTGTCGCCGCCATGCGTGCGGCAAAAAAAGGCCGTCTGGTCGGTATCTCCAGCGTTGCCGGCTTCCGCGGACTGCCCGGCTCTGAAGCCTATTCCGCCTCCAAGGCAGCATTAATTTCTTATCTGGAAAGCCTGCGCGTGGAGCTATATGGCAGCGGTGTCAAAGTGGTCACCATCTGCCCAGGCTTCATCAAAACCCCGATGACCGATGTAAACACCTACTCCATGCCCTTCCTCATCGAAGCCGACGATGCAGCCCTACGCATTGCACGCGTAATCGATCTAGGCAAATCATTTGCTGTTGTGCCGTGGCAAATGGGACTGGTTGGAGGCTTACTGAAGTTGCTGCCAAACTGGCTGTATGACCGGGCCTTCAGCAAGGCACCGCACAAACCGCGCGGCTAATTTAACAACGTCCTAATTTTTAGATACTAGAATGACCAATGGAAACCAGTATGACTGACAAATGGAAATCAACCTTAACGGGAATAATCGAAGGTCGACGCGTAGAAATTGAAATCTACGATCAGAGTGGTTACCGAGTTCACACCACACTAGGCGCAAGCGATCAGGGCAGACAGGTCATCATTGGAGATTCATCTGACCAGATACACAAAGCCCTAATTTCTACTGGTTTCAGCGCAGAAGCCGCAGATGAAATCGTAGGCCTGCTGCCAGTAAAATCATGCGCTCAAGCTGAGCTGCGCGAAAAGCCGCGCAGTCCGCTTAGCACTGCGTTAGGCAGCAGAGTGAACGCCACGCGCTATCATACGACCCAAGATCCAAGACTACATTCGATGTCAAGAGGAGACACATCTCGAGGAGTCAACAAAGGAATTATCGAATATTTGCTCGAAACTCGTCGAGACCTGACAAGCAGCACCATGCTGGATATACCTTGCGGGCAGGGCGCACTGATTTCTACCTTGCGTTCGTTTTTCCCCGGAGCTGACGTGCGTGGATGCGACCTGAGCAAGCCAGATGCATTGGACGCCAAGGATTTTTCAATAGTGGACGCGAGCAAACCATTCGCTGTTTTCCCCGACAAGAAATTCGATTATGTTTTTTCGGTCAGCGGAGTCATGGAGTTTGACAACACGCTACAGTATTTTGAGAGCTGCCACCACCACCTGCATGATGGAGGTCATTTCATCGTCACCAACGACAATATTGTGACTATATCTGACCGCCTCATTTATTTCTGGCTCGGTAAACTCAGAAATTTTTCGCTGTTCGTGCTGCAAGACTTTTGTACTTGGAAGGTCATTCCAATACACAATATGGTCAGGATACTCCAGGATGCAGGCTTTCGGATTCAGGAGATCAAGTATGTATCAGTCAAACCCAAGGACTGGTTAATGTTACCGCTCGCCATGCTTGTTTATAGCGTCCAGACTCTGTACATTCAGTTCAACCCTGCCAGGATGGCACTCACTGAGAGACGCGCGATGTACCCATTTAAATCACTGCTATACCGGCATTATATTATTGTGTGCGAGAAAATTTCCGCCTAACAAAACCGTTTTAGCAGGCTACCGTATATTTGCATAACGCATTGATTATATTGAATAATATATTAATAGCTTTAGTGTTTTTGCAAAGCTATGTGTTGCGCGTTAACTCCGACAGCCTGCTAGCCCGCCAGTTTATTTTTTAGAATTTCGTTCATCTGCGCTGGATTGGCTTTACCTTTGCTGGCTTTCATTGCCAGCCCAACAAAGAAACCGAATACCTTTTCCTTACCGCTGCGGTATTCCGCGACCTGCGCAGGGTTGGCAGCGATAATTTCATCCACCATTTTTTCCAACGCTCCAACATCAGAAACCTGCTTCAAGCCCTTGGCTTCGATGATGTCATCCGCATTCCCACCCTCGCTCCACATGCTGCGGAACACTTCTTTTGCGCCAGAATTGGAAATGGTGCCGTCAGCTATGCGAGCAAGCATGCCTCCCAATTGCTGAGAAGTAATCGGGCATTGAGCCATATCCAAATTATCGCGATTCAGCTGTGCGCTAACTTCGCCGATGAGCCAGTTTGCACAAAGTTTTGCGGCTACCCCTCCCGACTTCACATTGTCAGTGGAGGGGTTTAAAGCCGTCAGAGTGGCCTCAAAAAAATTCGCCATCTCACGTGTAGAGGTCAACATGGCAGCGTCATAAGCTGATAAGCCCAGGTCTTTTACATAGCGTGCCTGTTTACTCTGCGGCAGCTCTGGTAGGGTGGCGCGCAGTTGTTCTATCCAGTCATTGCCGATCACCAACGGCAACAAATCTGGATCGGGGAAATATCGGTAGTCGTGCGCGTCTTCCTTGCTGCGCATCGCGCGGGTTTCTCCGGTATCCGGATTAAACAGAATGGTGGCTTGCTGAATTTTGCCACCGCTCTCCAGCGTATCGATCTGCCATTGCACTTCGTAGTCGATGGCCTGCTGCATGAACTTGAACGAGTTAAGGTTCTTAATCTCGCGGCGCGTGCCTAGTTCACCACCGGGTTGGCGCACCGACACGTTCACGTCGCAGCGGAAAGAGCCTTCCTGCATGTTACCGTCGCAAATGCCGATCCAACGCACCAAGGTATGCAGGGTCTTAGCGTAGGCGATCGCTTCGGCAGCAGAGCTCATATCCGGCTCAGACACGATTTCCAAAAGCGGCGTACCGGCGCGATTAAGGTCAATACCGGTCATGCCCTGAAAATCTTCGTGCAGTGATTTGCCCGCGTCTTCTTCCAGATGCGCACGGGTCAGCCGCACCACTTTTTCATACGGAGCCGCCTTGCCTACTGCGGGCACTTGTATGGTTATCGCACCTGTACCCACCACCGGCAAATCCATCTGGCTGATTTGGTAGCCCTTGGGTAAATCAGGATAGAAATAATTTTTGCGCGCAAACACCGAGCGCGGCGCGATATGTGCGCCAGTCGCAAGGCCGAATAAAATTGCGCGCTCGACTGCGCCCTTGTTCAGCACCGGCAGCACACCCGGCAACGCAATACTCACCGCGTCAGCCTGCGTATTGGGTTCGGCACCAAACGCGGTGGACGCGCCGGAAAATATTTTTGTTTTGGTGGAGAGCTGCGCATGTACTTCCAGCCCGATAACGATTTCCCATTGCATAATTTAAAACCCCTTTTGCCACAGAGAACACAGAGCTCACAGAGAAGACGTGAAGTTGCCGTCCTGTTAAATCTGAGTTTCTAAATTGGCCTTAACAAATCAGTCTACTATTACCACCGACATCACAAAGCTTCAGAGTTTTTCTCTGTGGTCTCTGTGCTCTCTGTGGCTAATGTTTTTAAATCCCGCTAGGCTGGCGAGTATGCCAGTCTGTCGCCAATTGATACTGGTGCGCCACATTCAACATGCGTGCCTCGTCAAAATAATTGCCGATAATTTGCAGCCCAACCGGCATTCCATTGCTGCCAAAGCCACAGGGTATCGACATGCCGGGCAGTCCGGCCAGATTCACCGCGATAGTGTAGATGTCGGACAAATACATCTGCACCGGATCGTCGCCCTTTTCGCCAATATTAAACGCGGTGGTCGGGCTGGTTGGCCCCATGATGACGTCGCAATGCTTGTAGGCCTCGACAAAATCCTGCGCAATCAATCGACGTATTTTTTGCGCCTTCAAATAATAGGCATCGTAATATCCGTGCGACAGCACATAGGTGCCTATCATGATGCGGCGCTTTACTTCTGCACCGAATCCTTCGGCTCTGGATTTTTCATACATTTCGGTCAGGTCTTTATATTCAGCGGCACGGTGGCCGTAGCGCACGCCGTCGAAACGCGACAGGTTGCTCGACGCCTCGGCAGGTGCCAGCACATAGTAAACAGGTATCGACAGGCGCGAATTGGGTAGGCTGATATCGACAACAGTGGCGCCCAATTTTTTGTATTCGGCTATCGCCGCTTCCACTGCATTGCCCACATCGCTACTCAGCCCTGCACCAAAGAATTCTTTTGGTAAACCAATCCGCAAGCCCTTCAACGGTAGCTCAAGGTTGCGCGCATAGTTTTCCTTGTCGCGCTGCAGGCTGGTGGAATCGCGCTCGTCAAAACCGGCCATCACGTTCAACATCAGCGCAAGATCTTCCGCACTGCGCGCCATCGGCCCGGCCTGATCCAGACTAGAGGCAAACGCGATCATGCCGTAGCGCGACACCACGCCATAGGTCGGCTTCAGGCCGGAGATGCCGCACAGCGCGGCAGGCTGACGGATAGAGCCGCCGGTATCGGTGCCGGTGGCCGCAGCACACAGACGTGCAGCCACAGCCACCGCAGTTCCGCCGGAGCTGCCGCCGGGCACGGCCTTGCGATTCCACGGGTTTTTAACCGCGCCGAAATAGGATGTTTCATTGCTCGAACCCATCGCGAATTCGTCCATATTGGTCTTGCCCAGATTCACCGCCCCTGCGTTGTTGAATTGGCTGATGACATGTGCATCGTAGGGCGCGACAAAGGTCTCTAGCATCTTCGAGCCGCAAGTGGTGCGCCAGCCCTTGGCACAGAAAATATCTTTTTGCGCTAAGGGAATACCGGTCAATGCTTCGCCCTTGCCTTGCGCCAATCGCGTATCAGCAGCCTTGGCCTGCGCTAGGCTAGAAGCTGCATTCAGTGTGATGTAGGCATTCAAATCTGGATTAAGCGTATTGATACGGTCAAGATACAGTTGCGTCAGCTCAACACTGGAAATTTTCTTTGCGGCTAGCTGATTGGAAAGTTGTTTAAGACTGCTATTTATCATTGTTCAATAACCTGAAAAGCTTGAATTTACGGGGCAGGCAGGGGAGAAAATATTTCTGGGCGCTGATTTATTCGATCAAACTTATTCAATCACTTGTGGTACTAGATACAGGCCACGTTCTACTTGCGGCGCAACAGACTGGAACAGTTCTCGCTGGTTGACTTCCCTCACCACGTCCTCGCGCAGGCGCTGGGAGAGGTCCTGAGCATGGGCCATCGGTTCAATTCCGCTGGTATCAACTGCCTGCATTTCCTCGATCAGACCGAAAATACTGGTCATCTGCGCATGCGCAGCCTGAATTTCGGCATCGGTCATGGCAAGCCGGGCAAGGCGAGCCACTTTTTTAACATCATCGGTAGTTAATGGCATATTAGGTACATGGGTGACATATTCGGTATAAGACCTGTTTCAAAACAAGTTTAATAGAGTATCATAAAGGGCTTATTGGCGTGCTTTTACAAAGTACAACTTTCGGGTTATAACTTACTATTTTCTGGATTCGGGACACACTATGTTTGGTTTTTACGACAGCTACTTCGCCAATGACTTGGCAATTGATTTGGGCACTGCAAACACACTTATTTGGGCACGCGGCAAGGGTATTGTTCTTGACGAACCTTCTGTTGTTTCAATTCGCCAGGAGGGCGGTCCCAACGGCAAGAAAATCATTCAACAGGTCGGCTTGGCCGCCAAGCAGATGCTAGGACGCACACCAGGCAATATTACCGTGATACGCCCGATGAAAGACGGCGTGATCGCCGACTTCACCGTCACCGAGCTGATGCTCAAAGAGTTTATCCGCCGCGTGCATAAATCCAATATATTCACCCCCAGCCCACGCATTGTTATCTGCGTACCCTGCGGCTCTACCCAGGTTGAGCGCCGTGCGATACGTGAAGCTGGCTATGCTGCTGGCGCACGCCGTGTAGAACTGATTGAAGAGCCGATGGCGGCCGCGATAGGCGCCGACCTGCCGATTGACGAAGCAACCGGCTCCATGGTGGTCGATATCGGCGGTGGTACCACCGAAGTCGGCGTGCTGTCATTGGGTGGCGCGGTGTATGCAGGCTCGGTGCGTGTAGGCGGCGATAAGTTTGACGAGGCCATCATCAATTACATCCGTCGCAACTACGGCATGCTCATCGGCGAAACTACCGCAGAGAACATCAAGAAGGAAATCGGCTCCGCCTTCCCCGGCAGCGAAGTACGCGACATGGAAGTCAAAGGCCGCAACCTTGCTGAAGGTGTGCCGCGCAGCTTTACCATTTCCAGCAACGAAATTCTGGAAGCGCTCACCGACCCACTCAACAGCATCGTAAGCGCGGTTAAAACAGCACTGGAACAAACACCACCCGAATTGGGCGCAGACATCGTCAGCAAAGGCATGGTGCTCACCGGCGGCGGTGCATTGCTGCGCGACATCGACCGCCTGCTGATGGAAGAAACCGGCCTACCAGTGATCATCGCCGACGATCCTCTGACCTGTGTGGTTCGCGGATCAGGTAAGGCACTGGATCAAATGGACAAATACAACAACATCTTCGCTAAAGACTAAATAAAAAGTATGCAAGTAAAAGTTGTTGCGGCAAAGCTATTCATGATCCATGGATAATACCGGCTCATTCCGTTTCTTTAATCGCGGCCCCAGTCCTGTAGCTCGACTATTATTTTTCGCGCTGCTGTCGCTGTTGCTGCTATTTATAGATGCGCGCTACAAACATCTAGAGTCAATACGCTATATTGTTGCGCTTCCAATCCAGCCCTTGCAGCGCCTCGCCACCACACTGACAAGCGAACCCGGCCTTTTGTGGGATCAACTCAGCGGATATCTAGACACCCAGGGAGGTCTGGCTCGCGAAAATATGCAACTGCAGCAGCAGCAATCTGTATATGCAACACAGTTGCTGCAACTGCAAAGCCTGCAAACTGAGAATTCACAACTGCGCAATTTACATGATCTTTCACAACTTGCTGAATTTCCGATGCAGATGGCCGAAATTATTTATCTCGAGCGCGACATTTTTAAACGCAAGGTATATCTCGACAAGGGTACACAAAAAAATGTGGCCGCAGGGCAGGTGGTGATGGACGAAACAGGCGTTGTTGGGCAGGTCACCCGTGTCTATCCATGGCTGAGCGAAGTAACACTGATTACGGACAAGGATCATGCAGTACCGATACAGGTACTGCGCACCGGGCTGCGTGCGGTTGTATTCGGTTCCGGGAATATCAGCAATCTGGATCTGCGATATTTACCTGTCAGCTCTGACATACAGATAGGCGACGTGCTGGTAACCTCAGGGATAGATGGCATTTACCCACCCGGCTTGCCTGTTGCAAAAGTCATTCAGATCGAACGCGACCCGGCTTATCCGTTTGCACAAATTTTGTGCGCGCCTCTCGCGGGTGTAGATCAACAGCGGCAGATGATGATCATCTCCGGCCTAAACAAGTTTCCACCACTACCAAGCACAGAAATAAAACCAATAGATACCAAAAGCAAGCAATTAAAACGGAGTACGCAGTGAGCGATCCATATTCCAAAGATCATGAGCTTCAGATACCCGCCAGCGGTACCTTTATTGCATTAAGCTTGTTTGTCGCTCTAATGCTTAACTGGCTACCTTGGCAAGGATTGTGGCTTGCACTGCGCCCGGATTTTGCGGCACTGGTTCTGCTCTACTGGTGCACCCATAAACCCCATCGCATCGGTATTGGTATCGCGTTTATGGTAGGTATATTGGCTGATGTAGCCGACTCCAGCTTATTTGGCCAGCATGCCCTATCTTATTCGGTACTGGCTTTTGGCGGCATTCTGCTGCATCGACGCATACAGATGTTCGATGTACGCGAACAGCCTCTGCAAATTTTCCCCCTGCTATTGATCAGTTATGCGGTTTTCGCCTTAGTCCATAGTCTGACGCAAGGAAATTTTTCGTGGGAATTCTTCCTGGGCACCCTGACTTCGGCATTGTTGTGGATTCCCATGTCTATTCTGCTGCAAGCCATTCGCCGTTCACGTAGTGACCCCAACGAGTTATGATGCATTACCCTAACGCCTTATGATGCATCACAAGGAGCTAAAAAATCATCAGCGCGAGATTTATTTTTTTCGTCTGCGCTTAACGCTCAGTCTTGTTTTTGTACTGGTACTTACATTTATTCTGCTGGCGCGTCTGATCTATTTGCAAGTTATCCGCCAGAGCGATTTCACCACGCTGGCGGATAAAAACCGTATCTCTGTCGCCCCCATCGTGCCTAACCGCGGATTGATTCAGGATCGCAACGGAGTCGTACTGGCACAAAACTACTCCGGTTACACTCTAGAAATTTACCCTGCTAAAGTGGCTAATCTAGAAGCCACCATAGATTCTCTCGCTGCGCTGGTAAATATCACACTCAAGGATCGCAAACGCTTCAAGAAATTACTGACTGAATCGCATACTTCCAACAGCTATCCTATCCGCAGCAGGTTGAGCGAGGCTGAAGTGGCACGTTTTGCATCGCAGCGCTTTCGTTTCGCGGGCGTGGAAATCAAAGCGCGCTTGTTCCGTGAATATCCATACCGTGACAAGACTGCCCATCTTATCGGCTATGTCGGACGCATTAACAACAAAGATTTTGCCCTGCTGGAAAAAACAAACCTTGCAGATAATTATCGCGGTTCCAACTACATAGGCAAGACAGGTATTGAACAAAGTTATGAATCGGAGTTGCATGGCACCACCGGTTTTGAACAGATCGAAGTGGACGCTGGAGGGCGCGGTGTGCGCGTATTGTCAAGAACTGCCCCGCAGTCAGGCAATACCCTGACCTTGACGGTGGATATAAAATTACAAGAAATTGCCGAGCTTGCCTTCGGAAATTTTCGTGGCGCTTTGGTGGCTATTGATCCGACCAATGGTGAAGTATTGGCTTTTGTCAGCAAACCCGGCTATGACCCCAATCTGTTTGTCGATGGTATCGATACTGAAACTTGGGATGCCTTGAATAACTCTCTAGATACTCCGTTGAATAACAGAGCTCTGCGCGGCCAGTATCCTCCCGGCTCCACCATAAAACCTTTTATGGCGCTTGCCGGACTTGAGGCCAACAAACGGACACCGTCTTACTCGATTAACGATCCTGGCTATTTCACCCTGCCAGGCAGCCGGCATAAATTTCGCGACTGGAAACCCCTTGGGCATGGCAGTGTCGACATGTTCAAGTCCATCGTCATTTCGTGCGACACTTATTATTACGGTCTCGCCATTGATTTGGGCGTAGACGGCATACATGACTATCTCCAAAAATTTGGCTTTGGGGAAAAAACAGGTCTAGATATGGATGGTGAATCTTCCGGTTTACTTCCCTCGTCTGACTGGAAACGTAGGCGATACAATCAAATTTGGTATCCTGGAGATACGGTGTCTGTCGGTATAGGACAGGGTTATAGCCTGGTCACACCTATGCAACTTGCTTATGCAACCGCAGTACTGGCTAACGATGGCATCGGTTATCGCCCGCACCTGGTCAAATATATGCCGCTCAAAACTGAAAATACTTCTGAAGTACACGCCAGTGGCAACAAAAGGCTTACTGAAGCGCCGATCGATATTAATCTCCAAATCAAACCTGAACATCTGGCACTGGTAAAGCGAGCAATGGTCGCTGTGACATTACCTGGCGGCACCGCAGCCTACGCAGGCTCGGGAGCCGCCTATTCTTTTGCTGGCAAAACTGGTACATCACAGGTGATCGGCATCAAGCAAGGCGAAAAGTACGTTGAAAAAGATGTAAATGAACGCCATCGCGACCATGCCTGGTTTATTGCCTTCGCACCTGCGGACAAACCGCGTATCGCCCTAGCGCTATTGGTCGAAAACACCGGTACTGGCGGATCCGTGGCTGCACCTATCGCGCGCAAGGTGTTTGATTACTACCTACTGGGCAAACTACCACAGCCTGCGCTAGCCATAAAAATCCCCGTAAAAACAATAGTAGAGGCCGTGCATGATTAACCAACTGCAACGACGTTTCATGGCACATTTTGACCCCATGTTGGTGGCTGCCTTGGGCGCATTGATGTTGCTGAGTCTGCTGATAATATACAGTGCGAGCGGCGGTAGCATGGATCAGGTGCTGGGGCAGTTTCGGAACGTTATTGTGGCCTTAGTTGCACTGTGGCTGGTGGCCAATATGCCCTTGCATTACCTGATACGCAGTGCGGTGCCGATCTATATCCTGGGTATGGTGTTACTGATAGGTGTAGCGTTATTCGGCGAAATCAATAATGGCGCACGGCGTTGGCTGAACCTGGGAGTTATCACCATACAGCCATCCGAGCTGATGAAAATTGCTGTACCGCTGATGATGGCCTGGTATTTTGAACGGCATGAAGCCACCCTTGCGTTGAAAAATTACTTTATCGCAGCACTGATACTGGTCGTCCCATTTGCGCTGATATTACGCCAGCCCGATCTGGGAACTGCCTTACTTATCTGCGCCAGCGGTTTCTACGTGCTGTTTCTTGCGGGCCTTAGCTGGCGCATCATCCTTGGCCTGGGCATATCCGCATTGGCAAGCGCACCCTTTCTCTGGCATGCGCTGCACGGCTACCAGCGCCAACGTATATTGATGCTGCTTGATCCCTCACAAGACCCGTTGGGTAAGGGCTATCACACCATTCAAGGCATGATCGCTGTAGGCTCTGGCGGCATCTTGGGCAAGGGCTATTTGAATGGCACACAGACACAACTGGAATTTTTGCCGGAGCGCACCACCGACTTTATTTTTGCGGTGTATTCGGAAGAGTTCGGTCTGCTCGGCAACCTACTGTTGCTATCAATTTACCTGTTCATCATGTGGCGCGGCTTCATCATCACCGCCAATGCTTCGACATACTTCACTAGATTAATGGCAGGCTCGATCACGCTGACTTTTTTCACCTACACCTTTGTCAATATGGGCATGGTCATGGGGATATTGCCGGTGGTAGGCGTGCCCTTGCCACTGATCAGCTATGGAGGAACGTCCATGCTCACGCTGTGTCTCGGTTTTGGTATGCTGATGAGCATTCATACACACAAAACATTGGTGCAAAGCTAAAGGAATTATCAGATGAAAAAGCGATTTTTTTTGCCTAACTTTATTTTTCTGGCATTGATATGTGTCACCCTCGCGAGTTGTCGTGGCAATGTGCCCAGAGAAGATACATCAGACGCTGATTCTGCTTCACATGAGCGCCGTGCACCGATTGAAAACAAAAGCAATAATCGCAACGCCTATGCCTCCACAACTATTGCCCCCAGCCCTTCCGGCAGCGGTGCATATCTTCCAGGCGATGGCCCTGGCACGGATATCCCCCCTAATCTTTTAAATACTCCCGATGCGGTCCCCCGTGCAGAACCGTTACATCGCTATGCAAATCGCCCTTATACCGTGATGGGAAAAAACTATACCCCGCTCACTAGCTTAGGCGGCTACAAAAAACGCGGCGTAGCTTCCTGGTATGGTAAAAAATTTCACGGCAAGCTCACTTCCATCGGCGAGGTGTATGACATGTACGGCATGACCGCCGCCTCTACTACGCTACCCATCCCCAGTTATGCAAGAGTAACCAATCTGCAAAACAATAAATCAGTTATTGTGAGGGTCAATGATCGAGGGCCATTTCTACATGAGCGGATTATTGATCTTTCCTACACCGCAGCCAGCAAGCTCGGTATTATCGGCAGCGGACATGGCATGGTGGAAGTAGAAACCCTGACCGCAGACGACACCACTACTGCGCCTATCTCACCCCTCTACCAAGAAGCAATACAGGTTTCGCCTTTACCTGTTGATGCGCCTAAAGCGTCAGGCAATGTATATCTGCAACTGGGCGCATTCAATTCCCAGCACGCTGCGCAAGAGTTTTTAAACAGCATGCGTCCCAAGCTTGGTAACACAGACAAACAACTAATCCTGTCGAACCAAAATGGCATGGTGAAAGTGCGTATCGGACCCTACACCACGCCAGACAGTGCGCGTGCGTCAGCGCTTGAATTGCAATCCAGATTGGGATTCAAACCAGTTGTGAGTTTGCCTTGATTCCGTACATAATTCAAAGCTTGAATGGTGTTTTAATAATCACTCGCCCATCGGCGATTTTTTTTGGCTGCGGTTTCCAGGCGTGTCCGTAAATCACTTCAAATGTCGCGGGCAGTTTGCCGTCACGGCGCAGAGATTCATAATTCTCCAGCACTTTGCTCCACGCTTGCTTGCCCATCATCCCTGTACTCCGGCCTGTCGTGGCATTATTCGCACCGATACTGCGCAGGTCCTGCATCACCGCCTTCACATCATTATAGGTAAGCGTGATGTATTCCATATCCATCACCGGATCAGCAAAGCCGCCCGCCACCAGCATATCGCCAATATCGTGCATGTCGGCAAAACGATTCAGATGATTGTGGCCGTCAACACCGTTAAAGGCGGTACGTAATTCTTTCAGCGTATCCGGCCCGAAGGTCGAAAACATCAACAGCCCGTCCACTTTCAACACCCTTTGCAATCCTGCAAGTGTCGCGGGTAAATCATTACACCATTGCAACGCGAGGTTAGACCACACCATGTCCATGCTTTGCGCTTTTATCGGCAGCGCTTCCATATCGGCGCAAACATACTTCCTGACCTTGCCAGTAAACAGCCTGCTCCACCAGCGTGAGCTGCCGCGAGCTGCCTGCAACATGCCCATCGCAATATCCAGTGCCACGATCTGCGCAGCAGGGTAACGCTCTCCCAATTGACGCGATCCCCAGCCAGTGCCGCTACCCACATCAAGTACAGTTGCTGGCTTCTCCTTCATGTAATCCAGACGCTCCAGCATGCGTATGCACACCTCGCGCTGCATTACCGCTGCGGCATCGTATTGCAGCGCGGCTTTACTGAAGGAACGACGTAGCGCTTTTTTATCTATTTCAAATTCGTTCATTTAAAAAACTCGTTATATGCTGCATAAAAATTTGGGGATGTGACAGGAAGGGGGCGTGAGCCGCACCCTTGATTATTTCCAGTCGCGAACTGTGGATTGTTTGATGCATATATTCCATCGCTGCCAAAGGTGTCAGCGTATCTCGCGCCCCTGCTAGCAACAATACCGGTTGATTTATGCTAGGCAGGATAGCGCGCATATCAGTGTTACGCAGAATCTCCAATCCAGATTGCAATGCAGTTATATTGGGTTCGCCATGGCTGAATAATTGCGTGCGCAGTTCAGACAGAAGTTCCCGCTCCTGCTCGCTGCCGCGTAATTGCAAAGCGATGAAACGCCGCAAAGTGAGCGTGTGATTTTGTAGCAAGGAGGCGGCGAATTCATGCAGGGTATCTGCTGCCATCGCACAGCCCCAGTTTTCTTGCTGCACAAAGCACGGGGTAGTCGCGACCAGTACCAGTTTTTTTATTTGCACAGGATTGCGCTGCGCCCAGCGCAGCGCAATCTGCCCGCCCAACGACCAGCCGCATAGTGTGAGTGTCTCGGTAAAACTGTCGGACAGCTGATCTACTATTTCATCCAGCTTATTTGCGCCGAAGCGAGTGTCTAGCTTGCTATAGCCGTGTCCAGGCAAATCTACACTGTGCACGGTGTAATATTCCGACAGTTGTTTTGCAACCTGACCCCACATACCGCCATGCATGCCCCAGCCGTGTATCAGCAGCAGTGGTTCACCGCTGCCCTGCGTCTCAACGTGCAAGTTCATGCAACCCACCTAACAGTTGTGATACATCATTTTTGGTATGTCCTGCCGACAGCGTAATACGCAGCCTAGCCGTGCCCTGCGGCACGGTGGGTGGGCGTATCGCCGGTACCCAGATGCCAAGTGAACGCAAACCCTCACTCAATGCAAGCGCTGCATCATTGCTGCCCACCACCAGTGGCTGTATCGGCGTAGATGAATCCATCAGTGTCCATGGCAGGTCACTCAGTCCTACACGCAACTGCACAATCAACTTTTGCAACTGCTCACGCCGCCAGTTTTCTTCACGGATTAATTTCAAACTCGCCAGCAACGCGATGGACAACGCCGGTGGACTGGCAGTGGTGTAGATATAGCTGCGCGCGTTTTGCAGCAGGGTCTGAATCACCACTTCTTCTGCCGCGACAAACGCACCGCTCACGCCAGCTGCTTTGCCTAGGGTGGCCATGTAGATTATGCGGGGTGAGTTTGATTCTAAATGCGACATCACACCCCGCCCCTGCTCCCCCAACACACCAAAACCATGCGCATCATCCAGCAACAACCAAGCATCATATTGTTCGCACAGAGCCAGCAACTCAGACACAGGCGCGATATCACCATCCATGCTGAACACAGCGTCAGTAATAATAAGTTTGCGCCCACTTTGCGTTTGCGAAAGTAGCTGGGCGAGATGGGCTACATCATTATGTCGATAGCGTTTAATTTCTGCACGAGAGAGCAACATCGCATCGTTCAGCGAGGCGTGATTCAGCTTGTCGGCAAACACCGTATCGCCGCGTCCCACCAACGCCTGCACCACACCCAGATTAGCCATATAGCCGGTAGAGAAACTCAGCGCTGCGGGTTTGCCAACAAACTCTGCAAGTGCTTGCTCCAACTGGTGATGCGCTTCGAAGTGGCCGCTAACTAAATGCGACGCACCCGAGCCCACCCCATATTGCTGCGCACCCTGTTGCAGCGCGGCAACCACTTGCGGATGATAGGCCAGGCCAAGATAGTCATTACTGCAAAACGACAGATAGGGTTTGCCATCCACGTTGATATGCACACCCTGCGCGCTTTCCAGCACGCGGCGACGGCGCAGCAAACCTTGCGCTAAACGTGCATCAAGTTCTTTAGATAGGAATGAAAAAGGCATAAAACATCTGCCACAGAGAACACAGAGAAAACCTAGGTCTGCTTTTGAATCTCTCTGTGCGCTCTGTGATCTCTGTGGCTAATGATTTTCAGAAAAAGGATACATGCCAAGCTTGTCCAGCATGGCACGATCTCTTGCCACATCGGGATTGCCTGTTGTAAGTAACTGATCACCGTAGAACATCGAGTTCGCTCCGGCGAGAAAGCACATCGCCTGTACCACTTCGCTCATCTGCTGACGGCCTGCGGACAAGCGCACACGGGTGGTTGGCATGGTGATGCGCGCCACTGCAATCATGCGCACAAAATCCAGCGGGTCGATGTCTTCGGTATCCTGCAACGGAGTGCCTTCCACCTTGACCAGATTATTAATCGGCACGCTCTCTGGATACGGATTCAAGTTAGCAAGTTGCGCAATCAAACCGGCACGATGGGTAATATTTTCGCCCATGCCGACGATGCCGCCGCTGCACACATGCATACCGGCTTTGCGTACGCGTTCCAGCGTATCCAGCCTGTCCTGGTAATCACGGGTAGAAATAATATCGCCATAAAATTCGGGTGCGGTGTCTAGGTTGTGGTTGTAGTAATCAAGGCCTGCTTCGCTTAATTGCGCCACATGCTCATCCTTCAGCATGCCCAGCGTGGCGCAGGTTTCCATACCCAAGCCGCGCACCGCTTTCACCATTTCCACTACGCTGAGCATATCTTCATCACTCGGCTCGCGCCATGCAGCACCCATGCAAAAACGTCCTGCACCGCTATCTTTGGCGGCCTGCGCGGCTTTCACCACTTCTGCAACATCCAGCATCTTCTTGTTTTCCACCCCGGCGGAATGAAATGCAGACTGCGGACAATAGCCGCAATCCTCGGAACATCCACCGGTTTTAATCGACAGCAAGGTGGAAAGCTGAACCGCATTTGGATCAAAGTTTTCCCTGTGCACCTGTTGCGCACGGTACATCAGGTCATTGAATGGTAGCTTGAATAAGGCTTCAATTTCAGCCACACTCCAGCGCTCGTTCTGGGTATTGGGAATGGGGCTTTGCGCGGGACGAAACAGTTTGATAGTTTGAGTTTGCATAGGGCTAGAACACTTCCAGATGGCTAAAGTAGCCGGCATTTTCACTTTAAGGAGGCTACTTGTCAATTTTGAAGCACTTATTTTTTGACATCTGCACAAAAATGCAGCAATTATTACCCAAGCAACCCTGCATATTGTGTGGCGCTCCCAGTCACGATGTCTGGTGTAACGCCTGTGATGCAGCCCTGCCCTGCTTAAGCTCGGCACATTGCCCGGTGTGTGCATTGCCCACCTTTGATGGTTTAATTTGCGGCCAGTGCCTGCAACAAGCTCCTCATTTTAAACGCACCCTAGCGGTATATGCCTATGCTTTCCCACTTAACAAACTGGTGCTGGCATTAAAGTACGGGGAGAAATTTCATCTGGCAGAATTACTGGGAGCCAAACTGGCACACCGTGTGACGTTACGCCCAGACTGTGTAGTTGCAATGCCATTGCACCCTACACGCTTGCAACAGCGCGGCTTTAACCAATCTTTGCAACTGGCTCGCGGCATCGCCCGCCAACTCTCCCTACCATTGCTACCCTGGGCCTGCCAGCGGATACGCTACACCGCCTCGCAATCAACTTTGCCGTGGAAGGAACGTGATAAAAACGTGCGCAAAGCGTTTAAATGCTCAGCCGAAGTGAGTGGAAGACATGTTGCTATAGTGGATGATGTGATGACTACGGGCTCCACCCTTAATGAACTGGCATTGGCTTTGTTGAATGCAGGTGCCTCGGAAGTCAGCGTCTGGGTGGTAGCGCGGACCTTGCCGCAGTCGGGCAAGAAGCACTTTAACCCTCCCCAAGCAATTGATTTAAAGATGAATTAAAATTAATGCCACAAATAAAATATTCAATTAAATCAATTTGTTACACGCACAACCCCAATAAACATTTTAGAGCTCCTGTGAAATTTCTCTCAGCTGTTGCATTACAAATTCTCGCAATTCCGCATTCAGCGTATTCGAGTCCAATGCACGTTTAAATACATCGCGTGCCTCTGCATTCTTCTTCTCTGCGCGCAGCGAAATACCCATTCCCATCAGCCATACCCCAGATTGCGGGTTGAGTTGCAAGGCATTCCGAAAGTGAATGATCGCCTCCCTGTGACGGTTTTGGCGTTGCAGCAAAGCAGCCATATAGGCCCGATAATCGGGCAGCTTCCCAGCATAGGGCAATGATACCTGTAGCGTCTCCAATGCCTGTGCAAGATCATTGCGCCCAACTTGTATGCGTGCCAGCAACATCGCCAAATTGCTTTGTTTAGTATCAAGCTGCAAACCCAATTGCAATAGACGCTCTGCATCGGCATTGCGTTGATAGCCCAGCAATAGTCGCGCCAACGTCTGGCGAGCCTCAACATGTCCTGCGTCGAGCTGTAACGCTGTCTCAAAGCCAGTAATCGCGGCAATGGGTTGCCCCTGTTTCATCAATACTAAAGCCTTGCGATATTCATTTTCAGCTTGCTGCTGCAGATTGATTTGTGTGGCCCGCTTTCGTACTCCGCCATCTGCTAATGCAACAGGCGGCTTTTCGATAGGAACTTGTTTTGCCAAATTCGCGGCATTTTCCAAATTCAGAGCATTACTCGTTTCCGGCAATGCAGCCTTACCTTGCTCCTGCTGGCTTGCAACGACAGGTGCTGGCAATACTACAAAAGCAAACTCTCCGGTTGAATCGCCGCTGGCATGGACAACTTCTACGCTCCAGTTACCTGACATACTGCCGAAGTTCACACGGATAGCAATCTGGTTTTTATTTTGCGCCACGACTTTCTGTTTCACGTACACCTTGCCCTCGGGATTGCGCAAGACTACTTTTGCATCATCTGCAAAACCATTTCCGGCAATTGTGACAATTTTCGCCTTACCCAAGCTTATTGCAGGTTTTGAATTAACACTTACGATGGCAGGAGGCTGCAATACCAGAGGCAGGGTCGCTACCACAGGTACTTCGGCTGTTGCTATGGATTCAACTTGCGCGGCGGGCTCCATCTCTGCCGTGACCAGAGGTATAGTCGTCAGCGCAGCTACTTCCGCTACTGCTATGGCTGCAACTGGCTCGGCAGAGATGGGGGCTGTGTTGAGCACAAACTGCGGAGTATTCAATTGCATATCAGCGCCCCATTTCAGCCATGCTGACCCAGCCAAAACCAATACTGTTATCACTGCAACAACCACCCAGAACGCGACATGGCTCTGCTGCAATGGCACCACACGCATGGCTGCTCCACCTATGCTGGTGTTTGCACCGCGCTTTTCAAGATTATTCAATACCCGATTGATCAAACTCATGACAACACGACTCCTGCAACAAGCAACGCGACAAACGCATGTGCGGACACACCCAGCCACACCCATATCATCCAGTCACGCTTAGCCTCAGGGGTATCTTGAGCCGCCAGTCGCACATGACTGCTCAACACCCGCTGCCTTCCTTCGCCATACGCCAGCATCAAGGATTTATGCGCAATGATATTCACCAGTCGTGGCGTGCCCGAGGTAACCCGGTGCAGCAGCGCAACCGCGCTTCTATTGAACAGCGTATCCCCGGAAAAACCTGCAACCCGCATACGATGGCGTAGGTAGCGATCTATTTCATCTCGGCGCAATCCTCTTAGCAGGTATTGAAAACTGATGCGCTGGCGCAATTGACGCACCGAATGTTGTTTCAGTCGTTCATCCAACTCAGGCTGCCCAAACAGCACGACCTGTATTAATTTGCGCTTCTCAGTTTCCAGATTAGTCAGCAGTCGCAACACTTCCAGGGTTTCCAGCGGCATCGCCTGCGCCTCATCCAGACACACCAACACACGCTTACCTTCACGTGCGAAATTCAGCAGCGCCATGGTTAGCGCCCTGAGCATCAAATGTTGATCTGCAACAGGGTCCAGCTGAATGCGGAATTCACTGGCCAGCGCCATCAACAGACTGCGCGGCTCCAGATAAGGATTTGGAATATAGGCGGTGATAAATTTTGACTTCATACGGCCTGGAGCTACCGCTTGGTTCTGGGTGCCGATTGCCGTGGTCGATTCGCTGCTATTGCCATCATTGAGTGTCGCCATAAATTTGCGGCACAGCAATGTTTTTCCGTTGCCTACCTCGCCCACGATTTTGATAAATCCTTCACCGCTGCGCGCCGCAACCAGCAATGTATTGAGCGCCTCCTGATAAGAAGTACAGGCAAAGAAGAAACTCGTGTCAGGAGTAAGCGAGAAAGGCTGCTCACGCAGACCGAAATGGGCTAGATACATGAGGCGTTATATGCTTTCAGACTGCATCATTATTGAATCCTGGACGGTGGATTAATTTTTGCTGGTACTTTTTTGTGACATTGCGTTAATACGATCACGGCTACGCAGGATATCATTTGACCAATCCTCATTGCTATTGATCACGGTAGGTTTGATTAGAATAACCAGCTCGCGTTTTTCGGTCAGCCTGCTGGTACGCCCGAAGATGCTTTTCATCAATCCTGGCAGGCCTGACTCTGACTCTACTGTAGCTTGACGCATCAAGCCACCGATCACTACAATCTGGCCGTCATGTGCACGCACGATGCTATCGGTTTCGGAAATAGAGCTAGAAGCCAAAGGCAATGTAAAGGTTCCGCCAGCAGTGCCAAGATTCAATAACTTATTGACCGTGGTGACTTGCCCTACCGACGGCCGCACATGCAGAATAATGTCATTATTCGCATCGATGCGTGGCGTCACATCCAGTGAAATACCCGAGAAGAAGGGTTGTAGTGTGACCGAGGGTGTTGTGGTTGAGGTAGACCCCACTGCCGAGCTGGTAGTGCTAACACCGGTTACAAAAAATTCATCCGTACCCACTTTCAATATTGCCTTCTGGTTATTCAATGTAGCAATGCGCGGGCTAGACAGCACATGCACGTTACCCTGGGTTTCAAGGAAACTCAGCAAAGCGGCGAAATTACTGGTTTGAAATGCAAGGCCAAACATAGCTACCGGATTGGCCGCCGTTGGACTAAGCGCTATGCCGGCTCCAACCACACCAGCCGTGGTGACGCTAGTTCCATCATTGTTATATGACGCCCAGTTCACCCCAGTTTGCAGGCTGTCGGTCAGCGACACTTCAATAATTTTTGCCTCCAAGATGACCTGACGCTCAACCGAAATCTGCGCAGCCTTGAGATAGGCTGCCACATTCCTTAATTCTTCTGGCATTGCACGTATCACGATCACACCCGACATCGGGCTGATCACTACACTGCGTCCCTTTTCTTTGCCCACAATTGCAAGCAATGACTCGCTCAACTCTTCCCAAAAATCCGCTTTGGAAGTCGTGGAGACACGGCTGCTGTCCCTACTGTCAGTATTAGAGCCCGCTCCTGCAGTTGCTGTCGCTCCAGCAGCACGTTCAACTATCGAACTTGAAGACACGCGCAAGGAAGATGAGCCACTGCGTAGTCCGGTCAGATAATTTACCTGGAAGATACGCGTCTGCATCGAGATGCCTTGAATATAAATGCGCGATCCATCAACCCTGTATTCATAACCATACACTTCACGGATGGCTTCCAGTGCTTCGAATACGGTCACATCCTTAAGATGCAGCGTGATGTAACCGGACACATCCATCGGCACAACAACACTGTATCGCGTGCTGGACACAATGGCAGCGAACACCTGGTTGGCCGGCGTATTATTCACCAACAGATCAAATTTTGTCTCCAGCGGCTTGCTGTCCACCATAGACAAGGAATAATCCAGAGGCGGCAGTAAGGCATCGTTAACTGCATTGGACTTTCTCCCCTTGGTGCTATTCTGCACCAAGGAGTTCATTTCACTTTTAATTGCATCCGATGTGACATTGCGTCTATCTGTGGAGGAGCACGCAGACAATGCAAACAATGCCAGTATCCATAATATTCGAATCATCTCTTTACCTTCTTTCCATCCTGTTTGGACGGAACTTTTACTTGCTGGTTCTGTTTCATAATGAGGTGCATTATTGATGAAACACAGAAAAACCTATAGATGGATTAGCGCTAGTTTATGGTACTAATTCAGCTGTATCGACTCATGGCAGCTCTAAAAATTCAAACTTCGTCTAGATACTGCGCTCAATTGTTTATCGCGCCTCTTCTCTGTTAGAGCTTTGAACTTTAGAATTAGTATTAGTTTTACACTTCAGCACCCGCGGATCCAGTGCAAAATTATCGCTAATTTTCATTTCCACTGCTGGAAACAAGGCAAGAGTTCGATAACCATGCTCTCCCTGCAACACCACACCATTTTCGCTCACCTCCATCAGTCGCTCGCTGCCGTGCTTTTCACCCAACACAACTATTTTTCCATCAATGATCGCCGCGCAATGTGTAGGTGAAATAATCACCGACTGCAAGCCCCACACTTTGGGGTACAAGTCCGCGCCAGCGGCTGCATCGTTGATAGGTGAGGAGGATGCTGCACCATCGATACCGTGCGGGGGACGGGTTGGATCTGACAAAACCTGACCCCACACCGTAAACGGAGCACAGCACAACACCATGATAGCAACTGAGCCGACTAATCTTATCGATGCGCTTGTCATATTTGCAGCCATGCTTTATCCATGCTCAGGGTATACAAAGTCAGGGTAAATTCGGCAGTGGGATATTCCCCCACCTTCATTTGCGCATTGGCCCAGTACATCTGCTGTGGCAATTTTTCGAGCGCATTCAAGTATTGCAGCAAATCCAGATAATTACCGCGCAGCGTCATTTTTACACCGTGCTTAAACACCTGCTTATCCATTCCTGCCGTAGACATGACTGTTTTCGCAACACCCCCTTGCTCGATCAACGG
>JBCKTV010000025.1:0-31954 GCA_038925365.1 Gallionellaceae bacterium
ATTGAATTTGAGTATTTATACTTGGTTCTGATTCAGTCTGGTTAATAGAATCCGCTGATAAATAATCACTAGGGATATTTTAATTTATTACCTACACCCATGAATAATATCATTCTGCTTATTCTTTGTTTTGTCGCGGGTCTTCTATTGCGCCGAGCAAGGTTGATGCCGGACAACGCACCGGCAACGCTCAACAGTTTTATCATCCACATTTCTGTGCCAGCACTGACCTTGCTGTATATCCATCAGCTTGAATTGAGCGGGGATATTGTGCTGGTGATTGCAATGGCTTGGCTACACTTCGGTTTTGCGGCGGGTTTTTTCTGGCTGCTGGGTCGGCAGATGAAATTTTCACGCGGTACGGTGGGCGCACTGATATTGACCGGTGGCCTTGGTAATACTGCGTTCTTCGGCTTGCCGATGATCGAGGCATACTATGGCCCTCAGGGGATGGCGACCGGTATTCTGATTGATCAGGCCGGTTCCTTCTTGGTACTTTCCACACTGGGGATTATTGTGGCCGGTGTGTATTCCGCCGATCGGCCTACAGCGGCTTCTATTGTGTTCAGTATCTTGCGTTTCCCACCCTTTATCGCGCTGATTATCGCCTTGCTATTGTTGCCGGTGGAATATCCGGAATGGATGAATGCGGTGCTAAAACGCCTTGGAGATACACTGGCCCCGCTGGCATTACTGTCGGTGGGCTTGCAGTTACGGCTGGGACATTTGTGGGGAAATTGCTGCGCGCTGTTTTTTGGTCTGGGCTTTAAATTGCTGCTGGCGCCGCTGGCGTTTTATGTGCTGTATGTGCTGGTACTGGGCGCACATGGCCCGACGATACAAATCACCCTATTTGAAGCAGCGATGCCGCCAATGATTACCGCAGCTATCATTGCACAGGAACGCAAGCTCGATCCCGAGCTTGCCACCTTGATGGTGGCAGTGGGATTGCCGTTGTCCTTCCTGACTTTGACCGGCTGGTGGTGGGTGCTGCAAAATGTTTGAGCGCAGGCTAGGTTTAGAGCTGCCCTGAATCAGTACATCCACAAGTATAATGTTCGCCCATCATCGTTATTAGGTAGGCCACCGTGTCTGAACGTCTCGCTGTAATGTTGCAATATCTTTTACCCAAACAAGCGCTAACCGTATTCGCCGGAAAAGTGGCCGGCATCAGAGGCGGTGCAATGACCGCACGCCTGATCAAGTGGTTTATTGGGCGCTACAAGGTCAACATGGCTGAAGCGGCCAATCCCGATATTCGCAGCTACGCCACCTTTAATGAATTTTTTACCCGCGCCTTGCTTAACGGTGCGCGAACTTTGGCCGCCGCCGATTTCATCTGTCCGGTGGATGGTGCGATCAGCCAGTTTGGCCGCATCGAAAACGATCAGATATTTCAGGCCAAAGGCCACAGTTACTCAACGACTGCGTTGGTTGGTGGAGACCGCGATCTGGCCGCGCAATTTCAAGATGGCAGTTTTGCGACGCTGTATTTAAGCCCCAAAGATTACCACCGCATTCACATGCCTTGCGACGGTCGCTTGACCCGCATGATTTACGTGCCCGGTGATTTGTTTTCGGTGAATCCGGTCACCGCACGCGGTGTGCCGGGATTGTTCGCACGCAATGAGCGGGTGGTTTGCGTGTTTGATTCTGCCGAAGCTGGTCAGTTTGTATTGACGCTGGTGGGAGCGACGATAGTCGGCAGCATGGCTACGGTGTGGCACGGCGTGGTGAATCCACCGCGCAGCCGGGATGTACGCGTTTGGGATTACACCAAACAAAATGTGTTGTTGAAAAAAGGCGACGAGATGGGACGCTTCCTGCTGGGTTCCACCGTGGTGATGTTGTTCCGTAACAACGCGCTGTCATTCAACTCGCAATGGGCAGCTACACAGCCGGTTAAGATGGGCGAAGTGATGGGGAATAAAGGCTAACCAGTCCGCCACCACATCTATCAGGCGGTACCTTATTTATACCGTTATTTCTAACATATCAGGATGAGTTTTAATATGGCAGTAAATATGTGGGACGAACGCTACGCCGGTGGTGAGTATTTTTTTGGCACCCGGCCCAATGCCTTTTTGGTGAGCCAGCATCATTTGCTCAAGCCGGGCATGAGTTGCCTCGCGGTGGCTGATGGCGAAGGGCGCAATGGGGTGTGGTTGGTGCAACAGGGTTTGCTTGTGTTGGCTGTGGATAGTTCTGCGGTAGCAGCAAGTAAAGCCGATACCTTGGCGCAACAAAAAGGCGTGAAGCTGGATTTTGAAGTTGCCGATTTGCTGAACTGGGAATGGGGCGAAAATCGTTACGATGTTGTGGTTGCGATCTTTATTCAATTTGCCACGCCAGAGCAACGCACACAATTATTTTCAAATATTAAAAAATGCCTCAAGCCCGGCGGCTTGCTGTTGTTACAAGGTTACACTCCGCGTCAGCTTGAGTACGGCACCGGCGGGCCGCCGGTAGCAGACAATATGTACACCGAGCCATTGTTGCGCAAGGCGTTTGCCGATATGGAAATTCTGCATCTGGACGAGCATGACAGTGAGATCAACGAAGGGTCAGGGCATCACGGTATGTCTGCGTTGATGGATCTTGTGGCTAGAAAATCTGGGAAGTAGAGAGTGGTAAGTGGTAAGTGGTAAGTGGTAAGTGGTAAGTGGTGAGTGGTGAGTGGTGAGTGGTGAGTGGTGAGTTTTGGTTTGACTTAAAAAAGTTTCTTTAGATCAACTTTTTGTAAAGGCCTGCAATGTCAATTATCGTCAGTTACGGCATCGGTAGCATTATCGGTTTTACCATCGTCTTGATCCTGCTGTTTTGGCTGGTGCGTGATGTGGTGCAGAAAAAACATTCGGTATTACGCAACTATCCGCTGATAGGCCGGCTGCGCTACTTCCTTGAGAGCCAGGGTGATTATATCCGCCAATATTTTATCGCGGGCGAGCGCGATGAAATGCCTTTCAATCGTGCGGCGCGTAACTGGGTTTACCGCACGGCGAAGGGGGTGGGCGGGGTCATTGGTTTTGGTTCCACCAACGATCTGCGCGAGCCGGGTTCTATTATTTTTGTGAATGCACCATTCCCGTCACTGGATAACGAACAGATTGCATCACCCGCCATTGTCATAGGCGAGGGCTATTGCCGCGAGCCTTACACCGCGCGTTCTATCGTCAATATCAGCGGCATGAGTTTTGGTGCATTATCCGCACCGGCAGTGCAGGCTCTTTCCAGGGGCGCGGCGGCAGCGGGCTGCTGGCTCGATACGGGCGAAGGCGGTCTGTCGCCGCATCATGTGTTGGGCAATGCGGAAATCATTATGCAGATCGGCACTGCACGTTATGGCATCCGTGATGCAAATGGAGAGTTTTCAAAAGAACGTGCATTGGAGTTGGCTAAACGTGTCAGCGCATTTGAAATCAAACTGTCGCAAGGGGCCAAGCCGGGCAAAGGCGGGGTGCTGCCCGGCGGCAAGGTGACCGAGGAGATTGCGAAGATACGCGGTATTCTGGCAGGTGAAGATTCTCTCAGCCCCAACCGCCATTCGGACATAGCCAATATTGATGAATTGCTGGATCGCATTGCGATGATACGCGAGTTGACGGGAAAGCCGGTGGGGGTTAAGACTGCGATAGGCGGCTGGGCATTCAGTCACTCATTGTGCGAAGCCATCTTGCGCCGGGGGCAGGACTATGCGCCTGATTTTCTGGCCATTGATGGTGGTGAAGGTGGCAGTGGTGCAGCACCCCAAGTGCTGGCAGACCATATGGGGCTTCCTATCATGGAAGCCTTGCCGCGCGTGGTGGATGACTTGATTGCGTCGGGTCTCAAGCAGCGCATCAAAGTGATTGCTGCGGGAAAGTTGGTGACGCCCGCCAAGGCTGCTTGGGCCTTATGTACCGGTGCCGATTTCGTCAACACTGCGCGCGGCTTTATGTTCTCGCTCGGTTGCATTCAGGCCATGCGCTGCCACACCAATACCTGTCCCACCGGCATTGCTACGCATAATAAACGTCTGCAACGAGGCCTAGTGGTGCAGGAAAAATTCCAGAGAGTTGCCAACTATGCAAGCGGTATGAACAAGGAAATCGAAATGATCGCGCATTCCTGCGGCTTGAAAAATGCCCGTGAATTGCGCCGCGAGCATGTGCGTCTAGTACAGACTGCCGGGCACAGCATGGCGATGAATATGCTTTATCCGTATCCTGTAGTTGGCACATCATCCAAGTGACTGGCAATTGGATTAATCGCTTTCTGTTTTCTACTTTTTTGTGGATTTTGGCAGCTTGATGACATTGCTCTTCTTTGGCTCATCAGTAAAAACGGGCTTTTCATTCCTGTCTGGTTTTGATTGGTCAGCTAGCTCCGCCTCGCGTTCTGCAATCAAGCCGAAAAGATCGCGAATGTCGTAAATTGTGCTTTCTTTTAAAGGGTGAGGCTGGCCGGGTGCAGGGGTGGCGTCCTTTACAATGTTGGCGAGCACTTTGCGCAGCACTCTCAATATGCGCTGTTCTTTGGATAGGTTTTCATCGATCATTGTAAGGCTCCGGTCTTTAAATAATGGTTTTGTTTGGAAGGGTTTGTGTGGGAAAGTGGCTGCCTTGCTTGGCAGGTTTCATGATAAATCTCGCCCATTCTCCTGTTTGCTTGATTGCAATGTCAAGCAAACAATATGCCTTAGAAAGGTAAGGTTTTTGCTTATGCTCTTCCTTTCCTCAAGCTATAGTTGCTTCAATTTGATCCCCTTTCCGCTATCGGGTATAATGACAGATCAAATCAAAGGCGGGATGAACGATCTGTTCGTCCCGCTTCTTTATGTCATTTAGGCTGTAATTCTGTTTTTGGGAGAATCCGGTGTCGCAAACAAATCCCGCCATTCTAGTTTTAGCCGATGGGACGGTGTTTCGTGGCATTTCTATCGGGGCCGAAGGTGCTAGTGTGGGCGAGGTGGTGTTTAACACTTCAATGTCTGGCTATCAGGAAATTCTCACTGACCCCTCATATTGCAAGCAGATTGTTACCCTGACCTGTCCGCATGTTGGCAATGTAGGCGTGAATCTGGAAGACGTAGAGTCGCGTCAGGTATTTGCCAGCGGGCTGGTGATTCGAGATTTATCACAAACAGTGAGCAACTGGCGTAGTACCCATTCCTTGTCCGAGTTTCTGATAGCCAATAAGGTGGTAGCAATTGCCGATATCGACACCCGCCGACTGACACGTATTTTGCGTGAAAAAGGCGCACAAAATGGTTGCGTCGCCTCGGGGTCGGATGAGGCTGCGGCACTGGTCGCAGCACGTGGTTTCGCCGGATTGGCCGGGATGGATCTGGCCCAAGAAGTGTCTTGCGAAAAATCTTATAACTGGACTCAGCGCGAGTGGGATTTAAAATCCGGCTACGCTGATATTGAAAAAACAAAATTCCATGTGGTCGCCTATGATTTTGGCGTGAAGCACAATATTCTGCGCAAGCTGGCCGAGCGCGGCTGCAAGGTGACGGTGGTGCCGGCCAAGACCAGCGCGGCGGAAGTAAAAAAACTCAATCCTGATGGCGTGTTTCTATCCAATGGCCCTGGTGATCCAGAGCCGTGCGATTATGCGATAGCAGCTACGCAACAGTTTCTGAAAGACGACGTGCCCTTGTTCGGTATTTGCCTGGGTCATCAGATTCTGGGCTTGGCTGTCGGCGCCAAAACATTGAAAATGAAATTCGGTCATCGTGGTGCAAACCACCCGGTGCAGGATGTGCAGAGCAAACGTGTGATGATCACCAGCCAGAACCACGGCTTTGCGGTGGATATCAATTCCTTGCCTAAAAATGCACGAGTGACCCATCTATCCTTGTTTGACGGAACATTACAGGGCTTTGAATTGACCGACAAACCTGCTTTCTGTTTCCAGGGACACCCTGAAGCGAGTCCTGGCCCTCAGGACGTAGATTATTTATTCGACCGATTTGTCGGATTGATGGAGAAGGCTAAAAGCTGATCCTAAAAACCATGCCTAAAAGAACCGACCTAAAATCCATACTCATCATTGGTGCCGGCCCGATCATTATCGGCCAGGCCTGTGAATTTGACTATTCCGGCGCTCAAGCCTGTAAGGCGCTGCGCGAAGAAGGTTATCGCGTGATACTGGTGAACTCGAATCCGGCCACCATCATGACCGACCCAGATATGGCCGATGCAACCTACATCGAGCCGATTACTTGGCGAATTGTAGAAAAGATCATTGCCAAGGAAAGGCCGGACGCCATTTTACCTACCATGGGTGGGCAGACTGCATTGAACTGCGCGTTGGATCTGGCTAAACACGGCGTATTGGAAAAATACAATGTGGAGATGATAGGTGCGTCGCGTGAGGCCATCGACATGGCGGAAGACCGCGAAAAATTCAAGCAGGCGATGACACGTATCGGTTTGGCTTCGGCGAAATCAGTGATTGCGCATAGCATGGAAGAAGCGTTGCAGGTGCAGCAAGCACTGGGCTTCCCAACCGTGATTCGTCCGTCCTTTACGATGGGCGGCTCCGGCGGTGGTATTGCATATAACCGTGAAGAGTTTGTCGAGATCTGCGAGCGCGGTCTTGAAGCCAGCCCGACCAAAGAGTTATTGATTGAAGAATCGCTGTTGGGCTGGAAAGAGTTCGAGATGGAAGTGGTGCGTGACCACGCCGACAACTGCATCATCATCTGTTCGATAGAAAACCTTGATCCGATGGGGGTGCATACAGGTGACTCGATTACAGTAGCGCCTGCGCAAACGCTGACCGATAAGGAATACCAGATTTTGCGCGATGCGAGTATTGCGGTGCTACGCGAAATCGGTGTCGATAGCGGCGGCTCCAACGTGCAGTTTGCAATCAACCCGAAAGATGGGCACATGGTGGTGATCGAGATGAACCCGCGCGTGTCGCGTTCATCTGCCTTGGCATCCAAAGCCACCGGTTTCCCGATTGCCAAAGTGGCTGCTAAGCTGGCCGTGGGTTACACGCTGGATGAACTGAAAAACGACATCACAGGCGGTGCAACCCCGGCTTCGTACGAGCCTTCCATCGATTATGTGGTCACCAAGATTCCGCGCTTTGCATTTGAAAAGTTCCCGCAGGCCAATGACAGGCTAACTACACAGATGAAATCGGTTGGCGAAGTGATGGCGATCGGACGCACCTTTCAGGAGTCGTTCCAGAAAGCGCTACGCGGTCTGGAAGTGGGCGTAGATGGGCTGGATTCAAAATATACTGACCGCGAGGCGGTGGTCGCCGAAATGGGCGCGCCCGGGCCGGATCGCATTTGGGCAGTGGGTGATGCTTTCCGCATGGGCCTGACGGTGGAAGAAGTGTTTGCAGTCAGCAAAATCGATCCTTGGTTTCTGGTGCAAATTGAAGATTTGATCAAGCGCGAAGCTGCGTTGATAGGTCGTGACCTTGATACACTGACGGCAGATGAGTTGCGCGTACTCAAGCGTCGTGGTTTTTCCGACCGTCGTTTAGGCAAGTTGCTGAATTGTGCAGAGCCCTCAGTGCGGGCGTTGCGCCATGCGATGAATATTCGTCCGGTGTACAAGCGCGTGGATACCTGCGCGGCTGAGTTCGCCACCAATACCGCGTATATGTATTCCACCTATGAAGAGGAATGCGAGTCCAAGCCTACGGACAAGAAAAAAATCATGATATTGGGTGGCGGACCAAATCGTATTGGTCAGGGTATCGAGTTCGATTACTGCTGTGTGCACGCAGCCTTGGCGATGCGCGAAGACGGTTATGAGACCATTATGGTCAACTGCAATCCAGAAACCGTGTCCACCGATTACGATATTTCTGACCGTTTGTATTTCGAGTCGCTGACGCTGGAGGATGTGCTCGAAGTGGTGGCGGTAGAAAAACCTTTTGGCGTGATCGTGCAGTATGGCGGGCAGACGCCGCTGAAACTGGCGCGCGGCTTGGAGAAAAACGGTGTGCCGATTATTGGCACGACACCGGATATGATCGATTGCGCGGAAGACCGTGCGCGCTTCCAGCAGATGTTGCAGAAGCTGGGCTTGAAACAGCCGCCTAACCGCACTGTGAGCAACCCTGAGCAAGCCTTACATGCCGCACAGGAAATCGGCTATCCACTGGTGATGCGTCCCAGCAATGTGCTGGGCGGGCGTGGCATGGAAGTCGTGCATGGCCCGGTAGATCTTGAGCGTTACATGCGGCAAGCCGTTGAAAGTGCTAAGATTTATCCTGAACGCATGCCTATTCTGCTCGATCGCTTCCTCAACGATGCGATAGAAGTGGATGTAGATGCAGTGTCCGATGGCACGGATGTGCTGATAGGCGGCATCATGGAGCACATCGAAGAAGCGGGTGTGCACTCCGGTGATTCAGCCTGTTCATTACCACCATTCAGTCTGTCAGCTAGTTTACAGGATGAGCTGCGCCGCCAGACTGTGGCGATGGCCAAGGCATTGAATGTGGTGGGCTTGATGAACGTGCAGTTCGCGATTCAGGGTGAGACGGTGTATGTGCTGGAAGTGAACCCGCGCGCCTCGCGCACTGTGCCGTTTGTGTCCAAAGCAACCGGTTTGCCGTTGGCTATGATTGCTGCAAGATGCATGGTGGGCCAGACACTGGCTCAGCAAGGCGTTAGCAAAGAAGTGGTGCCGCCTTTCTATTCAGTGAAAGAAGCGGTTTTCCCCTTCATCAAATTCCCCGGTGTCGATACGATACTGGGCCCGGAGATGAAATCCACCGGTGAAGTAATGGGGGTGGGTGACACTTTTGCAGAGGCTTTTATCAAGTCACAACTCGCGGCAGGCGTAAAGCTGCCTACCTCCGGCAAAGTGTTTATTAGCGTGCGTGATGCCGATAAACAAGGTGCCGCAGAAGTGGCCAAGAATCTGCATGAACTGGGTTTCACCATCCTTGCTACCCGAGGTACCGCAGTAGACATCAGTGCTGTGGGCGTGGACGTAAAAATCGTGAATAAAGTAACAGAAGGTCGTCCGCATATTGTGGATATGATCAAGAACGGTGAAATTTGTTTGATCATCAACACGGTTGACAGCAAGCGTAGCGCGATTCAGGATTCTTATTCGATACGCCATGCTGCATTGCAGGGACGGGTAACTTATTACACTACACTGGCAGGTGCTCGTGCAGCCTGTGTGGGCATGCAGCATCTCACGGAATTGAATGTTTATGACTTGCAGTCATTGCACAAACGGCTAGTTACTAGTCGCTAGACGTTAGTTTTTAGTTAAAAAACGCGCAGCGACAATCAACCAACTTCTAACGACTAATAACTAACGACTAAGCGAGTTACAACATGATCAAAATACCTATAACGTTGATCGGAGCAGAATTGCTGCGCAGCGAATTGCACCGCCTTAAAACCGTAGACCGCCCATGGGTGATTAATGCCATTGCGGAAGCACGGGCTCAGGGTGATTTGTCTGAAAATGCTGAATATGAAGCAGCCAAGGATAGGCAAGGATTTATCGAGGGACGCATCATCGATCTGGAAGGCAAGTTGAGCAATGCTCAGATAATAGACCCTCAAACTGTAAACGCGGATGGGCGCTGTGTATTTGGTGCGACCGTTACATTGGAAGATGAGAAAACCGGTGATGTGATGACCTATCAGATCGTAGGCGAGGATGAAGCCGACATCAAACAGGGCAAAATTTCCATAGGTTCGCCGATTGCGCGTGCATTGATCGGAAAGTATGCTGGGGATGTGGCGGCAGTGCAAGCACCTGGTGGCGTGCGCGAGTACGAAATAGTTAACGTGGTGTATTTATAGAGGTGCCTAACAGCCTCCTACGCTCTGCTTCGCATAGGACAAGAACCCCTGCGGGGTGTCGAACTTAGATGTGGCGTCAACGTAACTCATTCATTATATTGAATAGTTTATTTTTACAACCATCTGTTTTGATTAATTCTTGTTACCCAATTGTTTCTTGGTCAGTGGTTTGCCTTTTTTGCGCTTGGGCAAAGACAACAACGGCGTTTGCTGAGGTTGATAAATGACCAGGATTTTGCCGATATGCTGCACTGCACCGGCGTTGAGTTGGGTGCAGATTTCCTGCAACAGCGCTGCGCGTGCTTCTCGATCATCGCTCATCACGCGTATTTTGATCAGCTCGTGGCTTTTCAGTGTGCGGGAAATTTCATCCAGCACGCTGGGCGTCAGCCCAGCATTGCCTATCATGACGGTGGGATTAAGTGGATGCGCACGGGCTTTAAGCTCGCGGCGTTGTGAAACAGACAGTATTAACATGATGAACTCCGGATATAGTTCGACATTCTAAACGATGAAGCCTTCTAAAACCAGCAAACAGTGGATGCGTGAGCATATCAACGACCCTTATGTGAAACAGGCACAGAAGGATGGTTACCGTTCGCGCTCGGCCTATAAGCTGCTGGAAATCGACGAACGCGATCACCTGATCAAGAGCGGCATGATTGTGGTGGATCTGGGTGCCACACCGGGTGGCTGGTCGCAAATAGCGGCTAATAAAGTTGGAGACAAGGGTAAGGTCATTGCTCTGGACCTGTTGCCATTGAATCCCTTGCCACGGGTTGAGTTCATACTGGGCGATTTTCGTGAGGATGCTGTTCTGGCGCTGTTGGAGGAAAAACTGGGCGGGAAGCAGATCGAACTTGTAATTTCCGATATGGCACCCAATATCAGCGGCATTGATCTGTCAGACCAGGCGCGTTCGATACATTTGGCAGAGTTGGCACTTGAATTTTCTGTGCAACATCTCAAACCAGGTGGTGCTTTCTTAGTAAAAGTATTTCAGGGTGTAGGATTTGAGGAGTATGTGAAGGAAATTCGCAAGCATTTTGCAAAAGTGGTTAGCCGCAAGCCCAAAGCCTCGCGCGACCGCAGCAACGAAGTGTATATGTTAGGAACTGGCAGGCTTTAGAAATGTCTTGATTGTGTACGTTATATTTAAAGTGACCTTGAATAATATGGTCGCACAGTGTTTAATACCTTATTGTTATACGGATTTAGAAGGACATTCATGAATAATATGTTTAAAAGTGTAGGAGTCTGGGTAGTTGTGGCGATGGTGCTGATGACTGTATTCAAACAGTTCGGTCAAAATCAGCAGCCGTCCTCCAAGAGATCGCTAGATTACTCACAATTTCTTGAAGAGGTCAGGCAGGGCCAAATTGCCAAGGTGACCATCGAGGGTCGTACCCTGAAAGCGCTGACGATTGACGGTAAGAGCGTGACCAGCTATGCGCCCAGCGATATCTGGATGGTGTCCGATCTGCTTAAGCACGGCGTAAATGTAGAAGCTAAGCCGGAAGAAGAGCAGTCCTTCTGGATGAGTATCTTCGTGTCATGGTTCCCGATGTTGCTGTTGATCGGTGTGTGGGTGTTTTTCATGCGCCAGATGCAAGGCGGCGGCAAAGGCGGGCCGTTTTCATTTGGCAAAAGTAAAGCCAAGTTGATGGACGATAGCAAGGAGCGTTTGACCTTTGCCGACGTGGCCGGTTGCGATGAAGCCAAGGAGGAGGTTTCCGAACTGGTCGATTTCCTGCGCGAGCCGACAAAATACCAGGCCCTAGGTGGCCGTATACCACGCGGCGTGTTGCTGGTAGGTAGCCCGGGTACGGGTAAAACATTATTGGCAAAAGCCATTGCAGGCGAGGCGAAGGTGCCGTTCTTCTCCATCTCTGGGTCTGATTTCGTTGAAATGTTTGTCGGTGTCGGTGCTGCGCGTGTGCGCGACATGTTCGAGCAGGCCAAGAAGCAAGCCCCATGCATTATTTTTATCGACGAAATCGATGCGGTCGGTCGTCAGCGTGGCGCTGGCATGGGCGGCGGCAATGATGAGCGTGAGCAGACGCTGAATGCGCTGCTGGTTGAGATGGATGGTTTCGAAGGTGCCAGCGGTGTGATCGTGATTGCGGCAACCAACCGTCCCGATGTACTGGATTCCGCGTTGCTGCGCCCTGGCCGTTTTGACCGTCAGGTGTATGTGACCTTGCCCGATATCCGTGGCCGCGAACAAATATTGATGGTGCACATACGCAAGGTGCCTATGGCACCTGACGTGAAGCTAGATATCTTGGCACGTGGTACACCTGGCATGTCGGGTGCTGACTTGGCCAATCTGGTGAACGAGGCAGCCTTGTTTGCGGCACGTAGAAACAAGCGTTTTGTCGATATGGATGATTTTGAATCGGCCAAAGACAAGATCATGATGGGTGCGGAACGCAAATCCATGGTCATGCCGGAAGAAGAGCGTCGCAATACGGCGTATCACGAATCCGGCCACGCGGTTGTGGCCAGGCTGCTGCCGAAGACCGACCCTGTGCATAAAGTGACCATTATTCCGCGCGGACGTGCTTTGGGCTTGACCTTGCAGTTGCCTATGGAAGATCGCTACAGTATGGACAAAAATCGTATTCTCGATACCATCGCCGTGCTCTTTGGCGGACGTATTGCCGAAGAAATTTTCATGCAGCAGATGACCACCGGCGCTTCCAACGACTTTGAACGTGCTACCGGTATGGCGCGCAGTATGGTGACGCAATGGGGTATGTCGGACGCCTTGGGGCCTATGGTCTACGGCGAAAACGATGGCGAAGCATTCTTCGGTCGTCCAACGCATAAAAATGTATCTGAAGCGACGATGCAAAAAGTCGATGAAGAAATCCGCCGTATCATAGATCAGCAGTATTCCTTGGCGCGAAAACTGATCGAAGCCAATAAAGACAAGGTCGAAGCGATGACCAAGGCTTTACTAGAATGGGAGACATTGGATGCCGAGCAAATTAACGACATCATGGCAGGCAAGCCGCCGCGTGAACCGAAACCGGCTCCAATAGTACAGCCCCCTCAGCCGCCACAGGATGCATCACCTACTGCTCCGGCAGAACCTGCTCAGGCTACTTGAAGCCACTTGAAGATAGAGTAGAGGAAAGGGAGAATGGGTAAGGGTGAAAACCTGAACCCATTCTCTTTTGTCATATGCATTTACACTGCGGCTCTTACCGTTTTAACCTGTCCCGTCCTTTAGTGATGGGCATCGTCAATGTCACTCCCGATTCTTTCTCCGATGGCGGTCGCCACTTGTTGCGCGATGCAGCCATCGCCCATGCGCGGCAATTGATTGCTGAAGGCGCCGATATTCTCGATATCGGCGGCGAATCTACTCGCCCTGGTGCCATGATTATTGAAGTGCAGGAAGAACTGGATCGGGTGATGCCGGTGATTGAGGGGCTGCGTGATGTTGGCGTGCCATTATCCATCGATACCTGCAAGGCAGCGGTGATGCGCGCTGCCTTGGCTGCCGGTGTGCACATGGTCAACGACATCAACGCGCTGCAACAGCCGGAAGCCTTGGCAGCCGTTGCGGCAAGCAATGCTGCGGTGTGTCTGATGCACAAGCAGGGGCTACCCAAGACCATGCAAATTGAGCCCCACTACGACGATGTGGTGACCGAAGTCTTAGCGTTTTTGTATAGCCGTATTCGTGCTGTAGAAGCTGCCGGTGTGGCGCATCAGCGAATTGTGATTGATCCAGGTTTTGGCTTTGGCAAGACATTGGCGCATAATTTGGCCTTGTTGCGAAATTTGCAGAAGTTCACAGAATTGAAAGTGCCGCTGCTGGCCGGGTTGTCGCGAAAATCCATGCTGGGTGCTATCACCGGACAAGATGTTAATAATCGCCTACCAGCAAGCTTGGCGGCCGCACTGCTGGCAGTGCAACACGGGGCAAGCATAGTACGTGTGCATGATGTGCAGGCTACTTGCGATGCACTTAAGGTATGGCAAGCTGTAAATTAATAATGGCTTAAAAAAATCAATTGGCCACAGAGATCACAGAGTATACAAAGAGGAAGCAATGTTTTAGCCGAGTGGGCAACGCTGTGCTTTTGTCCACCCTACATGAATGCATGTGAATTTTTAAAAATGAATGGAGTAGTCCGTTGAGCAGAAAATATTTTGGTACCGATGGTGTGCGTGGCAAGGTAGGCGAGTTTCCGATTACTCCAGAGTTTGTAATGCATTTGGGTTATGCCGCAGGTAAGGTGCTGGCCAACTCGGATTGGCATCTGGCCGAAGGTGAACGTCCCACGGTATTGATAGGCAAAGATACGCGTATATCCGGCTACTTGCTTGAGTCTGCACTACAGGCAGGGCTGATCGCCGCAGGGGTGGATGTGTATCTGGCGGGGCCGATTCCGACACCGGCTGTGGCATATTTGACGCGTGCTTTACGTTTGCAGGCGGGTGTCGTAATCTCGGCATCGCACAATCCATTTGAAGATAATGGCATAAAATTTTTCTCCGCAAGCGGCAGCAAATTACCAGACGAAACTGAACGCGCCATCGAAGCCGGCATGGATGCACCCATCGTCACCATGCCCTCAGCCAGCTTGGGCAAAGCTAAACGCCTTGAGGACGCCGCAGGCAGGTATATCGAATTTTGCAAGAGCAGTTTTCCCTATGAGATGGACTTGCGCGGGCTGAAACTGGTGGTGGATTGTGCGCATGGTGCGGCATACCACATCGCCGGTCATGTGTTCCATGAGCTAGGCGCAGACGTGGTGACTATCGGCGTGCAGCCGGACGGTAAGAATATCAATGATGGATATGGTGCCACTGCTCCCGGCAATTTGCAGAAGGCAGTTATCGAACACAAAGCCGATTTGGGCATTGCGCTGGATGGTGATGCCGACCGTCTGGTGATGGTGGATGCAGAAGGTCGTTTATATGATGGCGACCAGTTGCTCTACATCATTGCGCAACATCGTCAGAAGCAGGGTGTGATGAAGGGTGGGGTAGTGGGTACCCTGATGACAAATCTTGCTTTCGAACTTGCCATGAAAGATATGGGGATCCCTTTTGCGCGTGCCAAAGTGGGCGACCGCTATGTGATGGAGTTAATGCAGAAAAATGGCTGGCAATTGGGCGGAGAAAATTCGGGCCATATTATTTGTCTGGATAGGCATAGCACCGGGGATGGCATTATTTCTGCATTGCAAGTGTTGCATGCATTGCGTGCCGGCAAACAGACACTGGCACAAGCTGCTTCGGGCATGCTGATGTATCCGCAAGTGTTGATCAATGTTCGGATTGCCAAGGGTCAGGACTGCACTGCGCATGTTGACGTGCAAGCCGCTGTCACCTCTGCAACTACTGCGCTTGCGGGCAAAGGACGGGTACTGTTGCGTCCTTCCGGCACCGAGCCGCTACTGCGTGTAATGGTGGAAGGTGAAGATGGCGAAAAAGTGCGTTACTGGGCGGAAAATATCGCACAGGCGGTACGCGCAGCGTCGTAGATGCGGTTGCTGGGAGCGCTGACGTCCACGTCGGCGCTCCCACAATGAAGAATAAAACAAGAGAAGGAATATTTTGATGTCTGGTAGTAGTGCAACCTTGAGTACAGGTATTTTTCAAAAATTCTTGGCATTGTTCCGCAGAAAAAATGATCGCCATCAGTATTATGTTTATGTGAGCAATCAGGGTAGCAATAGCATCTCTCAGTACCAGGCTGATCAACGAGGCAACCTCGCCCCTTTGCTCCCGGCGCTCGTTGCTACCGGCACCACCCCCGTTTTTATCGCTGTTACCCCCTCGGGTAAATATGCTTATGTGGCCAATCAGGGCGGCAATAGCATTTCGCAATACAGCATTAATCCGAATGGCAGTCTTGCTGAAATTTCAACCCCTGTCGCAGCGGGGACCTGTCCTGTTGAAATTGCTATCGATCCATCCGGGCGTTATGCCTATGCTGTAAATAGCAGTAGCAAGGAAGTGTCACAGTATTTGATCGGCGAGAGTGGCACGCTCAGTGCCATGTCTCCCGCAACTATCGAGACCGGCGTGATTCCTGTGGCAATCAGCGTTGATCCATCGGGTCAATATGTCTACGTGGTGAATAACGGCAGCAACACTATTTCACAGTACCTAATTTCTGCAAATGGCAGCTTGCAGCCCATGAGTCCTGCAACTATAAATGCTGGAACAGCTCCGCGTGCCATTACCATTGCGCCGTCTGGAAAGTTTGCCTATGTTGTCAACAGAACCAGTGGCGACGTCTCGCAGTTTGCAATTACCCCGAATGGTTGCCTGGCACCTGCTCACGCGCCTGTGGCAGCCGGCAAACATCCGATGTCGATTTGCATCGCCCCCTCGAGCAAGTATGCCTATGTGGTGAATCAAAATAGCAACCATGTGTCGCAATACACGTTGGACAGGAGTGGCAGTTTGGTGCCGATGATACCGGCCACCGCAGAATCTTTGGTAACCCCGGTGTGCATCACAATCGCGAGCTCGGGGAAATATGCCTATGTTACAAATATCAAAAGCAACAATGTTTCACAATATGAGATTGACGGGCAAGGTGCGCTCAGGCCTATCCATGTAAATGCTTGGGGAGATGTAACCGTTGCGGCCGAAATTTCTCCCCGCTGCGTGATAAGTGTTGCCATAAAAACCGGTCTACCTTAGATTTTATATTTAATATAACATATTGATTATATTGAATATATTGAATATTTTATCTGTTGCGGCAATTTTTATTTCTTTCTGAATCAACGAGTTGCAAGTCAAGATATGCACCCCGTAGTTCTTGCCCTATGCGAAGCAGGGCGTAGGGTAGGAGGCTATACTAAGCCCTTTCAGGGAACAAGGTGTGCCATAGCTTCAGCACCGGTTCAATGCTGATTTCATTTGCATTCATGCGGCAGCAAGGTTCGCTGTTCAAGCGCATTTTGTGTTGTGTGAGACGCAGGCTGCGGTAAATATCCTGTACCGATTTGCTGAGTTCTTTGTCGATTAAATCCAGTTTTGCCGCCAGCTGTAGAAGTGCGAGATTGCCGCTGTTGCTGCTCAGTTCAGGATAGGTGGCGGCGTAAGCTAGCACTAAAAATTGCATGATAAATTCGATATCCACCATGCCACCTTTGTCATGCTTGATCTCGAATTTATCGCTGTTATTGATATGGCCGTCGTGCATTTTCTGGCGCATGTCAGACACCTCTTTGCGCAACTCTTTGATGGCACGTGGCTGACATAGAACTGCTTTTCGAATTTCCTCAAACTGCGCACCAACCTTGTTGTCTCCCGCGCTGAAGCGAGCACGTGTCAACGCTTGATGCTCCCATACCCACGCATGTTTCAGTTGATAGTCCTCAAATGCGCTGACGCTACTGACCAGTAGGCCGCTGGCACCGTTAGGCCGCAGGCGCAGGTCTGTTTCGTACAGGCGACCCGCAGAAGTGTAGCTACTGAGAACGGTGTTGATGCGTTGAGCCAGCCTTGCATAAATTTCGCCGGCATCGGGATGCGGATCGTCGTATAAAAAGATCAGATCCAGATCGGAGGCGTATCCCAGCTCGCGTCCACCCAGCTTGCCATAGGCAATGATGGCGAAGTGATGTTCAGTCTGATGCTTCTTGCGCGCATCGTGCCAGCATAATTCCAATACATGCTTCAGGATCAAATTAGCTAAATCGCTCAAATGATCGCTCAGTATTTCCAGCGTCAACAAACCTTGTATATCCATGGCCAGCAGATGGAAAGTCTGGCTGTGATGGAACTGGCGCAGTGCATCCATGCCGCGTTCAATGTCATCGGCACAGTCTGCAAGTTGCGCTTGCAGGAATTGATCCAGTGCAGGCCAATCTGGTGCGCGGTATATTTCTCTAGCATCCAGCAATTCATCCAGCAGAAATGGATGCATGGTCAGATAATCAGAAGCCCATACACTGGCACTGGCGATGCCTACTAAACGGGGAAGCATCTGTGGATACTCGGCCATGAATGCCAGATAAGAAGCACGCCGGCTGATATTTTCCAGCAGCTTGAGTACGCGCGGCAGCGTTTGATCTGGATTGTCGGCGGCAGCACACAGCTTGATGAACTGCGGCATGATCTTGTCAAGGCGCTGGCGGCTGAGCTCGGGTAACTGGCGATAGCGGCCACTGTCGCGGATTTGCAAAAGGCGCTCGGCCATGGAAGTGGCATCGGCGTAGCCAAGTTTGGCGAGACCGTCTTTTAGCTCGTCTGCCTGCATTCCTTCCTGCCAAAGTGTGTCCGCTGTAGCGTGTATTTTTGTTTCTGCGGAAGCATCTTCCTGGGTGCTGAATATTTGCTCAAAATGTGTGCTGACACTATCGCGGTGCCGATTAAAAATCTCCAGCAGTGCGGTGTAAGTTGGGTAGCCCATGGCAAGGGCGATAATATCCTGATCCTGCTCTTTCTCTGGCATTTCCTGTGTTTGCTGGTCGTCCAGATATTGCAAACGATGCTCCAGCTTGCGCAAAAAGACATATGCCGCATCCAGTTTGGCTATGGAGTCTGCGCTCAACTGCCCGTTCTCGGCCAGTAATTGCAGGACTTTTTGGGTAGGTCGGATGCGCAGACGTGCATCACGTCCGCCTCTTATTAATTGAAAAACCTGTGCAATGAACTCAACCTCGCGGATGCCGCCGGGGCCCAGTTTTACATTGTTCAAACGATCGCGCCTCAGAACCTCCTTGCGTATTTGCGCATGCAGTTTTCGCATGGATTCGAACGCGCCAAAATCGAGATATTTGCGAAACACAAAGGGCTGGGCGAGTTTGACCAACTCATCTGTTGCAGAACATGCAGCGGGTGAAATGACACGCGCTTTTATCCAAGCGTAACGCTCCCATTCGCGTCCCTGCGCCACCAGATATTCTTCCAGCGCGGCGAAACTCATCACCAGCGCACCGCTGTCGCCATAGGGACGCAAACGCATATCCACCCGAAAAACAAAACCGTCGGCAGTGATCTCGTTGATCAAGGTAATTATTTTTCGTCCTACACGGTTGAAAAAATCGCCATTGCCTATACTGCGTGCGCCGTTAGTGTCGCCATCTTCCGGATATACAAAAATCAGGTCTATATCAGAGGAAACGTTTAACTCTCCTCCACCCAGCTTACCCATGGCGATGACCAGCAATTCCTGCGGTTTACCACTATCAGCGCCTATGGGCTGTCCATACTGTTGCTCAAGCGATAGCATGGCGCAGCTTTGGGCGCGTCGAACGACTAGTTCTGCCAGCGCAGTCATGCTGGACATCACTTCATCAAGATCAGCCAACCCACCCAAGTCACGAACCAGCAGTTTGAGCATCACCCGTTTGCGTAAAATACGTAGTGCGCTGGACAGCCCGTGTTCGTCCCCGCCTGATATGGCATCTAGCCATGCAAGCATTTCATCTGCATTGCACGGCTGGCTGATATTGTCACGCAACCATGGCAATAGGGAGGCATCGCTAGCCAGCAGATGCTGAACATAACGGCTGCAACTGGCGCTATGTTGCACCATCGCTTCAAAATTAGGGTGAGACAGCGGTTTTGAGGTATTCATGGAATGGGCTTCGGGTTAAAATGGGAGTTGCATATCGTTTGATTATAAAACTCCTGTGTCCTACTTACCTAGTTTCTTACTGCATGGCGACATCTATTTGCTGAGCGAGCTGCCATCGGCGTCGCCAAGCAGGATTTTGACGCCATGAAATATTGCCGCCAAGCATGCTGAAAATTTCTCTAAAAATAACTGTCCATACCCTAATGCTATTGCAGCGCGTTGCACTGGCGTTGAGCCTATTGCTAGCGTTAGCCGTTGCAGGGGTGATACTGACATTGCGCTACTCGGTGTTGCCTAACATCGAGCATTATCACAAGGATATTACTCATGCAGTTGGTAATGCGATCGGCTTGGCTGTCGAGATAGGAAGAATCGAAGCTGACTGGCATGGCATAGGCCCGCACCTGCGTTTGTTGGATATTCATATTCTGGATAAGCAGCAGCGTAGCATATTGGCATTGCAGCGAGTTGATGTCGTGGTGTCGTGGATGTCATTGCTGACAGGAGAGTTACGTCTAGCCAGCGTGGAAATTGAGCAGCCGAATTTGATGATTAAACGCGATGTTCACGGTGTGCTGCATATTTCCGGTGTGCAGATGGGAGGTGCATCAGCAGATAATAATTTTGCCAATATGTTGTTGAACCAGTCCCGCATCGTGGTGCGCGGTGCGCAGATTTCCTGGCGGGATGAAAAGCAGGCAGCCCCCCTGCTGGTGTTTGACCAGGTGAATCTGATTATTGAAAATGGCTGGAATTATCACCGTTTTGCACTGCGCGCCACGCCCCCGGCAGCGTTGTCGACTCAGCTGGATGTGCGAGGTGATTTTTATGGAAAAAGTTTTGATAATTTGTCTGGCTGGAGTGGTGAAATATTCACCCAGCTAGACTATGCCGACCTAGCCGCATGGAAGCCCTGGCTAGCGCTTCCCTCAGCATTTAAACAAGGCCGTGGTGCGTTGCGCGGTTGGTTGGAAGTGGAGGAGGGCAAGATCAGCCGAGTAACGACAGATCTGGCACTGGTTGAGGTGCAGACACGGCTGGCCGAGAACCTGCCGCAGCTGGATATACGTGTGCTCAGTGGTCGTCTTGGGTGGCGTGATGTTCCGTTGGGACTGGAAGTGTCCTTGGAAAATTTTTCATTTAAGTTATTCAATGGCTTTGTGTTGAAGCCTACAGATGTGTTTGTCAGTTTGAGCAATCTGCAAGGGATAGAATCTTCCTCAGGCGAAATACGCGCAAACTTGATAGAGCTCGATGGACTGGCGCAGATGATGAAATATGTGCCGCTGGATAGACAGTTCAAAAACAAGTATGCCGAATTTTCGCCGCAGGGGATTGTGGAAAATATGCAGGTGAAATGGCAGGCTGATGCGGGCAAGCAACTGCACTATACAGTGAAAGGACGATTTGACGGCTTGTCACTTCAGCGTGTCGGAAAACTGCCGGGGTTTTCAGGCTTGAGCGGGGAGGTGGATGGCAATGAGAGTAGTGGCTATTTGTCTATCAATTCGAAAAAATTACTTCTGGATGCGCCGCAATTCATGCCTGAACCTCTGGCATTTGACACCATAGTCGCGCAGTCTAGTTGGAAGGAAAAATCAGGCGAGTTTGAAGTGAAGTTGTGGAATCTGGCCGTGGCCAATGCGGATATTGTCGGCACGGCTTACGGTAGCTATCAAACACTGGCCGACAGTCCGGGCAAGTTGGATTTGAATGTTCATTTGACTCACGTTTCAGTGCCTCATGCAGCTAGATATATTCCGCTATTCGCCATAGAGACGGATGTACGGTCATGGATAAACACAGCATTTCTGGATGGTCAGTCCAATAATTTCACGCTTCGTTTAAAAGGTGATTTAAACGACTTCCCGTTTGTAGATAACAAGAAGGGAATTTTCAAAATTCATGCACGGGCAAAGGGTGTTGCTCTGGAGTATGCACCTGCGTGGCCGCGTATCGATAATACAAATGTCGATTTTCTGATGCAGGGAAAAGAATTATTGGTCACTACCGCAGTGGCTATGACGGATGGGGTGCGGCTTAAAAATGTCAGGGTGGCGATACCCGATATGTTGAGCGAGGATTTGATGGTAAAAATTCAAGGCGAAGCTGAAGCGGATAATGCGCGTGCGCTGGCATATATTCAAGCTAGCCCGGTGCGCGGATACCTTGATGGTTTTACCGATGATTTCACTGCGCGTGGAAAAGGAAAGTTGCATCTGAAAATTGATATTCCGATGCTGGGAAGTCAGCAGGTAAAAGTTGCTGGCACATATCGTTTCACCAATAGCGAAATAGAGTACGGTAAATACCTGCCCACCATACGCCGGGTAAATGGTGATTTGCTGTTTACCGAGTCAGGAGTCAGTGCAAAAAATATCGTAGCGCAAATACTCGGAGGGCCGGCCAAGCTGGTAATAGAAAGCGGCGAGGGTGGCGCAATGAATGCCAATCTGAGTGGACGGGCCAATTTTTCAGCGCTGCACGAAATCAATCCGCATCCGGCATGGAAAAAATTGAGCGGAAAGCCCGAGTGGAATGTTGACATAGCGCTGCAGAACAAGCTTGTCAGGGTGTTGTTGAACTCCACCCTATCTGGTTTTCAATCAGACTTGCCTGCACCATTTTACAGGCGTGCAGATGAGACCGCTTCCCTGCGTGTGGAGATAAAAGACTTGAGCGCAAGTCGTGATGCTTGGATTATGCAATATGGTTCGTTGCTCAACGTAAATGTATTGCGCAAAAAAGATAATAAGGGTGTCTGGAGTGTTGATCGTGGAATCATTAATTTCGGCAATGCTACACAAAAATCCAACAGGGATGGTGTGTGGGTGACAGGCACGGTACCACAGGTGTCGCTAGAGGGATGGTCTGTGCTGGATGGTGTGGTTGTCGGTGATGGTGATGCAGATGCCAGTTTCACAGGTGGCAGCCTCGCAGGTGCCGATTTATTGATACAGAAATTGAGTGGCTATGGCAACAATGTGAATGACTTACAAATTAAAGCGATTAGTCGCAATGATGTGCTGAAAGTGCAGCTCGCAGCTAGAGAGGTCAATGGTGAGTTGAGTTGGCAGTCAGAGAAAAATGGCAAGCTGGTGGCAAAACTCAAAAATCTGGATTTGGAATTTTCAGAAGCTAAGAGCGCCCCTAACACTCAAGTCGAAACAAACTCAAAGTCGAAGTCGAAGGTGGATGCCCAGGCTGGAGTAAGTGCTAAGATAAAAAATGTAAGCAATATTGATTTTCCGGATCTTGACTTGACGGTAGAAAAACTCAGCCTCAAAGGGCGACAGTTGGGCAAGTTCGAGCTTCAGGCAAGGCAACAGGAGCAGGATTTCCTGATAGACCATGTACGCTTGATTAATCCAGATGGTGTGCTGCATGTAGATGGTAAATGGAATGGGCAAGAAGATAATATACAGACGCAGCTCAATGTAAAGTTTGATCTCGGTAATGCGGGCAATATGCTGAGCCGAACCGGATTTCCGAACAGTGTCAAAAATGGCAGTGGGAAACTGGAAGGAAATTTTAACTGGCCGGGAGCGCCGTGGATGTACAGAAATGCCAAACTGAACGGCCAGTTAAATATGGATATGCGAAAAGGTCAATTTATGCAGATAGATCCAGGAATAGGCAAGGTGTTGAGTATTTTGAGTCTGCAAGCATTACCCAAACGTATTACACTGGACTTCGACGATGTGTTCAGCAAGGGATTCGAATTTGACAGTATCATAGGCTCGGCAGACTTACGGCTGGGTGTGCTAAATACCGACAATTTGAAAATTGATGGCTCCTCTGCAAAAGCAACAATGAAGGGGCAGATAAATCTTGTCAATGAAACACAGGATCTTAAGGTACGCATCGTGCCAGCTGTGGGCAATAGCGTAGCCCTGATTGCTGCGATGGTCGTAGCACCAGTTGTGGTAGCGGGTGTTTTTCTTGCTAGCAAGCTATTGGGAGATCCACTCGGCCAGTTGGCTGCATTTGAATATAATATCTCGGGAAGCTGGATAGATCCGAAAGTGGAAAAAATTGGTGAAAGCAAGTCTGCAAAGTAAAATTGATCAATGAAATATTTTAAAGAGTAAATCATGATAGATATAAATTCCACCCAACGCCGCAATGCTGCACAGGTCAGTGCATTCAAAGTCGCGGCAGTGCAAATGGCATCTGGCCCGAATGTTGCGGGCAACTTGAGTGAAGCGCGTCGAATGATAGAAAACGCCGTGGAGCAAGGCGCACAGCTGGTGGTATTACCTGAGTTTTTTTCCATCATGGGCATGAAAGAGGCTGACACAGTGGCTGCACGCGAGCAGTTGGGTACTGGTCCCATGCAAACTTTCCTTGCAGAAATGGCACGCAAACACAGCATCTGGGTGGTGGGCGGTTCGATCCCACTGGTGGCCGATAGCCCAAGCAAGGTGCGCAATAGCTGTTTGGTGTATGACGAAAATGGTGCGCAAGTGGCGCGCTACGACAAGATTCATTTGTTCAATCTGGACCTTGGTAATGAGCATTATCATGAGGCAAACACGATTGAAGCGGGTAAGCAGGTAGTTGTGATCGATAGCCCGTTCGGGCGTATAGGTTTGGCAATTTGTTACGATCTGCGTTTCCCCGAGTTGTTCCGTGCGATGAAGAATGTGGATATTATTGTGCTGCCATCCGCCTTTACCTCCACCACTGGCAAGCTGCATTGGGAAGTATTGGTGCGCGCACGTGCCATCGAAAACCTGTCCTACGTCATCGCGGCAGCACAGGGCGGATATCATGTGAATGGCCGCGAAACGCACGGCCACAGTATGATCGTGGATCCTTGGGGGCGAGTGCTTGACGAATTACCACGCGGTTCGGGTGTGGTTGTGGCAGAAATCAATCCGAATTATCAAGCCAGTTTGCGGGCAAGCCTGCCCGCGTTGACGCATCGCATCCTGATTTAACCAGAAACAAGGTTCAAGGTGCTCGGACTTAGATATGGATTCTGACGTAATATATTGAATATTTAACAAATAAGGGTTGTTTGATGCAAAAAGATTCCGTATTCGCCCTCGCGCAACAATCGCTGCTTACGCCATTTGCCTTGGATGAGCACCAGCTAGAAAAAATATTCGGCAAAATGCTTGCGCACCAGCTTGACTATGCCGACCTGTATTTTCAATATAGTCGAGCCGAGAGTTGGTCGCTGGAAGAGGGGATCGTTAAATCCGGCAGTTTCAGTATCGATCAGGGAGTAGGGGTGCGTGCGGTAAGCGGGGAAAAAACCGCCTTTGCCTATTCCGACGACATCAGCCTGAGCGCGCTGGAAAATGCGGCAATGGCCACTCGCGCCATTGCACGCCAGGGTGGAACTCAACGCGTGCCGCAATTAAGTCACAAGCCAGTGCAGAGAAAAAAAGGCAGCTTGCAGGATCAGGCAACTCAGTTGTACCTGCCGCACGACCCCATCGCCAGCATCAGTGCGTCTGAAAAGGTTGCATTGCTGGAGCGGCTTGAGCGCTGCGCACGTGCCCTTGACCCTCGTGTAACCCAGGTCATGGCAGGCTTGGCGGGAGAATATGAAATTGTGATGGTGGCACGCAGCGACGGTCTGATGAACGCCGATATTCGCCCACTGGTGCGTCTTTCCCTGCAAGTCATCGTCGAAAGCAATGGCAAACGCGAGCAGGGTTCGGCAGGCGGCGGCGGTCGCTTTGACTATGCCTATTTCACTGATGAGATATTGCAGAAATATGCGGCTGAAGCCGTGCATCAGGCCGTAGTCAATCTCGATGCACGTCCGGCTCCTGCAGGCAATATGACTGTGATACTCGGACCCGGCTGGCCCGGCATCTTGTTGCACGAAGCCGTCGGCCATGGCCTAGAAGGCGATTTCAATCGCAAGGGTAGCTCCACTTTTGCCGGCCGCATCGGTGAACGCGTGGCCTCCAAGGGCGTGACGGTGGTGGATGATGGCACTATCGCCGACCGTCGCGGCTCGTTGAATATGGATGATGAGGGTAATCCCACCCAACGCACCGTGCTGATCGAAGACGGCATCCTCAAAGGCTATTTGCAGGACACGATGAATGCGCGCCTGATGGGCGTGGCAATTACTGGCAATGCACGGCGCGAGTCCTATGCCCATATTCCCATGCCGCGCATGACCAACACCATGATGCTGAATGGCAAGCATGATCCGCAAGAAATCATTGCCTCGGTCAAACATGGTTTGTATGCAGCAAATTTTGGTGGCGGTCAGGTCGATATCACCAATGGAAAATTTGTCTTCTCCACCACCGAAGCCTACATGATAGAAGATGGCAAGATCACCTATCCGGTGAAGGGAGCCACTCTGATAGGCAACGGCCCGGACGCGATGAACCGGGTGAGCATGGTGGGCAACGATATGGCGCTGGATCCTGGGGTGGGAACCTGTGGCAAGGAAGGGCAACATGTACCGGTAGGGGTGGGGCAACCTACGTTAAGGATAGATGGGCTTACGGTCGGCGGGACGGCGTAGGGTGGGCAAGCGTCTTATCTGCCCACGCGGTAACGAACATTAAAATGGAACACGAAACGCGTGGGCAACGCTGCGCTTTTGTCCACCCTACAGTATAATTAGCCTCTTATGTTGATTTTTCGCGGACTCCAATCTCCTGATCGCCAGCCTGTTGCACTTACCATCGGTAATTTTGATGGTGTGCATCTGGGCCACAAGGCTTTGTTGGCTAGACTGATGGATGCGGCAAAATCTCGTGGCATTCCGAGTGCGGTGGTTATTTTCGAGCCACATCCACGCGAATTTTTTACCCCGGATCAGGCACCAGCACGGCTCACCAGTTTGCGTGAAAAACTGGAATTACTGGCCGAGTTGGGCGTGGAACGGGTGCATATCTGCAACTTTAACAGCCAGTTTGCTCAAATGAGCGCAAGCAGTTTCATCGATGCATTGCATAAAAATCTGTCGGTCAAATACGTTCTTATTGGCGATGATTTTAGGTTTGGCAGTGGTCGCAGCGGTGATTTTGCGTTGATGGAGAAAATTGCCGGCCAGCAAGGTTTTACCGTAGAGGCCATGCATAGCGTGTTATTCGACGGCGTGCGAGTATCCAGCACGGCGGTCAGGACGGCGCTGGCTGCGGGAAATATGCGTGCGGCATCACGTTTCCTTGGTCGCCCGTACAGCATCAGCGGTCGTGTGGTACATGGCGAAAAAGTGGGGCGCGAGATAGGTTTCCCCACCGCCAATGTGCAGATGAAACACAACCGTCCGCCGCTAAGCGGCATTTTTGTGGTGCAAGTAAGCGGTGCTTACATTCCCAATTTGCAAGGTGCCGCGAGCCTGGGTGTACGCCCCACCGTGCATGAAAATGGCCGCGCCGTGCTGGAAATTCACTTGCTGGATTTCGCTCAAGAAATTTACGGGCAACATCTTCGGGTGGAGTTTTTGCATAAATTGCGCAACGAAGAAAAATACCCGGACTTAAAAAGTTTGACGCAACAAATTGCGCTTGATGTAGAAAATACTAGGAAATGGTTTAAAGAACATGGATTACCCTGAAAAGATGGATTACAAGTCCACCCTCAATCTGACTGACACCCCTTTCCCGATGCGCGGCGATATGGCCAAACGTGAACCGCAAATGGTGGCGCAGTGGCAGCAACAAAAGCGTTATCAGCAGATACGCGCAGCGGCTAAGGGACGTCCAAAATTCATCTTGCATGACGGCCCTCCCTACGCCAACGGCGATATTCATATTGGCCATGCCGTCAACAAAATCCTCAAGGATATTATAGTCAAGAGCAAGACGCTGTCGGGCTTCGATGCGCCCTATGTGCCGGGTTGGGATTGCCATGGCCTGCCGATTGAATTGCAGGTTGAGAAAAAGCACGGCAAAAGTATTGCTCCAGCGGAATTCCGCGAGTTGTGCCGTAGCTATGCGGCGGAGCAGGTTGAGCGCCAGAAAAAAGATTTTATCCGGCTCGGCGTGCTGGGCGATTGGGACCATCCCTATCTAACGATGGACTTTAAAATAGAAGCCGATATTATTCGCTCGCTCGGAGCAATACACGCTAGAGGTTATTTGTATCAGGGCAAAAAGCCGGTGAACTGGTGTCTTGATTGCCAGTCTGCACTGGCCGAAGCCGAGGTGGAGCATGAAGAAAAAACTTCTCCTGCAATTGATGTGGGATTTGAAGTTGCGGATCACGCAGCTTTGGAAAAAGCGTTTAGCGTAAAGCTGCCGTCTGATGCAAAAGTCTATGCCGTTATCTGGACCACAACACCATGGACGCTGCCGGCCAATCAGGCGGTGAGTGTTCATCCCGAGTTTGACTATCAGCTGATCAAAACCGAACGCGGTTATCTGCTGTTGGGGTCAGAGCTTGCGACTGGCTGTTTGACACGCTACGCGCTGAGTGGCGAGCTGGTCGCTAGTTGCAAAGGCGCTGCGCTTGAATTAATTCAATTAAAACATCCATTTAATGATCGCTTAGTGCCTTTAATATGTGGTGGACACGTCACTGCTGAAGCCGGTACTGGCTTGGTGCATACCGCACCAGCACATGGTCTGGATGACTACTTCATCGGCCAAAAATACCAACTGTCGAATGACAGCCCGGTAGCCGATGACGGCAAATTCATCGCCAGTACACCGCTGGTAGGCGGCCTATTTGTATGGAAGGCCAATGATGTGGTGATAGCCGCACTCGAGGCCAGCGGCCATCTGTTGAAGCTTGAAAAAATTCAGCACAGCTACCCACATTGCTGGCGGCATAAAACACCAATTATTTTCCGCTCTACGCCGCAGTGGTTTATCGGCATGGAACAAAACCCTAAATCCCCCCTAGCCCCCCTTTTTCAAAGTGGGGAACATGGACATAGCAAGGAAGCTGATTCCCCACTTTCCCAAAGGGGGGCTAGGGGGGATTTGCTTTTGGGTCTAGGTCTACGCGACCTCGCCAACAAAGCAGTCTCCGATACCGAATTTTTCCCCACCTGGGGACGTGCCCGTCTCGAAGCGATGATTAAAAACCGCCCAGATTGGTGTGTATCACGCCAGCGCAACTGGGGCGTACCGATGCCATTTTTCGTGCACAAAGAAACCGCTGCTTTGCATCCCCGCACAGCAGAGTTGCTGGAACAAGTTGCTAAACTTGTTGAGCAAAAAGGCATAGAAGCATGGTTCAGTCTGGATGCAGCCGAATTGCTGGGTGCCGATGCTGCAACGTACCGCAAGATCACCGACACGCTGGATGTGTGGTTTGATTCCGGCACCACCCATGCTTCCGTATTGCGTCAACGTGAAGAATTAACTTTTCCTGCGGACTTGTATCTGGAAGGTTCAGATCAGCATAGAGGCTGGTTCCAGTCTTCGTTGTTGACGGCCTGTGCCACCGATGGCCGCGCTCCTTACAAGGGATTGCTAACCCATGGTTTTGTGGTAGATGGTCACGGCCACAAGATGAGCAAATCCAAGGGCAATGTCATTGCGCCGCAGAAAATTTTTGACACACTGGGTGCTGATATTTTGCGCTTGTGGACAGCCTCCACCGATTACTCCGGCGAGCTCACCATCTCGGACGAAATCCTAAAGCGTGTGGTGGAAAGCTATCGCCGCATCCGCAACACACTGCGCTTCTTGCTGGCGAATACCTCGGACTTTGATGTAAAGCAGCAAGCTTTGCCAGTTGAACAATGGCTGGAAATTGATCGTTATGCTTTGTTGCTGGTAAGCAAGTTGCAAGCCGATGTAACGCACGATTACTCGCGCTACGAGTTCCATTCCGTGGTGCAAAAATTGCTGGCATTTTGTTCAGAAGATTTGGGTGGTTTTTATCTGGATATTCTCAAAGATCGTTTGTATACCACTGCACCCAATTCAACCGCCCGCCGTTCGGCACAGAATTCGCTGTATCACATCACACAGGCACTCACCCGTTTGATGGCTCCCATACTGAGCTTTACCGCAGAAGAAGTATGGGGTTTATTAAACCAACCGCAAAGCAGCGTGTTTGCTTCGCTGTGGTACGAGTTGCCGCCACTACCTGCTAAGGATGACAAGCTGGCGCAGGACTGGAAAATCATCTGTAGCTGGCGTGGCAAGGTCAACAAGCGTCTGGAAGAATCGCGTGCTGCTGGTCACATAGGCTCTGCCTTGGCTGCGGAAATAGACATCTATGCAATGGATGCCGAGTATGAAGTGCTGGCACGTCTGGGTGACGATCTGCGCTTTGTGATGATCACCTCCCGCGCCGATGTGCAGCGTGCCAATGTAGAAGCAGAACAGCGCATAGAAGTAAAAGTAAGTGCCCATCAAAAATGCGAGCGTTGCTGGCATTACCGTGCAGATGTGGGACAAGATGCACAACACATTACTTTGTGTACACGATGTGTAGGCAATTTGAACAATGAAAATGAAAGCCGCCGCTATGCTTAAATTACTTGGGCTTAAGTCAATTGGAATATTTCTTTTCTCAACGCAAACGCAGCCCAGCAAAGTTGGGCTGAAAATCTGGTTGCGCCTAGCCGTCATCATCATCGCGTTGGATCAGACCAGCAAACTCTGGATCAGCAATAATTTTACTTATGGCGAAAGTCTGCACATCACCGATTTTTTCAACCTAGTGCTGTGGCATAACTCAGGCGCAGCCTTCGGTTTTTTAAGCAGCGCAGGTGGCTGGCAGCGCTGGCTTTTCACCGTCATTGCCGTAGCAGCCTCGGTGTGGATCGTGCGCTTACTACGCCAACATGCACACGAAACCCTGTTTTGTTTTTCACTGACCTTGGTGTTGGGCGGCGCATTGGGTAACCTGATCGACCGTGTCGCCTTTGGCTATGTGGTGGACTTCCTAGATTTTTACTGGAACACAAGCCACTTCCCTGCCTTCAATGTGGCAGACGCGGCTATCTCGGTGGGCGCTGCGTTGATGATCTTGGATAGTTTTAGAAAGAAACCATCATGACCACATACACCGCGTTGTTACGCAGCCCCTAATTCGATTTGTTGCAAGTGATTGATTATATTGAATATTTTATATTGCATGGTGCGTTATATCTAGCCTGCAATTCTCTACGAAAGTCTGAGCTTAGTCCGGCTAAAGTGTGTCGTTGTTAGTTCACTTGTAACTTAGAGATGGAATAAATTGGAGAATGAATTGGACATAATACTCGCTAACCCCCGTGGCTTCTGCGCCGGTGTAGACCGCGCCATCGAGATTGTAGAACGTGCTATCGCCCTGCATGGTGCCCCTATCTATGTGCGTCACGAAGTCGTGCATAACAAATTTGTAGTGGAAAATTTGCGAAAAAAAGGCGCTGTGTTTATAGAGAACCTGGCCGAAGTTCCAAGCGGCTGCATTCTTATTTTCAGTGCACATGGCGTATCGCAGGCAGTGCGTCAGGAAGCTGAAACACGCGGGTTTACCCTGTTTGATGCGACTTGCCCCCTAGTTACCAAAGTGCATAACGAAGTTGCGCGCTTGCTTGAAAAGGGCAAAGAAATTATCATGATTGGTCATGCCGGACACCCGGAAGTAGAAGGCACCATGGGGCAGGGAGTTGGCAGCATGTATTTGGTAGAATCTCCGGCAGACGCACAGCTACTGCAAGTAAAAGACGAAAACAATCTCGCCTTTGTCACCCAAACCACCTTGTCCATGGACGACACCGCCAGCATCATCGCCGCACTCAAGTCGCGTTTTCCATCAATAGTCGGGCCTAAGAAAGACGACATCTGCTACGCCACCCAAAACCGTCAAGATGCAATCAAACAACTCTCGGCAAAATGCGATGTGGTGATCGTGGTAGGTTCGCCCAATAGCTCAAATTCCAACCGCCTGCGTGAAGTTGCGCACAACCTCGGTATCCCCGCTTATCTGGTGGATGATGCCAGCGGCCTGCGCGCAGAGTGGTTACTAGGCAAAAAGCATATCGGCATCAGCGCTGGCGCTTCCGCTCCTGAAGTGCTGGTGCAGGATGTAATCAAGCGTTTGCAGGAGATGGGTGCAGGTAGCGTGAGCGAGTTGCAGGGTATCGAAGAAAACGTGGTGTTTGCTTTGCCCAAGGCGCTTAACCCAAAGGTTGCGCCTGATTTGTAGAGGTGTTGCTCGAAAGCTCTATCAAGAATGCACACACTCAAAGTTCTGACGGACTTAACTCACAACACATTGATTTTTATACAAATTAAAATTGGCGCCTCAATAAACATATTAAATATAATCAATATGTTACGTTAAATTGCAACGGTTTGAATCCAATCTGTCACCCTGACAGGCGACCTACATAATTTTTGTGCTTTGAGATTAGAATTGGAATGAGATTACTTTTAACCCCAATTTCTCCTTAGATTTAACCGCCTCCCCGCCCCCCAGACATTTCATTTGTTCTCAATATACCAGTAAGTTCTTTTGCGGCTGGTTAAAGGCGTAAATGTGTTATTGCCGCCCCCGATTGAAGTCTTGCAACCCACACCGACGCAATCAGGGGAACCGCCGCAGCCGATACAGAATGAAACTTGCACAGTATTCCCAGTCTCATTCACTACGTTCACGATGCCAGATACTGCGGTAGGGGGTAATCCACCGCCGTCATAGATAACGGAATTAGCAACTCCGGTAAA
>JBCKTV010000026.1:0-30828 GCA_038925365.1 Gallionellaceae bacterium
AGCTGGTCATTCTCATCTTTCAATACACGCATTTCACGGGTGCAGGGAGTTGCCTTATCATCGGCACAAAAAGCCGTTCTCCAACTCGTAAGGTGATGGGCAAACAGCCCGTTTTCACGGCACCAGACATGCAATGCCTCACCTTCCAGACCATGCGTTTCATGCAACGCCACCAATTGCGCCTCGGCGGCCCAGTCTTTTGGTCGCTTCTCTTTTATTGTCAATGCATCTGACTTTCCCACCTGTTCCGACTTTCTTTTCATCCAATTTTTAACCGTATGACAATTGACGTTCAGCTCTTCCGCGACCGACTTGACCGTCCTGACGCCACGTGAATATACCTTGATTAACGCCTGCTCGATAAATGCTTCCGAATAACGTGATCCCATGCTTCCTCCAAAATTTAAATAAAATTTAGAGGCGACAACTAGCCTGACACAGGGGGCAGGGTGCCGAGGCAAAATTCACGAGCCTTAAAAAAAGTGAACGTGGCAAGAAGAAGCTAATCGAGTTTCTCACTCAGCCCAAGCTGACTTCCCACCGAGTTAAAACCACTATATTTCACAAGCAGTACATGGTTGTCACGAAGGCCGTAGACATAATCGTGGAGACTCTTGCCCACGAGGATGGTATTGATCTTTATGCACAAGGCGGTAACATTGCACTTGCAAACCTGCATTTCTGTGTAACGCCTGTATATTGTGGACGAGAACGCTTCGACCAATTTCTAGAAAGCTTTGTCACCATGATTAGGAGCAAGGACAAAGCATCCATCGAGAAATTTTTCTATTGGGCTTGGCAGTTGCATGACCTCTGCATTGATGAAAAATACCAGTCAATGTTGGCTCCGTTTCTAATGGCAGAACACACGATAGATGACATTCTTGAGAACATTGACTTCCTTTCCCTAGACCCTGCAATACCGTCATTTTTCAATCACTGCGTTGCTTGGGGTGAACAGTACGGCGTTGAGTTTGATGTGCTTCATGATGAATCCAAGCCGTTATACGCTGAGCGTGACACGCTCCGAATGTTCATGGACAAGACAATACCTCCGACCAAAGTGGGGTATGACCGGCGCAAGTTCGTTTTTCCGCTCAAGGCCAAGGGTTTGGATTTCGGCAACTCTAAAATGTACAAGCAACTCCAAATGGCAGACTTGGTCGCGAGTGCTTCTGCGTACTTATACTCATGCCACGTCAATGGCACAATGAACGATTTTTCGCAGGCATTGGAAACTGATGCTCAAATTGGTCGTTTCGTTATTAACGCTCTTTGGCCTTCCCATGATGTCACGCCCGTAGCTCTTGAAACCGACCAAGGAGGAGGCATAAATGCTGTTAACTTTATCGCCGACGCGCTCGCCAAACAAAAATAAGGTGTCAACCCGCGTAAGGCGCAACAATGTAACCCGCGTAAGGCGCAATGATGTAGGGCGTCAATAGCGAAGCGTATTGCGCCGTATGGTAATTGGTGCAATGCGCTTCGCTTATTGACACCCTACACGGACTTAGCCAAACCTGAACCCGCGTAAGGCGCAATGATGTAGGGCGTCAATAGCGTAGCGTATTGCGCCGTATGGTAATTGGTGCAATGCGTTTCGCTTATTGACACCCTACACAGGCTTAGCCAAACCTGAGTCAGGTAGGGTGGGTAAACGCCTTATCTGCCCACGCGGTGCGCATACCACGCCACTCGGCCACTCGGTAACGGCCATTGAAATTGAACATGAACGCGTGGGCAATCCCTCCCTAACCCTCCCCCGCAAGCGGGAGAGGGGACGATGGACAGAAACATTAAACCCTTGATGCTGCGCTTTTGTCCACCCTACGAAACTCGCAACCCATTGATTTACCTAGAAGGTTCTTGTGTTTTGGGCATAACGAAATTCAGATTGCCATGATTTATAAAATATTCAATATAATCAATACGTTACATTAGTATCGCTGTAGGGAGATTTTTTATTCACTGCTTGATTTAAGTAGTACCAACACCGCGCCACCTCCACCTGCATTCGCCGGTGCCTCACAGAACGCTAGCACTTGCGGGTGTTGCGTCAGCCAGTTTCTAACTCTAATCTTCAAAATCCCTTCACCACCTTCGGCACGCCAGCCCTTACCGTGAATCACGTTTACGCAACGCAGGCCGTTATGCAGTGCATGGTGCAGAAATTCCACCAGAACTCGGCGGGCTTCATCGCTGGTGCTTCCATGTAAATCAATGCTGTCCTGCACCGGCCATTGTCCCCGACGCAACTTACGCAGGGTCATGCTATTCAGTCCAGAGCGAAAAAATGAGGTGAGGGCCTCATCGTTCAAGTTGTGATCTGAAAAGCAGTCAGTTGCAGCAGGTGGGAGAGAGGCAGTGTTGCGAGCTGGCACTCGTCGCGCAGGACGTGAGAGTGCTATGCGGTTGGAAGATGTAATTGGGATAACGCCCTCAAGCGCCTGCTGAAACAAGTCGGCATCAGAAGGTGTGGCTTGTTCCAGAGGCTCTTTCATGCTGATGCGTTACTTTAAGCTTGCCCAGTTCAGGATTTCCCCAGAGACGCCAGATATTTATCCGCATCAAGTGCCGCCATACAGCCTGTAGCGGCACTTGTCACAGCCTGACGATAGACTTGATCCTGTACGTCGCCAGCGGCGAATACACCCTCAATGCTGGTGGCAGTTGCATTGCCCTGATGACCGCCACAACCACGGGTATCAAGATAACCATTGGTCATTTTTAGCTGGCCAGCAAATAGATCAGTGTTTGGCTTGTGCCCAATCGCAATAAAGACGCCGTGCAAGGTGAAATCCTGCTTTGCTCCTGTTTGTGCATGCTTAAGACGCATGCCGGTCACACCGCTGTTGTCGCCCAGCACTTCATCCAGTGTCTGATTGAGTTGCAGGGTGATTTTTCCTTCTTTGACCTTGCTCATTAGATGATCAATCAGGATTTTCTCGGAGCGGAAGGTGTCGCGTCTATGTACCAAGGTTACATGGCGAGCGATATTGGAAAGATACAAGGCTTCCTCAACCGCAGTGTTACCACCACCAATGACGGCAACATCTTGTCCGCGATAAAAGAAACCATCGCAGGTTGCACAGCCTGAAACGCCTTTGCCCATGAACTTTTCTTCTGAAGGGAGACCTAGGTATTGTGCTGATGCACCAGTGGCGATGATCAGCGCATCGCAGGTATAGGTAGCGGAATCGCCGATTAGCTGGAATGGTTTTTGTTGCAGTTTGGCAGTATGGATGTGGTCGAAAACGATTTTAGTTTCAAAGCGTTCCGCATGTTGCTGGAAACGAGTCATTAATTCAGGGCCTTGCACTCCCATCGCATCCGCAGGCCAGTTATCAACATCCGTAGTGGTCATCAGTTGGCCGCCTTGGGCCATACCGGTTATCAAAACTGGTTTGAGGTTGGCGCGTGCAGCATAAATGGCGGCGCTGTAACCAGCGGGGCCTGAGCCAAGAATAAGAAGAGGGTGGTGTTGTGTAGTGTTTTCCATGGCGAATATTTTTTGAAAATGAAAAGTGAGTAAAGGACGAAATTTATCAGTGACAGGCCTGTCTGTCGAGTAAAATGCAGCCATTGTGATGATACGACTATTTTACCCCCTCCTCTTGATCTTGTCTTCGACTGCTGCGCGTGCAGCAGACTTACCCGGCATTCCTGAATTCATCAATGAAATGGTAGTCAAGCATCAATTCAAACGAGATGAATTGGTGCGTGTGTTTGATGAAGCGCAACATCGCCAGGATGTAATCGATGCCATGAACAGGCCTTCTACCCTCAAGCCGTGGGTAGAATATCGGGCTGCATTCATCGATCAAAAACGTATTGATGGTGGAATGAAGTTTTGGCTGAAATACGCTGACACACTGGAACGTGCAGAAAAATTATATGGTGTGCCGCAGGAAATCATCATAGCGATCATCGGTGTCGAAACCTTGTATGGCCGTAATGCAGGCAACTACAGAACCCTTGATGCATTGACAACCTTGACCTTCGATTACCCGCGACGGGTAGAATTTTTCCGCAGTGAATTGGAGCACTACTTGCTGCTGGCACGTGAGCAAAAATTTGACATGCTGAGTATACGGGCTTCTTATGCGGGCGCGATGGGCATACCGCAGTTCATGCCCAGCAGCTATCGCAAACATGCGGTTGATTTTAACGGCGACGGAAAAATTGATTTATTGAATAGCGCAGAAGATGCCATAGGCAGCGTAGCGAATTATCTCAGGCAATATGGCTGGAAGCCGGGAGAATTAGTGGCAATGCGCGCAAAGGTTGAAGAAGTTAAACGACCTGATGATGTTGGTGCAGCCCGTAACCTTGCAGCTTGGGGGGGCGTTGGGGGTAACACCGCAAGGGAATGTGGGTGTGGGTGTGTACGCCTATTTATTGGATTTTACTCTGCCGAATGGAAAAGAATTCTGGTTTGGATTTAATAATTTTGCAGTGATCACGACTTATAACAACAGCAGTTTTTACGCTATGTCGGTATATCAGTTAGCCGTTGAGTTACGTAAAGCTAGCAGTTCTTACGGATTAATCCGTCGCGCACCGTTGTAACGTTTACGCCAGTAGCGCTCATTCATATTCACGATTGTGACGGATTTTCCGGTACTGGGTGAATGAATAAATTTACCTTCCCCCAAATATATTCCCATATGGGAATTCCTTTTGTTTAGTGTATTGTAAAACACCAAATCGCCTGGTCTAAGTTCATCCAAATCCAGTTCAATTCCAACACGGCTTATTTCTGCGGTGGTGCGCGGTAACGATTTACCCAGAGATTGCTTAAATACATGGCCAACAAAGCCGCTACAGTCAAAGCCTGACTCTGGAGAAGTACCTCCATATTTATAAGGTATCCCATCCAGACTAAGCGCGTAAACAGCCAAATCATTCATCACTGGATTTTCTTCGTAAGCTTTGCTGCCTATACGAGGACTTTGGCACGCGCTGAGCAATAACAGAAATACAAGGAATAAGAATTTTTGCATGTGCGGAATTTACGTAAAGTATTGCGGCTTGTAAAGTAATACTGGCATTGATAATCGTGGTCTGTCCTTATTCTGTACATTTTATATTGGGACGAGGCTCAGGATTGACTTCGACTGAAAAACTCGGGATACTTCAAAAAATGGCGTTGAAATTTCTATTCATTCGCTCAACCGACGAGGTATTTAACCGCTAGCAAGACAGCTTGGTGCGGCTCGTTTTTCACCGCTCGCCGAGCAACTATTAGCCAAACAGGAAAAATCATGACAACCCTCGAAATTCGATCTGATCTGAAAGTAAAATTCGACAACCTTGTAAACACCACAAATCGCAGCGCTTCGGAACTAATCAATGAAGCGCTGGAACTCTATTTGCTTCGCAATCAAAATTTTGTTCAGCGCATAGAGCAGCGTTTGCGTGAGGCAGATGAAGGTAAATTTGCATCGGATGATGAAGTGGCATCGTTTTTCTCCAATGTGGTAACGCCGCACTGATGCGCCTGCGCTATCTGACCTCCGCACTAAATGATTTGCGCCTTATTCGAAAATTTGTTGCGCAAGAAAACCCAGTCGTTGCGAATGAAATTCTCAACTCAATCCGACATAAAACGCTGTTACTTGTTGAAAACCCTGAATTAGGCCGGGTCGGTCAAGTCGCCGGAACGCGCGAAATGGTTAATGAACCCGCGTAAGGCGCAAGGATGTAAGGCGTCAATAAGCGAAGCGCATTGCGTCGCATGTATTTCCACTAACATTCGGTGCAATGCGCTACGCTTATTGCACCCTACGTTATTTCAACAATGTAGCCTGGGTGGAAAAATTGCTTTTGCCCACCCGGTTGTGAACCGATGCATAAATTAACGTAACACGTGGGCATAAGCAGCCAATTGCACGGCATTATCGTGCTTAGTGGAATGGCTAATAGCCTGACGGAATGAGATATTTCTTTAACTGTAATATATTGATTATATTGAATATTTTATCAGTTTCTGTAATCGCATCTCAAACTGAAAATGCTGTCAGTTCGTTGTGAAAGAGGAGTGGTTGTGCAGTGACTCCCCCTCACTTTGGTGTTGCAACTCCAGATAACCCTGTGACTGCATTTCGATCAAGCGACTTGCAGTGCGTGTAAATTCCCAGTCTTTTTTTTCATCTACGCATATTTTGTCCGGTGTGGCTGCAGAGGAGGCAACCAGCTTGACCCGGTTATCATAAAGTATGTCGACCAGCCAAATGAAGCGCTGAATCTCAGCTGCTTCATTCGATGTCATTTGCGGAATATCCGAGATGAAAACCGTATGAAAGCGGCGGGCAAGTTCCAGATAATCGTCCTGTGAACGTGGGCCACCGCATATTGTGTTGAAATCAAACCAAGCTATTTTTGTTGCAAGTCGCTTCACATTAATCAGCCGTCCCTGAACCTCGATAGGATGAGTATCCTGGATTGTTCCAGCGCTGAGTCGCTCAAATATGGCTGCCATACGATTATTGCTTTCGATGTCAGTAGACAGCATAAACAATGGCGTACTGGCCATCTCGCGCAAACGGTAGTCATTGCCACTGTCGATGTTGATTACTCTTAAGTTACGCTTAATGAGGTCGATAGCAGGAAGAAATTTCTGCCGTTGCAAGCCGTTGAGGTAAAGTTCATCGGGTGCAGAATTTGAAGTGATAATCATGACTACGCCACGCTCAAATAGTGCTTCTATCAGCCTCCCTAATATCATTGCATCGGCAATATCGTTAACATGAAATTCGTCAAAGCACAACAAACGGGTGGACTTTTCAATATTGTCGGCGAGGGCAATTAATGGGTCAGGTGTTGATGCCAGTAGTTTCATTTCATGATGAACCTCAGCCATGAAATTGTGAAAATGAATACGGCGTTTGCGCTTATAGGGCACACAAGCGTAAAACACATCCATCAAGAAACTCTTGCCGCGCCCGACACCGCCCCAGAAATATAGTCCCTTGGGTACATCTGGACTGAGCAGGCTCCTGCCCAGAAAATGATTGCGCTTGGCTTTGAAATCTATCAGCTCAAGCCAAAGTTTGTCTAGATCTGCAATTGCTGTTGCCTGCGAAGCGTCGCTTATAAAGCCGGGCTTTGAGCTCATTGCCTGATACCAGGCCTTGGGACTCATACTGCCGTCAGCGGGAGGAGAAAAAGTGTGTTGGGACATTAGTGGGTTTTATTGGGAAATGTACTCAGTATTATTTAGTTACTCTTCCACCAGTCTGCGATGATACTTCCAACGGCAGGATTGACCAAATACCCATACGAACGATGGCAGTTCAGCCCTTCATCGCTGCGAAAATAGTTGTAAATGCCATTGCTGTGATCCTCAATTGATTTAACCAAGCCTTGATCTAGCATTTCTTTAAAGCTGTTGTGTAAGTTGCCCTCAAGGGCAATGATATCGCACTCGGAAGACAAATTAATCCAGCGGCGAATAAGCTTGGGGTAACTGTTCTCCCCATCCTGTTTCACGCCCATTAATCGTCGTTGCACATAATGCATGCCCAGCGGGCTGCCTATGGTCAGAAAATCCACTTTGCCATGTAGTCCTTCCTGATGGGATAATTCCCATAAAGTATCGTAAGCAATGACCGATCCTAGGCTATGGCCTATCAATAAGACTGGTTGATTTTTTTCAATTAAAGGTCGAAGTGTCTGCTTTAATAATTTGCGTATTTCGTTGGCCACATTATCAACATTGTTAAAGTAACGATTCATCTCGGTGGCCGCACTTTTTACTTCTTCTGGCAGCAAAGGAATAATGAAGTGCATGTGATCTGCGAGCGTAAATAGTATTCGATCCAATCGATTATGCCAGGATGTGGCCTCCTTGATATCTTGTTCAGTTGGGCCGTGTTTGTTGATTAATGCATCTATCCACGGAATATCAGGGGTAATATCCTTGTAAGTGTGATAAAAAAGATAATTCCAGCTGATAAGATGAAACTGTGTGTATTGAGTTTGCAGAGTATTGGACAGTGCTCTATCAACCCGGCGTACGCCTTCAATCAGGGTTTTCCACAGCAGTTCACGATGTTGTGCGGCTTCTGGTTTTGGATTCTTGCCAGGTACGTAGATAATGTGTTTGGTTGTCATGATAGTCTATTAGCCTGTCTGCTTCTGATGCCTGCAGAATTATAACATATTGATTATATTTAATAATTTACTCGTATTGGCACAATAGTTTCTTTGCGGATCAATGGGTTGCCAGTTAAGTTGACGGCCTGGATTTGCTACAGTTTACAGCCTGTGCTGCCATTTTAATATTAATGTTGTGGAGATCGTCCGATGAAATTGCGTGTGTTGATTTTGGGTTATGGCGAGATGGGTCATGCTTTGGAATATCTGTTGGAAAGTAAACATGACGTTCATATCTGGAGCAAGTCCGCTGCAACCATTCTTGAAGAAGAGGCTGGTAAGGCACAGATAATTCTGTTTTGTTTACCGGTCAATGCACACCTTGAGGTATTAAAGCGGATTTCACCTTTCCTGACAAAAGACAGCCTGTGTCTGAGTATTGCAAAAGGGCTGGATGAGTCAGGCAAAACAGCGGCTCAAATTTTTTCCAGTACCTTGGCGGATCGGCATCGTTTTGGCGTTATTTACGGCCCGATGATTTCAGAAGAAATCAGGCTAGCCCGCTATGCTTTTGCAGACGTGGCATTGTCTGAACCGCATGATTTTGTTTACATACACAGCCTGTTTATGGGAAGCAAGTTGATTTGCAAACAGGTGACTGATGTGGCTGGCAGCAGCTGGTCTGTGATCCTTAAAAATGTCTATGCCATCATGTTTGGTGTGGCCGACGGTCTAAATCTAGGAGACAATATTCGAGGGCATCTAGCAGTAACAGCCTTGGCGGAAATATCCGCCATCTTGCTAAAGTTTGGTGCAGCCCGGCATACGCCTTATGCCTATGCCGGGCTGGGTGACTTGATTACCACCGCTACCAGCGAAAATTCTCACCATCATGAATTGGGGCGCAAATTGGCTATCGGCCAGTTTGACAAAATTACCGGGGAGGGGGTGCATACCCTGGCGATGATAGAAAAATATCATCTGTTTGAATCTCAGGCTTACCCATTATTTACCTTGGTTAGAAACATTATTTCCACACCAGAAAACCTTGATAAGCTGGTCGAGGCATATTTGGAGCAACTAAAATCATGGTGATGTGTGCCGATATTCAATTGCTCTGGTTCCCGGCAACTTTGTTGCGATAATTGCCTGTGCAAGGACTTCAATAGCTTGGTTACGTGCAAAGCTTTTACGCCACGCGAGTGCGATTCGTCGTGCGGGAGCGGGGGATTTGAAGGGAATTTCACGGGTGAGTTGGCTACGATACTTTTCGCTGTTTGCGGAAACAGGTAATACGGTAATCCCTAGGCCGCTGGCGACCATATTTCGTATTGTCTCCAGTGAATTTCCCTGTTGGGTGTCACCTATGCTGCTGTTGAGCTGGGAGCATGCCTCTCTTACTTGATTACTGAAACAATGTCCGCTACTCAATAGCAATACTTTCTCCGTGCTCAATTCTGCGGTTTTCACCTGCTTCTTTTTTGCCCAATGATGATCTAAAGGAACGACCACACTGAAATCTTCGTCATAAAGGGGCAGGGTGGTGATGCCTGGCCCCGAAAATGGCAGCGCAATAATGATCACATCCAAGCGTCCATTGATCAGTTGCACCTTTAAATTTTCGGTCAGGTTTTCCTCCATTTCCAGAGGCATATTGGGTGCGTGCTGCTTCAAGATAGGGATAAGTTGCGGCAACAAGTAAGGCCCTACCGTGTAAATTGCACCAACCTTGAGTGAGCCTGCGAGCTGGTCTTTGCCCTGGCTCGCTATTTCCTTGATCTGTGCGGCTTCTTCCAGTGCACGCTGCGCCTGCGCCAAGATCATTTCGCCTATAGGTGTCGCTTTAACAGATGTCCTACTGCGCTCGAATATTTGCACTCCCAATTCACCTTCCAGTTTCTGTATCGCCAGCGATAGTGCGGGTTGGCTGACAAACACACGCGCTGCTGCGCGGCGAAAATTTCCCTCTTGCGCAACTGCGACGATATAACGGAGTTCATTCAAGGTCATGATTAAACTTTCATTTCAAGCTCAGCGGATATGATAAAATATTGATTATAATCAATTAGTTGTGTAAATAATCACGTTTAAATATTACAGGCTGCCAAGTAAGTTTACTTGGTAATTTGATAAGTATAATAAATCAAATTCTTTTAAATATACAATTATATTTATCTATGGAGAGTCTCTAATATTCGTTCCGTGCACTGACGCACTGATAGCAAACTTAAAAGGAGACACAACATGAAAGCACCAACCACAATACAAAACCTGGAATCCGCCTTTGCAGGTGAGTCCATGGCTCACACAAAATACATGTATTTTGCTAAAATCTGCCGTGCAGCTGGTGATGTAGAAACAGCCAGGGTATTTGAGGAAACCGCTGCTCAGGAGGTACAACATGCATTGGGACATCTTGATCTGCTTTATCCCCCATCGACAATGACGCCTGCCAGATGTTTAGAAATGACGATTGAAGGTGAAACCTACGAGTACACCGAAATGTATCCCTCATTCCGTCACACTGCGATTGAAGAAGGTAACCATGCTGCGGTTGCGGAAATCGACGAGCAGATTGATGAATCTAGGGTGCATGCCCAGCAGTTCAAGGCTACACTGGAAAAAGCAGCTAAACGTTTCGCGGCATTGGCAAGGGTAGAAGAGAAACATGCCAATCACTATCGCGCCACCTTGGCGAAAGTAACAGCTTAATTATTTATTTATACAAATTTTGAAAAGGAAAAAATCATGAAAGTATGGCAATGTTTGGTATGCAGTTTTATCTACGACGAAACTAAAGGTGACCCTGAGCATGGCATCAGTCCTGGCACAAAATGGGAAGATGTACCTTTCGACTGGTCATGCCCTGATTGCGGTGTAGCCAAAGCTGACTTTGAAATGGTGGAGATTTAATTATGCAAAAACAGCCCGTAGTCATTATTGGCAGCGGGCTTGCGGGCTACACGGTGGCACGTGAATTTCGCAAGCTTGATACAGTGACTCCCGTTGTGATTTTGTCTCAGGATCATGGCGGGTTTTATTCCAAACCGATGCTTTCAAATGCTTTTGCTCAGAAGAAAACGGCTGACTCATTGTTGATGAAGGATGCTGCAAAAATGGCCGCCGAGGTCAAAATTGAGGTTCGGGCGAATTCATCAGTGACGGCTATTGATCCTAAGCTGAAACAAATTACGGTTAACGGCGAAAAACTGAATTACAGTCAACTCGTGTTGGCGCTGGGTGCCGACACCATACGGCTACCCTTGCAAGGTGATGGTGCCGATGCGGTGCTGTCGGTAAATGACTTGGATGATTATCGACGTTTCCGTGAGGCTATTGAAGGTAAAAAGGATATTGCCATTCTCGGCGCAGGCTTGATCGGTTGCGAGTTTGCGAATGATCTGGTTGGTGGTGGTTATAAGGTTCAGGTAATTGATCTGGCACCCCAACTCTTAGGTAAACTATTACCGCCAGAGTCTGCAACCTATATACAAAGAAAACTGGAAGGCGAGGGCGTGGTGTTTCATCTAGGCACAACGACGCAGCAAATTTCCCGAGCAGAAGACAAACTAAAACTGACCTTGGCCAATGGAACAAATATCATGGCCGATGTGGTGTTGTCGGCGGTGGGTTTGAAGCCTAGAATCGCGCTGGCTGCGGCAGCTGGCATAAAAACCAACCGGGGTATCGTGGTGAATAGTTTTTTGCAGACCAATTTTGAAGATATTTATGCCTTGGGTGATTGCGCCGAAGTTGAAGGGCATGTGTTGCCATTTGTTATGCCCATCATGATTGCTGCACGTGCATTAGCACCCATGTTGACGGGAAAACCAACATCTGTAAATTACCCTGCCATGCCAGTAGCGGTAAAAACGCCTGCCTGCCCAACGGTGGTGTGTCCACCGGAATCAACTGCACAGGGTGCTTGGAAAGTAGAGGCTTCAATCGATGGGATCAAGGCTATATTTCATCACACCAATGGCCAATTATTGGGCTTTGCATTGATGGGGTCAGCCACCAGTGAAAAAGCTGCACTCACCACACAACTCCCAGCTTTATCCTGAACAATGACTGAAAATATGAGCGATTCAATACGTTTGGTAAAACGACTTGCTGCACAGATACCCTGTAGCCGCAGTGAGGCAGAGCAATATATTGAAGGAGGTTATGTCAAAGTAGACGGCAAGATTGTAGAAGAACCTGGTTTTCGCGTTCTGCCGGAGCAACAAGTAGAGTGGATGCCGGGGGCAAAACTTGCATCTCTTGACCCTGTCACCATACTGCTGCACAAGCCGACTGGCGTTGATATGGATCGCTGCTTAAAGTTCATCACACCTGAAAATCATGCACCTGATGATAGATCAGGGATTCGTTTCATCAAGAAACATCTAAAAGAACTTACCGTGACTGATCCGCTGGGAATTCACTCCAGCGGCTTGCTGGTATTCACCCAAGATTTTCGCATTGCACGCAAGCTGATTACGGATGCAGCAAAAGTCGAGCAGGAATATATTGTGGAAACATCAGGGAATATAATTCCTGATGGGCTACAGCAACTCAATAAAGGCATACAACAAGATGGCAAGTTACTATCTGTCAAAGTCAGTTGGCAGAATGAAAAAAACTTGCGTTTTGCATTTAAAGGCGTGCAGAGGGGGCAGGTGGCTGATATGTGCGAGAAAGTCGGCCTCAAAGTATTGGCGATGAAACGTATTCGTATCGGACGGGTGCCGATGTCATCATTACAGTCTGGGCAATGGAGATATTTGCTAGGATATGAGAAATTTTAATTTGGACTACAGTCAAGTTTTTTCATGACACAGATCACTGATCTTCCTTTACTAAATAATTCTCGTGTTTACTTCGGTTTCATGCCGAATGCAGCCGAAGTAAATCTGCAAATCATGGAAGCCTATCAGCAATTGCGTGAACAGAGTTTTCTAAAGCGCAGCCATTTTTTTGGTGGGCGTTATGAAAATCTGTATTTAACACGCGATCAGATTCCGGCCATTGGAAAAATCCTTAAGCAAGCTGAAAACTATGCCGGCAATTTGCTACAGAAACCTGTGGATGAGCTGCGTAGCGGTTTCTGGATCAACGATATGGGGCCTAATGAGGTTACGACAGAACATGATCATGACGATTATGACGAACTGTTATCTGGGGTTTATTACGTGCAGGTTCCGTCAAACTCGGGGGAATTGGTCATCGTAGATAAACATAGCCGCACACTAGTCACGCCACAAGCAGGCATGTTTGTATTTTTCGCTCCCGATGTGTTGCATTCAGTGAGTATTAATAGCAGCGACGAAAGACGTATTTCCATGGGCATAAACTTTGGGCCCATATCTGTTTGAATATCAGTTGATTTATTCGCCAAAATAAATTAGTTACGATATTTAACATATCTAAGTACTACATGCGGCTAGTGAGTTAGATCATAAATGTAAAGCCTGCCCCTAGTTTTCCTGCAATTCAAATGTGGGAAACCGCAATTTTGACTTTAGATTGAAGAGGATGAATGATGCAAACACAACAACCGAACAAACCGAGAACTACAGTGGATCCGCTGGCACCAAAGCGCCAATTATGGCCAAAGCTACTCACCGCCGTTGCGCTGTTGGGTGTTGCGGTCATCGTGGTTTGGCTTCTGCCGCGCCCTTATTCGCAGGATATTTCTCTGATAGGCAAAGGCGATAATATCGTGGTTCTGTTTCATGACTCCTTTAGTGTCGCCAGCCAAGAAAACATGGACGCGATGAGCGTGCTCAGGGATGAATATAATGGCCGCGTCACATTTATTGTGGCGGACAAAAATGTCGAGCAAGGGAAAAAATTTACCGAGCTTTATGGGGTTGATTCAATGGCTCTGATTTTCTTTGCGCCCAACGGCGAAAAAATCGACACATTTTATAGCAAGCAAGATAAAGAATTGTTACGGAAAAATATAAACAAAGGATTCGGTTTTTAAGCTGAGTATTGCATAGTAGATGTTAAGTAAAGGTGCCCAGTCATTCTGAATGTTTAAGTAATTATTCTGGCGAAAGGCTCTCTCAGGCTATAATATTCCTACATTCGTCAATGATAAATGTCTTGTCGCCCGTTGAATTATTGAGTTACCTCATGTATCAAAAAAATCATCTCTTTCAAAGCTGCCTTACTTGCTCACTACCAGCGCTGCTAAGTGCTGCGCTGGTGTGGCCGATCAGTGCTGCGGCTTTCGATCTATTTCGCACAGAAACTTCTATCACTCAGGGTACGCTGGACAAGCCTGTGGATGGAGCTCAGTGCAATAAGGAGAAAATCAGCAAGCAGCTCACGCTTGCTGATGTGGTCGATCTGGCCTTGTGCAACAACCCGCAAACCCGTTCTCTGTGGGCGGCAGCTCGGGCGCAGGCAGCGCAGGTGGGGGTTAGCACCGCAACTTATTTACCAACCTTATCAGCACAGGCAAGTGGGACAGAAAATTATCCTGTTATGGGAAGTCAGGTGCTGGATAACTCCACCAGAAAAAACGCAAATTTGTCTGCCAATTATCTTCTGTATGATTTCGGTGCGCGTTCCGCAACATTGGAAAATGCCAAACAGTTGCTGATTGCGGTAAATGCGACACGCGATGCAACGCTGCAAAGTAACTATTTGAGCGCGGTTCAAGCGTATTACGCGCTGCTGTCGGCGCGTGGCAGCGTGTTGTCATACAAGGTTGCCGAAACTTCGGCTAGCGAAAGTCTAGCTGCTGCACTGGCTCGTTATCAGGCGGGTGTTGCCACACCTGTAGATAAATTGCAGGCACAAACCACGTTATCGCAGGCTACTTTTAACCGCATCAACGCAGAAGGCAATGAGCGTAGCGCACAAGGAACGCTGGCAAACCTGATGGGCTTCGACGCGACGCAGCTTTACACTTTGCAGATAGTATCCGATGCAACACCTGACCCAGTGATCGAGCAGGACATCGGCAAGTTAATAGCCGATGCGCGGCAAAAACGTCCCGATCTGGCCGCTGCCGTGTCGCAGATCAAAGCCGCCGAGGCGCAGCTTGAAGCAACCCGTGCAACAGGGCGGCCCAGCATCTCTCTGGGTGCAATAACTGGGGTGACGGAGGTGCCGAATACACCTGATAGCCGCAGCAGCAGTATCGGTATCACGCTGAGTGTGCCGCTTTTCAGCGGTTTTAAAACGACATACCAGGTGCGTGCGGCTGAGGCTCAATTGCAGGGCAGGGTGGCCGAACGCGACCGTCTCGCCAACCAAATTGCGCTGGATGTGTGGAAAGCCTATCAGGGGATGCTGAGCAATAGCCAGGCCTTGCGTTCGGCCGATGATCTGGTGGCCGCTGCCGACCTATCCGCCAAAATGGTGCTGGGACGCTATAAAGCGGGAATTGGTAATATCCTCGATACATTGATTGCGCAAAGTACATTGGCAAATGCGCATCAGCAGCGGGTAAGCGCACTTTATAAGTTTCTCCTTGGTCGTTTTGCACTGGCACAAGCGATCGGCCAACTTGATCTGACTCTCACTGAAAGCAGGAATTAAATACGTGAAATTGCCTAATAAAAAAAATCTGATAATCGCTTTGCTTCTGTTATTCATCGCGGGTGGCATTGTCTGGTGGTTAATGTCCGGTGGGGGAAGTAGTGAAAACCGCTATGTGACGGCCAATCTGGAACGCGGCTCACTGACCCAGACGGTTTCTGCCAATGGCACCTTGAACCCGGTCAAACTGGTGAGTGTGGGCAGCCAGGTTTCCGGCATCGTGCAAAAACTGCATGTTGATTTCAACGACAAAGTACGGGCCGGGCAAATTTTGCTGGAACTGGATCCGTCGCTAACGCAGGCGCAGTTACAGCAAAGCCTGGCCAATATCGCCAACATGGAAGCACAGCTGGAGCTGGCTACCGCGAATGAGGCGCGTACGCGCGGTTTATTTGCGCAGGAATATGTGACGCGTCAGGAGATGGAGCAATCGGTACAGACACTCAAATCTGCACGTGCACAACTGGCACTGGTACAGGCACAAGCTGACCGCGATCGGACCAATCGTGCGAACACCGTGATTCGCTCGCCCGTCTCGGGGGTAGTGGTGTCGCGCTTGGTGGATACCGGCCAGACCGTAGCGGCGAGTATGCAAGCGCCTATCCTGTTCACGATTGCGCAGGACTTGAGCAAGATGCAGATTTTTACAAGTTATGCCGAGGCAGACGTAGGCGCGATTCACATTGGCCAGGCGGCGACATTTCGGGTGGATGCTTTTCCCAATCGCAGCTTTAAGGGTGTGGTATATCAGGTGCGTCTCAACCCCACCACACAACAAAATGTGGTGACCTATAACGTGGTGGTGGCGGTGGATAATCCGGATCAAAAGTTGATGCCGGGCATGACCGCTTATGTGAACATCGCCATCGCACAACGCCAGGATGTGCTGATATTACCTAATGCAGCGCTGCGTTTTCGTCCTGTGCTTGCCGCTGCCAAACCAGGTAAATCACAAGCTGGGGGCGGAAAGCCGCAAGCTGATAACAGCCGAGGTGCTGGACGTGGCAAAGACGGTGCCCCGCCCATGGGCACCGTGTATGTGCTGGAAAACGGCGAGCCCAAACCGGTTCGGGTTAGCGTGGGGATTAGCGACAATCGCTTTACCGAAATTATTGGAGATGGAATCAAGGAAGGTGTAGCAATCATCGTGGAAGATCGCCAGCCACCTGTCAAGGCCTCTGCCAGCACAGGGATGAGGATGTTCTGATGCACAACGCTGTCATCCGTATCGAGCGCTTGTACAAGGAATATGTGACCGATGCCGGCACGGTGCCGGTGCTCAAGGACGTGACAATCACCGTGATGCCCGGTGAGTTTGTTGCCATCATGGGCGCGTCTGGTTCAGGAAAATCTACCTTAATGAACATCCTCGGCTGCCTCGATGTGGCCACCAGCGGCAACTATTTTCTGAATGGCCGTGATGTAAATAGGCTAGATGGCGATGAACTGGCCTTGCTGCGCAACCAGGTAATCGGTTTTGTGTTTCAGGGTTTCAATCTGTTGCCGCGCGCGAACCTTGAGGAGAATGTTGCGTTGCCGCTGATCTATCGCGGCGTTAGCCGTGACCAACGATTGCTGCAAGCCAAGGAAATGCTGCAAAAGGTGGGGCTGGGCAAACATAATCGTTCGCGTCCCAACCAAATTTCCGGCGGCCAGCAGCAACGGGTGGCCATTGCCCGCGCACTGGTCAATCAGCCTAAACTGCTTCTCGCCGACGAACCTACCGGCAACCTCGATACTCATACCAGCCACGAAATCATGACGCTGTTCAGCGAATTAAACCAGCGTGACGGTATCACCATCGTGTTGATTACGCATGAAGCTGATATTGCTGCCTATGCTAATCGGCTGGTGCGTTTAGCAGATGGACAAGTAATTTATGACGGGCCTGTTGCTAATGCGGCAGACGAGCATAAGGAGCAAGCCGCATGATTTTGGCTATGCTAAGTGAAGCCTGGATGGCGATGTGGGCCAATCGCTTGCGCACCATCCTCACCATGCTCGGCATGGTGATAGGCGTGGCTGCGGTAATTATAATGCTGGCGATAGGGCAGGGCGCGCAGCAACAGGTGCAGGCTTCCATCGCATCGATGGGCAGCAATCTGTTTATTATTTTGTCAGGTTCAACCACCTCGGGTGGCCTGCGTTTGGGCGGCGGTGCAACACCTACCCTTACAGTGGCAGATGCGCAGAGCCTTGAAGAATTACCATCGCTTGCAGCGGTAGCACCTTCGTCACCGGGCACGGCACAACTGGTATATGGCCCGAATAACTGGAGTACGCAGGTTATCGGCACCACTCCCAGCTTTCTGCTGGTACGCGACTGGCAGCTTGCCTCAGGTTCAGCATTTACCGATTCCGATATACGTGCAGCCACACGTGTGGCGTTGCTCGGGCAGACCGTTGCACATAATCTGTTTGGCGATGTAGATCCAGTAGAAAAAACCATACGCATCAAGAATAGCCCTTACCTAGTGCTGGGCGTACTGGCGGCTAAAGGACAAAGCTTGGACGGGCGCGATCAGGACGATACCGTGCTGGTGCCTGTCACCACAGCCCAGAGCAAGCTTTTTGGTACACAATTTGCGGGGACAGTGCGCTTTATCATGGCGCAGGCAGTTTCAGCCGAAGCGATGCCTGTTGCCGAAAAGGCCATCACCGAGTTGCTGCGCCAGCGTCATCGCATACGTGATGGGGCAGAAAATGATTTCTCCATACGTAACCTGACTGCGATGGCCAATACCGCAGCTGAAACTGCGCAGGTGATGTCGCTGATGCTGGGTGCGATTGCATCGATCTCGCTGCTGGTAGGCGGCATCGGCATCATGAACATCATGCTGGTGTCGGTGACGGAACGTACCCGCGAAATCGGCATCCGCATGGCGATAGGCGCACGCAGCCAGGACATCCTGTTGCAGTTTTTGCTGGAGGCCATCATCATTTCGGTGATTGGTTGTTTAATTGGCGTACTACTGGGAGTGGGCGGCGCACTCTTGGTAAGCCAGCTCAGCGGCATGTCGGTGGTAATATCAATCAGCCCTATCATCATGTCGTTTGCTGTTGCGGCGGCTGTAGGTATCTTTTTCGGCTGGTATCCGGCACGCAAGGCGTCGATGCTGCGTCCGATCGAAGCACTGCGTTACCAATAAAATCCGGGAGAAAACAGCCTGTCGGACTTGGATAATGATATTAGTGTAACAAATTGATTATATTTAATATTGTTACAAACAAGAGCAATCTTTATAAATCAATGAGTTGCGAGTTAAGTCCGACAGGTTGCTCGGAGGTAATCTGCGGACGACTGCTGTTGTTATGATAATCAACCATTTTTAAATTGTTACATTCAAACTAAGGAGTTACTTTGTTTAAATTTTTGGCAGCCATTTTGGGCTTTTATTTTTTTGGTTTCTTTGGGGCATTAGCCGCATTTTTTCTCGGCAGCATGATAGATCGCTCATTGTCTTATGGCATAGGTGGTGTCAACCCATTGAGCCGTGCACACCGTGAGTCGGTATTTCTTGCTACCGTATTTACTTTGATGGGGAAAGTTGCCAAGGCAGATGGCCGTGTTTCAGAAGAAGAAATTACGCATATTGAACAAATGTTTCAAAAACTTGGAATGACGGTAGAACACCGCCAACAATCCATTATTTTGTTCAAAAAAGGCACGACAGCAGATTTTGATATCAAGCCAACACTGCAAGAATTTATGTCCGTGTGTGGACATACAACTAGCTTGAGACAGATGCTGCTGGTGTATTTGATAGTCATGGCCTTTGCGGATGACCGTCTGGTAGCCGCTGAAGAAGCACTGCTCAAGGACATTGCATTGCATCTGGGTTATAACCAGGAAATGTTCCAGCAACTTGTGACGATGGTCATCAACCAGACGCACTTTGCCAGTGGCCAAACAACCTCAGCCAACAGCCTGGCTGATGCCTACAAGGCGCTGGGAGTGAGCAAGGAAAACAGTGACCAGGAAATCAAACGAGCCTATCGAAAACTAATGAGCCAATATCATCCAGATAAATTAATAGGGCAAGGCATGCCTGAAGATATGATCGCGGTGGCTACGGCTCAGGCTCAGGAAGTACAAATTGCTTATGATTTGATCAAAAAAAGCAGGAATATATAAAAGGTTGCTCTAAAAATCCCTATTTTTCGAGTAACCGCGAAGCTGTGTTGATGGCGGTTATGCCAATGATTTAACCGCGTAGAAAGACAAAAACGGAAAAATTCTCAAAAAAATAGAGTCCGTATAACCATGCGCGCAAGCGGGACGAACTAAAGCGCGGCGCAGTCTTAACTTTACGTTATTGGGTAAAACATATGTCTCCCTCATTATTTCGTTACACCATCATCGCTTATATTGTGCTCGCTATATTTGGAGGCGTGTTCGATCTTATTTTTCCTTCCGCTATACCAGAAACTTTGTCTCTTGCTAAAGAAGTCAACGAAACCAATCTTTCATCAATAGCACTTACTTCTGTTGCCATCGTTGGCCTAGTTACGCTGTTGGGTGGCATCGTGGCAACAATAGGTCTTTTTTTGTTTCTTCCTTGGGCTCCGCATTTCGCTGTTGTTATCACTATTCTGACTTTCTTCGCTTCACTTTTTCTGGGTGCTGATGTTGCGTCGGGCTGGTCGATGGCTCTTACTAGCCTGTCCGATACTCTATGGGGGGCTATCTTGGCACTGGCCTACTTTCCGCCACTTAAGGAGCGGTTCCTTGTAACCCTCTAATCTTCCGCTCAAGCGCGTCCTACCTAATGCTCCGAGCCCAGACGATGCGCATTACCGTAGCTGCTGTATTCTCCGTGAGAGGTAAACGTTATCCGTTTGATGTATGTTTGCATTGCAACTTTTTAGATAACGTTGCTTTCCAAATTCTATAACCCAATAATATTGAAAGTAGGATCGCATAAATCAGCGGTTGGGTAATGTCTTTCTTCACCAGCCACCAGTAATGAATGACTGCAAATATGGCGATGGGGTATATCAGAAGGTGGAGCATCTGCCAGCGCTTGCCGCCCAATCTTTTCATCATGGCATTGGTCGAGGTGACGGCCAATGGTATCAACAGGAGAAATGCTGCAAACCCTATGGTGATAAAAGGGCGTTTGATCACGTCCTTGACAATATCAGCTAGGTCAAAAAACTGATCTAGCCAAATGTAGGTTATAAAGTGCAGTAGCGCATAAAAAAAGGCGAATAAACCTGCCATGCGACGCAGTTTGATTAACCAAGACCAGCCGCTGAGTTTGCGCAGTGGCGTAATGGATAGGGTAATCAGCAGAAACACCAGTGTCCATGTGCCTAGAGAGCGGGTGATCAGTTCTATTGGATTGGCACCCAGTTGGTCTGAATACCCAAACCAGAGCAATCGACACAGTGGAATCAGGCTGGCAAGAAACAGCAGGGCTTTAAAATGGGCGAAATATTTCACTAGCAGCCTCCTACACTACGCTCTGCTTCGCATAGGACAAGAACCCCTGCGGGGTGTCTGAATTAAGTATGGGCATTTGTGTAACATATTGATTGTATTGAATATTTTATTCATGACGGCAATCTATATCTATTTTAAAATCAATGAGTTGCGAGTTAAGCCAAGCATCCCGCAGGGTTCTTGTCCTATGCTAAGCAGAGCGTAGTAAGCTACTAGAAAAACTTTTTCAAGTCCATGCCGTTATACAGATGAGCAACCTGTTCTGAATAACCATTGAACATCAATGTAGCACGTTTAGAAAATTCACCGATGCGACGTTCCTTGGCCTGGCTCCAGCGTGGATGATCAACAGTAGGATTTACATTGGAAAAATAACCGTATTCATTCGGGATGGCTTTCGTCCATGAGGTGACTATTGGCGTTGAGCTAAAACGAATTTTGACGATGGACTTGGCACTTTTAAAACCATATTTCCACGGCACGACTAGTCTGATCGGTGCGCCATTTTGCTTGGGCATAAGCTCCCCATATAAACCCACTGCAAGTATCGTGAGAGGATGCATCGCTTCGTCGATGCGTAAGCCCTCAACGTATGGCCAGTCTATCATGCTGGGTATGAATGGCCATTCCTGCCTGTTGGAGCGTTGCCCCGGCATTTGCTTGGGGTCGTGCAAGGAGATGAATTCCACATATTTTGCATTACTGTTGGGTTGCACCTGCTTGATCAGCTCACTGAGCGGGAAGCCCACCCACGGTATCACCATAGACCAGCCTTCCACGCAGCGCATGCGGTAGATGCGCTCTTCTAGGGGTACCAGTTTAAGCAAGGCATCAATATCGTAGGTCTTAGGCTTTTTGACTTCGCCTTCAACCGTAATAGTCCAAGGACGAGTAATCAGCGTACCTGCCAATTTTGCAGGATCAGATTTATCGGTACCAAACTCATAAAAATTGTTATAAGTAGTGACATCTTTATAGGGCGTTAATTTATCGTCGGTACTGAAGGTGCTTTTACGCAAACCGCTCAATTGAGTCGCGGTACTTGCTTCAACATCCTGGCTACCTAGCAACAGGCTAGGAGTGGCAATTCCCGCAGCAAGCAGGCCGAGTGATCGTGTCGTAGCACTCATGAAATCACGGCGTGACAGATACATTTGTTTGTCAGTAATTTCAGATGATTTGATAGCGTCGGGTTTCTTGATGTGCATGGCTATTCCTTTGAGTAAAACGTCGTCCTTGTCAGTGCTTCAATGTTTAGTCGAGACACATGCTGATTCATTACACGCAAATTTAAAAAATTTATCGGTTCAAGCGCAACCTTGCTTCGATAGGTAATGCAGTTCAATTTTAGTTCATCTGTTAATTCTTCTGGCGTAAAATGCGCGCTTAACTTAATTCGGCGTCAAATCATGACCGTTCGCACCCGTTTTGCTCCCAGTCCCACTGGCTACCTCCACATAGGCGGCGCTCGCACCGCCTTGTTTTCTTGGGCTTATGCGCGCAAGCATAGCGGCACTTTCATTTTGCGTATCGAGGATACCGATGTGGAACGCTCAACCCCTGAGGCGGTGCAGGCAATATTAGATGGCATGGCATGGCTGAATCTGGATTATGACGAGGGCCCGTTTTATCAAATGCAGGGGATGCCGCGTTACCGTGAGGTGATACAGCAAATGCTGGCAGCGGGGTCAGCCTATCATTGTTACACGAGTCAAGAAGAGCTGGATGCATTGCGTGAAGCACAGCGTGAGCGCAATGAAAAGCCTCGCTACGACGGACGTTGGCGGCCAGAGGCAGGCAAGGTGTTAGCGCAAGTGCCAGCAGGTGTAAAACCAGTAGTACGCTTTAAAAATCCGCTTGTAGGTGTAACAGCTTGGAAAGATCTGGTTAAAGGCGATATAGCATTTGCCAACAGCGAGCTGGATGATCTGGTGATTGCGCGAGCTGACGGCACGCCGACTTATAATTTTTGCGTTGTAGTTGATGACTGGGATATGAAAATTACCCATGTGATACGGGGGGACGATCATGTCAACAATACGCCTAGGCAAATCAATATCCTCAGAGCATTGGGAGCAACGATACCGCAATATGCGCATCTGTCGATGATCCTCGGTGATGACGGACAGAAGCTCTCTAAGCGCCATGGCGCGGTAAGCGTGATGCAATACGACGAAGATGGCTATTTGCCGGAAGCGGTGATCAATTATCTGGCTCGTTTGGGCTGGTCGCACGGCGATGAAGAAGTATTCGCTGTCGCGCAATTCTGCGAGTGGTTCGACCTCGATCACATCACCCCTTCCGCAGCACAATTTAATACCGAAAAACTGAATTGGCTGAATAGCCATTATTTAAAACTGGCCGACAATGCCCGTCTAGTCAAACTGGTCCAGCCACGTTTGGAGGCTCGCGGAATTACGGTAGGCAATGCGCCAGCTTTGGAGAGCGTGGTCGCACTATATAAAGAGCGTGTTGCCACCTTGAATGAGCTGGCTGATGCCGCCGTAGTGTTTTACATCGACCTGCATCCTGCCCAAACATTATTGGACTCACATCTTTCTGCCGAGGCGCTACCTGCACTGCAAGAACTGGCTCAACGCTTGAGTAGTGTGGCTTGGGAAGCGCCTGCAATCGCCGCACTGATAAAAGAATTGATTGCAAAACATGGCTTGAAAATGCCCAAGCTGGCGATGCCTTTGCGCGTGATGCTAGTTGGGCAAACACAGACGCCTTCTGTCGATGCTTTGGTCACGCTTTTTACGCGTGAAATGGTGTTGTTACGTATGCAGCGTGTTATTAAATAGAGAATGTCTTGGGTTTCGGGCGGAATTCAGTTCAAATCAGCACAACTTTTCGATTGACATCCGCTTTTCGCGGGAGTTATAGTTAAATTAAGTGCCTTTGGTATTCCTATCATTAATCAGGTTTCAAAGTTCATCTCAACCCAACAATGACCCATCCAAACCCTAGAGCCTATATTCAAATCCTAGCCTTCGTAAGCTGGCTGTGCCTCACGCTTGTCACTCCCTCAACAACCCAAGCAGCTGAAAAAAAAAGTGAGAATCCTAGCAAAAGAACAATTACAATCGATTCAAATTACGGAGTAAATAGCAATTCCAACAAATCCATCTCCAACGCTGCGCTTGAACTAATCGGAGTCGATGGTTTTATCCAAGACACAGCTCTCAAATCTAATAGCAAATTTGGCAGGTCAGCGGTAGTAGCTTACAGTCTTTTGTCCCCGATTACTCATGCCGTACAAACATCTTTTCACGAATTTGGCCACGGAAGCAGAGACATAGCCTACGGAGGCAGTGCCGTATATTTCGTGGGAAGTAACAGAGATAAACCATACAATAATTTCTTCAGCTACTTTCTCGGAGTAATGACAGACCCCTACAGTGGCGGTGCTGCCAGGGTTAGAAGAAGATTCGATGACGAAAAAACCTTAATAGTGTCCGCAGGAGGGTTGAATAACCAAATGTATTTAGCAGAAAAAATACAGGATAAAATGCTCTTAGACGACGTGTCCCACATCGCATACGGCAGCACCTATTTTTTTGGCAAACTCTCCACAGTGCTCTACCCCTGCGGTTCGGAAAATTTAAGCACTGTGAACGCTGGAAATGACAAGTGCAGCATGCTCAGACAATACCGCATACTCGGTAACGATTTTAGCGAATCACAATTAGACGATGCGAATAGGGCGTCCCTCTACCTGAGCTCAGACACCTACTTATTTTTAAAATCGTATTACGATTTTATTTCCAATGGAAAGACCGAGGTCAAACCTTTTATAGTCAATCAATTTTACTTGCCTAACGTCTCGAACTACTACAACAGCAAGGGTATTTCCTACAAGTTGGATTCCGGTTACAGAATCAACAATAGCGCAACTTTAGTCTTTGGTTACGAAGCTATTTGGTCCGGCCAATCCCAGAGCGAGCTTTCTGTTGGGATCAATTTAAGACACAATAAATACGGCCTATTCCTGAAAACGATTGCCGGACACGACTCTACGTCTGAAGTAGATTTTTCCTACCAAATAAAACAAGATTTCAAGGCTCACATCGGCGTAGACTCCTACAACGCCAACAGTTTGTACGGACAAAGAAATATTCCATACTACACAGTTGACAACAAAATAACGCAATATTGGGCGAAGATTTCTGTATTTTTTTAGCTTGGAATATTTTGCCTAAGACGGTCTGAATAGCCAATTAGTAAATCCGTTTTTTACACCCGAGCCCCTATAACATGCGAATTTAGGGCATCGCGAAATAAATAGCGTACAACAAATGGGTACTTCTTAAACTTTTGTTCTGTCAGCAGGAAGCTATGATAGAATGCGCGCCCTTAGAATTGCATCAGGTATCGTCTCATGTCGTCGCGCCCACTCCGTAATATCGCCATCATCGCCCACGTTGACCATGGTAAAACCACCCTGGTAGACAAGTTGCTTGCCCAAACCCATACATTTGCTGAACATCAGCAAGTGGTTGAGCGTTTCATGGACAGCAACCCTCTGGAAAAAGAGCGCGGTATTACCATTCTGGCGAAGAACTGCTCGGTTATTTATAATGACGTGCAGATCAATATCGTTGACACACCAGGACACGCCGATTTCGGCGGCGAGGTTGAGCGCGTATTGTCGATGGTAGACGGAGTATTGCTGTTGGTTGATGCGGTGGAAGGCCCGATGCCGCAAACCCGTTTTGTGACCAAAAAAGCCTTGGCACTTGGTCTTAAGCCTATTGTTGTTATTAACAAAATAGATAGGCCCGGTGCGCGTCCTCAGTGGGTAGTAGACCAAACTTTCGACTTATTCGACAAGCTGGGCGCCACCGATGAGCAGATGGATTTCCCGGTGGTATACGCTTCAGCACTGAATGGTTACGCCATGCTGGATTTTACCAAGCCGAGTACTGACATGAGCGCCTTGTTTGAGGCCGTGTTGAAGCACGTTAAACCGCCTGAAGGCGACAACGATGGCCCCTTGCAATTCCAGATTTCCGCGCTTGATTACTCCAGCTTCGTTGGTCGTATCGGCGTAGGCCGCGTTACTCGCGGTACCATCAAGCCAGGCCAGGAAATCTTGGTATTGAATGGCGACAAGCCACCCAAGAAGGGCCGTATCAATCAGGTACTCGGTTTCCGTGGTGTTGAACGTGTCTTGATGGATAGCGCCTCTGTAGGCGACATCATTTTGATTAACGGTCTTGATGATATCGGTATTGGTGTCACCATCGCTGATGTAAACAAGCCAGAAGCACTGCCTATGCCCAAAGTTGACGAACCTACCTTGTCGATGAATTTCCAGGTAAATACCTCACCCTTGGTTGGTCAAGAAGGCAAATTCATCACCAGCCGTCAAATCCGTGAGCGTTTGAACAAAGAGTTACTGGTTAACGTTGCACTGCGCGTTGAGGACACTGGCGATACCGATTCATTCTTGGTTTCCGGTCGTGGCGAATTGCATCTAACTATATTGTTGGAAACCATGCGTCGTGAAGGTTTTGAATTGGCTGTTTCCAAGCCACGCGTTGTATATCGCATGGTGAATGGCGAGAAGCAAGAGCCCTATGAAATGCTGACCGTAGATGTTGAAGACACACATCAAGGTTCGGTGATGGAAGAGCTGGGTCGTCGTCGTGGCGACTTGCAGGATATGCAACCGGACGGCAAAGGTCGTGTACGTCTGGAATACCGTATCCCGGCGCGTGCGCTGATCGGCTTCCAGGGTGACTTCATGACCATGACTCGTGGTACTGGCTTGATCTCACACGTGTTTGATGACTACGGTCCAATCAAGCCTGATATGCCAGGACGTCATAATGGCGTGCTGATCTCACAGGATGACGGCGTAGCTGTTGCATACGCACTGTGGAAACTGGAAGATCGCGGTCGCATGATCGTAGCACCCGGCGATAAATTATATGAAGGCATGATTATCGGCGTCCATAGCCGCGACAATGATCTGGTGGTTAACCCGATCAAGGGCAAACAGCTGACCAACATCCGTTCATCCGGTACTGACGAAGCTGTGCGTTTGACTCCACCGATCAAGCTGACCCTTGAAGGTGCAGTTGAGTTTATTGATGACGATGAGTTGGTTGAAATTACACCGCTTTCAATTCGTGTACGTAAGCGTTACTTGACTGAAATGGAGCGCAAGCGTCAACGCGGTAAATAGAAAAGCGTCAAGGACGCGGCCAAGTTTAAGTAGTTGGGGTAGAAATTGAGAAGGGCGCGCAAGCGCTCTTTTTTTATAGGGCGTTTTCAGTCTCCTACGCTCTGCTTCGCATAGGACAAGGACCCCTGCGGGGTGTCGGATTTAGCTCGCAGCTCATTGATTTGTATAGAAATGCAGACATGTCCGCATGATAATAATATTCAATATAATCAATTGGTTGTGATGATATTTATGCCTGAATCCGAGAGGCTGCTAGGTAAGATTTAGATCACTTTTTAAGTGAAAATAGAATGAGCTGTACTGGGTTAATTGAGATAGTGCAAAAACAGCCACCGATGTGGTGGATCAAGCCAGAATTTTTTCCAAGGCCAGACGGAAGTCTATAATAGCGCTAGGCTGATCCAAGACAGTGCCAGAAATCCAGAAAGTATCTTCGGCTCTTGCACCTAGGGTATTGATCTTTGCACTTCGAATTATGATGTTGTGGTGTGATAATACATGCGCTATACGTGCCAGCAATCCCGGACGGTCTCCTGCAATAATTGATAGTTGGTAATTCATTTTTTCATCCCGAGTAATGCTGACTTCAGGCGCAATCGGAAAATGTTTTTGCTGGCGGTTGACACGTCCAATTCTGGGGGGGTGTGGAGTTACTGTACTGCTTAGAATTTGTTCCAATTCATACTCTATATAATTCATTACATCTCGATATGCTGCTTCATCATTACCAGCATCCATTACCAAAAAACTATCGATTGCATAGCCGTGTTGAGTGGTACGAACTTTCGCTTCCATGATGTTGTAGTTCATGCGTTCGAAAAATTCGCAGATGCGCGCAAATAAGTTGGCTTGGTCCGGGCTGTATACCATCACCTGTAAACCTTCTCCGATATTGCTCAAACGTGCTTTGACTATTGCACTCGGGCTGTTGACACGATGAGCCAATAAGCGTGTATGCCAGGCAATTTCATGGGGTTCGTGTCGAAGGAAATAGTCAGCGTCTAGCTGCGCCCATAGTAAGGCGTACCTCTCCGCTGCAATGGCAGACAGACTAAGCAAATCGATCGCACGTTGACGAATCTCACCAACCTGGTCGGCAATCTTTCCGTCTACCATGTAACGCCGTGTTGCCCAGAATAAGTCTTCCAGCAGTTTCCCTTTCCAGGCGTTCCAAACTTTTGCGCTGGTACCGCGAATATCCGCCACGGTGAGCAGATAAAGTGCAACCAGATAACGGTCATTTTTCATTTTTGCAGAAAATGCAGCAATGACATCTTGATCAGATAAATCTTGCTTTTGGGCCGTAGCGGACATCATTAAATGGCTTTCGACCAAGAAGACCACCAAATCCGTGTCTTCATTGGTCAGGCCATGCTGTTTGCAAAAGCGTTTTGCATCCGCACGACCCAGTTGTGAATGGTCCCCGCCTCGACCTTTTGCGATGTCATGAAACAAACCGGCGATATACAGCACTTCCAGACGTGCAAAGTCCTTGATGAGCTTGCTGCATAGGGGAAGTTCATGTTCGTGTTCTGGCAGTGTGGATCGGCGCAGATTTCGCACTACCATCAAGATGTGTTCATCTACGGTAAACACATGGAACAGATCATGTTGCATTTGTCCGACTATACGTCCAAAGGCGGGTAAATAGCGGCCAAGAATGTCAAGTTGGTTCATGTGCCTCAATACATGCGTTAGTCCTTGAGGTGCGCGCAAAATTTGCATGAATAATTCACGATTGCGGGGATCGCGGCGAAAGGACGCATCAATATGATGTCTTGCACGCCACAGTGAACGCAGTGTAGGGGCGGAAAATCCGTTCAGGCTCGGATGTTTTTGCATTAGCAGAAAACATTCAAGGATGGCCGATGGTTCGCGCTCAAATAAATCTTCACTTCGCGCCTCCAGCAGATCGTCGCGTGCCACAAACCTTTCATCAAGCGGATAGGTGATACTTGACTCGGGAAACAGGCGTGTGCGCATGTTTTGAAGCAGCACGCTGTTGAGCTGGATAACGGCTTGCTTGGTGCGGTAATAGCGCTGCATGAGATGCTCGCTGGCGCGACGTGCATCACTGGCGTCAATACCCATTTGTTCGGCTAGCGCAGTCTGATAGTCAAACAGCAGCCTGTCCTCGCGTCTGCCAGCAAGGTAGTGCAGACGAATGCGCAAAGTTTGCAGCAGTGTTTCATGTCTTGCAATGGCGCGTGCTTCTGCTGTGGTAATGATGTCTAGTTTGGCAAGTTCCTGCCAGCTTGTTCCAAAATTACATGCACGGCTAATCCAGAATACAGTATGCAAATCACGCAGACCGCCGGGACTTTCTTTCAGATTGGGTTCGAGGTTATAGTCGGTATCCAGGAATCGGGCGTGACGTTGAAGCTGTTCTTGCTGCTTGGCAGAGAAAAATGCGCGTTGATCAAGATGCTGTGCAAGCGTCTGTATCATTTCTTGATAAAGAGTGAGATTGCCCGTGATCTGGCGTGCTTCCAAGAGATTGGTTTGCACAGTAACATCTAATAATTCGGTGATGCAATCGTCTATTGTGCGAATACTGTGGCTTGCTTCCAGGCCTATGTCCCAGAAAATACCGATCAGGTCCTGAAGACGGTTCTGTAGTGCCTCGTCAGGCTGATGTGGCAATAGGATGAGCAGATCAATGTCAGACTTGGGATACAGTTCTTCACGTCCATATCCGCCTACTGCCACCAGCGCGAGTTCGGCTGGCATCTTGAGCATCTGCCACACTAGGCGTAAATGCACATCTACCAGCTTGGCATGTGCCAACAACAAGCGGCGTGCCTTGCCGTGTACTGCATAATCCTGCTGTAATGCTAAACGCGCCTCACGCAAGCTATCACGAATGTGGAGAGTGGTTTGCATAGCGTGTCTTAGTAATTAGACTTCAGGAATGGGCGGAGATCCGGCGGATAGCGTGAGGACTTCATAGCCTGTTTCAGTCACCACTAGGGTATGTTCCCACTGTGCCGACAAACTATGATCTTTTGTTACAATAGACCAGCCATCACCCAATTGTTTAATGCCTGCCTTGCCCGCATTAATCATCGGCTCAATCGTAAAAATCATACCCGCTTCAAGCTTGAGTCCGGTTTTAGCTTTTCCATAATGCAATACCTGCGGATCTTCATGAAATACATTGCCTATGCCATGGCCGCAGAATTCACGCACCACGCTATAGCCCAAACCTTCAACGTAACTCTGAATGGCATAACCGATATCACCAAGATGGCTACCTTGCTTAACGGTACGAATGCCTCGCCACATTGCGGTATAACTTGCTTCACACAAACGCTTGGCTTGAATTGAAGGTTCGCCAACATAAAACATGCGGCTGGTGTCCCCGTGATAACGATTTTTTATGGTTGTGATATCGAGATTGACAATATCTCCATTTTTTAATATTTTTTCACTCGGTACACCATGACACACCTGGTGATTAACTGAGGTGCATATAGACTTGGGGTAGGGCTTGTGGCCATTTGGGGCATAATTCAGCGGTGCCGGAATGCAACCCTGCACATCGACCATATAG
>JBCKTV010000027.1:0-27707 GCA_038925365.1 Gallionellaceae bacterium
TGAGGGGCAAAACCCCAGCGCGTAAGATATTTCCCGATGCTGCGTACATGTAATTTTATGCCGTATTCCTGTTCGATTAGATAACCAAAAGCTGCACGGCCCCACAGAAAAAATCCATTTTTAATTGCTCAGAAGGAAATCAATAAAAGTTCATACTACATCGGGCCGGATCTATAATCAGCGCCGATGATATTGCAATAAAACGGATTTATCGTAGCGCCATTCACACCGAAGGAGTAAAGACAATGCAATCAGCTATTACGTTATAATTACAAGGTTATATTGCTACAGCCCGCAATTCAGAAAAACAATTAGTCGCCTTCTGTTATTATTTTTGTAAAGTTGCATAGCAGCCTGTAGGACTTAGATTGGATTAGCGTAACATATTGATTATATTTAATACTTTACTCATTACGAAAATCTAAATTTCTTTTTACATCAATCAGTTGCGAGTTAATTTAGACACCCCGCAGTAATGGGTTCTTGTCCTATGCATAGCAGAGCGTAGTGTAAGGGGCTGCCTAGGAGTTGCACAAGATAAAACAGTTTACACCGCAGGCCGACGCAACATGCACAGCAACATAAATACAGGGATATCAAGATGAAACAATTTGCACGCTTCTTTCCATTTTTAAACTGGTTTCCGCTTAAAGCCGGCATCCTGCGTGCGGACCTTCTCGCCGGCATCACCGTAGCATTGGTGCTGATACCCCAATCCATGGCTTATGCGCAACTAGCAGGATTGCCGGCTTATTACGGACTCTATGCTGCATTCCTGCCAGTGCTCGTGGGTGCGATGTGGGGTTCCTCATCCCAATTGGCCACCGGCCCGGTTGCCATGGTCTCCATTCTGACTGCTGCGGCATTGTTGCCATTGGCAACTAGCGGCTCCGATGCTTATATCGCTTTGGCGATTCTGCTGGCGCTGATGGTAGGCATCGTGCAACTTACCATGGGTGTGTTTAAGCTTGGCCCCATTGTCAACTTCATTTCTCACCCGGTCATCATTGGTTTTACCAATGCCGCCGCTATCATTATCGCCTTGTCCCAGGTCAGCAAAATTCTAGGCGTTCCTATGAGTCGCAGCGAACACTTCATGCCTGATATATGGAGCGTATTCCAGCAAATTGGCGATACCCATATGCCCACCCTCATGATGGGCGTATCCGCTTTTGCTTTGATGTTTATTCTAAAAAAATTCGCACCCCAATTGCCCGGTGTCCTTATTGTGGTCACCCTCACCACGGTAGCGAGTTGGTCGATTGGTTTTGAGCACAACGGTACAGGGAAAATTGATGACATCGCGGATATTAAAGTCAGGACATTAGCCAAAGAATTTTCTCAAACAGAAATTCATATCAACGAACTCAGCAGCCAAGTTAGCAGCAAATCGGTCGAGTTGAAACAACTGCGCAAGAGTACGCAGCCAGCCACCCAGCTAACTGCCGCGCTTAACTATGAAATCGAACTACTTAAACTGCAGCTGATAGATGCTAAAGCAGAAAACCGCATACGTGCACGCACCCTACGCAAATTCAACTTCGAGCAAGTAGCTGCAACTGATAACCAGCCAGCGAAGCTCTATCTACAAGGGACCGTGCCTGCAACCGAAAAATCCGAGGCGTACCGCTGGCATATCTCCAAAGTCAAAAACGGTGAGTTGAAGCTGGTCGGTGGTGGAGAAGTGGTAGGCAGCGTACCAGCCGGGCTACCAGGTTTTGAAGTTCCAACATTCAATCTGGATATGATCATGACATTGCTGTCCAGTGCTTTTATCATTGCCATGATTGGTTACATGGAGGCCATTTCCATGGCCAAGGCGATGGCTGCAAAAACCAAACAGCGCCTTGACCCCAGCCAGGAGTTGATCGGCCAGGGGCTGGCCAATATCGTAGGCGCGTTTACCAAATCTTATCCGGTCAGTGGCTCGTTCTCCCGTTCCGCCCTCAATCTGAGCTCCGGAGCAATAACCAGTATGTCATCGGTATTTACCTTTTTGGTGGTATTGCTGGCTTTATTGTTCCTTACGCCCTTGTTGTATCACCTACCCCAGGCCGTGTTGGCTGCGGTAATCATGATGGCCGTTGTTGGCTTGGTTAATTTCAAGGCGATCATTCATGCTTGGCAGGTACACAAACATGATGGCATTGCCGCAATAATCACCTTTGTTGCCGCAATTGCTTTTGCTCCGCATATGGATAAAGGCATCATGATCGGTGCGGGACTCGCCATCATTCTGTACCTCTACCGCACCATGAAACCCAGAGTCGCCATCCTTGGCCGCCATCCTGATGGCACCCTGCGCGACGCAAAAGTACACAACTTGCCGCTGAGCGAATACGTTATTGCCATCCGCTATGACGGTTCGCTGTATTTTGCTAACGTGCCTTATTTTGAAGACACGATTCTTGAAGCGGTAGCTAACAGCCCGCGCGCCAAACACATGCTGATCATAGCAAATGGTATCAATCAGCTCGATGCGTCAGGAGACGAAGTCATCCATCACCTAGTGGAAAGGCTGCGTGCAAATGGTATCCGCATCGTTTTCAGCGGCCTGAAAAAACAGGTGCTGGACATCATGCGTAATTCCAGCCTGCTGGCTTCTATTGGTGAGAATAATATTTTTTCCGATGAAGACAAGGCGCTTGCTTCAATTTATGCACAGGTACTCGAAGTGAATCCCAATACGCAATGCCTCTTGATAAAGCAAGCTAGAGGCGGTGAAGAAGGCGTAAAAACCTCGCTATAAATGGTCGATCAACCTAAAAACGGCAATTCAAACCACAGAGATCACAGAGAATGCGTGGCACTCAGAGGGTTTGCTTTTTACCTGCTGGGTGAGCCTCAACAAGTAAATAACTCATTGTTTCTGCTCTGTGATCTCTGTGGCCAAATGCTTTTTATAGGATCAAGGATTGCAGTAGTCACAGCGCCCAGCTGAAGCATGCACCGCGCCCGTCCTCTCCCGTGTGAGTTGGTGCTCGCACTTGAGGCAGCCATAGGCATCAGCGCGGGTCTCGCGCGTGGGGTTGGCGTGCGCACGCATGTCGGTCTCTATGATGGCTCGGTGGTTTTCGGATTGATCCAGTGCCCAGGCGAAAGCCGCTTGCAAAGCAGTCCAGTCGGCGATCCCTATTCATTAACGAGCCCTTACAGTTGTACTGTAACCTCGCGGTGTTTGGCAAAGGTCTCGATGGATTGCTCTAGATTGAGTTGACTGGGATTGGTGGTGGATTGCGCGCAAAGTCGATCGAACACTTCGTCCTGTTCCAGAATTTCTGTCTTGCCATCCGCATATTGCAGATAGGCGGCCCAGGGGACGAATTTGGTGAGCGGGAAATCGTCACTGTTTTCAGGTGATATATCGATATTCAAGCCGGAAACGAACAGCAAATTTTTATCACGCATTGCGGGCTCTTGCACCAAGCTGCGGCAAGTCCGATCAAATTCCGCTTGGGTATTGGCACACGCGGCAGTAAGCAAGGGATGCTTGGAGGTGACGATCCAAGGCATGGGGGCGATCAGGTTGCGCTCCAATTGGGTGAGCTCTTGATCCGCGTCGCCCCACTCGCGCCGAAAATAAAAGTCTTCGGCGGAAAGATGTTTGCCGATCGGGGAGCTGCCCTCGCGTGGCCAAGCGGCATCACCTAAGCGGGCGATCAATGTATTCGCAGCGGCGTAAATATTGCAAGTGCTGCGAGCGGCAAGCGGTCGAGGTAATATTCTGTTAACCGCATCTTGTATCAGATTATCTGCAATCGGAAACAAGCCCTGTTTGAGCGTACGTGACAGGAGGTGATTGTCGATTAATACGGCAGGGCGACCTTCATAATGTAGGAGCCGGATATTTTCGCAGGCGTAGTCAAATTGCGCCTTATACGGCGCGATGATGTGTTCAATTTTTCCGCAGCTGCCAGAATAGCCTTGTGCCGCCGTATGCAATCGGCGGTATTGGCCGAACGTCGCGTACTTGGCGTCATAGCCGACGTGACTGGCTTGGAGTAGCAGTAAATCTTTGCCGTGTTCAGCATGGGGCGCATGCCGGTCAGTGGACACGATGCCGCCGGCTCTCCCATGGTTGAAAGGGAAAGCAGCAAAATGCTTAGCGATCAGAATGATGGGGACGCCCTGGCTTTCATCCGAACAAAACGCGCGTGAAGGCATGATCTTGCCCGGGGTAAAGCCCAGCGACAGGCACCAGTTGTACAGCTTCGGAACAAAATTGTTATAGCACAGCATGCGATCTTCAAGACGAAAGCTCTGCAATGCACTGGGGATGCTTGATCGAATTGAAAACATGGAAATTACTTTTTTAAATAAGTGGTAATCCGATATGATATCAATAATTTACTGGCAATGGTGCGCGCTTACGGGCATCTAACTGGCCTCGCAAAAATTCAATCACAGTGTCAGGTCTCGCTGCACGAATTTTACGTTAATCGTCCTCGTCCAACTCCGCATCCCAACCCATCTGGCGCGCACGTACTAAGGCTGCATCGTGGATGCGAGCGTGGCGCTCGCGCAACTCCTCGGGCAACCGGCTCGGCAGATGGCCGCAGGGTTTCCAGGCCGATGCCACCTTGTCGTGCAGCAACTGAAACTGCGCGGCATCCCAGCCGGCACAGGTTTCGGTCTCGGGGATCAGGCCGAACACCCAAGCGTCCCGCACGATCAGGCCGTAGTAGGTCATGCCACCGTTCTCGTCCTGCTCGATACCGACGTAGGTTTTTTTCCCTGTTATGCTCATCTGCGGTGTACTCCAACACTGACGTTAACCATTAACAGGCCATAGTTCTGGCCGTAGTTGTCGCGCAGGTGGCCGACGATTTTGTCGATCAAGCGCAGCAGGCAGGCCGCGACCCCCAGCACAAAAAAAAGTACGACCGGTTCAAAGCTCATCGCGTTATGTCTTTCTCTGGTTTGTCAGTGTTCAGAAAATGGCCGCGGTGCGCCAGCGATTCAGCGAAGGCGAGCAGTAACTCTATTGCCTCGGGCGACTCAAGGTCGTGCTCAGGGTGGAAGACGAGCATGAAATTGTCGCGGAGCTCAATATAAAAGCCCGGATGATCGGCGAGCAAACGCTCTATCCCTGAATCCATCCAGGCAAGCGCCTGTTGCGGATTCAGCGCATAGAGGTGGTAGTGCTGGGAGAGTGCCGAGCGGCTCATAATATCCACTTCCTGGTACTCGACCAGATATCTTTCGAGATAATGTCCGGGGGTAATCACAAGATTTGGCCACGGTATGTCGTCGGTTTCCAGCCTACGTAGATGGACGATTGTATGGTGATGTTCGGCGTAGTAGTCAGGCGCTGCGGTATGACTATAATCATAGAGACTAAGATAACAGCCGTGATTTTCACCGCTCATCACATTGCTTTTCTGCCGGTCTGATCCGCGACGGAGGTAGATGAAATCGTGTATGTTGAGCGTCGCCACGATGGCCGGTGCGAATTGAAGCTTATACAGATGTGCCACCTTGGACATCTGCTGTTCGCGGACTGAAGATCGTACTTTTTCCTTGATCAGTTTCGCATCATGCATGCGTGAGGATAAGGAGTGAGTGGTGAATTGATAGAAGTTTTCGAGACCTTTAATATCAAATGGTCTGCCCGCGTGTTGGCACTCCTCCTGAAACTGGTGCAGGTATTCCATCGCAGTGTGGTCAATGATCCGCCCAGATTCGGTAATAGCGAGTGTGACGCCCGCGCCCTGCGGGATCGTTTGCAGCAGCTTGTCCAGTGGCAACAGATTGAAGCACACGATGGAGCCAAGAGAAATTCGGCAATGAGGTTGTTCCGTGCTTCCCTCCATGCTGAACTTGATCACCGGGTTGCGGAACAGCCCTGCAAAATTACCCCATAGCAATTTGAACGACTGGGTGAAAGTGAGCCGCCCGGTCAATACCATCCGTAGCGACGGCATGAGCAGGTACACGAGCAGCACGATCTCCGCCGCGATGCCAAGCAGGATGCCATAGAGCAGATCGGTGACGAGAATCGCCGCTATGGTCGCCACGAAGATCAGCATCTGCTCGCGCCCAATGGCGTAGGTCTTGCGGAATACACTGAACTCGCACAGCCGCCAGCCAACATAGACCAGGATTGCACCGATGGCAGCGAGCGGGATGCGTGCGATCAGATCCTTGGCCAGGAACAGGAACACGATCAGGAATATTGCATTGTAGAAATTTGCCCACAGCGTGCGCCCGCCAGCATCAATGTTGACACGGCTCTTGACCCCGCCGGGGATGATGGTCAGCCCGCCAAAAATGGAGGACAAGGTGTTGGATACGCCCATCGCGCGCAGCGTCACGTTGGGGTCTGACTTGCGCTGATAGGGGTCTATCCTGTCCACCGCAGCAATGGTCGCGAGCGACTCGATGCCGTCAATCAAGGTGAGTGTGATAACCACCAACAGTATGCTCCACCACAACTCGGTGCGGTTCCACGCCGCCTCGAAGGCCGGCAGCGTGATGCCGCCCTCGATGATATTGTGCGGCATGGTGATCAGGTATTTCGCATCGAGCTGTAACAGATAGCCTAGGCCGATGCCGATGCCCGCCACGAACAGCGGCGGCGGGATGCGCCGCAGCCATGAGTGACGAGCACCATTGAGATAGAACAGCAGAAACAGGCAGATGCCGCCAATCATCGCGATCGCAAGCTCAGTCTGTTGTAACACCGATGGCAAATTGGAAATGGTGACCAGCATACTCTTCGCGGGTGCCGCAATGACGCCGAGCAGCGCAGGAATTTGCTTGATAATAATGATGATGCCTATGGCCGCGAGCATGCCCTCGACCACCGTCACCGGCAGAAACAGCGCGAAACGGCCGGCCTTGAACACGCTAAGTAGAATTTGTAACAGACCCGTAAGACAGATAGCCACTAGCAACAGCGGATAACCCGCCGCGAGGTCGCCACCGCCCAGCATAATCATGCCGGCCAGCAGTGCGGGTGCGAGACCTGCCGCCGGGCCGCTGATGGTGACGTAGGCGCCGCCGAGGAATGGGAAAATCAACCCAGCGATGATGGCTGAAATCACCCCCGTGACCGCTGGTGCGCCGGAAGCGATAGCAATGCCCAACGACAGCGGCAACGATACCAGCGCCACCTGCATGCCCGCCACCAGATCATAACGCCAGTGCTTTAAGCCCTTGATGCCATTTTGCGGTTTTTCCTGCGTAACTTTTTGCACTATCATGATCGTGTTAACCCCATGCACGCGGCATGTCAGCCCTCCGTTATCCGTCGGGCGTTCTTGTTAAGGTTTTCGATGGCTCGCACCGCCGCGCGTTGCGCTGTCTCGGCTTCGGCTTCAGTACCCATCATGGTCAGGCGTCCAAAATTACCGAATGGTTTAACGTCCACCAGCGTAATGTTCGCGGCTTTTTCCGCTTCATTGGCGGCATAAACGGCATAACCCGCAGGCTCTACTTCGAGAATGAACATGGCCTTGCCCGGCAGTATCATCGAGCCTTTGCGCAACTGGCGGTTGATGAGTGTGGTGTGATCTGGAGTCATGCCGCAGATGACCTCACTCCACAGGATTTTGCACGCCATGCGCGTATCCAGGGTGGTGTTCAACTGCCGCAAAATGATATTGCCGGCTTCCATTACTTCGCTCTGGTTGCGATAGTGGATTTCCATTGAGCCAAAGGAACGTTCCACCACCTGCTCACCCAGATGCACATTGGTCTCTTTGAGCGCCATGTCGGACAGACGGTGTACTGCCATACCGGGTGAGACTTCGACCCACAAGCAGGCATCGCCGGGTACCGGCAAAAATCCCTGCGAAGAGGTGGCGAGATAGGACGCCAGCTGCGGTTGCAGCGCGTCCATAAAGACGAACGTGCGCAAGCTGATATGCGGGGCTCTGTCGCTCAACGGGTCAGTCCCATGCAGGAAATATTAGGGTAAAGGCATACATTTGACATCAACTTGTCCTTATAGAAAAGTGGTGCAAGGTCTTGCTTGCACCACTTTTCTATTCTAAATAATATAAAAAATAAATACCGAACGATCAGTATTATATCAGGTCTTGCTTAGCAGCCTTGACTGGCTCAATTCCCTGCCCGCTGGCGCGTCTGCACAACGTCTCAAATGCGACTTCTCGCGATAGGAATAAATTATCTTCCCCCAGTAACTGCGGCAAGCCGGCGCGTTCAAATTGTAACCTGACATGCTGTTTGAGACTGCTGAACGCCAAGTTTACCTTTGCCTCGCGCATATACTCTGCAATTTCGCGAATTTTTTCCTCGCCTGACGCATCCATATTATTGATACCACTGCCTATCACCAATATCGTTTTTGCCGCAGGGAATTCCGCATGGGCGCTTAATATCTCTTCTTCGAAATGGGCAGCGTTGAGAAAATTAATTGAGCCGTCGTAACGCACCGTAACGAAATTTTGACTCAAGGGTTCCAGCTCATGCCTTCTGATATCACTCAAACGACCATCTGGCATCACGCCTAAGACGGAAGTATGCGGCGTCATCTGGCGCATCAGCAATTGTAATACGGTAATTGCCACACCTATCAGTACCCCGTTGGCGATGGACGGAGCCATCGCTAGGGTAGCCGCGAATGTAATCACACCTGCAATGGCGCCTGGCCGATCCACCTTCCACGCCACCAGCAAAGGGCGAATCATAATCAGATCAAATACGGAAAGTATAACGATCACTGACAGCACTGCCAACGGCAGGTGGTACAAGAAAGAGGTAAAAAACATCAATACCAGGGCAACTGCCAGAGCGCTCACCACCGCAAAAATACCAGTGCGAGCACCCATTTTCGCTGCCACAGCAGATCTTGAAAAGGAACCGCTGACCACGAAAGAATGGAAAAAAGATCCGACAATATTAGCCAGCCCTTGCCCGATCAGTTCGCGACTGGGATTGATGCGCTCGCGTGTCATGGCTGAGATCGCCTTGGAAATTGACGTAGCCTCCAGAAAACCGATGAGTGCCATGATCAGTGCGCCAGGCAGCAGCATAGTGAATAAGTCCCAATGCATATGTGGCACCGCAAAGGTCGGCAAACCGACGGGAATGTTGCCAACTACACGACCACCTCCCGTGAATACCACCTGATCACCCACGATCTTGCCAAAATGCCAGCGCTGCTCGCTCCGCCTTGCGTAGTCAGCATGGTAAATGACATGGCCGTCGGTTTGCTCAACACGCGTGAATCTAACAGCATACAAGTCAATCTTACGACTGTTATTTTCCGACTTGAGCGCGGCAATTTTCCGCTGAGCCACCTCCACCTGCGCATGCAAACCCGCCTCGATTTCTATTTGCACGACACTCTGTTTCACGCCGCGCAGCTGCTGCTTCAACTCGGACAAGCGCACAGTCAGCGCCTGTAGCTGGATCTCAGTGTCTGCAAAGGCTAGCATCTCTGTTTTGACTTTGGAGTCTTCCACCGTCGCAAGTGGAACTTTCTCGTTGTTCTCGAAACCGATGGCCCAACTCAACATCGTACCAATCACAACCGCCACCAATATGCCCGGGATACGCGGCAAATAACGGCGCAAACCAAGCACAACCACTGCCGTTGCAGCTGCAAAAACCAGCGTTGGGAGATGCACCTCTCTTATCTGCTCCACCACATGCCAGAGATCCGCCATAAACACATTGCTACGAGGGAAGGGTACGTTAAACACTTCTGCCAACAGAGAAAAGCCTATGATCAGCGCAGCGGCATTGGTAAAACCCACAATCACAGGGCTGGACAGCAGGTTGACCAAGGCGCCCAGCCGCAACATGCCCAAGGCCAGGCGGAACACGCCTACCATCAACGCCAGCATGATCGATAGCTCAATAAATTTATCGCTGCCCGGGGTTGCAAAGGGAACAATGGTGATCGCCGAAATTAAGGCCAACATCGCCACCGGACCTGTGTGCAACTGGTTGGATGATCCCCACATCGCTCCCACGATCACCGGCAGCAGTGAGGCATACAAGCCATACACGACAGGCAGGCCGGCAAGCTGGGCGTATGCCATGCTCTGCGGAACCAGTATCAAGGCGACGGTGATTCCTGCAATGATATCCACGCGCAGATTTGTGCGATTGAGCGGAAACCAGCGTAAAAATGGAAGCAGTGCTTCCATTCTGCCTTTCCGGATAGTTGTCAACGCGTCAATCCCATATAGAGCAACGGCAACTTTTCCGGCAGCCGTTCGACATTGTCTACCACCATATAATTTCTCGCGCCAAATATTCTCGACACATACTGATCTGCTCTGGGATCAAGGCTTAAACAGTACGTAGTTATGCCATTGCGTGTCAGTTCTTCCACCGCTTTTTTCGCATCAAAACGCAGATACTGCGGATCATGTACGTCATTGTCGGCTGGCTCGCCATCGGTAATCACCAGCAGCAATTTCTTGTTGTTGGGCTGACGTTTAAGTATTGAACCGGCATGACGCATCGCCGCACCCATACGCGTTGACAGCTTACCGGTCATCCCTGCCAGTTTGGCCTTAGCTTGATCATTGTAAGGAGCGCCAAAATCCTTGTAACGGTAATATTCAATATCGTGACGGCCATTAGAATCAAAGCCGTGGATCGCAAACGGGTCGCCTATCTTGTCCAATGCATCCGCCAGTAACACGGTCGCTTCACGTGCCAATTCCAATATTGTGCTTTCAGAACCCACCACGACATCGTTGGTGGAATCGGACAAATCAATCAGTATCATCACCGACAGGTCTCTGACTTTACGCACGTTGCGCATCATGATGCGGCTATCGGGTTGCTCACCCATACGCATATCTATCATCGAGCGCACGGCGGCATTCAGATCCAGTTCATCGCCGTCTTCCTGTTTGCGTATGCGCTGCACGCCTTGCGGCTGCAACGCTTCTATCAGTTTTTTGAGGCGGCTAATAATCGGTTTATGCTTGGCCACGATAGCGTTGATGATGGCAACCTCTCCTGCCTTTGCGCGCTTTTCCAGCACCGTGCACCAGGCTGGACGTTCCAGTTGCATCTGGTAGTCCCACTCTGCATAGTGATAGGGCTCAGGTGGTGCTTCACGGCCTTCTTGCTGATTGATGCTGGTGGTTTCCCCATCGCGGAAAATCTCGTTCGAAATCACCCATATCTCATTCGCATCATCGCCAGCACCAGGCACGTCAAGGGTGTTGTACATTTCCATCAAGCTGACGTTTTTGCGTACTATCTGCGAGCTCTTCCCGGCAACCACCAGCCCGCTCTCGCGTATGTCTTCAAACTCCCACATATACCGATTGTCGTCCCTATAAGGGATGTCGATGCGATCGTTAGTCTGGCTGTAGCTCACGCCCATGAGCCGCAATTCCGCCGCCAATTGCTTGCCTATTTCCGGCACCCAGGTGGTCACATCTTCGCGCCCACTATTATCTGCAAACAATCCAGCGCCGAGTGCTACCCAAGCATGATCATCATGGTAAGTTTCGTCCAGCAATCTACGCGCCAATCTTTTCATTAATGCGCTGGCGGATTCACCCGATTCCGGTGTTGCCGTGTGCAGGGAAGACCATGACTGCTTCAGGCCGGGAAATTTCACCAGTGCAATACTTTCCACACGCGCATCTTCGATCAATCCGCTCAACACCTTCTGCACGAAACTCAAATCTGTCGCGTCAAACTGCTTGTCGGTATACACCTGATGACAGGCGGCATGGGCGGCAGTGGCGCGATACAGTTCAATGCCGGAGATGCGTTTTTCTTCACCCGCTGGCGTTGTATATACGTAATCATCATAGGCATCGGGTAGATGGATGATGTAGCCGTCGATAAAGGGCTGGTAGCCTTCGCGTTTTTCAAAGTCACCGCTGGTTGGGCGCATGAAAAAATCTCGTGCCCATAGTGCGCGCAGATACATGCCTATGCGACGCTGCACATCAATGAACAAAGTGCCTTTGCGCTCTTTTTGCAGCACGCCCACAGAATCTGGACTTTCCAGACTAAAATATTTGACTTGGCCTTCAAAGTTGGTCTTATGCGCCTGAGCACCCCACAGCGCCCAACGGCGCAAACCACCGAGGGTGAGTTGACCCAGTAACACATCGAGATGGTCAAGCATCGGACGCAATCCACGCGGCGCTTGGGCAAGCAGCGTATCCAGCAGATGCAGATAGGCACGGAACAACTCAGCATCTCCCAACCTTGCTGCCGCCACTGGGCTGCTCGAGAATATCGCGGCAATGACCGAGGCGCTGGTTTTGGAATACATCCTGATAGTTGCAGACAGCATGTCACTAACCGAATCTTCACCTAGTTCACGCGCCACTGCCGGTGCGCTTTGTAGGAACGACACCACTAGGTCGGTGCCTTTCCCCAGCGATAGCAAACCGGTCGCACCTTGGAGATAGATTTTTTCAATGCCGCGTGAGCTGAATACACGCGCTGCTTCAACCCAGGATGCGCGCAAGATTTCACCAGCGTGCTCGCCGAGCTCGTCCAATATATCTTGATGTTTTTCTAGATCAACTGACAAATTACTGCTTCCTAATCATAGACAAAGGCTATTCAACCGAGACTGTCCTACACTACGCTCTGCTCCGCATAGGACCAGAACCCATGCGGGGTCTCACGCCACCAAAACGGTATCCGTAGGAGCACACCCTGCGTGCGATTCGCACGCAGGGCGTGCTCCTACAATGGGGCTCAGCTCTAAAGGGGAACCTAGCTTAATACCGCCAACAAAATATTCAATATAATCAATTGGTTATGATAAAACCGTGTCCTGATTCGACTGGATACTAGAGGCAGGAAGTAATCCCGTAGAGATTAAAAGAAAGTACTGACCGCAGCGTCTAGTGCATCCCGCATATCCGGATCATCGGTAATCGGTCGCACTAGTGTCATCTGGCACGCAGAAAGCGGATTCACGCCTTTTGCAATGAGGCTGCCAGCATAAATCAACATACGTGTAGAGATACCCTCATCCAAGCCATGACCTTTAAGGTTACGCGCTCGCTCGGCGATGGATACCAGTTTATTTGCCACTTCAATAGAAACCTTGGTTTCATGAACAACAATTTCTGCCTCGATATCGTGTGTCGGATAATTGAAATCCAGCGCACCGAATCTCTGCTTAGTGGATTGCTTCAAATCTTTCATCAACGCCTGATAACCGGGGTTGTAAGAAATAACCATTTGGAAGTCAGGATGAGCTTGTATCAACTCACCTTTCTTTTCCAGCGGCAACACACGGCGGGCATCAGTCAGCGGGTGTATCACGATGGTAGTATCTTGCCGCGCTTCAACCACTTCATCCAGATAACAAATTGCACCATGACGTGCAGCGATTGCCAGCGGGCCATCCTGCCATGTCGTACCGTTCGCATCCAGCAGGAAGCGGCCAACCAAGTCTGAGGCTGTCATGTCCTCATTACAGGCCACGGTAATAAGCGGCCTGTTCAATTTCCATGCCATGTATTCTACAAAACGTGTTTTGCCGCAGCCTGTCGGGCCTTTCAACATCATCGGCATCCGCACGGAATAAGCTGATTCATACAATTCAACTTCGTCGGCCACCGGACGATAATAGGGTTCTTTTTCGACTTTGTACTGGTCTATTATGCTCATGGTTTTTCCTGGAATATTAAATTAAAATCAGATCTGGTGTTCGACCAAGCTGCTATAGATCATTTTTAATGGCAATTCTATAATTTTAGCAAAGGTTACCATCAGCCTGCAGCATGATATCAGCAAGCACCTCACGCTAACTGTAAAGGCACCTCTAAAAATACAAAGTCTATCGCCACGCGGCGTAGCTAATGAAATTGTTCGCTTACATATTAATATATGCTGAGCGTCAATTTAATTCGCGCCTGGTGGGTTTATGTTTTTGAACTTTTAGAGGTGCCCTTAACTGCTTTCGATGCCATCACACAGCACAATGAGAATCTCAAATTCGTTCTTAGTCAGGCCACACACGGCTGGGATGCAATATTTCGCTGCTATCCATCAGCTGTGCAGTTTCAGTTTTATCCGTCACTGGTGCAGATATTGCCTTAGTTATACGCGCATACTGCGCTGTGACAGCCGCGACTAGTGGCATAACTTGCTTCTCTACCACTTCTGGTGAATTGACCTGCTTTTCCATGATCTGGCGCACACCCTGCGCAAGTTTTGATCCCATTTTATTAACGGACATTTAAGACCTCCTCGATGATTGCTTCAATATCTTCCGCCGCTAACGTACCACGCTTGCCCATGCCGTAAACACTTTGTCCTTCTAGCGCGGCACTGCGATAGGCTGCGCGACGCTGCATCCCTGCAACCAGTACCGGTACATCAAACTCTGCCACCGCTTCGCGCATATCGCGCGACAACGAATTACGTGTCTCCAGCTGATTAAGCACCAAGTACGCACGCATGCTCGGGTTATCCTTAAGCGCTGAATTTACTGCCACCGCCATATCCACACTTGCCCAAAGGTCGATGGGCGATGGCAATGTAGGAATCAACACAATATGCGCCATCCGCAAAATGGTGCGAACTGTCTCACCGTGTACCGTCGGCGCACAGTCAACAACAACAAACTTATTATTGCGCAATAATTTGTCAAGTATGGAAGACGGATTGCCTATTAGCTGCGCCACACCCGGCAAGCCGGAGCTTCCACCACCCATACCGACCCATTGCGTAATGGAACGTTGCGGGTCGGCATCCACTAGATGAACAGAGCCTCTTTTTACTAATCCTGCTGACAGATTCAACGCCAACGTAGTTTTGCCGGTGCCGCCCTTCTGGTTGATAACAGCAATAATGCGGTTACTCATAGCCCCATCTCCTGTATGTCCATCTACTTAAGCCGACTATACACAAACATGTTCAGTCTCCCGCCTTGCTGGCCAGCGCTTGCATATCTACGATAAAACTAGACTTGCGTTCACTCAAATCTGCCTGGGACTCACCATCAATACTGATGTTGACGTAGGTTTTGCCGAAACTCACATCGGGATAGTAGCCTTCACGTTTGGACAAATCTGCCATTTGATCTAGAAACAGACGGGTCACCCCGTAGCTGTCAAAATCAAAACGTTGATTAAACGTTGCAACACGTTCTTTTGAACCTGCGGCAACCGCAGTTATCTCATTATCCTTGCTCATGCCCCAGCTCCTTTCGGTGTTGCGTGCAATAATCGTTCCAACTCTGCCAAATGACCCATTTCTTCATGCATGATATCCTCGAACAACGCTTGTGTCTCGCTATCACCTATCCGTGCACAGTAATGAGATCCTTCCTCGTACAAACGAACCGCTTCTATTTCTAGCTCACGATTAATGAGCAACATTTCCTCTACACTGCGCCCGGTCCGCGCAGGCGGCAATAGGACAGCGTTGGAGGGAATGCCCAGCACCAGCATTCTGACCATCAAGCGCTCGGCGTGTACTAGCTCTTCCTGCACATCCTTACACATAGTCTTACTCAAGTCGTCCATTCCCCACAAGCCGACCAATTTTGCTTGCATTAGATATTGGTGAACTGCCGCCATCTCATGACTGAGAGCTCGCGTCAAATATCCACTTAATCTTGGGTCTGGTCGCATCAGCATGCCTTCGTTAAATTAGTCAGGAACACCAGCAACTACGCCGTCAAGTCCGCTGTCAAGTCCGCTGCTGCCGGCACCAGGGTTCTCAGGCAGTATTTTTTCTACTTCCATGTGTACACGCGCAATAATGTGTGCAGCAACCAAGCCGTCACCAACACGCTCGCATGCATCAGCACCGGCACGAACCGCCGCGTTGACCGCGCCAGTTTCACCACGCACCAACACCGTTACATAGCCGCCGCCGACGAACTGACGCCCAATCAGACGCACTTCAGCTGCTTTGGTCATTGCGTCTGCTGCTTCGATAGCCGGTACTAGACCACGTGTTTCGATCATGCCCAGTGCTACGCCATTTACTGTTGCCATTTTCAGCACTCCTTCTTGGTTTTATTTGCTTACTGCTTTACGGTTTATTACTCTTGAATTCCAGCGGGCAGAATTTTTTCTACCTCTTGATGTACACGCGCAATAATGTGTGCAGCAACCAAGCCATCACCAACACGCTCACATGCATCAGCACCAGCACGAACTGCCGCGTTGACCGCGCCAGTTTCACCGCGTACCAATACAGTCACGTATCCGCCACCAACAAATTGACGGCCAATCAAACGTACTTCAGCTGCCTTAGTCATTGCGTCTGCCGCTTCAATTGCCGGTACCAGTCCGCGTGTTTCGATCATACCCAGTGCTACGCCATTTACTTGTGCCATTTTCAGTACTCCTTCTCGGGATTAATTATATTTAAAAAATTTCAATGTTTAGTTATTAACTGCAACAGGCAATATTTTTTCTACTTCTTGGTGTACACGCGCAATGATGTGTGCAGCAACCAGGCCGTCACCAACACGTTCGCATGCATCGGCACCAGCACGAACCGCCGCATTGACCGCGCCAGTTTCACCACGCACCAACACTGTCACGTATCCGCCGCCAACAAACTGACGGCCAATCAAACGTACTTCAGCTGCTTTAGTCATTGCGTCTGCCGCTTCAATTGCCGGTACCAGTCCGCGTGTTTCGATCATGCCCAGTGCTACTCCATTTACTGTTGCCATTTTCGTTCTCCTTGATTAAATTATAAAACCGTTCTTTGTTTAACTTATAAAACCGCTCACTTGCCGTCGCCTACATCCCATGTATCAATAATTCCTAAGATAGTTAAATCCGTTAGCGTGTCATAATTACCTGTTGCAAGTCGTGCTGCAGAACCCCCAGCAGTAAACACCCACTTGCCTTCTGGCACACCGACCGGATCACACCCCACACTGAGCTTTCCCAGCTGATCTTCTAGCACTCTCAGCGATACATTCATCAGACCAGGTATACGTCGCGTAGCCACCAGGTCAGACACTACACGCATGATTTCCATCTCAATTATCCGTCCAGTGATCGATAATACCTACTATGGTTAAGTCACTTGGATAATCCCTACTACCCGCAGATTCACGCGCTGCGGATGATCCTACGCATAGCACCCAGTCACCTGGTACACAGCCTATCGAGTCTACTGCTACCTGACGCGGGCCACCTACTTTTTCCCTTACAACCAGCAATGGACGGTGGCCCAAAAGTGGGATACGGTTGCTTGAAACCAGTGTTTTTTCCACCTGATAAATCTTCACAGCTCATTCCTCATTCTAATTATGCCGCAACCGCTTCTAGCAGCTCTATCTGACTGCCCGGACGTTTGTCCTGCACTGTCATGTTGCACACCAACAAATTCTTTTCCGCCAGATCGGAATAGCGCGTTTCGATTGCTGCCTTGATACGCAAACAACGCTCCGCCGTACGCTCCCGGCTACCTGGTACCTTTTCGTCATAACGAAAGTGTATCGCTATCGGTATCGGCAAACCATGTTTGACATTAAGCTTTGTGAAAATCTTAATGCCCACATCCATATCAGGCGCGCCTTCTTCCACAGTATGCAGGTGGGCGAAATAGGCCAGATTACGCAACTGGAACTCTTCAAAACCGTCGCCTACACTGATGAATCTTTCAGCATGGCCTATGTCTGTATAACGACCACCCCAGTTGCTACATACATATTCAATCTGCGACAGATTGTTGATCAGCAAAGAGGCAATCAATCTGCGCATACCCTCATGCGGCTCACCCTTACCTGCACCCCAGCCTGTTGTCGCGCTGACTTCCTTGATTGCGCGATGCAATTTAAGCCTGGCGCTACTAGCATCTTCACTGACCGTCGCGCGATACAAATCAATATTGTCAATAAAGCGGTACAAGCTCATATCGCCGTTCGCATCGGGCACATGTATCTTGATCGCATCGGTATCTGTGTCTACACCAATGAGCAGGTTATCTACCGAAGCACCGCAGCAAAAACTATTTTCTATCGCTAATCGAAACTCATTCAGGCGAAGCAATGCGGCTTCCGCTGCAGCGATAACATTACTGCCATGTGCGGCACAGCCTTCATGCGTCGGATCCGAACTACTCCAGTGATACACCGCTACTTTAAGGTAACGCGTACCCGCGTCTGCCGTTACCGGACGCCCTTCACGGAAACGCATCAATTCTGTATCCACCCAGCGCTTGACGTTGGAATCCACATCAAACATTGCCCCGGCATAAGCTTTTCTGCTACGGACAGCGCCTTCAGGCAAGCGCAATATGTAGCGCAGCAAGCCTTTCAAGCGACCATCCGAACAGGGCGAGATGTCGACGGCGTGGTAACCACTATCCAAAAAGAACACGACAGCTTCGTCCGTTTCCTGCTGCGGACTCTTCAGCCGAGTCTGCTCCGCCATCAAACGCACCATACGCATGACGCATTCGCCATACAGTGCGCTCATATCCAAATTAGCTACCCATGCATCCGCCAGTATCTGCGCCGGCAACTCAAAACCCAGCTGCTCAAGTGCTATCGCCTGCGCCCTTTGCTCAAAGTCGGCTTCGTGCTGCAATCCTGCGATACGCTTCAGCACCTGCACTATCTTGTCAAAACTACCCTTCATCATCAGCTCGTGAGCCAGCAGACGCTGGTTCTCCAACTCGTTTGTGAGCGGATGCCGACAAGGACGCCCAGTATCAGTAGAACAGGCCGGATTGGGGATTACATCCAGACTCAGAGACGATCCTTGCGACGAGAGCAGCGAGGGGCTAACACGCGCCTGTAAAACCATTGCAGAAGTGCCCAAGCCATAAGGCTGGCGGCTTAATGCAAATTGCAGGCTAGTCTTCTGCCCCGGACGGTTTCTCGTATTCATCTTCTGCTCTTAACTATCCGTGATTACACAATCATGCTCAGTCTTAACTCAACCGCGTGCGCCGCCAGAATAAGTAATGGAGGAACCCTTCATATCGGTGCCGCTGCTACCAGTAACTTTGCCGATTGGCAACTCGGCACGCTCGATCACCTTCATTTGCGCAGCGCCTGGTATTGTGCTGCGCTGGTTGCCACGTATGGTCGGATTGCGATGTGTCGAGTTACCTTCGGTACCCGACACCTTTTCATTGCGTCTCCATGCTGCGCCCGTGATGGCAAAACCGCCTTCGCGACCATCACCTGATATGCGATTTCTGGCTGACTCAGCTTGCGGCTGCTCAGCTCTGGCTGGCACCATAACTGGTGCAGCGCCATCGTGATAGCGGAACTCTGGCGTACCCGAAACCAAACCGGGTGCAAGGTTGACCGGGCCCGTAATACGTCCGGTTGATCCGTAGGCCGTGCCGCTGATCCGATTGGCACTGCCATTCTGCGCCATACGTGCGGGCGCAACAACACTGAAAGATCCTTGCTGCGTTGGCATTTGCTGCACAACAGTAGACTCGCGCTGAATGTTTGCGGGGCCACGGGTAAGCGGATGCGGATTAGTGTTCGCACCTCGCTCCGACACGCGCTGGCGTGACGTCGAGTACGGCGTGCCACTCAATATCATGCTCGCGCCTTTTTCTGCTCCTGTTATCGTGCCTTTGGACGATTGACTTACTCCACTCACGTTGCGTGCGCCACGGCTGGCCATCAAGGCACGCGATGCGGCTTGCTGCGTTGAATCGCAGAATGAATCGAATTGCCCTGATCCTGAATACTGAATGCCTGAAATAGACTTACAGCTGCCGCGTTCATCGCCTGTCACATTACTACTGCGCCCTACCTTAGTGCCACTTATGTCTAATCCAGCGGAAGCGCCACGGCCTCCCATCAAGGCACGTGATGCGGCTTGTTGCGTTGCATCGCAGAATGACACGAACTGTTCAGAACCCGAATATTGGATGCCTGAAATAGAGTTACAGCTGCCGCGCTCATCGCCTGTCACTTTATTACTACGCCCTACCTCAGTACCACTTACGCCCATTCCAGAGCGTGTGGTAGAGATGCCAACTTTGGCGGGAGCAGGCCGTGTTTTCGCTGCTGCTTCGAACTTGTCAACGCTCAAGTATTCGTTTCCGGTCACTGCTTTATTTGCATCTAGTTCCGTTCCAGTCACCTTGTCGCCACGCGCAGCATCTACACCGCTGACACGCTGACCACGACTGGTAGCGCTGACAACAACCTTAGCCCTACCCGCAGCAGGTACTGAAGCACACAAGGAGCTATACTGCTCAGCACCGATATATTCAGTTCCCGTTATAGAACGACAGGTACCCGCTTCAACGCCGGTAATCTTGCCGTTGCGTTCCACCATCGTGCCGCTCACCGCAGTGCCGCTCAAGGTCGTGCCGAACTGAACCTTACTAGAAGATTCCGGACGAACACGGCCAGAAGGACGACAGGCCGGATCATCACCGCGACCGTTTTCACAAAGCGCAGCGCGACGTGTACGGGCTGCAGCACGCCCACTCAAACCAGAACCCAGTGCAGGGGTTATCATCCTAAAGGACTTGACCGCTGACTTTCCTTTGCTGGAAAGAGCTTGACGACGCTGCTGGCAAAACTGACGCACCGCAGAACCTACCGACCCCTTCAGCGCGCCTGGCTCACTCGCTACAATCGAACATATTTCTTCAATCGCATGGTCGCGTTCAGCTGCTACAGCTCCATCATTGGCTTCTGACTCGGGCAATCCAACTGGCGCGATACTCGCTAATGCCGGCATGGATACCGAAGCTACCGGGCTACCCATATTGTTTTTCGCCGGGCGGATTCTTGCCTGCGATTGCGCACTGGAGACTGCCTTGACTTGCCCCAATCCCGCTTTTCCGCCTTGCGACAATGCTGCACGCCTAGCCCTTGCAAGCGCCTGACCTGATAAGCCGCTCAGTACTGAATCTGCCGTAGTTGTTTTATTGCTAGCCATTACATCTCCCATGCTTACATTCTTCGATATTTATTTTCTCTATTCGCCAAGGGCTTACCCACCAGCGAAAGAAGCATGCACTGGACAACCCTGTGAATTACAGTGTGTCGCTCAAACTTGCATTAACAAGCGAACCTAGTGATTTTTTGCTACCGTACCGCACCAGTACCCGCTTGCTACTACAAGCTATAATTTCCGCTTAACGTCCGCGATACACCACAAAGCACATTCCCAGACTCTGCGCATAGTTGTCATAACCAAGCAAACGTACGTGGTTATTTGGATGTGCGCGATGGCAAGCCTCAAGTTCTTTAACAATCACATCTATTGATTGCTCGCCAAACATAGGCAACTTCCACATATACCAATAATGAATATCCGCACGCGCAGGTTCTACGTGTTCAATTCCGGGATTCCATCCTTGAGCGATCAGGTACGCGATTTGCTTGCGTACATCTTCAGGTGTAAACGCAGGCAAATATGAAAATGTTTCATATTTTGGTGTGGAAACGTAGTCTTGTATATCAGCCATTTCAAATTCCTTTCTTGTTGAGCGGCAGCTGCATTAGCCACTACCGCAAAGATTTAACTTATGATCGTGAACGTTTAGCGGTTAACAACGTCCAGCTTGTCCACAGTGTCGAATTCAAACTTGATTTCTTTCCATGTTTCAAGCGCAATTTTCAGCTCAGGGCTGTGCTTGGCTGCATTAGTCAGAATATCCTTGCCTTCTTTCTCGACGTCCTTGCCTTCGTTGCGTGCTTTAACACACGCCTCAAGTGCTACGCGGTTAGCGCAAGCACCGGCTGCGTTACCCCATGGATGGCCTAATGTACCGCCACCAAACTGCAAGCAAGAATCGTCACCGAAGATAGCGACCAATGCTGGCATATGCCATACGTGAATACCACCGGAAGCAACCGGCATAACGCCTGGCATTGAACCCCAATCTTGATCAAAGAAGATACCGCGTGAGCGATCTTCAGGAATAAAGGATTCGCGCATCAAGTCAACCCAACCCAGCGTTGCGGCACGATCACCTTCCAACTTACCAACCACAGTACCTGAGTGCAGGTGATCACCACCAGACAGACGCAGAATCTTAGTCAACACGCGGAAATGAATACCATGGTGCGGGTTACGGTCAAGCACCGCATGCATCGCACGGTGTATGTGCAACAACATGCCATTCTTACGACACCAGTTAGCCAAACTTGTATTGGCAGTAAAGCCGCCAGTAATGTAGTCATGCATAATAATCGGAGCGCCGATTTCCTTAGCGTATTCAGCACGTTCCATCATTTGCTCAAAGGTTGGAGCAGTTACGTTCAAGTAACTTCCCTTAACTTCGCCTGTTTCAGCCTGTGCATTCAATGTTGCATCTTGCACAAAGTTGAAACGGTCACGCCAGCGGTTAAACGGCTGACTGTTAATGTTTTCATCATCCTTAGCAAAATCCAAACCACCGCGCAGAACTTCATAAACTGCACGACCGTAGTTTTTTGCTGACAGACCCAGCTTAGGCTTGATGGTGCAACCCAGCAACGGACGGCCATACTTTTTCAGCAAGTCGCGTTCTACCTGAATACCATTTGGTGGGCCACCGCAAGTTTTTACGTAGGCCAAGGGGAAGCGTATATCTTCAAGACGCAGCGAGCGGATTGCTTTAAAGCCGAACACGTTACCTACCAATGAGGTGAACACGTTAACGACAGAACCCTCTTCAAACAGGTCAATCGGGTAAGCGATAAATGCAAAGAATGCAGTGTCATCGCCAGGAACGTCTTCAATGCGATATGCACGGCCTTTGTAGTAGTCCATATCTGTCAACAGATCGGTCCAAACTGTGGTCCAAGTACCTGTTGATGATTCAGCAGCAACGGCTGCTGCTGCTTCTTCGCGATCTACGCCTGCCTGCGGAACGATCTTGAAGCAAGCCAAGATATCTGAATCCAACGGGGTATAGTCCGGCATCCAGTACGTCTGTCTGTATTCCTTGACTCCTGCCTCAAACTTTTTTGCTGCGGCCATGTTTTCTCTCCTAGTGCTATAGTTGATAAATGCGGTTAGAACCGTCAATATTGGTTCCGACGGTTGAGTAAGATTGTGAAGCAGTTGATAGGTTAATAAAAGTTAAATATATTTACCATTACGATTAGCTTTTATTAACCCTGCATAGCTTTAATTAATATATTCTATCTATCCAGCCACCAACTCAACACCGACTGACTGAGTATTTATATCAATTCCGGCGGTTGACCCAGCATTTTTGAGCAATTAACAATTTAATACAAGTTAAATATATTTACCGTTACATTTAACCAACACAACACATTTATAAACTTATGGCTATTCATCACGCGACCCTGCACCAGCTAAAAATATTTGATGCGGTAGCCAGGCACCTCAGCTTTGCTCGTGCAGCGGAAGAGCTGCACCTGACACCACCAGCGCTATCCATCCAGGTCAAACAACTGGCTGAAGTTATTGGCCAACCCTTGTTCGAACAGATAGGCAAAAAAATATCGCTCACGCCTGCCGGAAGCGCTTCATGGGCAACTTGCCGCGATGTGATTGATCGGCTGAATCAGCTTTCGCAGGAACTGGCTGCACTCCAGGATCTGGAAAAGGGAAGTATCAAACTTGCCACGCTGGCCACTGCCGAATATTTCATACCCCGTTTGCTGGGCGAGTTTTGCATCAAGCATCCGGGGGTTGATGCCACTTTGTTCATGGGGAATCGCGAAGCATTGCTGGAACGGCTAACGCGCAATCAGGACGATCTGTATATTCTTGGACAACCACCGGAACATCTTAATGTAGTCACGGAACCTTTTGCCGATAACCACCTAGTGGTGATTGCCAGCCCGCATCATCCATTATCTAAGGAAAAGGATATTGAGCCGTCACGCCTACGCGAGATCCCATTCATCTTGCGCGAGCCGGGGTCTGGCACACGACTAGCTGCCGAAAACTTTTTTGCAAGTCAATGTGTTACGCTAAAAGTACGCATGGAATTGGGGAGCAACGAAGCAGTCAAACAGGTGGTAGCAGGTGGTTTGGGCATAGCCGTACTCTCAGCAAGCACACTACGTTACGAGCTTGCTAACGGCGAACTTGAGATACTCGATGTACGTGGCTTTCCACTCGAAAGAAAGTGGTATATGGTCTATCCGGCGGGCAAGCATCTTACCCCTGCGACCAAAGTTTTTATAGAACACCTGTTAGCCGCCCCCCTATACACAGTCAAATCAAGCAGCAAAAAACGTAAATCCAGCTAAGCAAACTGCAGGTCGATAACAAATATTGAATCAAAAGTCTCTGTCACAGGCAAAATCTTTCATATCCATGGCGATAGTCGTTTTTGATACCGATTTCCATTCCTGGGGGTCAGAGCCGCTTTCAAGCAATTTTCCCCTACCCATTTTCCCAGCATAGATGGAGTAGCCTACCATGCGCTGTTGATTTTCCCTGCAGTTGAATTCAGTGACTCTCATTGTAGAGAGGTATTGATTACCATCACTCAGTGCATTCTCCGCCTTGAAGTCAAACAAGGTCGCTATTTTTACAATATACAGCCGCTTGCGTAGCGTGGAAGGATCGGCGTAAACCGTCACCTTTTCATTGCCGTGAACTCTAATCCACTCTGCCATCGCGCTGCCACTTACCACAACCATTAACATCAACGCGCCGGTCAAAATAATTTTTTTCATTTTTGCATCCCAATATACAGATAATCGTTAATTTTTCTGCCATGCTGAAATTCCGCATGACGATGCCGAATTCTACTTTAACAGTGGTTGGTTCTTTGATAATTGTTTCGAATTAAGAAACAATCAGCAAATAGATTAACAATAGATTCGTCACGATAGACAATAGCGCAATACCCTTCCACATCAGTAGTGGGTCGCGATCTGCAAGCGGAGTTCGTGTAGGAGGGAGCAAAGGTTTACGTTCTCTAACTTCCAGTGCCAGAAGCATTTCTTCGGCGGTTTCGAAGCGCAATTTTGGATCGCATGCGACGGCTTTCAAAATGATATTTTCCAACCATTGCGGAATGTCCGGCCTGTACCTGGTAGGCGGCACGGGATCACCGAAACGTGGTCGTTGAAAGGGTTCAATCTCGCCGTAGGGATAGTGTCGGGTAAGCAAGTGATATAGGGTGACGCCAGCAGCATAGAGGTCGCTTTGTGCATTGGCCATTTCGCCTGCTAATAGCTCTGGTGCCATATAACTGGGCGTGCCCGGGTTGCCGTTAATGGTGGCTTGACTGCCACTGGGATTGAGCGCCACGCCCAAATCAAGTATGCGCAATTTACCGTCATCACCCTGATGCAGGTTGGCAGGTTTAATGTCTCTGTGTACGATGTTCAAACGGTGCAATGCACCCAGCCCCTTCGCCATTCGACTGCCTACGACAGCGACTTCGGCAGCAGTGAAGTGATGGCCAATATCGATTTTCTGTTGCAGGGTAGCACCGGAGTGCCAACTCATTACATAGTAAAGGCAACTGCGACGCTCGGTAGAAACAGGTAACACTTGCACAAAATATCGCGACACAACACGCTTGCCCAGCCACTCCTCATTGAGCAAACCATTACAACTTTCCGGGTCATCTGACATCAATGGATGCAGTGTTTTGAGTACACACACCTGTCCATTAGCTAGATTTTTAACTTTGTACAACAGGCTGGCGCGAGATTCATACAGCAGCTCCAGCACTTCAAAGTCGTCTAATTGTTCACCGGGTTTAAGACGGTGAGGAATCTTGAGACGCTTGGCTTCCGCTGCAATATCGGCAAAATGTTCCTCACCCGCTTGCTCAATCCGCACCACCAGCGCAGTGGCGTTATCCTGACTACCCAGTGCCAGAGCCTGCTTTACCAAATCGTCCGATGCCATCTGCGGCGTGTGATACAGGCTCAATATTTCGTGTATGCGCAACTGGCCTAGCTTTTCCCAAACGCCATCGCTCATCAGCGCAAACACATCGCCTGCCTGCAATTCACCTTCGGCATAATCCACTTGCAGTTGGCTATCCAGACCGATGGCGCGTTTTAGCACATGGCGCATATCGGGCCTGTCCCACACGTGGTCAGTGGTGAGTTGCTGCAACGCTCCAGCGCGCAATCTGTAAATGCGACTGTCACCAACATGCGCAATGACATACTGCTTGCCCCGCAGCACCAGCACCGAAAGCGTGGTGGCCATGCCCGCGAATTCACGCTGTCTGGCGGCTTGCGACAACACCCAGCGGTTGAGTGCAGTAAGCAGCTTATCCAGTGCTACGGAAATTTCCCAGGTGTCAGGTGTTGCATAGTAGTCAGAGAGCACGCCGCGCACCGTCATCTCGGCAGCTTCGCGTCCGCCGGCATTGCCGCCCACCCCATCGGCCACAGCCAGCAGCACACCCTTAGCTTCTAGCTGGTCTGCTGCCGGCGTAACTGCGCCGCAATAGTCCTCGTTGCGCTCGCGTGCACCGGTTTCCGAGGTCTGGCCTAGCGTTATTTTTAATGGCATTATGTTTATTGATGTAACATGCTGATTATATTCAATATTTTATATATTTAAGTTGATTTTAAATTACTTAAAAATCAATAACTTACTCAATTTTATTATATTTTGGCCGTGGTTGCAGTAGATGAACCCCATGTGGTGCGCCAACGTTTTTTTACACTCATCAGACCAAAGATGGCCAGCACCGCGAATGCGGCAAAGATCAATAACCCAGTCTGGTAGCTGCCGGTCATTTGCTTAGAATAGCCCAGACTTGAGGCCAAATAAAATCCGCCGATGCCGCCTGCCATCCCCACCATGCCCGTCATCACGCCGATTTCCTTGCGAAAACGTTGCGGCACCAGTTGAAACACCGCGCCATTGCCCATGCCCATCGCTGTCATTGCCACGACGGTGATTCCCAAAGCGAGATAAACACTTGAAAAGCCAAAGCTCAACAGCGCAAGGAAGATGGCAGCGACCACATACATCGTCATCAAGGTGCGGATGCCGCCGATTCGGTCAGCTAGATTGCCGCCCAGTGGGCGTACCATCGATCCGGCAAGTACGCAGGCAGCAGTGAAATAACCAGCCATAACTGGCGCCAAGCCATACTGTGCATTGAAATATAAAGTTAGCGAGGAGGCCATGCCGACGAAACCGCCAAAGGTGACGCTATAAAAGAACATGAACCACCAAGCGTCTTTATCTTTCAGCACATTCAAATACTGATGCAGCGATTTCTTAGGGGGGCAATCGGGGCTGTCTTTTGCATAAATCGAAAACACCACCAGTGCAAACAATAGCGGGATCATCGCTAGGCCAAATACATTATTCCAGCCGTAGGCGACTGCGAGGCCGGGGGCAAGTAATGCCGCAAATACCACGCCCGAATTGCCCGCCCCGGCAATGCCGAGCGCGGTGCCCTGATGTTCGGCGGGATACCAGCGCGAAGCCAGCGGCAACGCCACCGCAAATGATGCACCGGCCATGCCGAGTGCCACACCCAGCATTAGTACTTCATTATAACTATGGATACCGTTGAACCAGGCTAGTGCCAGCGCCACCAGCACCACCACTTGGCCGATCAGACCGGCTTTTTTCGGTTGCAGATGGTCAACCAGAATACCCATAAATATGCGCAGCAAAGCACCGGACAATATAGGCGTTGCCACCATCAGGCCCTTTTGCGCTGCGCTAAGACCCAAGTCGGTAGAGATTTGCACCGCCAAAGGCCCCAGCATCACCCACACCATAAAGCTCAGGTCAAAATATAAAAAAGACGCAAACAAGGTCGGCTTGTGGCCTACGCTCCAGAAGTTTGTTTTCATAAAAATCCTCAAATATAAATGGAAAATATCAACACTACCCTAACCAAAGCAATGTTTGTGC
>JBCKTV010000028.1:0-25727 GCA_038925365.1 Gallionellaceae bacterium
GTTGAGTTGATACTCAAACTCTAACCCCAATCACCGCTCCATACCCAATCTCCCACCCCAACGTCCTCCCCAACTCAACCTCCCCCAATAAAGCCAACACCGCCCGTATACTCCCCCCGTGCCCCACCAGTGCAATATTCCGTTGCGGCAACTGCATCACTTCATGCAGCAGAACCTTTACGCGCTGCATCATCTGCCGCGCTGATTCACCATGGGGCGGCGTGTAGTTCACAACATCTGCACTCCATGCATCTATCTCATGTCGCGCAATGTCGTCCCATTTCCCCCCCTCCCAATCACCAAAGTGCATTTCCATCAAACGCCCGTCGCTGCGCAGCTCACATTGCTGCATCTGTGCCAAATGCTCCGCCAAACGCTGTGAGCGCAGCAACGGCGAAGTGATGATCAACTCCACCGGGGGCAACCAGCCCATCACCTCGGCGGCTTCTACATCAAAACTTGTAGCCAATCCAATATCGAGTTGTCCATAACAAATACCGGAAGCAATTTTTGGTGTGGTATGGCGGATAAGGTATAGCGTTTTCACTGGGGCAATGCTGCTAGTAGGCCAAGGTAGAAAGCAATTTCGGTGAGTTGTTGCACCGCACCCAAGCAATCTCCGGTGTAACCGCCCAAGGTTTTTTGCAAGCGCCAGGCGAGATAAGCACGCATCGTTATCGCTGCGGCCAAAGCACTAGCTAATGCCCACGTGCTTATCCCTGCACATGCCAGCAAGCCCATAGCACTTGCACCGAATACCAGTGCAATGAAGAAGCTGCTGTGGCTCATGCCTAGGGCTGCTGGTTTGGCGCGTGCGCTGTCGTCAAGGCGTATATAGCGCTGGGTGTAAATGAGGCTCACGGCCAGTAGGCGGCTAATGACATGTGCGGCGACGAGTGTGGTAAGTGCTAAGGTAAATGAATAAATGCTGAGTTGTTGCAGTGCTGCGAATTTGAGCATCAATGCCAGCACGATGGCGATAACGCCATAGGCGCCGACATGCGAGTCTTTCATGATCGCCAGAATTTTATCTGCTGTATGGCCGCCGCCAAAGCCATCGATAAAGTCGCTTAAGCCATCTTCATGAAAGGCGCCGGTAATCAGAATGCCGGCTGCCATGCTCAGAAGCAGCGCAATGTGCAGCGGGAAAATTTGCGCTGCACCCCACCACACTGCCGCTGCCGACCCACCCACCACGAAGCCGATGGCTGGGAAATAGCGCGGTGACTGGGCTATCTGCACGGCAGAGTGTCCTACCCAGGTAGGCACGGGGATGCGGGTGAAGAATTGCACAGCAGTAAGGAATAATCGCAATTGTTGCAGCATAGCTTTAAGCATAAATATAAAGGTACGAGTGGAGTGTTGTGGTCTTGAAATACTTTATTTTAATCTACTACTATCAACACGCGGCAGCGAAGCACTAAATCCCTTAGAATCTGACCTGTTAACGATTTTCTTCTACAATACCAAGTTATATTTTCTATATTTGTACTTTAGCTAGGGTAATACTAATGGCCACCGCAAAAAAACCTGAGAAAACCAAAGAAATTCGTTACAGCTGGGAAGGTAAAGATAAAAGCGGTAAAGCGGTAAAAGGTGAGTTTCGCGCAGCAGGAACTGCTATTGCATCTGCCATGTTGCGCCGTCAGGGGATACAGGTTTTATCTATCAAAAAAATGCGCACCGGTGGCAAAGCCATTACGGAAAAAGACATCAGCCTGTTTACCCGTCAGCTCGCCACCATGCTTAAAGCCGGCGTGCCCCTGTTGCAATCGTTTGATATTGTCGGCAAAGGACATAATAACCCTTCTGTAGCACGCATGCTAATGGACATTAAGACCGAGGTGGAAACAGGCAGCAGCCTGGAAATGGCTTTCCGTAAATACCCGCTACAATTTGACGATCTCTTCTGCAACCTGATCGGTGCAGGTGAAGCCGCAGGCATACTAGATACACTATTGGATAAAATCGCAACCTACCAAGAAAAAGTTCTCGCTATCAAAAGCAAAATAAAATCTGCTTTGTTTTACCCAATCTCTATTATCGCTATTGCATTTGTAATTACCGCAGTGATCATGATTTTCGTGATCCCAGCATTTAAAGACTTATTTTCAAGCTTCGGTGCAGATCTGCCAACGCCTACGCTGGTAATCATGGCCATCTCTGATTGGTTCGTCACGTGGTGGTGGGCTATTTTCGGAATCGTGGGTGGCGGAATTTACTCATTTTTTTATTTTTGGAAGCGCAACAAAAAAATGCAGCGTGCCATGGATATATTCATGTTGAAACTACCTGTCTTTGGCCATTTGATTCGCATAGCCACCATTGCGCGCTGGACACGTACGCTGGCCACCATGTTCGCTGCCGGAGTACCCTTGGTTGAATCATTGAACTCTGTTGCTGGCGCCGCCGGCAACGCGGTATATTATGATGCTACCAAGCGAATACAGCGCGAAGTTAGCACTGGTACTAGCATGACATCCGCCATGACGAATTCCGGTGTATTCCCCAATATGGTGCTACAAATGGTCGCTATTGGTGAAGAATCCGGCGCTCTCGACACCATGTTGAACAAAACGGCTGATTTCTATGAGGCTGAAGTAGATGATGCTGTTGCTGCGCTAGCCAGCTTGATGGAACCCGTTATCATGGTGGTGTTGGGTACCCTGATCGGTGGCATGGTGGTAGCGATGTACCTGCCTATCTTTAAGATGGGCGGGGCGGTCGGCTAAACTTTAAATTTCCCCATATTCGACTATCTAACATGACTTCGTTCATCCAGTTGTTGCATGATTCACTACCCCTGTTCATTTCGCTGGCTGGCCTGCTAGGCTTGCTAGTAGGCAGCTTTCTGAATGTTGTCATACACCGCTTGCCAAAAATGATGGAGCATGAATGGCGCACGCAATGTGCCGAATTGAATGAGCAAACAAAAAATGAGCCTAGCCAGGTCAGCGGAATAAAGGCTAAAGCAGGCATCTACAATTTAAATACACCGCGCTCAGCCTGCCCCCACTGCAGCCATCAGATTAGCGCAGTGGAAAATATTCCTCTATTAAGCTATCTATTTTTGCGTGGCAAATGCAGAAAATGCGGCAGTGCCATTTCCATGCGCTATCCTGTGGTTGAGGTGGTGAGTGGAATTTTAAGCGCTTATGCCGCATGGCATTTTGGTTTTGGTTTGGCTGCGGTGGCCGCAATTTTATTTATATGGGCATTGATAGCGCTCACCTTCATCGACTTTGACACACAGCTGTTGCCCGATGACATAACCTTGCCACTGCTATGGCTGGGCATTATTTTCAATATGTTCGGGACTTTCACCAGCTTGAATAATGCTGTTGCCGGGGCTATTGTTGGTTACCTAGTGCTATGGATCGTTTATTGGCTGTTTAAACTGGCGACGGGCAAGGAAGGCATGGGTTACGGTGACTTCAAACTTCTCGCCGCCATCGGTGCCTGGCTGGGTTGGTCATTATTGCCGCTGGTCATCATGTTGTCTTCAGTAGTCGGTGCCGTGGTCGGCATTAGCTTGATCATCGCTACCCGCCATGGACGCAATATCCCGATTCCTTTTGGCCCTTATCTGGCGGGCGGCGGATTAATCGCCTTGTTTTGGGGCCAGCAACTTACCCAGAGCTATTTGAACCTGCTAGCCATGCCATGAGTTACCTGCTTGGGCTCACTGGCGGCATAGGCAGCGGTAAAAGCACTGTTGCCGCTTTATTTGCAGAGCTGGGCGTGCCTATCATTGATACCGATATCATCTCGCACCAGCTTACCCAGAGTGGCGGCTATGCTATTCCCGCCATCAGGGACGCGTTTGGTGAAACTTACATTGATGCAACAGGCGCGCTCGACAGGGCCAAAATGCGCGAGTTGGTGTTTTCTGAAAATCAAAAACGGGTATTTTCAGATACATCCGCCAAACATCAACTGGAAGAAATACTCCACCCACTCATTCTGGCTCAGGCCAAGTCACAGGCCGCAGCTAGCTCTGCCCCCTATGTACTGATTGTAATCCCCCTGCTGTTCGAAACCAACAGTTACCAAGGTTGGCTGAACCAAACGCTGACCGTAGACTGTTCGGAACAAACCCAACTGGCCCGCGCCACAAAGCGAAGCGGCTTGAGTGAGATGGCCGTGCGTGCAATCATGTCACAGCAATTATCCCGCGCAGAGCGACTAAAACGTGCAGATATTACTATTCAAAACGATGGCAATTTAATTGAGATACGGCAGCAAATTGCACAGTTACACCAGCGTTTTATGAGTTGAGGGATGCCGCGCTTCTGGCAGATCAGTCCGGGCAAGCCTGCTGCCAGATCTTTTTACGATGTGCTTGATATGACGCACGCTCACACCCAGACGTTGTACCGCTTCCTTTTGACTCATCATCATGTCCATTTCAGAATGCCCGCCGCTTGTTTTTGCAGACGTTGAGTGTACTCAATCAGGGGACATTATTACTTTGCGCTGACACACTTGTCGGAACTAATGTAGTAAATTGCAAGAGCAGGTTACACTCGATCGGATTATGAGCGCCAAAACCGAAGACATCACACGTACCCATCTGCGTGCATATCTCACTGCAGGCTATGCGCTGTTTATTGCTTATGTTAGCCTGACCCCATTTTCTGGCTGGCAGGAACAGGGCTTGTTCTTTGTTGACGTATTGACCGCCCCGCTGGCACAAACTTTTACAAGTTTTGATTTTATTCTGAATTGCCTTTCTTATTCGCTATTTGGATTTTTGCTGGCGAATATGTTGTGTAGTCTCTTTACGCCTTTGAAGGTATTGCTGTTTGCAACACTCATAGCTTTATTGTTATCCGTGAGCATGGAATATGCACAGATGTATTTGCCCAGACGCATAAGCTCCAATACGGACTTGTTCAGCAACAGCATCGGCGGGTTTCTGGGTGCTGCTGTGGCGTTGATGATTGCGCAACATGTGTGGTTTACGCGTATCAAGAAATTGCATGACACATGGTTCAGGCATGGAAAGGTTAGCGACTATGGTCTGGCATTGCTTGCATTCTGGATATTTGCACAGATCAATCCTTCCCTGCCTATGCTGGGCAGCGTATTTGTATCCGAGGTAGCACGCTGGCCTTTTGATATCGTGCCTCAGTCATCTTTTAGTTGGATGGAAAGTGCTGCAGTTGCACTGAATTTACTGTTGCTCGGAATATTAGTGACTACCCTGTTGCGTGAACGTCGTCATACAATAAATGCGTTGTTGATGTTGTTATGCGCAGTAACACTCATCAAATTTATCGCTGCCGCAGTGTTACTCAAATCGTGGGCTTTGTTGCTCTGGATGAATAGCGAGGCGCTACTCGGCATCATTGCCGGATTGCTTCTGCTTACTGCTATCATGCGTCTGAGGCTGGTCTGGTTGCTTGGTGTTGGCGCCTTATCCGCCGTTTTTTACATGGTGCTGATACAATTTTTGCTGCTGGACAATAAACCCTCTGCCGCGATGCGACTGTATCACTGGCACTATATGCACATGCTTAACTATAACGGCCTTTCTCAACTCGTTATTTTGCTTTTTCCAGTGCTGCTGCTTGGATATCTGTGGATTTATAGCACCCTTGGGGCGTACCAGCACCCTGCGAAAGTAGTAAAATAGCATGCATCAGCACTACTTCTATTGCCCAGCTCCGTTATTTTCTGCAATAAAACTCATCATACAATTTGAAAGTTCCTATGAGCTATTTTTCACGGCATGTATTTTTTTGCACCAATCAACGCGAAGCAGGTGCAGCATGTTGCAACAATCATGATGCGCAGAAAATGCGCGACTATGTCAAAAGCAAGGTCAAGAAACTCGGCCTCTCCACCGAAGAAGGTCGCATCCGCATCAACTCAGCTGGCTGCCTGGATAGATGCGAGTCAGGGCCGGTGTTGGTGGTTTACCCGGAAGCGGTGTGGTACACCTATGTGGATGAAAGCGATCTCGATGAAATTATCGAGGAGCATTTGAAAAATGGCCGTGTGGTGGAACGACTAAAAATTTAATGCGCTTGAAAATATAATGAGCCTGAAAACATAATGAGTCAGTTAAAATTTTCCATCCCCGCACCGTCTGGCGTGCTGCACGGCGTGGTACACATGCCGCAGGGAGAACCACGCGCAATTGCGGTGGTGGCGCATCCGCTGCCCACTATGGGCGGCACCATGGACAACAAGATTGTCACCACGCTAGTGAAAACATATGCAGAATTGGGTTTTATTGCTGTACGTTTCAACTTTCGCGGCGTAGGCGGAAGCAGCGGAGTCTATGACGAAGGCAACGGTGAGGTGGAAGATGTACTTGCGATAGTAGATTATGCGTATCAGGAATTCGGCAAGCTACCATTGATTCTTTCAGGATTTTCTTTTGGTGGCTATGTACAAGCGCGTGCTGCAGAAAAATTGCACCCTAGCCAACTTGTATTGATCGCACCCGCAGTAGGACGTTTTGCGATGCCACCTGTGCCCGCAAATACCTTGGTCATCCACGGAGAAGTAGATGAGGTTGTTGCGCTGAGCGATGTGCTGGACTGGGCACGACCGCAGCATCTGCCCATCGTGCTGGTGCCGGAGGCGACCCATTATTTCCACGGCTTTCTGCCCACGATCAAATCCATAGTGACGCATCATTTTTCCGGATACAGCGTATGAATGCAGTGATCACCGTTCAGGATTTAAGTAAATCCTACGCAGGTCAGCGTGTGGTTGATAACATCAGCCTGCACATCAAGCGCGGTGAATGCTATGGCTTGTTGGGCCCCAATGGTGCGGGTAAATCCACCACGCTGCGCTTGCTGCTGGGTCTGACAGAGCCGGATAGTGGCAGCGTAACCCTGCTCAACCATGCCGTACCCAGCATGGCACGCGAAGCCCGCTTGCGCATCGGCGTAGTGCCGCAGATGGACAATCTTGATCCCGACTTTACCGTGGAAGAAAATCTGCTGGTGTACGGCCGGTACTTCGGTATGAAGGACAGCGAAATTAAAGCGCGTATTCCCATGTTATTGGAATTTTCTAATCTCACTAGCAAACGGGATGCAATGGTACCTACCTTGTCTGGTGGCATGAAACGAAGACTGAGCTTGGCTCGTGCACTGGTGAACGACCCCGATATTATTTTCCTTGATGAACCCACAACCGGCCTTGATCCGCAGGCACGCCACCTGATCTGGCAGCGCTTGCGCGAGCTGACTGCACAGGGCAAGACATTACTTCTCACCACGCACTTTATGGAAGAAGCCGAACGTCTGTGCCATCGCCTAGGAATACTCGATCATGGCCGTATGATTGCCGAAGACACGCCTCGCGATATGATCAAACACAACATAGAACCGCAGGTAGTGGAAGTATTCGGTGACGATGTAGCTGCGTGGGCACAGGCTCATGCAGCGCAATTTTCCCAACGCTTTGAAGTGAGCGGGGAGACGGCATTCTGCTATGTTCAGGATGCGCAGCCTTTGCTTGCGCACTTGCAGAGTCATGCAGAGTTACGTTACCTGCACAGGCCGGCAAATTTGGAAGATGTGTTCATCAAATTAACTGGCCGTGAGATGCGCGAATGAAAACGAATTTCTACGCCCTACCCCAACTCAGCATGCGCTTTCTACCCATCTGGAGACGCCATTTACTGGTGTGGTGGAAAGTGGCGATACCATCCATCCTTGGACACCTGGCCGACCCGCTGATTTATATGTTGGGTCTGGGTTACGGGCTGGGCACCCTGATACCAGAAATGGGCGGTACTTCATATATGCTGTTTCTGGCGGGAGGCACACTCTGCTACAGCACCATGAACAGCGCTTCTTTCGAGGCGCTGTATTCAGGCTTTTCGCGCATGCACCATCAACGTACCTGGGATGCCATTCTTAATACGCCGATCACGCTGGATGATATTGTCTTGTCGGAAATATTGTGGGCTGCAACCAAGAGTCTGATGTCGGGAATTGCCGTATTGTTGGTGATCTGGATCATGGGAATGTCGCACACCTTGCTATCGCTATGGACTATACCGTTGGCTCTTCTGATCGGCCTGTGTTTCGCTTCCCTCGGCCTGATCATGACCGCACTCGCCCCCAGCTACGATTTTTTCATGTACTACTTCACCCTGGTAATTACGCCGATGATGATGTTGAGCGGGGTATTTTTTCCGGTGGATCAATTGCCCTCCGTGCTGCAACACGTATCGGCTATTTTGCCGCTCACCCATGCGATTGATTTGGCACGACCCATGCTGATTGGAAATATTCCTGAAAATATCGTGCTGCATCTGTCTGTTCTACTGGCTTATACTCTGGCCGGTTTTTATTTATCACTGGTTCTGTTCCGTCATCGTCTTTCAAAGTAGGAAGTTATCATGCTGTGGATTAAAGCATTTCATATTATTCTTGTCACCAGCTGGTTTGCCGGATTATTTTATCTACCGCGCATTTTTGTGAATCTGGCGATGGCGAAGGAAAAGTCCGAGTTGGACAGGCTGTTACTGATGTCGCACAAGTTATATAAATTTGTCACACCAATTGCCTATCTGGCCTTGGGTTCTGGTATCTGGCTGTGGCTGGGTTACGGCTTTGAAGGGATATGGTTAAACATCAAATTGGCACTGATTGTATTGCTGTTGGCGTATCACCATTACTGCGGCTACTTGCTTGAACAGTTCAAGCAAGGCCGCAACACACACGGCCATGTGTGGTATCGCTTCTTCAATGAAATTCCGGTATTGATATTGCTGGCAGTCGTCATCCTTGTGACGGTAAAACCGTTCTAGATTTAGCACTTCCCCCCATTTTTACAAAGTGGGATTAATAAGCAAAGGTAATATTTAAATGACAGAACAATTTTTCGCCCCCTGCCCGCGCGGCCTTGAAATTCCTTTAAGCAATGAGCTTAAAACGCTGGGTGCTGAAGGCATCAGCGCCACCGATGGTGGTGTGCATTTCAGCGGCCCCGGCTCGCTGAGTTACAAAATTAATCTGCACAGCCGCACCGCTAGCCGCGTGTTGTGGCGCGTGGCCAAGGCGAAATACACCACCGAACAGGATATTTACGATACGGCACTTGCCTTGCCGTGGGCCGATTGGTTTGATGTGTCGCGCACGTTTAAAATAAATATGACCGGCATCAAAAGCCCGCTCAGAAGTCTGGATTTTGCCACGATGAAAATCAAGGATGCGATCTGTGACAAATTTCGCGAAGGTTGCGGAGAACGCCCCAGCATCAATACGCAAGACCCGGACATCCGCATCCACGCCTTTCTCGATGAAAGTTGGGTGACTTTGTATCTCGATACCTCAGGTGATGCGCTGTTCAAACGCGGCGTGCGTCAGTACACCAACATCGCACCGCTGCGCGAAAATCTGGCGGCAGGTATCTTGATGCTGAGTGGCTGGTTACCCGGCACGCCGTTGCTAGACCCCATGTGTGGCAGTGGCACCTTCCTGATTGAAGCTGCGCAAATGACTTTGAATATTGCCCCCGGTATAGGTCGCCATTTCGCGTTTGAGAAGCTGCACACCTTTAATGATGAGAAATGGCAAGCCATGCGCAACGAGGCTATTGCTGCGCAAAAACCGGTGGTGTCGTTGCCTATTTATGGCAGCGATTTGTATGGCGATGAACTGAAGGCAGCTCGTCTCAATCTGGAAAATGCAGGGTTGTTGAATGCTGTGTCACTGAAGCAGGCCAATATTTTGGAGATCACTGCACCGGCCGATCACGGCGTACTGGTGGCCAATCTGCCTTATGGCGAACGCATGGGCGAGTTGGATGAAATGCGCGTGCTGTATCCACAACTGGGTGATGCACTTAAACAGAAATTCAAAGGCTGGAATGCCTATCTGCTGACTGCCGATCTAGCGATGCCAAAATCCATCCGGCTCTCGGTATCACGCAAAACGCCTTTGTTTAACGGCGCACTAGAATGCCGCTTGTTTGAATACAAAATGGTGGATGGCAGCAACCGAAAATAAATAAAGACAATTAACGTAACTACTTGATTATATTGAATATTTATATAAAATCAATAGGTTGTAAGGTCAGTTCGACACAGTGTAGGGTAGTGATGACTTTACACCGGCGTTAGCTTCGCATATTCCAGCGACAGCCACTTGCTACCTGACTTGCGGAATTTAACCTGCACCCGCGCATCGACACCACTGCCTTCCACGTTTAACACCACCCCTACACCAAACTTTGCATGTTCAACATCCTGTCCGACACGCCAGCCGCTGGTATCTGCCGGACGGGGTGCGGGTGCAGCATAATCCGCCGGTGTTTTGGGTGTTGAGTAGGGTGATGCATAGGCGTTGGTGTAACTACTACGCGCAGCGATGCGTGGGGTGATCCACAGCATTAGCTCTTCTGGTAATTCGCGCAGGAAGCTGGACACACGGCTGTAATTGGTTTGCCCGTGCAGCATGCGGCTTTGCGCAAAGCTGAGGTAGAGTCGGCGGCGGGCGCGGGTGATGGCGACATACATCAAACGGCGTTCTTCACCCAGGCCATCTGCGGCATTCTTGCTGTTCTGGTGCGGGAACAAGCCTTCTTCCAACCCGGTGATAAATACGGTGTGAAACTCCAAGCCCTTGGCGGCATGCACGGTCATCAGATGCAGTGCGTCATCCTGATCGCCGGCTTGATGTTCTCCCGCTTCGAGTGAGGCATGGGTGAGGAAGGAGGTGAGGCTGTCGTCCTCGTTTTCGTGCACGAATAACGTCGCGGCGTTGAGCAATTCATTCAAGTTTTCCAAGCGCTCTTCAGCCTCGCGTTTTTTTGCGCCGGTTTCGTTTTTGTAAAGTGCAAACAAGCCGCTGGCGATGAGAACATGGTCGATGATTTCGGGCAGGGGGAGCTCGCGTGTGGCCGTGCGCATGGCTTCAATCAGCCCGACAAAGGCCGCTACTTTTCCGCCAGCACGAGCAGCGGCATCAAATAGCGTGGTGTTGTTCATCTTCGCTACTTCTTGCAACTGCTCGATGCTGCGTGCGCCTATGCCTCGGGTAGGAAAATTAATGATACGCAGCAGTGCATTGTCATCGTCGGTATTTCCCAGCAGGCGCAGATAGGCTAGTGCGTGCTTGATTTCCTGGCGTTCAAAGAAGCGCAGGCCGCCATACACGCGATAGGATAAAGCTGCTGATACCAGTGCATGTTCCAGCACCCGCGACTGTGCGTTGGAGCGATATAGCAGCGCCATTTCGCGTAGATTGATGCCTTCGCGTTTGAGCTGCTGAATTTCACTAACGATGAATTTCGCCTCTTCAACGTCGGTCGGCGCTTCATACACTCGCAGCTTTTCGCCGCCACTTTCTGCCGTCCATAAATTCTTGCCGAGGCGGTTGCTGTTGTTGCTGATCAGCACATTGGCAGCTTCCAGAATGTTGGCGTGGGAACGATAATTTTGTTCCAGTTTAATCACACTCTCGACGTTGAAATCACGCAGCAGTTCCTGCATGTTGCCGACGTGTGCACCGCGAAAGGCGTAAATGGATTGATCGTCGTCACCTACTGCAAACAAAGCATTGTCCTTGCCAGCCAGCACTTTCAACCAACGGTATTGCAGTGGGTTGGTATCTTGAAATTCATCCACCAAAATATGTCTAAAGCGCGCCTGGTAATGCTCACGGATGGCCGTGTTGCGCGACAACAACTCATAGCTGCGTAATAACAACTCGGAAAAATCCACCACGCCTTCGCGCTGGCATTGCGCGTCATATTCTGCATAAACTTCCACCTTGCGCCGAGTGTAGGGGTCGTAGGCTTCCACTTCGCTGGCACGCAAGCCCTGCTCCTTGTTGCCGCTGATGAAGTATTGCATTTCGCGCGGCGGATATTTCTCATCATCAATATTAAGCCCCTTCATCACGCGCTTGATCGCGGAAAGTTGGTCAGCAGAGTCGAGAATCTGGAAGGTTTGTGGCAGGCTGGCCTCACGAAAATGCGCGCGCAACATGCGGTTACATAGACCATGAAAAGTGCCGATCCACATGCCGCGTGTATTGATCGGCAGCATGGAAGTGAGGCGCGTGACCATCTCCTTTGATGCCTTGTTGGTGAAGGTGACGGCTAGGATGCCATGCGGACTGACCGCGCCGGTGCTGATCAAATAGGCGATGCGTGTGGTCAGCACGCGAGTCTTGCCGCTACCCGCACCGGCAAGTATCAACGCGGATTGGTGTGGCAGGGTGACAGCTTGTTGCTGGGGTGGATTGAGGCCGGAAAGGAGAGCAGGGTTCATCCTGTTATTATCCCATAGGAAGCCGTAGACGCGATACTATGGGCTATAGCGTAAAAGTTGCTGGAATTATGCGGATGAAATCTGGATCTGTTGAGCTACTGAAGGAAAATAAATGAGCACAAATATGGAGTCTTTCCAGGCCTTGTTGGCAAAAATGCGCGATGAATTTGTTGGCGAGTTGAATGAGCGATGCAATAACCTTGATGAATTGATTTTGACGCTTGAAAAATTTCCGCAGGACAGTGATGTTTTTAATGAGTTGTATCGCGGTGTGCATAGTTTGAAAGGATCTGGCGGTACCCATGGCTTAAGTATCATCACTACCATTTGTCATCAGCTTGAAAATATTTTGACTGCGGCCGCTTCTGAAAAGGATTTCGGTGCATCCTTTGCATCTCGCGCACTGTCTTTTGTCGATTTGTTGCGTAAAGTTGAAAAACAATGTGGCCATGAAAGTCTGAATTTTTCAGGGATAGAGAACGAGCTTGAAGCTTTGCGAAAGTCGGGTTTGGCGAGCCGAAAATCAGTGCTGATTGTTGAATCGTCCAGATTAATGGTTGATGTATTCAAACAGGCACTAGAAACATTACCCGTGCAACTGACGGTTGAAGATAATGGTTTAACCGCTTTATCAAGATTGCTACATGTATCCTATGATTTGGTTATTGTCGGACGTGAAACAAGGGAGCTTAACGGTATTGCACTGATGGCTGCGGTGCGAGCATCACAGGTGCATAATCGCGGCATACCCGCAATATTGGTGAGTAGTAAAAGCGCTGCGGTTCAGGACTATGCCGGCTTTATAGCACATATTCACAGGGATAAAGAGTTGGCCGTTAACCTGCTTGCACAAGTTCGGCAAGCGCTGGCAATATGAGCATGCAAGCTAGCAGTCAGTCGGCCTGAGATATGAATATTAGCGCAAACCATTGATTAAATTGAATATTTTACATGGCAATGCGATCAAAACTCCTATCTAAATCAATGAGTTGCCTGTTAAGCTCGACAAGCAGCTGGTTTGTGTTTTGCACAATAAAAAAGGGAAGCCAAATTTATTGGCTTCCCTTTTTTTTATGCCGGGATTAACCCCGGCAAGTGTCACGGTGTTACTTCTTTTTGTTCTCAATCAGTTCATGCATGATAGGCGCCAGTATCACTTCCATCGCATAGCTCATCTTGCCGCCAGGCACTACCAATGTGTTGGTGCGGGACATGAAAGAGCCGGGGATCATGTTGAGCATGCTAGGGAAATCTACATTCTTGGGATGGCGGAAGCGGATCACGACAAAGCTTTCATCAGGCGTAGGGATGTCGCGCGCGATGAAGGGGTTGGAGGTATCCACGGTCGCCACGCGCTGGAAGTTGATGTCAGTGCGTGAAAACTGCGGGGTGATGAATTTGATGTAGTCAGGCATGCGGCGCATGATGGTGTCCACCGTTGCCTCGGCAGAATAGCCACGTTCGGCCTGGTCGCGATGAATTTTTTGTATCCATTCGAGGTTGACTACAGGCACGACACCGATACCCAGATCAACATATTTAGCTGCATCGATTTTGCCATCAGTTGCCAAGCCATGCAGACCTTCGTAAAACAATAGATCGGATTTGGCTTCAATATCTTCCCACGGGGTAAACACACCCGGCGTAAGGTTGGTCATATTGAAGTGCTTGTTGTGCTGCACGGCTTCAGCATCGCTATGTACGTAGTAGCGGCGTTTGCACATACCGGTATCGCCATAGGACTTGAATGTTTCCTCGATCTTGTCGAAGTGGTTGGCTTCTGGGCCAAAGTGGCTGAAAGTATTGTTGCCAGCCTTGGCCGCTTCGGCGGAAGCCGCGCGGAACGCCATGCGATCTAGGCTATGAAGACTGTCACCCTCAATCACGGCAGCAGAAATTTTTTCGCGGCGGAAAATATTTTCAAACGCGCGCTTGGCGGTGGTCGTGCCTGCGCCTGAGGAACCGGTTACTGCAATGACGGGATGCTTGCGTGACATAAAAAACCTCTAAAAGTTTAAGGATAGGAAAAATTTGATCCGAGCATTCTAGCAGAACAGCAGTGGGTGGGCAAAAACCTTAGCTGTGTTCAGCAGTGTGGTGTGCCTGCACTGCACATTTACTGTCATGACAGGATAATAAAGATGTATTTTATTGCAAGTTAAACGAAGTTGTTGTATTTTCTACTTTGGTGGCACATAGCCTGCAGGCATCGCAGAACCTTGTCCGAAGAAGTATTTCTCCATTTCTTCAAGTAGAAATTTGCGTGCTTTAGGGTCAGACAGGTTCAGACGGTTTTCATTGACCTGCATGGTCTGGAATTTTAACCAGCCTTGCCACGCTTCCTTGGATACATTTTCATAAATGCGCTGCCCCATCGGACCTGGATAGGTTGGACGATCCAAGCCTTCTGCTTCGCGCCCAAGTTTTATGCATTTCACCATTCTAGTCATTGCTTATTCCATTGCTGAATTATTAAAATAGGATTATGACACGTCAGCGTTTTTGATTGAAGCTTGAGACTACGCTTATTTCAGTTTTTTGATAAATACCTTGGAGCGCCGTTGGTAGTTATACAGCTGCTTCTTTTGTTCGGGCAATTGTGCTACATCGGCCTCGGTGAAGCCGCGCTCAACAAACCAGTGCGCGGTGCGGGTGGTGAGCACAACGAGTTTACTCAAGCCCTGGGCGCGGGCTTCGGAGCTGACGTGGCTGAGTAGCGCATCACCGTAGCCGAGCCGCCGGTAGGCGGGTTGAATTGCCAGACAGGCGAGCTCGGCGGTTTTTTCATTTTTGAACGGGTACAGTGCGGCACAACCGATAATAAGATGGTCGTGTTCCAGCACCACAAAACGGTCGATTTCTTGCTCAAGCAATTCGCGACTGCGCCGCACCAGAATGCCTTCTTCTTCCAGCGGCTGCAATATTTGCAGGATGGCACCGACATCGTCGATGTTGGCGTCACGCAGGGTATTGAGGCTGCTTTCCACCACCATGCTGCCGATGCCGCTATCGGAGAATAGTTCCTGCAACACCGCACCATCAACATGGCGGCTGATCAAGTGAGTGCGTGCTACACCGGCTTCGCAGGCGCGCACGGCGCATGGTAAAAACAGCGCCACGTCATCCGGCAGCTTGCGTTTACCGGCGAGTATTTCATTTGCGCTGGCGATGGTCAGGTCGCGTAGCAATTTCCCTTTTTTGTCCATCACACCGTCGGTATCCATCAGGAAAATCAGCTTGTCGGCATCCAGTGCAATGGCGGTGGAGGTCGCCACATCTTCTAGTGTGAGATTGAATATTTCTCCCGTGGGAGAAAACCCCAGCGTCGAGAGCAGCACGACTTCGTTGAATGCTAAGCGGTCATTTATCGCGGAGACATCGACTTTGCGTACATTGCCGGTGTGCAACAAATCTACCCCATGAATGATCCCCATCGGTTGTGCGGTGACGAAATTTCCACCTGCCACGCGGATATCTGCATTGGCCATCGGTGAATTGGGCAGCCCCATGGAAAGTAACGCTTCAATCTCGAAGCGTACGCGCCCAACGGCCTCCTTCACGCACTGCATCGTAGCGGTATCCGTCAAGCGGATGCCGTGATGATAATAATCCTCAATTTTATTGCGTAGCAAATGTTGCTCAATTTGGGGACGCGCCCCATGCACCAGCACCAGGCGCACCCCGAGGCTGGCGAGAAGATTGAGGTCGTGCGTCAGTTCGACAAATTTTCCGTCCGCAACTACTTCGCCGCCAAAGGCAACAACGAATGTTTTGCCGCGAAAGGCGTTGATATAAGGCGCGACCGAGCGAAACCAGGCAACAAAGTCGGAAGTGGCGGGAGCGGGGATGGCTTGCATAAATTCAAATACCTTGGATATTTATTGAGAATTTCATAATCTCTGATACTTTTAAATCCCTCCTAGCCTCCCTTTGGTAAAGGGAGGAACCGTTCACTCAAAGTCTGGTTGATTCCCCACTTTAAAAAAGGGGGGTTAGGGGGGATTTGATTTGGACATTGTGAAATATGGAATGATCAACAATCCGAATTCTACTTTACAGCGCCTGCTTGCGCTGCACGTTTTTTCTGCTCGATCTCAGTCAGCGTGTTACGCATTACAGATTCTAGCGAACCGCCGATTTCCAGCGCACGCTGAATTGCCCGCAGCGCCGCGTCATGTTTACCTTGATCGCTTAAAGCTTGCGCCAAATTATTGAACGCCGCCGCAGAGTCTGGGTGCTCCTGCGCGGCAGTGAGAAAAATATGTTCCGCCAGCTTCAAATCCCCACGCTTATAAGCGTAGTTTCCGGCTGCGATTTTGGCGAGCAGACTATCAGGCCAGCGAAACATCGCAGCAGAATAAGCAGCTGCTACATCCGTAGAAGGGCTGCTGTGCTGTAGTGCCGCAATACTCTGAATATAGTAAGCAGGCGTTGCCGTTTGCGGAATGCGGAATGCGGGAAGCGCTACCATCGCCCAATAGTGGCTGCGAGCCCATGTATGCTCAAACGTAGTAAACGGCATCAGCAGACGTTGTGTTGAACCGGAACGCAGGATAATCTCTTGAGTGTTTAGATCGTAGCCGATGGCAACGGCATAGTGCCAAATTGGATACCAACTCAAGCCCAAGTTCTGCAACACCACCACAGGATTGCCAGCGGAAATCTCAGTCAGTACATCCTGCAATTGCGGTCGCAATAAATAGGCCAGCAAACCATTTCGCCGGGTTGCTGCAAGCATCTCGATCTGCAGGCTGCCCTGCTTGTCGGGAATATATAAATAATCTTTTAATTGCTCAGGTGTGATATTCAGCCCTGCACTGTAAAAAGCCATCGCCAGCGATGCCGGGCCACACTGATTTTCTTCCTGTGAAAAATAGGCCACATCTCGCAGCTCGGCATGTGTTGCAAGATGGGAATGGACAGAACTACGTAAAGCTTGGGTTTGAGGTGTACTACAGGCTGCAAGCATCAGCACTAAAAAAACGCCCGCTAACAAGCGGGCGAGGGGTAAAAAGCACATTGATTAGGTTCTTTTAAAAATGACGAAATATGACACACGAGGTGTTAATTATTTTAATTTAATCTGCTTGGTAAAGGGAAAGACCTTGGTGAAGCCAAGTATATCGGTTATCAGTAGGACGATAAAAACCGTCAGGAGGAGGCCAATGACCGCATTGCCGCCTGCTGGTAAGTTATCAAGTTGATTATTAATGCTGGTGATTTCAATGTCAGTCATTGCATCTACGCGAGCCTTGGCAGATTCTGAATTGACCCCTCTGGATTGCAGTTGAGCTTGAACATCATCACGCTCAAAAAAGGCGTGCACTCTGTCGCGATCTTGTTGCGAGGCCTGGTTAGAGGCTAGCTGTTCACTGGTAATCAGCGTGGCCTGTGCACTTGACACCCAGATGCTCATGCTCAAAGTGCTAAACATTAAAGTGCTGCTAATAAGCCGTGTAATGATGTTTTTCATGTTAAATCCTTTTCATTAAAATAATTTCAAGAGTCAAATATTGACCATATGGTGGAACTTTAGCCAACTTGAGATGCTTATGCAACGTTCTCGCGATGCAAAGTGTAATGGTATTGATTCTACCTATGCAGTCAGTCTTCCAATCTGCTGAGATCGGATTTCATTGGATTTTGGAATTGCACACCGGACAATTTGCATCACGCGATAATTTGATGGTGCGCAAACTGCTATGCAATGCATCTATCAGTAGCAGTCTTCCGCATAGCGTTGTGCCGATCTCAAGCAAGAGTTTGAGTGCTTCGCCTGCTTGCAGGCTGCCGACGATGCCAACCAGCGGCGCGAAGATGCCCATTTCTGAGCAGCGCGTATCCTCGTTCTCGCTATTCTCAGGAAACAGGCAGTGGTAACAGGGGCTGCTTTCCTGGCGCAAATCGAATACCGTAACCTGGCCTGCGAAACGGATGGCCGCACCGGACACCAGAGGTTTTTTGAGTGCGACACAGGTGCGGTTAAGCGCGTAACGGGTATTGAAATTGTCGCTGCAATCCAGTATCACATCGGCTTGTGCAACCAAGTCATGCATACGTGCTTGCTCAATCCGCTCCTTGAAGTTGTTGACCCGCACATTGGGATTGATTTCGGCCAATGCAGCGCGGGCGGAATCCACCTTGTTCATGCCTATGCTGGAAGTGCGATGCAAGATCTGGCGTTGCAGATTGGTGAGGTCTACCGTGTCGTTGTCACATATTGTCAGCGTGCCCACGCCACTGGCCGCCAGGAACAGTGCGACCGGGGAGCCAAGGCCGCCTGCGCCGATGATCAATGCGTGCGCGGCATTCAGTTTTTCCTGCCCTTCGATGCCGATTTCCGGCAATAGGATGTGGCGGCTGTAGCGTAGTAGTTGTTGGTCGTTCATTTCATTGACTCAACATAAGTAGTTGATTATATTGAATATTTTACAGCGACAAGGTTCGCAATAAAGCGCAATTTTTATTTATATTCGCGCAGTTCTTTGGGGGTGTCGTCGTGATCGCCGTGCGGATGATTTTCATAGAGCTTGGCAAAGATCACCGGGTTGTTGCCTTTGGTCAGGTGTTCAGGCGTGCTGAGGTTGTGGTATTGCACTTCTTCACAATAATAAATCAGCTGTTTGCCTAGTTTATTCAGCAGATTTTCCTTGAAGCAGAAACCGGCTTTTTTAAGCGATGCTTCCAGTCCCTCCAGCGAATAGTCGCGCAAGCTGTAGCTGATACGCAAACTGTTGGATTCCGGGCCTTTTGCCACCAGCAAATTTGCCAAGCCACCGAGCAGTGCATGTGCACGTTCCAGCTGCCCTGCTGGCTCACCAGCAAAAAATAGCTCATGCGTTATTGGTGCTTCTTGTGCTTTGGCTGGGTGATTTTCAGCTTTGGCCATGGATTATTTTCCCTTCAGAATATGCATGCCCTTTAGCAAATTGAGTGCCTGGTTCAACTGGAAATCATTCTTTGAGCCAAACTCGGTAATTTCAGGTTTGGCGGTATCGCTATCTTTGCTTTTGGGCGCAGCTTTGGGCGCGGCCAGCGGTTTGACGGCGGGCTCTGTAGCCTCATCTTTTTTGCTGCCATTGCTCAAATGGCGATCGAGATCAGCTTCGCGCACTCGGAATGTGTTGTCTTGAGAGGCCGTTGCCGGGTCTTCCACAATGATGTCAGGCACGATGCCGGTGGCCTGAATCGAGCGTCCATTGGGGGTGTAATAGAGTGCAGTGGTGAGCTTGATCGCGGTATTGTTGCCCAGTGGCAGGATGGTTTGTACCGAGCCCTTGCCGAAGGACTGTGTACCCATGATGACTGCGCGCTTGTGGTCTTGCAACGCACCTGCCACGATTTCAGAGGCCGAAGCAGAGCCGCCGTTGATGAGCACAACCATCGGCACAGTCTTGAAGATTGCGGGCAGTGTTTTTAGATAGTCAAATTTGCCGGTGCCGCGCAGATAATCTGAGGGGGAGGCAATGAGGCGCATCTTTGCATCTTGGCTGCGACCTTCGGTGTAAACCACCAGCGCATCCTTGGGCAGGAAGGCTGCGGATACGCCTACAGAGCCAGTGAGCAGACCACCCGGGTCGTTGCGCAGATCGAGTACCAGACCTTTAAGTTCGTTATTACTTTCCTTGAGCAGTTTTTCCAGCGCAGTTGCCAGATTTTCGCCGGTATGCTCCTGAAATTGTGATACGCGCACATAAGCGTAGCCGGGATCAATCAGTTTAGATTTGACGCTTTGTACTTTTATCACAGCACGGGTTATCGTAATCACCAAGGGCTTTGCTTCCTGCTTGCGTATCACGGTTAGCACGATATTGCTGCCGGGTTTGCCGCGCATACGCTTGACTGCATCATTCAAGGTCAGACCCTTAACCAGCGTTTCATCCAGTTTGATGATGAGGTCGCCACTCTTGATGCCTGCGTGATAGGCGGGTGTATCGTCGATAGGCGAGATCACTTTTACTAGGCCATCTTCCATACCCACCTCAATACCCAGCCCGCCAAATTCTCCCTGTGTGCCGACCTGCAACTCCTTGAAGCCTTCGGCATCGAGATAGGATGAATGAGGGTCGAGGCCGCTCAACATGCCGCTGATGGCTTGTGTAATCAGTTTTTTATCACTTACAGGCTCTACATAGTCACTTTTAATGCGTCCGAAAACTTCAGCAAAGCTGCGCAGCTCTTCTATGGGTAACGATGAAAGAGTATCTTTTTCGGCAACGGCAGAAAAGTGCATGCTGATCAGCACGCCTGCAACCAGACCCAATGCTATCAAACCTGTTTTTTCAAAACGACTGCGCATATTGTTGTGACCTTTATTTACCGAATTTTGGAAGAGTGTCCCTTGATCCATTTGCCCGGATCAAGGGGAATACCCTGATGACGAAGTTCAAAGTATAAACCGTAATGCTCATTTCCGCCGCTATTGCCTATAGCTGCAATGGTTTCGCCTGCCTGCAAGTCGTCGCCCAGCTGCTTGTACAGGGTTTCGTTGTTACCATACAGGCTCATGTAGCCCATGCCGTGGTCAATAATCAACAGGTTGCCAAAACCGCGCAACCAGTCGGCAAAGATGACGCGCCCTACTGCAATTGCATACACTGGCTGGCTGGCGGCTGCTTTGACAAACAGGCCTTTCCACAACACTGGGCTATCTGGACGCTTACCACCGAATTTGTTGGTAATTTTACCTTTGACAGGCAATGGCAATTTGCCTTTCAGGGATATGAAAGCGGTTCTGTAACTTGGTTCATTTGGCGTGGCGTTACTTTTAGGGCGGGAATTTTCCTTTGGTTGCGCCACGAGTTGGGAAAGATTTTGCAGTAGCTTTGCCAGCTGGCTTTCGTCACGCTGCAGACGTCCTATTTCGGTGCGTTGCTGTTTGAGTTGCAGCGAAATTTTTCTGAGGACGTCCTGTTTGGAATTTTTTTCCTTCAGCAAGTTATTTTTTTGTAGAGACTGCTCGGCTTGCAGTGCGGCCAGCTCCATGTTTTTTTGTTTCGTCTGGGTGGTGACGGTGTTGAGCCGGGTGAGGTTGCCGCGCATGGTCTTCAGCCAGGCAGCACGGCTTTGTGCAATATATTCGTAATATTGTAATTCTCGTGCAGTCTGCTTGGGATCTTGATTGTTCAGCAGTAGTTTGAAATATTCCTGTCTGCCACCCAGATATTGCTGGTGCAGCAGCTTGGCCAACAGCAGTTGCTGCTCCTGCATTTCCCCAGTCAATTTTTTTGACTGTTGCTGCATCTGACCCAAGCTGTGATTCACCTCGCGTTGCTGTGTGTTCAATTTGTACAGCTGACGATTGCTGTTACTAATGGCGCGTTCTGATTCGCGCAATGCATCTGCGATTTCAGATTTTGAGTCGCTAACTTTGTCCATCCCCTGCTGTAATGACGCAATCCGCTGGCGCAGATTCTCTAGTTCCTCCTGCTGGCCGCAGTGTGCATAGGGCATACCCAGCAATGAGGCAAAGACAAATAGTGCGATGCGGGGGAGAGGGTTCATTCCATTTTTAAATTAAATTGTAGGAGCGGCTGTTAGCCGCGATGTCTTTTGGTATCGCGGCTAACAGCCGCTCCTACATCCACGAAATTTAATTTTATGATTGAAAATTTGAATCACAGGGTAACAAGCGACTTGCCGGTCATTTCAGACGGTTGCGGCACACCCATCAGACTGAGCATGGTAGGCGCAATATCCTGCAACGCGCCGGTGTCGGATATTTTCGCCTTGCGTCCGACATAAATGAACGGCACCGGATTAAGAGTGTGTGCGGTGTGCGCCTGATGGGTGGTGCGATCTATCATCTGCTCGGCATTGCCATGGTCGGCGGTAATTAATACCTCGCCACCGCATTGCTGCATGGTGCTCACTACACGACCGAGACAAATATCAAGTGCCTCGATCGCCTTGATGGCAGCGGCCAGATTGCCGCTGTGCCCCACCATGTCGCCATTGGCGTAGTTGCAGATAATGGACTGGTATTTTCCGCTGCGTATCGCCTCTTCCAGTTTGTCGGTCACTTCAAACGCGCTCATTTCGGGCTTAAGATCATAGGTCATCACCTTGGGCGAAGGCACCAGAATACGGTCTTCGCCAGGATAGGGCTGCTCTTTGCCGCCATTGAGGAAATAGGTGACGTGAGCATATTTTTCGGTTTCAGCAATGCGCAATTGCTTGAGACCCAAACCGGAGATGTATTCGCCAAAACAGTTAATGATTTTGCCGGGCGTGTAGGCAGTGGGCAGATGAAAATCTTCACCATAACTGCTTAAAGTGACAAAGCTGGCCAGCTTGGGGAAGCGCTCACGCTTGAAACCCTCAAACACTTGGTCGGTCATTGCGCGCGTCAATTCACGTGCGCGGTCGGCACGGAAATTCATGAAGATGGCGACATCGCCATCGTTCATGACTACTTTATCCCCGATTACCGTAGCTTGCACGAACTCATCGTTTTCATTGCGCGCATAGCCTAGGCTCAAACCTTCTATCGCGGTGGCAGCAGAGAATGGCGCTTTGCCTTGTGTGAACAGGTCATAGGCTATTTGCACACGTTCCCAACGGTTGTCCCTATCCATCGCAAAGAAACGCCCGACGATGGATGCGATGCGACCCACGCCCAGTGCGGTGCATTTGTCCTGCATGCGGAGCAGGGAAGCTTCGGCGCTGCGCGGTGGTGTATCGCGGCCATCAAGCATGGCATGAACATATATTTTTTTCAGGCCGTTGCGCGCGGCCATCTCCACCATCGCCAGCAGATGATCTTCATGGCTGTGCACGCCACCTGGAGACAGCAGACCGATGATGTGCAAGGCAGAGTCGTTCTGTTTGGCTAGAGCCACAGCTTGGAATAAAGCCGGATTGGTATAGAAGGCGCCATTCTCGATGTCGACTTCCACGCGGGTCAGTTCCATCTGCACGATACGACCTGCGCCTATATTCAAATGGCCTACCTCAGAATTTCCCATTTGTGAATTCGGCAGGCCTACGGATTTTTCCGAAGCATTGATCAGCGTGTGTGGATGGTCGCGCCACAAGCGGTCAAAATTTGGTTTGTGCGCAAGAGCGATTGCATTGTGATCGGTATCTTCGCGATAACCAAAGCCGTCGAGGATGATCAGAAGTACGGGGGTGATTTTCATTGTGGGCAGATTTTCCATAGAAGATTGGTTTCTCGCTGGCTTTTTAAGGATAAAAGCATCAAAATATAAGCCGTTGCTAATAAGTTGACATTTTATCTGATTTTAATTCATCTTACGATGTACTTAGTGGAGAGATAGCTGGTGAAAATGAACAAGAAATTAATCGATAGGGACGAGGACATCCTACAAGCTTCACTGGCTATCAAAGCGATAGCCCATCCTTTGCGCCTGAAGGTGTTGTGTGTATTGGGTGATCAGGAAATTAGTGTGCAAGAGATTGTGGAGGCTGTTGGTACTTCGCAAAGCAATATTTCCCAGCATCTGGCCATTTTGCGCGACAAAGGCGTGTTGTGCACCCGCAAGGACGCCAATCGGGTTTATTACAGAATCAGCGATCAACGTACCCTGAAGTTGGTAGAGTTGATGCGGGACGTGTTTTGCACTAGCCAAGATAAAATCTTGTCCGAGACAATATAAAAATGCGCAGTATTGCCCCCCGTGGCTGTATATTCAATCATCAAAAGCTCTTTAAAAGAGCTACAAAATGATCAAAGCATACGCCGCCTTCGCAGCAAAAAGTCCTCTCCAGCCTTTCGAATATGACCCCGGCGAATTGAAGCCACTAGAAGTCGAGATTGATGTGCACTATTGCGGCATTTGCCATAGCGATTTAAGCGTCATCGACAGCGAATGGGGTAGCAGCCAATATCCGGTTGTGGCCGGTCACGAAGTGGTGGGCAAGATCAGCCAGATCGGCAACCATGTCAGAAATCTCAAAATTGGCCAGATCGTCGGTCTGGGTTGGCACGCGGGCTATTGCAACAGCTGTGCGTATTGCCTCGCGGGAGACCACAATCTGTGCGCCAACGGGCAAGCCACCATCGTCGGCCATTACGGCGGCTTTGCAGATAAAGTGCGCGCCGCGGCTAACAGCGTGGTGCCTATTCCCGATGGGGTTGAGCTTGAATCGGCTGGTCCTTTATTCTGCGCCGGCATTACGGTGTTCAATCCGCTGGTGCAATACGACATCAAACCCACCGACAAAGTCGCGGTAATCGGCATTGGTGGCCTAGGACACATGGCGTTGAAATTTCTCAATGCGTGGGGCTGTGAAGTCACCGCTTTCACCTCAACGGCAAGCAAGAAACAAGAAGCCCTCAGCCTAGGTGCGCACCACACACTCAACTCCCGCGATGAAAACGAAATCAAAACCGCAGCAGGTCGTTTCGACTTCATCCTCTCTACGGTGAACGTCAAGCTGGATTGGAACCTTTATCTCAGCACGCTGGCCGCGCGCGGCAGATTGCACTTCGTAGGCGCAACGCTAGAGCCGTTGGATATCGGCGTGTTCAGTCTCATCGGTGGTCAACGTTCCGTGTCTGGCTCCCCAGTAGGTAGCCCTGCCACGATGGAAAAGATGCTGGCATTCGCCAAGCTGCACCAAATCAAGCCAGAGATCGAAAAGTTTAAATTTGCAGACATCAACAAGGCGATCGATAGAGTGCGTAGCGGCGAGGCACGTTATCGGGTTGTACTGTGTCGATAATATTTTCTTGATTTGTCGTGAGTTTGAAGCGCACACACATGGGGTCATGTAATGAATTTGAATGAAGACTACGGACAAATTATTGTTCTCAATCATAACGATCTTGATTGGTCTGGAACGCTACAGGCATGTGTAGAGCACCGTATGCTCGATAGGTTGGGTGCTGAAGTTGCTAAAGCCACTAGTATCGTGCGCTATCAACCGGGCTCAAAATTAGAGTCGCATACGCATGGGTTTGGTGAAGAGATACTGGTGCTAGCAGGCGCATTCAGTGATGAAAACGGAGACTATCCAGCCGGGACTTACCTGATGAACCCTCCTGGTTCATCGCACGCGCCACGTAGCGACGATGGCTGCGTTCTCTTTGTAAAGCATGGGCATCTAGGGGCTGATCAACAGCAACGAGAAGTCGTCGACACACAAACTGCGCAATGGCATCAAGGCATGGTGCCGGGTCTCACCGTCATGCCATTGATGAGGCAAGGTCTGGGCTCTACACTGGTTCGCTGGGCTCCAAAAACTTACTTCAACCCCCACACGCATTTTGGTGGTGAAGAAATTTTTGTTGTGAGTGGCGTTTTTGAAGATGAGCACGGACGATATCCGAGCGGCTCATGGCTAAGAAGTCCGCACATGAGTAAGCACAAACCTTTCAGTGAAGAAGGTTGCACCATCTTCGTAAAAACTGGACACTTGCTGTGCAGCTAGCCCTATATCGGCTCGTCAAAAAATTAGGCTCAATTCTGAATGCCACTAAGTTAAGCTTTTTCTTTGACTGAATAGCAAA
>JBCKTV010000029.1:0-23066 GCA_038925365.1 Gallionellaceae bacterium
GCTACAATATTTTGTTCCACTCCTCGTCCCACCTGATAAAGGTTACCCAGCTGGCAAATAGCTTCCATATCACCTTGCTCTGCGGCGGCATGTAACCAATTAGCTGCATCTCTATCGCTTTGGGCGACACCGTTGCCCAGCAAGTAAAGCATGGCAAGATTGAACTGCGCGTGCATCTGCTGTTGCTCGGCTGCCTTGTGATACCAGTAGACCGCTTTAGCCGGATTCTTGTCTGCTCCCATACCAGCGAGATACATTGCACCCAGGTTGTTCTGTGCATCGGCCAGTCCCAGCTCAGCAGAAGCAAGGTACCAACGCAGGGCTTCGGTAAAATTCTCGGCTACATCTGTACCGGTTCTATAAGCTTCAGCAAGTTCATACTGTGCATCAGCGTCATTTTTTGCTGCAAGTTCCAGCAGGGCTTGAATTGTATTGGACATGAGAATTTGTTTTTGAAAGAATTGTGTAAAGGTTATTCGTTGTGCGGCAACTCATTTGTGTATTTTACTATGCGGGGATTGCATAACGTAATGGATAATGGAATGCGGGCTATAATTTCTTGAAATAAACGATGTGGAGCATGGATTGAAGAAATTTCCTGAAAACTGGATGGCTTTCTGTGGGCTTAAAGATGCGCATATTCCAAAAATTGAGGGTGTTGCCTACCCGCTACCCGTTGAACGATACCGAGCGCTTGAACTGCTAGCGCCGCAGGAGGTAGACGTTGTGATTCTGGGGCAGGATCCCTACCACGGCGAGGGTGAGGCGCACGGTCTGGCTTTTTCTGTGCCGAATGGCGTAAAAATGCCACCGTCTCTGCGCAATATTTTTCGTGAATTGGCCGATGATTTAAATGTGCCAGCACCTACAGCCACGGATCTTAGTCGTTGGGCTAAACAAGGCGTGTTGTTGCTGAACACTTCCTTGACGGTAGCACCAGGTAGCCCAGGTTCTCATGCCAACGTCGGCTGGAAGCGGGTTAGCGACGCAATTATCTCGGCATTGGCCAACTCGGATAAGCCGCGCGTTTTTGTGCTGTGGGGTAAGCATGCACAGGGTAAACGAATTTTGATTCCATCTGGCAAGGGGCATCTTGTTTTAGAGTCTGCACATCCCTCGCCGCTCTCTGTTTACAGGGGATTTATCGGTAGCCGTCCATTTTCGCGGATTAATCACTGGCTTGTAGAGCAGGGCAGACCTGAAATTGATTGGCGTTAAATTTCAGGAATAAAAAAAGGCGTCCTGTTGCCAGGACGCCTTTTTGCTACGCTCTGAATTGAGCGTTATTTTTATTACTTCTTTTTCTTAATACCTGAAACTGCATCTTTCAGCTTGCTGCCAACTTTGAACTTGGCAACTTTCTTTGCTGGAATCTTCAATTCTTTGCCAGTGGCTGGGTTACGGCCAATGCGAGCTGCGCGAGCTTCTACGGCAAAAGTACCGAAACCGATCAATTGAACGTTTTCGCCCTTAACCAGTGAAGTCTGAACTGCTGCCATCAATGCGTTCAATACTTCTTCAACATTTGTTTTTGTTTGTTTTGTTGCCTTCGCTACTGCATCTATCAGTTCTGCCTTGTTCATTTTGCTAACTCCCTTGTGGTTGAAAAATAAAAGACGGCGCACTGTAGCAAGACATTTGAGGAATTACAAGAAGGATATGGAATATTTTTTCTCTGTGATTGCATCATAGTCGTTGTGCGAGGCTAGAGTGCGCGGAAATTTTCAAGAAATAAATAAATTTAACTTGTTTTAGGTGCGGCGATAGAGGCTGAAAAAATGTCGCAAGTCAATGATAATATGTAAATACATCTTGGTCGTTGCTCGACTTGTTGTTTCTTGTTGGCATGACAATTTAAGCATGGAGGTGAGTATGATGCATATTTAGTGCTAGACCGAAAACCCTCCATCTCCCCAGTATTGGCACGGTGCAAAAGGTAGCTTGCCGTGAATATTTCTGAATTGTTGTATTTTTGTTGATACTGCGATCTAAAACATTGTGGTTAAGATGGTTATTTGTTACATTGACAACGTTGCACTGCTTTTATTGAAATGCGGCTAGTGGAAAGGTTCTGCGTTATAATATCGCGGGCATATGTAGAGCGGCTTTAATATGCTATGTGTTTGCGTTAGTAGTAAACATGGGAGTTTAGATTAAATGAATTTAACAACAAACATTTTTAACAGGATGATTTGTGTTGTTTTGCCAGGTTGTAAAGAAATGTTTTTAAATGTCACAGTTTCTAAATTAACGAGGGGGAATATGGAATGATGTCCAATCTGATAAGAAAAATCGGCGGAGGGCTTGTACTGGCGATGTATTCGATGCTGGCTCAAGCTGAGTACGCACTCAATTTACCAACGTCTGCATCTGATATAGCAAGTCAGATTTTTGATTTGCATACTATAACTATGTGGATAATAGTTGGAATCGCGGTGGTGGTTTATGGCGTGATGTTCTACTCGATATTAAAGCACCGCAAGTCAGTAGGTCATAAGGCAGCGAATTTTCACCATAGCACCATGGCTGAAATTATCTGGACCGTAATCCCAGTCATTATTTTGATTGCAATGGCATTTCCTGCAACCAAAACAGTATTGGCGATGAAAGATGGTTCACAGGCTGATATGACAGTGAAGATTACTGGCTATCAGTGGAAGTGGGAGTACGACTATCAGCAAGACGGCGTTAAATTCATGAGTGTTCTTTCAACACCACGTGATCAGATTGAAAACAAAGTCCCCAAGGGCGAACATTATCTGCTGGAAGTGGATAACCCCATGGTGGTTCCTGTAGGCAAGAAAGTGCGTATATTGCTCACGGCGAATGACGTAATTCATGCATGGTGGATACCGGCATTTGGTGTAAAGCAGGATGCAATCCCGGGTTTTATCAGGGATAGCTGGTTTAAAGCTGACGCAGTTGGTATTTACCGTGGTCAATGCGCAGAGTTATGCGGCAAGGATCACGGTTACATGCCTATCGTGGTTGAGGTCAAAGAGCAGGCAGACTACGACAAGTGGATAGCTGAGCAAAAGGCTAAAGCTGCTGCTACTGCACAAGATGCAGGCAAGGTTTATCAGCTCGCTGAACTGAAAGTCATGGGTGAAAAAGTCTATGCAGCTAATTGTTCAGGTTGCCACCAGGCCAAAGGTGAAGGAATGGCACCCGTGTTCCCTGCACTCGATGGCTCCAAGACTGTAAATGGCCCTAAGCCGGCACTATTCGATATCGTGATGAACGGTAAAGCGGGCACTGCTATGCCTGCTTTTAGCAAGCAAATGTCCGATACGGATATTGCCGCTGTAGCTAGCTATATGCGCAACGCCTGGAGCAATAAAACCGGCGATGTGACTCAGTCTAGCGAAATCAAAGCATTAAGAAAATAATTAAGGAGGAATGGATATGGAAGCAGTTCACGAGCACGACCATGATCATCGCCCCAGCGGAATAATGCGCTGGGTTACTACCACCAACCACAAAGACATAGGCACGCTATACCTTTGCTTTAGCTTTTTGATGTTCTTTTTTGCAGGCGCTCTCGCTTTGGGAGTGCGTGCAGAGTTGTTTCAGCCTGGTTTGCAATTTATGCAGCCTGAGTTCTTTAATCAGCTGACAACCATGCATGGCCTGATTATGGTGTTTGGCGCGATCATGCCAGCCTTTGTTGGTTTCGCTAACTGGCAAGTGCCGCTGATGATAGGCGCACCCGATATGGCGCTGCCGCGCATGAATAACTGGAGTTTCTGGCTGTTGCCAGTGGCTGCAATTCTTCTGGTGGCTTCGTTCTTTGTACCGGGCGGTGCGGTATCTGGTGGTTGGACTATGTATCCCCCTTTGTATATGCAGAGTGGTATATCCGGTGACATGACCATCTTGGCCGTGCATATCCTGGGTATCTCCTCGATCATGGGCGCGATCAACATCATCGTCACCATCATGAATATGCGCGCTCCTGGCATGACATACATGAAGATGCCTCTGTTTGTATGGACATGGTTTATCACTGCTTACCTGTTGGTAGTTGCGATGCCAGTTCTAGCGGGTGTAGTAACCATGTTGCTGACAGATAGGCATTTCGATACGCACTTCTTCAATGCCGCAGGTGGCGGTGACCCGGTCATGTTCCAGCATCTTTTCTGGTTCTTCGGTCACCCAGAAGTCTATATCATGATTTTGCCTGCGTTCGGCATTGTCTCCACGATTATCCCAGCCTTTGCGCGCAAGCCTCTGTTTGGTTATTCATCGATGGTTTATGCGACTGCATCTATTGCGTTCCTGTCATTTATCGTATGGGCGCATCATATGTATACCGTTGGTATGCCAACAGCGGCTCAGTTGTTCTTTATGTATGCCACTATGTTGATCGCGGTACCAACCGGTGTTAAGGTTTTCAACTGGCTCGCTACGATGTGGCAGGGTTCGATGACGTTTGAAACCCCAATGCTGTTCTCTATTGGTTTCGTGGCACTCTTCACCATCGGTGGCTTCACCGGTGTTGTGTTAGCCATCGTGCCTGTAGATATCCAGTTGCAGGATACTTACTACGTAGTTGCGCACTTCCACTATGTACTGGTTTCAGGCTCCTTGTTTGCAATTTTTGCCGGTGCCTACTACTGGTTGCCTAAGTGGACTGGGCATATGTATAACGAAACACTAGGCAAGTGGCACTTCTGGCTGTCAGTCATCGGCTTCAATATCACCTTCTTCCCACAGCACTTCCTCGGGTTAGCAGGTATGCCACGTCGTATTCCTGACTATGCATTGCAGTTTGCCGAGTTCAACATGATCTCCAGTGTCGGTGGTTTTATGTTCGGACTAACTCAGTTGTTGTTCCTGTACATAGTTATCCAATGTGTACGTGGTGGCAAGCCTGCCGGTAACAAGCCTTGGGAAGGTGCTGATACGCTGGAATGGACTATTCCATCGCCAGCTCCGTATCACACATTTGTAACACCACCTGTCGTTAAGTAAATAATAATGGCAAGGGCGCAGGCTCTTGCTGTTCTCTGGATAGGGTAGCTCTAAAAATTCAGAGTTCTCCCAAATGTTAGGCGGGAAGAAATCTGGATTTTTAGAGGGGCCCTATATATTGAGAGGCAGAATATTTATTATGCAAAGAAAAAATTTTATAACAGCACTGGTTTTAGCTTGTGTAGCAGTGGGATCATTTAGCTTAATTATTTTGAATAAAATTATTTAACATGGCGACAATGAGTTCTACTAAATTATTGGTTGTAAAGCTGTCGTTGTTAGCTGTTTTTATGCTGGCTTTTTCCTATTTATTGGTTCCTATTTACAAGATTGCTTGCGATGCAGGGTGGCTTGAAGCGACTCGGGATACTTCATCAAATATCTATGCAAACGCGAAAAATCCGTATTCAAGAACGAATACAAATGTTGATACGTCAAATACGCAGGTGGACAAGTCTCGTTGGATTACGGTTGAGTTCATTGCAAGTACGAACGAGAAACTGCCGTGGAAGTTCGAGGCGCAACAAAAAAGCATCAGAGTTCATCCTGGTGAAATGACCAATGTGTTGTATGAAGTGGTCAATACGGCAGATAGGGAAACAGCAGGAGTTGCAGTACCTAGTTATGGTCCTGCTCTGTCCGAGAAGTATTTTAAAAAAGTTGAATGCTTTTGTTTCACTAACCAAAAAATGGCGGCTTATGAACGTAGGGTAATGCCGGTGGTGTTTGTGGTTACGCCTGACTTACCCAAGGATGTGAACACCATTACGCTGTCTTATACATTTTTTGAGGTAAAAGGTTGAAGTGTGTAATAGGGTACTTGAGGTTCAATAAAGAAATTATTAACAAGCTTGAAACAAATCATATTTTTAATAAGGGAGTAGAAACATGAGTGGAAATAAAGATAGTTACTATTTGCCATCACCCTCGTACTGGCCGATTGTAGGTTCGCTGGCTCTGTTTGTTATGGCAATCGGATTTTTATTGATGCTGAGTAACAATGGCGCGGGTGGAATTACTTTGCTGGCAGGCGTGGGCATATTGCTTTTCATGATGTACGGATGGTTTGGTGATGTTATCCGTGAAAGCGAAGCCGGTTTGTATAACAAGCAAGTGGACAAGTCATTCCGCTTGGGTATGAGCTGGTTTATCATATCCGAGGTAACGTTCTTTGCTGCATTCTTCGGTGCACTGTATTACGCACGTATAATTTCAGTACCCGACTTGGCTTCTGGCGACACAATGGCGCAGTTGTGGCCTCAGTTTGTTGCATCATGGCCAAGCGCTACGCCCGGTATTGAGCAGGTGAGCGGACCAGGCAGCGAACAACGGTTCACTCCGATGGGCGCTTGGGGCTTGCCTGCGATCAATACCTTGCTGTTGTTGACTTCAGGTGCAACCTTGACTTGGGCACACTGGGGCTTGGTGAAAAACAATCGTCCTCAATTGGTTTGGGGCTTGATCCTGACGATTGCCTTGGCTCTTACCTTTATCTGCGTGCAAGCTTATGAGTATTATCATGCTTATAACGATCTGGGTCTGACTATGGGTGCCGGTATTTACGGCGCAACCTTCTTCATGCTCACCGGTTTCCACGGCTTCCACGTGATGCTTGGAACTGCCATGCTGACAGTTATTCTTATTCGTTCGATGAAAGGCCATTTCAAGCCTGATGCTCACTTTGGCTTTGAAGGTGTGGCATGGTATTGGCACTTTGTTGACGTAGTATGGCTGGGACTGTTTGTATTCGTTTACTGGCTGTAATTGATGGTCGGACGAAAGTCCGTAAAAGTTTAGTTGTGAATTGCTGTTTTAGTCTGGATTAATTTTCGGAATAAAATTATAAATTCAGATTGAAAAGCACCCCATCCCAAGTTTCTCCTTTTTGGTGAGGCTTGAGATGGGGTGTTTTACAATTAAAATTGAGAGTAACTTATACGCTAGTGGTGTCTTGCAATCTTGCTGGAACTTAAGAATATCCTATCGCGGCTAACAGCCGCTCCTACATGGGTATTTTAAGTCCAATCAAGATTGCAACAGTACGCTAGGCATTCTTCATCTGTGAAGAACAGATGATAGATGATTTCGTTGGTTGGTATTTGCGATGTCAGTTTTCAACCGCGTGCAGGGATGAAACCGAAATAGAACCCGAGCATCAGGAATATAAATAAGGCGATGGACAATGAAATGCGCACTGTTAGCGCCTTAACGGTACGCTCGCCGCTTCCACCGTCCTTGTAAAGCAAAGCCAATGCGCTAAACAGGCTCCCTACGATCAGTAGCAGCATGACTACAATGAATATTTTTACTAGCATAATAAATTCCCCTGTGTTTAAAAACTAAATTATGCAACCCAACAATTGATTATGCAAATATTTAATTATCATTTTGAACCAAAGTTGATACCGACGCTTGCAACATTGATGGTGTTGCCACTGCTAATGAGCCTGGGGCTGTGGCAGGCAAACAAGGCTGAGCAGAAACAAGCCATGCAGGATATTTTTGACAAGCGCGGTAAATCTGAACTTGTTCAAATGGGTACTGAAGCAATTGACTTGCAAAGTATGCGCTTTAGCAGAGTGATAGCGCGTGGATACTACGAGCCAGCGTACCAAATACTAATAGATAACCAGATTAACAAAGGCCGGGCGGGATATCATGTCATCACCCCATTGCATATCAGTGGCAGCAATATGCGAGTTCTGGTTAACAGGGGCTGGGTCGCTGTAGGTGCGGACAGGAATATCCTGCCTATGATCGATATTCCTCAAGGTGAAGTTGAGGTGACGGGATATGCGCACGATCCAACCGGGAAGTATTGGGAATTGGGCAAGCCGGATAGTAAACTTGAATCATGGCAAATAGTCTGGCAAAATTTGAACATCATTCGCTATAAAGAAGCCGTAACGTTTTCCATACACCCCATTATCATTTTATTGGATCCCGCCAGTTCGTCTGACGGATTTGTCCGTGATTGGCCGCGACCCGATTCCAGAATTGACGTGCATAAAGGCTATGCCATCCAGTGGTATTTGCTCTCAATTGCGTTGTTTGTTATTTATCTAGTTACAAATCTTAAAAAAATTCCAGCAAAGGATCAAACGAATGAATAACAACAATGAGTCACAAAAAAAATCCAACAGACAAAAACTTGTGATGGTTCTCGTAGTTTTTTCGCTACCGGTAGCACTGGCTACTTTGACGTACTTGAGCGGGTGGAAACCGGCTGCCACTGCCAATTATGGTGAACTGATACAGCCTATTCGCTTGATTGAAGATAAAACGATGCAGGCGCTTGACGGCAAAGCGGTTAAATTCAGCGAGCTGCATGGAAAATGGACGATGGTCTATTTTGACTCCGCATCGTGTACAGAAGAGTGCATGAAACAACTTTATGTGATGCGTCAAACTCACATTTCACAAGGTAAGGATCAGGAAAGGGTGCAGCGAGTTTTTATCTTGACCGATGATAAATTACCGGAAGACAAGGTAATAGATACTTTACTTGCCAAATTATCTGTCGATGCAGGAATGCGTGTTTGGAAGGGCGATAAAACAGTATTGACAAAGTTGGCGCAGGAATTTGGCATGGAGTCACAAGCAGACATGACTAGCCGGGCTATTTATCTAGTAGATCCACAGGGTAATCTGATGATGCGCTACGTAGCTGGAATTGATCCTGCCGGTATACGTAAGGATTTAGTTCGCCTGTTAAAATATTCCATCGAAAAGTAGTAACATTTAGGTTCAAACAAATTGGTATTAAAAGAGATTGTCCCACGCCACCGTGCGGCATTTGTAGGAGCCTCTGTTCTAATGGACCCCGCAGGGGTCTTGTCCTATACGGAGCAGGGCGTAGTGTAGGATAATCTGGGTTAAAGAGCCACCAAGGAAGCTATTGTTGGTAGGTAGAGTTCAAAAAGAATTATTTAGGAGTATTGCATGAGTACCACCTTAGTTTTGAAACAATGCACAGAGAGCTGTAAAAGTTTTATTCAGCTATGTAAACCCCGTGTGACAGCGTTAATTGTATTTACTGCCGTGATCGGAACATTTCTGGCTACTCCTGGGATGGTGGCATGGCCATTGCTGTTGGCGGTTACTGTAGGTATAGGCATGGTGTCAGGCGCGGCAGCGGCTTTTAATTGCCTGATAGAGCAAGAGATTGATACGCGCATGGCGCGCACTCAGGGTCGCCCTTTGCCTACCGGTCGAGTGACTTCACTAGAGACCAGTATATTTGCATCCATACTTGGCTTGAGCGGGTTGGCGCTGTTGTATTTCCAAGTTAATCCCTTAACGATGTGGCTCACCTTGGCAACATTTTTTGGCTACGCTGTGATTTACACCATTTTTCTAAAGCCCAATACGCCTTTGAATATCGTCATCGGCGGCGCGTCCGGAGCAATGCCACCGATACTGGGATGGGCCGCTGTCACTAACAGTGTCACCGCTGAAGCGATGATACTGTTTCTGATTATATTTCTGTGGACACCGCCGCATTTCTGGGCACTGGCACTGTATCGCAAGGCTGAATATGTGAAATCTGGCTTGCCCATGTTGCCTGTTACACACGGAGATGCGTTTACTTTGTTGCACATGCTGCTATATACCATCATCCTGGTTGCTGTCACACTCATGCCGTTTGTGATGGGGATGAGTGGTTTGATTTATCTGCTTGGTGCTGTTTTGCTTGGTGCAGGCTTCCTGTATTACGTTATTAAGCTGTATCGCGGCTATAGTGATGCCTTGGCAAAAAGTACCTTTAAATTTTCGATCACCTATTTGATGCTGCTGTTTGCGGTGTTGTTGATAGACCATTATTTCAAGTTGGTGTTGAGTTTTAGCTAATAGGCAGTCTGAACGGCATTGGTATTTTTAATGCAAGTCGTTGATTTTATTGAATATTTTATTTATCTTTAATCCCTCAGTTCGCAACACTAGCTGCAATATATAAACAGGAAGGAAACAGAAGATGCAATATTCGAAAGCAAAATTCTTATTCGCTATATTGGGATTTATGTTTCTGCTCGTATTAGCAGGATGTAAAGAAAATACTTCAACAAAGAAATTCCACTCTACCGATATCACCGGCGTTGCTTTTGGTACGGATTTCCAGCTGACAGACCATCACGGCAAAGTCAGAACACTGGCAGATTTTCAAGGTAAGGCAGTAGTCATGTTTTTTGGCTACACCCACTGTCCTGATGTCTGTCCGACAACAATGTCGGATCTGTCACAGGCACTAGTACTTCTGGGTAAGGACGCTGACAAGGTGCAGGTGTTATTTGTGACTGTTGATCCTGCACGAGATACACAAGAGCTGCTGGCAAAATATGTACCCGCATTTAATCCGGGCTTCCTTGGATTATTTGGTGATGACGCAGCAACAGATAAAGTTGCCAAAGACTTTCGTATTTTCTATCAGAAGCACAAAAGTAAAGACGGCCAGAGATATGATGTCGATCACACTGCCGGTACATATGTGTTCGACCAGTCAGGCAAACTCAGGCTATTTATGAGTTATGGGCAGGGTGCAGTGATCATTGCTGAGGATTTGCGTGCCTTGTTAAATTAATCCAGCGAGGTTCTACCTGTTTCCCAGAATATAGCCAAGGCTCGTTCGGGGTAAATAGCGCAACATGAAGAAATAAATCTGAAGCACAAGCAATATTCTGATCAAGCTGCTCATATAACTTGGGAGATTGTTACTAATGAATCTTGATCCGCGCACCGTCGTCATTCTCACTGTGCTCAGTACCTTACTCATGGGTATTGGCTTGTTGGTTGTCGCACGCGGCTACCTGGCAGAGATGCGGGGTATTAGCCGATGGGCTGCTGGCACGCTGTTGCAATCGACAGCTTGGATTCTCCTGGCTTTATTTGGGGTGATCCCCGATACCTTTTCAGAATTTGGGGGGGTACTCATCATGTTGGCCATGGCCCTCTATTTTCACGCATTAACAGAGTTCCTGGAAAAGCCGTCACCCGTGTTATGGGTTTACGCTGTGGTTGGCATTAATTTTATCGCAATATATTATTTTCTGTTGTTTGTTCCTGACGTAGCTGCACGCATAGTCGTGGCATCTGCAACTGCGGCGGTGTTGATGTTTGCCAGTGCGCGAATCTTGTTGTTCGGATCTTCCGACAGGCGTCCGCTCAGTCACAGTATGACGGGAATGTTGTTTCTAGGATGCAGCCTGGTGCTGGTAGCCAGGGCGATTTATTACCTGGTGTGGAATACGGCACCAGATCAGTCGGCGCTTGAGCAGAACATTATGCAAGATATCGCATTTCTGACGTTTTTCATGGCAGCAGTACTCAGTCCATTTACCTTTCTCCTGATGTGCAATGACCGCTACAACGCCAAAGCCTTGTTATATACACAGGAGCTGGACACTAAAAACCTGGAACTGGAAGCAGCGAGCCAGGCAAAAGGGCTATTCCTCGCTACCATGTCGCACGAGCTCAGAACGCCATTGAATGGAATAATTGGTTTTTTAAAACATCTGGGCAAAACCAGGTTGGACGATCAGCAAAAAGACTATTTTCATTCCATCGACTTATCGGCACGCTTATTGTTGAGTGTGATTAACGATGTTCTGGATTTTTCGAAGATAGAGGCAGGAAAACTATCCATCGAAAGCATAGCAATTGAGCTGCGCGAATTCTGCGATGAAGTGATTTTATTGTTTGCTGTCAGTGCCGAGGATAAAGGCCTGGAGCTGGTTTGTGTGATTGATAAGCGGTTGCCAAACAGTTTAATGGGTGACCCCGTAAGACTAACGCAAGTACTGGCTAACTTGCTGAGTAATGCAATCAAATTTACCGCTAAAGGTAAGGTGCTGCTAGAGGTACGCCTTGTCGGCGAAACCGATAGCAATGTCTCGCTGGAAATACGTGTAACGGATAGTGGCATTGGCATCTCTCAGGAAGCGCTGAGTCGGCTGTTTCAACCCTTTACTCAGGCTGATGCTTCGACTACGCGCAAGCATGGGGGCACAGGCTTGGGTCTCGTTATCGCAAAAAAGATAGTCGAGATGATGGGTGGCAGCATAGTGATTGAAAGCAAAGTGGGGCAGGGCACATGCTTTACCGTCCATCTTGACATGCTGAAGCAGCATCCCGGAAATCAGCAAGAAAAAATATCCAATGTTAGCCCTATAGAAAAAACATCTGTGTCAGTTGTGCTGACGCCACTCAAAGGCAAACGTGTACTGATAGTTGACGATAACAGCATCAACCGGAAATTGGCTCAATTGCTGGTAACAGAATTGGGAGGTGAATTTGATTTTGCTGAAGATGGCGTTCAAGCCGTGGATGCCTTTACACGTAAGGAATTTGACCTGATTCTGATGGATGTAAATATGCCGGTGATGGATGGCCTTGAAGCATGCGCCAGAATCCGCGCGCTTGAAGAATCAAGTTCGCGCCAGACACTTATTATCGCGCTTACAGCCAATGCTATGCCTGGGGATAAGGAAAGATTCATTAACTGCGGCATGGATGATTATCTAAGTAAACCCATTGATGAGAAGGCATTGTTTAAAGTACTGCATAGATTTTTCCCGCAAAGGCTAGCGCAAGTGCCGCTTATCAAAATTGAATCCGCCAAACTAATCGAGAGCAGTAAGGATGCAACAGAAAATACGACTCCCGCACTTGATCCTGCAATTGGAATTAAACTGTGCTTTGGAGATGCCGATACCTGGCAGATGGCATTGGGCATGATGCTGGATGAGTTGCAGGACTATTCGGACAAAATTAAGCTGGCCTCCAACGATATGACTCAACTGCGTTTGGTATCACACAAATTAGTAGGTTCCACTTGTTATTGCGGGACACCCGCTTTATTACAAGCAGTAAAGCAGGTTGAAATTCATTGCACGCTAGCCGATTTCCATCTGATAGAAAGCTTGCTGTTAGATCTTCAAAAGAAAATAGATCGATTGCTAGCACTAGATGCTGGTGGAAAATTGAGAGGCAGCGAAGTGGTCGTATATTAGGACACCTCTAAATGAATAACATTAAACACATCCCACAAGCTGACTCTCTCCAGAGATTCTTGTTCGAGCATGAGCCAATTCGCGGTGAGTTGGTCCATCTTGACAGCTCTTGGCGCAGTGTACTGGAACGTCAGGATTATCCTGAAATACTGCGCAATATCATGGGTGAGCTTGCTGCTGCTGCTGCCTTGCTTGCCGCAACATTAAAGTTGCAGGGTTCACTTGTCCTACAAATTATGGGTAAGGGTGCTGTACAACTATTGGTAGTGGAATGTAGTGGCGATATGAAACTGCGGGCTACAGCCAAGTGGTCTGGTGATTTGTCACAAGCAAGTTTTGCAGAGTTGATAGGAGAAGGGCGCTTTGTAATTACACTGGATCCTAAAGATGGTGGGCAACCATATCAGGGCATAGTGGCAATAGAGGGAACAAGTGTGGCAGAGGTTATGCAAAATTACATGAGCAACTCAGAGCAATTGGAAACGCGTTTGTGGCTAGCTGCAGATGGGCAACAAGCCGCTGGCATGTTGCTGCAAAAAATGCCCAATGCAGCCAATCAAGCTGACCCTCCCGATACGGATTCATGGCGGCGTGCAGTCATTCTTGCGGATACGCTAACACATGAAGAATTGTTATCCCTGCCTGCTACAACGTTGATTCATCGCTTGTACAACGAAGACGATATTCGTTTGTTTGATGCACAGAGAGTGGAGTTTCAGTGTTCCTGTTCACGCGAAAATGTTTCGATGATGTTGCAAATGCTGGGAGGTAAAGAGGTTGATAGTATTTTAGCCGAACGTCAGCAGATAGAAATTTATTGCGAATTTTGCAATCAGCGCTATGAATTTGACAAAGTCGATGCCGCAGTAATGTTTATCGATGCCATGGTACTGCCAGCCAGTGAAGCACGTCATTAGATAAGCGCTACTAATCACTGTTGAATTTATACACGGATACTAGCGTAACATATTGATTATATTAAATATTTTATTAATCTCAACAAACTTAATGTTGGACAACTCAAGGAGTTTCTTTTGAGTTCTACAGCTTGCGAGTGTTTTCTACAAAAAGCGGGGAGTTAGCTTAGCTCGGTGAATTGTTCTGAAATTTCCTCGTAGTATTCATGTTCATCATCAGGATGAAAGCCCAATTCTGCCATGACATCATCGCCTATTCTTTCCCATAGCAGATGCTCGGATTGATAAATGCGATGATGAAAATGGATAGCCAGTTGCAGGATTGCAACCAGGGATCGTACAGCCCCCGATTCTTCACGGGGTAATTCATGGTGATATAAAATTGAATTACAAATAAAGTCTGGCAGTTTCCAATGACGTGCTATCAGATATCCGATGCTTGAATGGTCAACATGAAACTTTGCATCCTGTTCGGATAGCTCTGGCCAGTAAGATGTGGTGTCTAACCTCAGCTTGCTACAATAATCCGGAAACCGTAGCATCAAAACCGGCACGCCGCATTCATGAAAGATTCCGGCCATATATGCCTGGTCTGGGAAAATATTGCATACGGATACTCGATCAGCGGCAATCAAAGCTGCAATATTTGCAATCTCTTGGGATCTTGTCCAGAAAATATCAAACGCTTTACTTGAAGCACCCGAGAGGCTGCTGGAGAGAGAAATTGCTTGAACCAGGTTATAGGTTTGTTTGATGCCTATCACCATCAGCACTTGTTCGACAGTGGTTAGCTCCTTGCCGCTGCTGAATACAGGTGAACGTGCTGTTTTGAACAGCATGGATACGATGCCAGGATCGCCGGAAATGATACGAGCAAGGTCTTTTATGCTGAAATCATCGGACTTAAGCATTTTTTGTAGTGCTATGAGCACCTTGGGTTGCGGAGGAAGCTTGATTCCTTTGGCAACAAGTTCCTTTATAGCCTGTTCAGCATCAATTTGCATGATCTACGTTTAAGTAATGAGTTTGCGTATGATAATCGGAATTATGCGCTTAGGGAGTTTATGTTTTTGTGGTGGCTAACATACTCAAGGCGACCGCCTCGGCGACCGCTATCCCATCCACGGCAGCAGACAAAATACCGCCTGCATATCCTGCCCCTTCTCCGGCAGGATAAAGCCCGATGGTATTGACGCTTTGAAAGTTCTCGTTGCGTTTGATACGCACGGGGGTTGAAGTTCGGGTCTCTACGCCGGTGAGCACGGCATCATTCATTGCATATCCCTTGATTTGCTTTTCAAACGCAGGCAAGGCTTCTCTGATTGCGGCGATGACATAATCGGGCAGGGCAGTACTCAGATCAGTCAGCGTTACGCCAGGTGTGTAAGAGGGGGTAACTGTGCCCAATGTAGTTGACGGGCGGCGGCCGAGAAAATCGCCTACCAGTTGCGCGGGGGCATTGTAGTTGCTGCCGCCCAGCTCGTAGGCACGACGCTCCCACTTTCGTTGAAATTCTATTCCCGCCAGTGCATCTCCGGGATAATCTTCTGGGTTGATACCTACAACAATCCCGCTATTGGCATTGCGTTCATTGCGTGAATATTGGCTCATGCCATTGGTCACCACCATCCCTGCTTCGGAAGTTGCGGCGACTACAGTTCCACCCGGGCACATGCAGAAGCTATAGACCGAACGGCCATTGCTACAGTGGTGTACCAGCTTGTAATCCGCCGCACCCAATAAGGGATTGCCTGCATTAACGCCAAAACGATTACGGTCTATCAAGGACTGCGGGTGTTCGATGCGAAAGCCGATAGAGAAAGGTTTGGCTTCCAGATAAACGCCGCGCTTATGCAACATGGCAAAGGTATCACGCGCACTATGGCCTGTCGCCAGTACCACATGTTTGGTGGATATTTTGTCGCCATTGGCCAGCAACACACCCTGCACTTTGTGGTTGTCGATCAGGATGTCATCGACCCTGCTGGTGAAGCGTATTTCTCCACCCAGCGATTCGATGGTGGCGCGCATTTCTTCCACCATACCCACCAACTTGAAAGTGCCGATATGCGGCTTACTCACATACATGATTTCGGGAGGAGCACCGGCTTTGACAAATTCTGTTAGCACTTTGCGGCCATAGTGTTTGGGGTCTTTGATCTGGCTATGCAGCTTGCCGTCAGAAAAAGTGCCCGCGCCACCTTCGCCGAATTGCACATTGGATTCAGGGTCAAGTTTGTTTTTGCGCCAAAGTCCGAAGGTGTCTTTGGTACGTTCGCGTACCGCTTTGCCGCGTTCAAGAATGATCGGACGAAAACCCATTTGCGCCAACAGCAATCCGGCAAACAGACCGCAGGGCCCAGTGCCGATGATGACTGGGCGTTCAGTCAAGTTGTCGGGGGCATGAGCAACGAAGTGATAGCTGGTGTCGGGGCTAGTGGTGATATGCGGTGTGCCTTGCAGGCGCTTGAGTACGGTAGCTTCGTTTTTTATCTCTACATCCAGTGTGTAGATCAAGCTGATTGCAGAAGGTTTGCGTGCATCATAACCACGGCGAAATACAGTGTGGCTGATCAATTCTGCTGTCAACTCTTCTGGCTTGATCTTCAAGCGTGTGATAATTGCAGCAAGCAGATCGTTCTCGTGGTGATCCAGGGGAAGTTTGATTTCTGTGAGTCGCAACATGATCTAAGTATTTCCAGATATAGCCTGTTATATAATCCTTGGCTGTTAGATTTAGACTTGAATTAACGTAACATATTGATTATATTGAATATTTTATCCGTACAGCAATCTAAAATTCTTTATGAATCAATAAGTTGCGAGTCAAGCTCGACACCCCCTTAGGGGTTCTTGTCCTATGCGAAGCAGAGTGTAGTGTAGGAGGCTACAATCAGGATTATCAGGTGAATACACATTTTACCGTAACGTGACTGTCAGGATCAGACAGTTTCCACATTCGAGGCAAGTATGGCAAAAGCAAAAATAATTTATAGCTGCACTGAATGCGGTGGGCAAGCGCCCAAGTGGCAGGGACAATGTCCGCATTGCACGGCGTGGAATACGCTGGTTGAGAGTGTTGCTGAGACCGCGCCCAGTGGTAAAAATCGCTTCAATGCATTATCTGTGACCAGTAAAGTGCAGACGCTGGCAGAGGTGGATGCAGTAGAAGTTCCACGCACGCCTACTGGTATCGCAGAATTTGATCGCGTGCTTGGCGGCGGGCTGGTGTGCGGCAGCGTGGTGCTGATAGGCGGCGACCCCGGCATCGGCAAATCGACGCTGTTGTTGCAGGCACTCGCACATCTGTCTATCAATAAAAAAGTGCTTTATGTTAGCGGCGAAGAGTCGGCGCAGCAGATTGCGTTGCGTGCCAAGCGACTGTCGCTTGATGCGAGCAGGATGCTGCTGCTGGCAGAAATTCAGCTGGAAAAAATTCAAGCTGCCATCGCGCAGGAAAAGCCCGATGTGGTGGTGATCGATTCGATCCAGACCGTGTATTCAGAATTATTGACCTCAGCACCCGGCTCGGTGTCGCAGGTGCGTGAATGTGCGGCACAACTCACGCGCATGGCAAAAAGTAGCACAGTGACCATGATATTGGTTGGTCATGTCACCAAGGATGGCACGCTAGCCGGACCGCGTGTGCTAGAACATATTGTCGATACCGTACTGTATTTCGAGGGCGACACGCATTCAAGTTTCCGTTTGGTGCGTGCATTCAAGAATCGTTTTGGCGCGGTGAATGAGTTGGGCGTATTTGCAATGACCGAGAAAGGCCTGCGCGAGGTAAGCAACCCTTCAGCGTTGTTCCTGTCGCAACACGATGCACAGGTCCCCGGCTCCTGTGTGATGGTGACGCAGGAAGGCACGCGCCCGCTGTTGGTCGAGATACAGGCGTTGCTTGATCAATCGCATTCACCCGTGCCACGTCGATTGGCGCTGGGTCTGGAACAAAACCGTCTGGCCATGCTGCTGGCCGTGTTACATCGCCACGCAGGTATTGCCTGTTTTGATCAGGATGTATTTATCAACGCAGTCGGTGGCGTTAAAATCACCGAACCTGGTGCTGACTTGGCGGTATTATTGGCGATCGTGTCGTCATTACGCAATAAACCGCTACCGGAAAAAATGGTGGTGTTCGGTGAAATTGGCCTAGCCGGAGAAATTCGCCCGGTGCAGCGTGGCCAGGAACGCCTTAAAGAAGCGGCCAAGCTGGGGTTTACCCGTGCCATCATTCCCAAGGCGAACAAGCCCAAGCAGGCCATTCCGGGTATGGAAGTCATTGCGGTGGACAGAATAGAAGATGCGGTAGCGAAGATGCGGGAATGACTGGAGAGATGAGACTTCCGATTTTTTGATGATTAATTAGCCTAAACCCAATTCAAACTCCGCGTAGCTGTTTGCCTGCTTACGCCACTTGTCATAACCGTGAAGGCAGGAATCATGTCAAATCTCGCCCTCAGGGTCATGCCTATATTATAATCAATGGACGTAAAGCATCTACCTTCTCATTTTATGCATGTAATGGCTATCACAACTAAACCTAAAAAAATATTAGCGTCAACAGACAGGGCTGTGGACATGAAGAGCCCATGGTGTTGGGGCGTGCCCTTGTTTGCGATAATTGCTTTGGCAGTATTGCTGATACTGGGCGATAACGTGCCGCTGTTTTATTTCATGAACCGGATACTGTCCTATGCTAGCGATGGCCTATGGATACATTTGTCGCTCATAGGCGAGGGACAGTTAGTGTTTCTGTTTATATTACTGCTTGTTGGACGCCGTCCCGATTTGGTCTGGCAATATGTTCTTGCGACCTTGATTGGCGGGATATTTGTCCATGTCTTGAAGCAGTGGCTTTCTGTCTTGCGCCCACCGGCCAGTTTGCTTGCGGACAGTTTTCACCTGATTGGCCCAGCGCTGCATAATCATGCATTCCCTTCTGGGCATACCACTACCGCTTTTGTAGTGGCGGGTTTGTTCTGTTTGCAGAGGGTTAATGTCTGGTTCAAAATTCTGGCGTTGTTGCTGGCAATTTTTGTCGGCTTTTCTCGTATCGCCAGTGGTGTACATTGGCCACTGGATATACTTGGTGCAGCCGCTGGTGGCTGGATGGTTGCAATAGCAGTTGTGTGGTTGGCGGATTATTGGCGTGCCGGGTTGAATATCTGGGTGCAGCGCGCATTTGCGTTGATTGTGACGCCGCTTTCCGTATGGGCTGTGTGGCCATTGTGGCAGCAGTATCATGATGTTTATCCGAGTACAGTAATGCTGATAATATTGCTACTTGTAAGCTGCCTAGGTTTGTCTGTACCAGGACAGTTGCGCTTGTTCAATTTGCGCCGTTGAAAAATATTGGATGAATTGTTGCCGTAACAGGATCAAGTAATATTTAAGTTAACAATAGTTTGTATTGAATTTTAAATTGCTAGAAAGCCTTCCAGATGCCGAAATTAGCCTTAAAAGTGGACGTCAATACCTATCGTGGTACTCGAGTAGGAGTGCCGCGTCTTGTTGAAGCGATGCAACACCATCAGGTACAAGCGAGTTTTTTCTTTACCTTGGGCAAAGATCGTAGCGGCCGTTCCATCAAGCGAATATTTCGTCCCGGTTTTTTGAGCAAGGCTACTCGAATATCTGCCTGGGAGCATTACGGTTTGAATACTTTGTTTTACGGTACCTTGCTACCCGCTCCTGACATTGGACGAAAATGTGCCGATGTTATGCGCTCTGTTAGCGATGCAGGTTTTGAAGTGGGTATCCGCTGCTTTGATCAGAACCGTTGGAATGATCATGTTGCAAGCAAGGATATGCAGTGGACCAAGCAAGAGATGCAACGTGCGGTGGACAGATTCATCGAAATATTCGGCTTCGCTTCAAAATCCTTTGCTTCTGCGGGCCGAAAATTAAACCGTCATGCCTTGCGTTTGATGCAGCACTTCGGTTTTAACTACACCTCGGACACGCGCGGTAGCCATCCTTTTATTCCTACTTGGAATGCAGAAATTATTGCCTGTCCGCAACTTCCGACTACGCTCCCGACACTGGATGAGCTGATCAATCGCGATGGCATTACCCTGGACAATGTAGTGCGGCACTTATTGCATATGACAGAAAATCCACCACCCAATGGACATGTTTTCTCCCTGCAAGCAGAGTTTGAAGGGGGTAAATGGTTGCCAGTGTTTGAACAGTTATTGGAAGGTTGGAAGTTCCAAGGATATGATATTGTGTCATTGCGGCTTTACGCGCAAGATTTGCCTGCCAGCTTACCGCGCCACGAAGTCGCCATGCGTGCAGTGGAGGGCAGCATCGGCACACAGGCAGTGCAGGTTTAGAGTTACCCTTTAGCTTTGAGGTGCATACTCACGGTCATTACAGTTGGGAGGCAAGATGCAACAGGAGATAAAAGATTTGCAGGGTTGGGTGACATTCCTCAGTCATGCTGAAATTCCGGTACTCAAGCATACGCTACGCGATCTGCATGCGTTGCGGGAAGAGGGCGATAAAGTCAGCCCCCTTGCAGTTAGCATTGTCAGTACGCGTGATCCCTTGATGACAGCCTTGTTATTGCGCTATTTACAATCGCATAAGCATCGCAGACAAACCAGTGAAGTGATGGAAGTTGAGCAGGCGCTGTTGATGCTGGGCCTTGAGCCGTTTTTTAATAATGTTGTGTCAAAAATCTCTGTTGAAGGAATGCTCAGCACTCAAATGCCTGCATTGATTGCTGTTTTGCATGTAGTTCAGCGTTCGCATCGGGCCTCATCCTATGCGTTTGATTGGGCAGTGAGATTGCGTGACATGCATTTCGAAGAGGTACGCGTCGCGGCTTTGTTGCGCGACCTTGCCGAAATCCTTATGTGGTGTTTTGCACCTGCGGACATGCTAAAGGTAGCTGCCTTGCAGCTTAAGGATAAGACCATGCGCAGCGGTAAAGCGCAGGAACAGGTGTTAGGCTTCAGGCTGGTAGCCTTGCAAAAAGAACTGGTGAAGGAATGGAAGCTGCCCGAACTGATGCTTCATTTGATGGATGCTGATTATAGCGAGCAGCCTCGTGTACGCAACGTGGTTCTGGCAGACAGATTGGCGCGTCACTCTGCTCATGGCTGGGATGATGCAGCGCTCCCCGATGATTACAAGGATATCGGGGAGCTACTCGGTATAAAGGCTGAAATGGTGATGGGTATTGTGAGGGCTTGATATACCCCCTGATTTTCACTGAGTTTATTTCAAATCGCCAGCCAGTGAATCGCGTTTATGCGCGGGCAGTTCAGTCACCTCTTTGTAGGCGGGATGATCGATACCCGCTCTGATCGCCCCCCCTTGTTTTGCCGCTGCCACCATTGCCGGTGAGAGTTCAAAACGCATGAAATGCACCGCTGAAGTTTTGTCCGGCTCAGAGTTATCCAGATCTTCGTTGGCAATGGCAAACACCTTGTCGAAGTCAGCTACTTTTACCCATACTGTATCTTCAATGCCGACCAAACGAGCCAACGCTTTTTTGCGTTCTTCCACATCATGGTATTCCACCATGAAGGTGGCCTTCCAGTTGTTACCATTCGGAATAAGTGGATTGTAGACATCCAATTCATCCTGTATCCCGTCAGCTTCGAAAATGCGCTCCAGGCGCAACATCTCCTGAACCTGGTACTGCATGGTGATAGCATCTTCGAAATACAGCGTTGTATGCTCGCCTATGGGCACTCGGCGGCTCTTCTTGTGCTCCATTACTTTCAGGCGGTAATCGACTTTGATTGCCGAATATTTTTCCAGACTAAAAAGGTCTTCGCGAGTCAGGGTCATGATTTATTCCTTGTTTGATTTTTTTGAGTTGCACAGTATCTTGTTTTGACGATAGCGTTAAATGCCATAGGCTTTGCGTACTAGGGAAATCGGATGTTCAGGTGCTCTTCCATCCTTGAGCCCGCTCTCGATGTGATGCCCAGCCATCGCGCAATCGCTGCCATAGTGCGCAGCTTCCGCCTTCTTGACGCGCTCCACAACTGGCTTGAGGATCTTCATCGAAGCAGCATAAAACTCTTTTTTTACAGCGTAAGTACCGTCGTGCCCGGAACAGCGCTCGATAATTTCCACTTCGGTATCGGGAATCAGTGACAGCATCTCGCGGGTTTTTGGTCCGATGTTTTGTACACGCTGATGACAGGCGGCGTGGTAAGCCACCTTGCCCAATCCCTGTTTGAAGTCTGTTTTCAGCTTTCCTTCTTTATGACGCAGAATCAGATATTCAAATGGATCAAAGAAAGCTGCTTTTACTTTTTGTACATCCGAATCATGCGGGAACATCAACGGCAATTCCTGTTTGAACATCAGCACGCAGGAAGGAACTAGCGCAGTTAGATCCCAGCCTTCGTCCACCAATTTAGCCAATACCGGAATGTTAAATTCCTTAGCAGCTTTTACCGCTTCAAGATCGCCTAACTCAAGCTTGGGCATGCCGCAGCAGCGTTCCTTTTGCGCGATCGTGACGGGTATACCATTATGTTCGTACACCGCAACCAAATCTTCACCTGGTCCCGGTTCATTGCGGTTGGTATAGCAGGTGGCGAACAGCGCAATTTTGCCCTTGGTGCGGCCAGCCGGTTCAGCAGTGGCTTTGCTCTCGTGTCCTGCAAGGCGTTTGCGTAATGTATTGCTGTGGTATTCAGGCAGTTTTGCATCGGCATGTACACCCAATACTATTTCCAATGCCTTACGCGTAGGGCCGAATTTATTGACCGCATTCACCACTTGAACCACCACCGGAATACCGGCTAGATTGCCGACAGTGTCGGTACTGGTCAGTATGCGATCGCGTATTTTTACATCGCCATTTTTGAATTTAAAGGTCTTTGCACGCAGCATTAGATGAGGAAAGTCCACATTCCATGCATGTGGCGGCGTGTAAGGGCACTTGGTCATGTAACACAGATCACATAAATAGCAGTGATCCACTACCTTCATGTAATCTGCTTTATCGACACCATCCACTTCCATGGTATGAGACTCATCGATCAGATCGAACATTGTAGGAAACGATTCGCACAGGTTTACACAGCGGCGGCAAGTGTGGCAAATGTCAAACACCCGCTCCAACTCATCGTTCAAAGATTCTTCGTTGCAAAAGTCAGGATTCAACCAGTCGAGAGGATGGCGCGTCGGTGCT
>JBCKTV010000030.1:0-16888 GCA_038925365.1 Gallionellaceae bacterium
CCGGCATGCATGACGTGGTGCACCGTATTGTGCGGCCTGATGGCACAGTGCGCCACGTACATGAGCTGGCACGTGCGGAGCTCAATGCTACTGGGCAAGTTGAGCGCTTGTTCGGTACCGTGCAGGACGTCACCGAACGCATGATGGCAGAGGCTGCGTTGCTGGAAGCACGAGTAGCCGCCGACCGTGCCAACCAGGCCAAATCTGAATTTCTTTCCAGTATGAGCCATGAATTGCGTACGCCGATGAATGCCATTCTCGGCTTCGGTAAGTTGCTGCAATATGACGACACTCTGTCCGAGGAGCACAGGGACAGCGTGCTAGAAATCACCAAGGCGGGTGATCATTTGCTTGAGCTCATCAATGAAGTGCTGGATCTGGCCAAGATTGAATCCGGCCATATAGATCTGTCACTGGAGCCAGTGGATCTGTGTCCTGTCTTGAACGAGTGTATCGCCCTGATTGGCATTCTGGCAGGAAAACGCAAAATTCACCTCAGTCACAACGGGGTGCAAGGGGTGGTATTGCGCACTGATCGCACGCGGTTGAAACAGGTGTTGCTCAATCTGCTTTCCAATGCGATTAAATACAATCGCGAAGGCGGCAGTGTGCATCTCGATATTAAGCCGCACGGCATAGATCGGTTACGTATCCTGGTGAGCGATACCGGCATCGGCATACCCGCTGCTCGTCTAAAGGAGTTATTCCTGCCGTTCAGCCGTCTTGGAGCTGACATTAACGGCATCGAGGGTACCGGTATCGGCCTCACCATTACCAGGCGTATCGTCGAGTTGATGGGCGGTAGCGTGGATGTTACAAGCGAGGTCGGCGTGGGCAGCACTTTCTGGATCGAGTTGCCTATCGAGTCCATGCCGATCACCACTAGCCCGCAGAAAGCAAGCGCTAGTGCTTACCCATCTCTGGCCGACCCTTCTTTGGGCGACCTGGGTGAACAACAGCTTGTGCTTTACATTGAGGACAATCCATCCAATCTGCGTTTGATGGTAAAAATACTGGGGGCGCGCAAACACCTACGCCTGCTTACCGCGCACACACCAGAGCTGGGCTTAGATTTGGCACGCGCACGCAAACCTGCTTTGATATTGCTCGACATTAATATGCCGGGTATGGATGGCTATCAGGTGCTAAATCTGCTCAAAGCTGATGCCCGCCTGAAGAGCATACCGGTAGTTGCTGTCACCGCCAATGCCATGCCCAGAGATATCGAGCGCGGCATGGCAGCGGGCTTCAGCGATTACTTGACCAAGCCGATAGATTTTGTGAAACTTTACAACCTGTTTGACAAATACTTGCAGGACAATCAAACACGAGAGGGGTGAGATGAGTCTCAGCGGCAAGAAAATTCTCTATATCGACGATAACCCGGCCAATCTAAAACTCGTCAACAAGCTGCTGTCCGCCGAGGGCTGCATCATGCTAGAAGCGAGTGATGGCGTGACAGGTATTGATTTGGCACGTAGCGCCAGGCCCGACCTGATCCTGATGGATATGCATATGCCTGGGCTTCAAGGCTCAGAGGTGACGACCTTTCTCAAATCGCATGAAGAGATGAAAGACGTGCCCATCATTGCCCTCACTGCGGATGATTCTAATGCTGCAAGAGATCGTTGTTTAGCCGCAGGATGCGTAGGCTATATTACCAAGCCCATTGATGTGGTTCGGTTTGGCGGACAGATTACGAGCTATCTTTCCGGTATGCATGAGGGCTTGAGTGAGGCCGAAAAATCGCGGCAATTGAGTGCTTATACGCAGGATTTGGTCATTCACCTGGAGTTGAAAGTGCGCGCGCTTAATGCAGCGAACCAACAACTTGAGGCCAATCTCGCGGAGGTGCAACATGCCCGGGACGCGGCGCTCGAAGTGGCTGCGATGAAGACCGAGTTTCTGAATGTCATGTCACACGAAATGCTCACGCCACTCAATGCAATTATTGGCTTTGGACATTTGTTGCTGGTAAAGGAAATTGATCCGAAAACCCGCGAGCGTATTCAGGTGATATTGTCGAGTGGTCAGCAACTGCAATCTCTGTTGGAGAAGGTGCTCGATTTTTCACGTATTGTAGGTCAAAGGTTCGCCTTGCAATCACAAGCTTTGCGGGTTAGCGATGTGGTTCAGGCTGTGCGTCTGGAATACCTTGCCCAAGCCGAGGGTAAGGGCTTGCTTCTGCGTACCTCGTCAGCATCACTTGGGGCAACATCAGATGGGGATAGTGGTGCCGAGTTGTTTGCTTGGGGGGATGTGCAGCAGTTAACGCGTGTCATGGGCTATATTGTGGATAACGCAATCCAATTAACCAGCAAGGGTGGCGTGGAGATCAGTTATCGTGCCATTGCTACAGGAGATAAAAACATCCCGCAGGGCTGGCTCAGCCACCTGAAGCCGGGGCAGCCGGCAATCGTGATTATGGTGCAGGATAGCGGACAGGGCATCGCTGAAAAAGACGCTCCCAAGATATTCGATATTTTCCGGCAAGTGGATGGCACCCTCACCCGCAGTCATCGAGGCGTTGGATTAAGCCTGGTTCTGGCGCAGCACATCATGCATCTGCATAAAGGTGATTTGTGGTTTGAAAGCCAGCCAGGGGAAGGAACGACTTTCTTTGTGTTAATCCCGGCTAAGTTATAAAAAGTTTACTTGTCATACCTTAGGAAAAGTTTTAGTAATCGAGATGGCGGGCGGGCTCCTACACTACGCTCTGCTTAGCATAGGACAAGAACCCCTGCGGGGTATCGGACTCAGATTTGATTATTATGTAACATGTTGATTATATTTAATATTTTATTAATTTTGGTAGTTTTAGAAGATCAACTATAGCATCCATGGATCAAAATATGAACAGTCTCTCCAAGGAAAATCAGCGCATTTTGATCGTAGATGACGAGCCTGCCAATCTGAAATTGCTGGATAAAACACTGCGCAGTCAGGGGTATCAGGACTTGGTTCTGCTGAGCGATCCACGCGAGGTTGTCGGCAGCTATTTGACTACACGGCCAGATCTCATATTGCTCGATATCAATATGCCGCATCTGGATGGTTATCAGGTGATGGAGCAGCTCAAGGCATTAAACGATCCCTTGTTACCTCCCATTGTTATTTTGACCGCACAGGGCGGCAGGGACAATTTGCTGCGTGCGCTGGCCGCAGGTGCACGGGATTTCATCACAAAACCTTTTGATCTCAACGAATTATTAATGCGTGTGCGCAATTTACTGGATGCGCACATGGCTCACCGCTTGATGCACGATCAAAAAAATGTACTGGAGGAAATGGTGCAAGCGCGCACCGAGGAACTGCGCCGCACACGCTTGCAAATTGTGCAAAGGCTGGGCATGGCAGCGGAGTATCGCGATGAGGAAACCGGCAATCACATTCTGCGCATGAGCCATATCTCAGCCCTGCTCGCCAAAGCGGCAGGCTGGGATGAGGCCGCGTGCGAACTCATGCTCAACGCCAGCCCGATGCACGACATCGGCAAAATCGGCATTCCCGATGCTATTTTATTGAAGCCGGGGAAATTTGAACCGCACGAATGGGAAATTATGAAGACCCATGCCAGCATCGGTGGAAAGTTGCTTGAGGGCGATGATTCAGACTTGATGAAGATGGCACGCGAAATTGCGCTGACACATCATGAAAAATGGGATGGTAGCGGTTATCCCTTCGGTCTTGCAGGCGAGGCCATTCCACAATGCGGCCGAATCGCCGCATTGGCGGATGTCTATGATGCACTCACCTCTGTGCGCCCTTACAAAAAAGCGTGGACGGTTGAAGACGCGGTGAAGCTGATTGTGGAAAATAGCGGCAAGCAATTTGATCCGCAACTGGTTGAGCTCTTCCTGCGTGAATTACCCGGCATTATTGAAATTTCGCTACGCTTTCGAGAAGGCGAAATAAAAACATCATGAGCGACAAAATCACTAAAACCGAATCCGACTGGCAAGCAGAACTAACTCCTGAGCAATTTAAAATCTGCCGCCAGTGCGGCACAGAACCCGCCTTCACCGGAGATTACTGGAACAAGCACGAAACTGGCATTTACCAGTGCGCCTGCTGCGACACGCCTCTGTTTAGCTCATCCACCAAATACGATTCCGGTAGCGGCTGGCCCAGCTACTGGCAGCCGATCCAGGCCGACGCCATCGCTGAGCGCACCGATAATAAATATGGGATGAAACGCACCGAAGTGTTATGCGCCCGCTGTGATGCACACCTCGGCCATGTGTTTGAGGATGGCCCCAAACCAACCGGGCTACGTTACTGCATCAACTCAGCTTCCTTGAACTTTGCGCCTTCTTGAAATATAACTTATTGGCGAACCAAACAAGACCCGGTGACCCTGAAGGTTTCTTTACAGACAGCCCTTACATCAGGATAATTCATTCTCTTATAAAAATTCTCTTCGATCTGTTCCCTGTCATCCTTTTTAGGAAACAATAAATGTTATACGCAATTAACGCACAAGACACTCCCAACAGCTTAGATAAACGCCTAGCAGCTCGCCCCGCTCACGTTGCCCGCCTGCAAGCCTTGCAGGAACAAGGGCGGCTGATATTGGCTGGTCCTTTTCCTTCGGTTGACAGCAATGATCCCGGCACTGCCGGCTTCAGCGGCAGTCTCATAGTGGCGGAATTCTCCTCACTGGCACTCGCAATTGAGTGGGCAGAAGCTGATCCTTATGTGACGGCCGGTGTCTATGCCAAAGTTGAAGTTAAACCATTTAAGAAGGTATTCCCGTCATGAACCGTATCGAACAAATGCGCGCCCTACTCGCCACGCTGCAACCCGAACAAATCGACATTGTGGATGACAGCCACAAACATGCAGGCCACGAGGGAGCGCGCTCCGGTGGCGGCCACTTTACCCTGCATATCGTCTCGGCGCAGTTTGACGGCAAGGCTACACTGGCTAGGCATCGTATGATATATTCCGCCCTCGGTGAGATGATGAAACAAGATATTCATGCCCTGAATATCCAAGCTTACACCCCGAAGGGGTTCTTGTCCTATGCGAAGCAAAGCGTAGTGTAGGGCCCCGAAGGGGTTGCAATCAGTCGTGCAGTAACGATTATACTTTTCAATCTTTATTTTTACTTAGGACTAAAACCATGCTAAAAGTCATTCAAATTGCTGCACTGGCCTTGCTGAGTACACTCGCTACCGGCACTGCCTTTGCTCAATCAAAATCTGTCGCAACCGTCAACGGTGTGACTATTCCACAAGCACGTCTCGAGATGCGAGTTAAATCCGCACTGGCACAAGGCCAACCCGACAGCGCCGAACTACGTAACGCGGTGCACGATGAACTGATCAACATCGAGGTTCTGGCACAGGCAGCAAGCAAGAAGGGTCTGGGCAAACAGGCTGAAGTGGCACAACAAATCGAACTCTCTAAACAATCCATACTGGCGAGCGCCTTTATTCAGGATTACATCAAAAATCATCAATTTAGTGACTACGCGCTCAAGCAAGAATATGAAAAAATCAACAAGCTGCGCGGAAACAAAGAGTACAAGGTTGCACATATTCTGTTGAAAACAGAAGCCGAAGCAAAAACAGTTGCCGAGCAACTGAAAAACAGCAAGTTTGAAGACGTGGCAATGGATAAATCACAAGACCCCGGTTCAAGCGTAAAAGGCGGCGATCTGGGTTGGGCTGTGCCGAGCAATTTTGTTAAACCATTTTCCGATGCAATGATGGCATTGGGTAAAGGTAAAATCAGCGATCCAGTGCAGTCACAATTCGGTTGGCACGTGATCCAATTGGAAGATACGCGCGACCTGAAAGTGCCTCCATTTGATGAAGTTAAAACCAACTTGGTCCAGCATTTGCAACAGCAACTGGTGCAGAAAGCAGTTGCTGAACAGCGCGCTAAAGCGACTATCAAGTAAAGCAAGTTCAAAAGTGCAATAAAAAAGGCGACCGATTGGTCGCCTTTTTTATTGCCACACATTATTTATACTGGATTTTTAACCCACCCACTTCCTAGCATTCTGGAACATCCTTAACCAAGCGCCGTTTTCGCGCCACTCAGCCGGATACCATGAATTTTGCAGCGCACGAAACACGCGTTCAGGGTGCGGCATCATGATGCTGAAACGGCCATCGGGTGTGGTGAGGCCGGTTGCTCCCTTGGGTGAGCCATTGGGATTGAAGGGATAGCTTTGTGTTGCTTTACCGTAGTTATCCACGTAACGCAGGGTAATCAGTGGCTGTGCATCTTTCAAGTTTTTCGCGTTGCCAAAATCGGCATAGCCTTCGCCATGCGACACCACTATCGGCATGCGGCTGCCTGCCATGCCTTCAAATAATATCGAGGGTGTTTTCTGCACTTCCACCATCACAAAACGCGCTTCAAATTGCTCCGACTGGTTGCGTGCAAACTGCGCCCAGTTTTCTGCACCGGGAATTATTTCATGCAGCTTGCTCATCATCTGGCAGCCGTTGCATACGCCCAGTGCAAAGGTATCCTTGCGCTGGAAGAATGCGGAAAATTCATCGCGTGCCCTTGGGTTAAACAGGATAGATTTTGCCCAGCCCTCGCCTGCACCCAGCACGTCACCATAAGAGAAGCCGCCGCAAGCTGCCACACCTTTAAAATCAGCCAGGCTGACGCGTCCGGTAATGATGTCGCTCATGTGCACGTCCACAGCCTTGAAACCGGCACGGTCAAACGCTGCGGCCATCTCGACCTGACCATTTACACCCTGCTCACGCAGGATCGCCATCTTCGGCCGCGAGGTGAGAATCGCAGGTGATACCGAACTAATATTGATGTCGTATGTTAGCTTGACGTGCAGACCGGGGTCGCTTGCGTCTAACTTGGCATCGAACTCTTGTTGCGCACAGGCCGGATTATCACGCAGCTTCTGCATCTGATAAGAAGTTGCTGACCAGATGCGTTGCAGAATGATGGCATTCTCTGCAAATAATTTTTTGCCGGATTGTGTGATATTAATCATGCCGCGCTTATTCAGGCTGGCAACTTCATGCACATTTTTCAGGCCAGCATTGCGGCAAACTTGCAGTACTTGTTTCACATCTTTGTTAGCGACTTGTACTACCGCACCCAGTTCTTCATTGAACAATGCACTGAGCGCATCGCCCTTAAGTGCATCAAGATTAATATCCAATCCGATATGCGATGCAAATGACATTTCACACAGGGTTGCGAGCAGGCCGCCATCGGAGCGGTCATGGTAGGCCAACAATTTTCCTTCGCTATTCAGTTGCTGGATTATTTCAAAAAATACTTTCAGTTTGCTTGCATCATCCAGGTCTGGTGCCACATTGCCAACCTGGCCGTAAACCTGCGCCAAGGCCGAGCCACCCAGCCGGTTCTTACCAGCACCGAGGTCTATCAATAGCAGCACGGTGTCGAGATCGGGATGCAGTTGCGGAGTCAGGGTTTTACTTGCGTCCATAACCGGCGCGAATGCAGTCACGATCAAGGACAGGGGTGAGGTCACTGCCTTCTTGGTTTCACCTTCTTGCCAAGCAGTTTTCATCGACATCGAATCTTTACCCACCGGGATGCTAATGCCCAGTTGCGGACACAGTTCCATCCCCACTGCACGTACCGTGTCGAACAGCGCGGCATCTTCGCCGTGATGTCCCGCCGCTGCCATCCAGTTGGCCGAAAGTTTTATATCGCCTATCTTTGCGATGCGTGCCGCTGCAATATTAGTGATCGCCTCACCCACTGCCATGCGCCCAGAAGCCGGTGCATTCAGCACGGCAAGCGGTGTGCGCTCACCTAGAGCAAATGCTTCACCCAGTTTGCTGCCATATCCCATCAGGGTCACGGCCACGTCGGCCACCGGCACTTGCCACGGGCCTACCATCTGGTCGCGTGCGGTCATGCCGCCCACGCTGCGGTCGCCGATGGTGATGAGGAAGGATTTATCCGCTACCGAAGGCAAACTCAGCACACGGGTAATGGCATCTCTCAAATTGATTTTGCTCAACGCAAGCGCGGGTAGTTTTACCTTCTCACGCTTGACCACGCGCGTCATCTTAGGCGGTTTGCCCAGCAAAACAGACAGCGGCATATCGACCGCATCATTCTTGTATAACTCGTCATGCACGATCAACTGGTCGGCTTCAATCGCGTGTCCCAGCACAGCAAACGGGCAACGTTCACGTGCGCAGATGGCTTGAAACTCGGCCAGACGAGCGGGTGGTATAGCCAACACATAGCGCTCCTGCGCTTCATTGCTCCAAATTTGCATCGGCGACATGCCGCGCTCTTCGGAAGGTACGCTACGCAACTCAAAACGCGCACCGCGACCGCCGCCATGCACCAACTCCGGCAAGGCATTGGAAATGCCGCCAGCACCCACGTCATGTATCGACAGGATCGGGTTATTGCTGCCCATCTGCCAGCAACGATCTATCACCTCCTGCGCGCGACGCTGCATCTCAGGATTGCCACGCTGCACCGAATCAAAATCCAGATTCTCGGCATTGGCACCTGTATCCATACTGGAAGCCGCACTGCCGCCAAGGCCGATCAACATACCTGGTCCACCCAACTGAATCAGCAGGCTGCCTACCGGAATTTCATGTTTGTGCGTGTGCTGTGCAGCGATGCTGCCTACCCCGCCAGCCAGCATGATGGGCTTGTGATAGCCACGCATCTCGCCATTCACATTTTCTTCATAGGTACGGAAATAACCCGCCAGAATCGGGCGACCAAATTCATTGTTGAATGCCGCACCGCCTATCGGCCCTTCCAGCATGATCTGCAACGGTGATGCAATGCGTGATGGTTTGCCGTATTTGTTTTTTTCCCACGGCTGCACAAACCCGGGAATATTCAAATTGGAAACCGAGAAACCAGTCAGTCCCGCTTTGGGTTTCGAACCTGTTCCCGTCGCACCCTCATCACGAATCTCGCCACCCGCCCCAGTCGCCGCACCCGCAAACGGCGCAATGGCCGTAGGGTGATTATGCGTCTCCACCTTCATCAGTGTATGAACAAGCTCTTTGCTGTAGGCATAGTTGCCATCCACGCCGGGATAAAAGCGCTCGATATTCGCCCCCTCTATCACCGAAGAATTATCCGAATAAGCAACCACCGTGCCTTGCGGATTCAGCTTGTGAGTATTGCGTATCATGCCGAACAGAGTCATCGCTTCCTGCTCGTTATCGATCACCCAATCTGCATTAAAAATTTTATGGCGACAATGCTCAGAGTTGGCCTGCGCAAACATCATCAGCTCCACATCGGTGGGATTGCGCTGCAGCTTGCTGAAATTCTCCACCAGATAATCGATTTCATCATTCGATAGCGCCAGACCCAATTCATAATTCGCTACCGACAACGCGGAGCTGCCACCCTGCAAAATATCCACCGAAGATAATGGCTTCGGCTCGCCATGAGCGAAAATCTTTTCTGCAATACCTTGCATATCCACTACCACGGTTTCGGTCATGCGATCATGCAACAAGGGCATGATCGCTTTCAACTCGGTTCGGCTCAATGCATGGCCTTTGCGGGTCTTGAAAAAATACACCACACCGTGTTCGATGCGCTTAACCGCTGGCAATGCGCAATGCTGAGCGATGTCAGTCGCCTTTGACGACCATGGCGAGATGGTGCCCAGACGCGGCACCACCAACAGGCTATGCAACTTTGATGAAAGCTCCTCTATCCCGCCATCCAATCCCAACAGACGCTCCAGCAAATGTTTGTCGGCTTCCGATAAGGCAGATTTAAGCTCGGTGAAATACCAGTGACGCGTAGCTTCAACAGACACTTCTGGTGCAACGGCCTTCACCGCAGCACGCAATTTTTCAAGACGAAAAGAAGACAGTGCAGATTTACCAGTTAAAGTGAGTAACATAGCGAGGTCCTTTCAAGTATGAGGGATGGGGTGTAATTATAATGCAGGCTGTCTAGCAGTCTGTCGTACTTTACTGGCGAACTTAAACAAAATTAGCTGCAAATTTAATTTTCAGTCTGTCTGATGCAGATTTGTATATTATCGTAACATATTGATTATATTGAATATTTATTTTGTCGCGTTAATTTTAATTCCTTTTTAGATCAGTGGTTTGCAAGTTAACTCCTACAGAGACGCTTCCTCACGCCACGCCCCTGGTTCAATTCCATCCACCGTCCAATCGCCAATTTTGTAGCGTATCAAGCGCAGTGTGGGCAAGCCAACGGCTGCGGTCATGCGCCTTATCTGGCGGTTCTTGCCTTCCCGAATAGTGATTGCTAACCAGGTGGTAGGTTTATTTTTGCGTTCGCGTATGGGCGGTTTGCGTAGCCACAGGCTGGCAGGTTCATCCATCACTCGCACCACGGCCGGCAGGGTGGTAAAGTCCGCAAGCTTGACCCCGCAGCGCAGCATCTCCAGTGCGGCTTCATCCGCTACACCTTCTACTTGCACCCAATAGGTTTTCGCCAGTTTATGCCGTGGGTCAGTAATCAAGTGTTGCAGTTTTCCATCGTCAGTAAGCAGTAATAACCCTTCACTGTCTGTGTCTAAACGTCCAGCCGGATAAAAATCAGGAAGCGCGATATAATCGCCCAAAGTCGGGTGCAAGCCATCGCTACTGAATTGGCAAACAACTCCAAACGGTTTATTAAATAGTAGTATCCGGCTCATGGTGTTTTCTGTATCCAAAGTTAGCCAGCAAGTGGGATGAATTATACGAAGAAATTGTTACTGATCATTAACCAAATGAGAAAAACATGACAAACCAAAAAATCATTTACACCAAAGTCGACGAAGCACCTGCACTGGCAACTTACTCTTTGCTGCCGATAGTACAAGCTTTTACCAAGGCGGCCGGCATAACTGTTGAAACACGAGATATTTCCCTTGCCGCTCGTATTCTCGCGAATTTCCCTGATTACCTTTCTGCAAACCAGCGTGTCGCTGATGATCTGGCCGAGCTGGGTGCGCTGACGCTGCTGCCGGATGCAAACATCATCAAGCTGCCCAATGTAAGCGCATCGCAGCCACAACTGAAGACCGCGTTAAAGGAATTGCAGTTGCAAGGATACAAAGTTCCAGACTACCCGGAAGATCCGCAAACGGATGCCGAAAAAGACATCAAGGCGCGTTACAGCAAGGTGCTCGGTAGCGCGGTGAATCCGGTGCTACGCGAAGGCAACTCTGACCGCCGTGCCGCAGCCTCAGTCAAACAATTTGCGCGCAAGCATCCGCATCGCGTAGGCAAATGGACGGCTGATTCCAAGACCCGTGTCGCACACATGAGCAGCGGCGATTTCTACGGTAGCGAAAAATCTGTGACCGTGCCAGCAGCCACTATCACACGCATCGAATTCGTAGCTAAAGATGGCAACATCAGCGTGCTCAAGGATAAGCTTGCACTCAAGGCGGGCGAGATCATCGATGCTGCGGTGATGAGCCGCCGCGCGCTGCGCAAGTTCTACGCCGAGCAGATCGAGGCGGCAAGGAAAGAGCGCGTATTGCTGTCGCTACACCTCAAGGCCACCATGATGAAAATTTCAGACCCCATCATGTTCGGTCATGCCGTTTCCGTGTTTTTCAAGGACGTATTCGACCAGCACGGCGCACTGCTAAAAGATATAAAATTCAATGAAAACAATGGCTTCGGTGACATGGAGACTAAGGTTTTTGCATTGCCGGAAGGTAAACGTGCGGCCATCGTGGCTACCATTGCAAACTGTTTCAGGAAGCAGCCGCCGCTGGCGATGGTAAATTCCGACAAAGGCATCACCAACCTGCATGTGCCGTCCGATGTGATCATTGATGCCTCCATGCCGCCGATGATCCGCGATGGCGGCAAAATGTGGGATGCCGAGGGCAAGGCTTATGACACGCTGGCGATGATCCCCGACCGCTGCTACGCCGGTATTTATGTCGCCACGATCGAGGACTGCAAGAAAAACGGCGCACTTGACCCTGCCACTATCGGCAGCGTACCCAATGTTGGCTTGATGGCACAACAGGCCGAAGAATACGGCTCGCACGACAAAACTTTTGAGATGGCTGGCGATGGTGTGGTGCGCATTGTTGATGCTTCCGGCAAAACACTACTGGAGCAACCCGTCGAGCAAGGCGACATTTATCGCGCCTGCCAGACCAAGGATGCACCGGTTCAAGATTGGGTGAAGCTCGCCGTCACCCGTGCACGCCTGTCCAACACACCAGCTATTTTCTGGCTGGATAAAAATCGGGCGCATGATGGTCAGATCATCGCCAAGGTCGAGAAGTACCTCAAGGATCACAACACCAGCGGCTTGGATATCAAAATCATGGAACCGGCGGACGCTTGCCGTGCCACGCTTACACGCATCCGCCTAGGCAAAGACACTATCTCAGTAACTGGAAATGTATTACGCGACTACCTCACCGACCTATTCCCCATTCTGGAACTCAACACTAGCGCAAAGATGCTTTCCATCGTGCCGCTGATGAATGGTGGCGGATTGTTTGAGACCGGCGCAGGCGGTTCAGCACCGAAACACGTTCAGCAATTTCAAGAAGAAGGCTATTTACGCTGGGACTCGCTGGGTGAATTTTTGGCACTGGGCGTATCACTGGAGCATTTGGCGCAAACCTTCAACAACGCCAAAGCCCAAGTGCTAGCAGACACGCTGGATCAAGCAATTGGAAAAATTCTCGACAACAACAAATCACCCTCACGCAAGGTGGGGGAGCTCGATAACCGAGGGAGCCATTTCTATCTGGCCTTGTACTGGGCTCAGGCACTTGCCGCACAGAGCAAAGACAGCGAAATTCAGGCGCGCTTTGCACCTTTGGCAAAAGCCCTTGCAGGCAACGAGGTGAAGATCAATATTGAATTGATCGCAGTACAGGGCAAGCCGGTAGAGTTGGGCGGCTACTATCACCTGGACTTCGAGAAAACCTCGCAGGCAATGCGTCCAAGCGCGACTTTCAATGCTGCCTTGGATGCCATTTGATTCCAATTCCAGATTTCACCCAGACTGTCCATTAAAGCAGAAACCCCTTGTAGGAGCACGCCCTGCGTGCGAATCGCACGCAGGGCGTGCTCCTACAAATGCCGTTGGCGAGACAACGATTGCCAAAATGCGGACGAAAAAAAGCCCGCGTTTGCGGGCTTCAGCTTATCCAGCCAAGAACCTATTAAGGAGCTTGGATGTTTGAAGCTTGCTTGCCTTTAGGACCTTGAACGATATCAAAGGTAACCTTCTGGCCTTCTTTCAGCGACTTAAAACCGCTCATGTTAATTGCGGAAAAGTGCGCGAAAAGATCTTCGCTGCCATCATCTGGAGTGATAAAGCCAAAGCCTTTTGCATCATTGAACCACTTTACTGTACCGTTTGCCATGTTAAAACTTCCTTACTAAAAAACCGGGTGGATTCCCGTCAACTGTTTGAATTTTCAATCCCGAGCATGGCAAAACCAGTACTGTAGATACTTTGATTCAAACACCCACACGCTTTTTACGCTAGTTCTACCAAAACAGTCAAGTATTAAATGAAAGTTTTTATATTTTTTCAGAATAAGCTTGAAAAAAATGTCTTAATCCTCAGATAATGTATCTTAATAATGTGACAATATAGCTATGGCTACGAAACATGAAAGTACGACCCTACTGGAAGCAGAGCGCAGCAAAACTAAGCCTCCAAAACTATACAAGGTCATGCTGTTGAATGATGATTATTCCACGATGATTTTTGTTGTTGAGGTACTGCAAACTTTTTTCGCTATGGGCCGGGAACGCGCGATGCAAGTCATGCTCAAAGTTCACGCTGAGGGTTCTGCAGTATGCGGGGTTTATCCCAAAGATACGGCAGAAACTAAAGTCTCACAGGTCACTGCATTTTCAATAGAACACGGACACCCGCTTAGATGTATTTTGGAGGAAAATTAATATGATCGCGCAAGAATTAGAAGTAAGCCTGCACTTGGCTTTTGTTGAAGCGCGCCAGAAGCGGCATGAATTTATTACGGTTGAACATTTATTGCTCGCTATGTTGGACAACCCATCAGCAGCGCATGTTCTGCGCGCCTGCGGTGCTGATTTAGAAGAGTTACGCACTGTGCTGGCTCATCATATCGATACGCACACCCCCCGGTCTGTCGGCAATACCGATGTCGAAACCCAGCCTACCGTCGGTTTCCAACGCGTTATCCAGCGTGCGATTTTGCACGTGCAGTCTTCCAGTAAAAAGGAAGTCACCGGTGCTAATATTCTGGTCGCCCTGTTTGGCGAAAAGGAATCTCATGCAGTGTATTTCCTGCACCAGCGCGGTATCACGCGTCTTGATGTGGTTAATTACATAGCCCATGGTATCAACAAAACTGCCGACGTCAGCAATTCCAAGCCGGTTGCCGAAGCAGAAGTGACGCAAGAACAAAATGACGACAGCGCATTAAAGAGCTACACCCTCGATCTCAATGCTCATGCATTGGCAGGCAAAATTGACCCCTTGATTGGTCGGGATATTGAGCTGGAACGTGTCATTCAAACACTGTGCCGTCGCCGCAAAAACAATCCTCTGTTGGTAGGCGAGGCTGGCGTGGGCAAGACTGCGATAGCAGAAGGACTGGCGCGCCGTATTACCGAAGGTAATGTGCCTGACATCCTGAAAGATGCACACGTCTTTTCACTCGACATGGGCGCCTTGCTGGCGGGTACGAAATATCGTGGAGACTTCGAGCTGCGCTTGAAAGCGCTGCTTAAAGAGTTGTCTGCTGCTCCAAATGCTATTTTATTCATTGATGAGATTCACACGCTGATCGGCGCGGGTGCTGCATCCGGCGGCACCATGGATGCGTCCAACCTGCTCAAGCCCGCTCTCTCCAGCGGCGCGCTCAAATGCCTAGGCGCCACCACTTATCAGGAGTATCGCGGCATTTTTGAAAAAGATCATGCGCTGTCGCGCCGTTTCCAAAAAGTAGACGTACCAGAACCTTCAGTAGAGGAGACGATAGAAATCCTTAAAGGACTTAAATCGCGCTACGAGCTACACCACTGCGTCAAATACAGCGCTGCGGCGATCTCCAGTGCAGCTGAGCTTGCCGCTCGCTTCATCAATGACAGACATCTTCCCGACAAGGCTATTGACGTGCTGGATGAAGCCGGTGCCGCGCAGCGCATTTTGCCTAAGTCCAAACAGAAAAAAATAATAGGCAAACACGAGATTGAAGAAATTATCGCCAAGATTGCGCGGATTCCTGCACGCACCGTGTCGCACGACGATCGCAACACCTTGAAGACACTGGAACGAGATCTTAATGCCGTAGTGTTTGGCCAAAAAGCCGCAATCGAAGTATTGGCTCGGGCTATCAAGATGTCGCGCAGTGGCTTGGGCAACCCGCAAAAACCGATCGGTAGCTTCTTGTTTTCAGGCCCTACCGGCGTGGGCAAGACTGAAGTGGCGCGCCAGCTCGCTTTCGTCATGGGCATGCCGCTGCAACGCTTCGACATGTCCGAATACATGGAACGCCATGCCGTGTCACGCCTGATCGGTGCACCTCCCGGCTATGTCGGCTTTGAACAGGGCGGATTGCTCACCGAAGCCATTACCAAACAGCCGCATTGCGTGCTGTTGCTGGACGAAATTGAAAAAGCACATCCGGACATTTTCAACATCCTGCTACAAGTAATGGATCACGGTACGCTCACCGACAACAACGGACGCAAAGCGGACTTCCGCAATGTGGTCATCATCATGACCACCAATGCCGGTGCGGAAGCGCTCAACAAGGTGCAGATCGGCTTTACCAAGACTGCATCGAGTGGCGATGAAATGGCCGACATCAAGCGTATGTTCACACCAGAATTCCGCAACCGCCTGGATGCAATCATTTCCTTTGCGTCTCTGGACAAGGAAGTTATCCTACGCGTGGTAGATAAATTCCTGATGCAACTGGAAGAGCAATTGCACGAGAAGAAAGTGGATGCCTTGTTTACTGATGCGCTGAAAGCTTATCTCGCCGACAAAGGATTCGATCCACTGATGGGTGCACGCCCGATGGCCAGGTTGATTCAGGACGCCATACGCAGCGCACTGGCCGATGAGCTGCTGTTCGGCCGCCTAGCCAGTGGAGGCAAAGTCACGGTGGATGTTAAGGATGGGAAAGTGATATTGGAATTTGAAAAAGAAGAAGTTGTAAGCGCTTAAGGCTAGCTCTAAAAATTCAAAATTACCAAACAGCCCAAGGGACATGGAGTTTATAAAATATTCAATAAAATCAATATGTTGATCAAATAACCACTTCCAGTACCCAACACCCAACAGGGGTTCTTGTCCTATGCGAAGCAGAGCGTAGTGTAGGAGGCTGCTAGGCTAGTTAATCTGCAATCGTGCGATTTCGGCCAGTTACCTTGGCCTGAAACAGGCGTTTATCTGCAAGCTGCAACAGCATTTCTGATGTTTTTATGTCAGGGGTTTTATTGGATGCCCCGATGCTGACAGTCAACTTGAATTTTTTGCCGGATGCTGCGCTTAAAATCAATAATGCAACATTTTCGCGTAAACGCTCTGCATATTTAAAACACTCCGTCGCTGCAACACCCACGCAAATTACCAAAAACTCCTCGCCACCCAAACGGCAAACTACGTCATTTTTGCGTACAGAATCCTGCAATGCTTTCGCCACCTGCTTCAGCGCATCATCGCCCACATTGTGTCCATAGCTATCGTTGATCTGTTTGAAGAAATCTATATCAACCATCATGCATGCAATGGGACTGTTATTGCGTTGTGCCAATGCCCATTCACGCTCGAGATGATCGTTTGCAAAACGGCGATTAGGTAAGTTGGTGAGTTCATCCGTGAGAGCCAGATGCTGAAAACGCTGATTACTTACTACCAATTCGATGGAAAGTTTTTGCAACAATTGATGTTCATATTCCAATTCTACCTGCAATTG
>JBCKTV010000031.1:0-16878 GCA_038925365.1 Gallionellaceae bacterium
AGCAGCCTGTCAAGCTTCACTCGCAACCAATTGATTTGTAAAGAAATTCTGATTGCTCTTGTGTGTAAAATATTCAATATAATCAATATGTTACATTAGCTCACCTTTCTAATTTCAACTGGCTGCCAGGCAACCCGAAATACACCCCCTCTCTGGTATCATACCGCCCTAAAAAAATTAATCACCGCCATCCGCAGCAAGGTTCACCCCAAATGACATCCGAAAACTATATTGACCTCCCCCCCTTACTGAGCGCGCAAGGCACTGTCCGCCTGCCCGGCTCTAAGAGCATATCCAACCGCGTACTGTTGTTGGCAGCACTGGCCAATGGCACCACCGAAGTGCGTGATCTGCTGCACTCCGATGACACCGAGCGCATGCTGGATGCCTTGCGCGCACTGGGTGTGAAGGTTGATGCGCTGGGAGATAATGCCTATCGCGTAACAGGTTGCGGCGGAAATTTTCCTGTAAAAGAGGCCAAGCTGTTTTTGGGTAATGCGGGCACTGCATTTCGCCCGCTGACTGCGGCTCTAGCGCTGTCAGGTGGCCATTATGAATTGTCCGGCGGAACTGTAGCCTTGCCGGGTGGGCGCATGCACGACCGCCCCATCGGTGATTTGGTGGATGCGTTGCGACAGTTGGGTGCAGACATTCGTTACAAGGGCAACGAAGGTTTTCCGCCGCTGGAGATCGTGCCTTCCATATTGGCAGGCGATATGTTGCAGGTACGTGGCGATGTGTCCAGCCAGTTCCTCACTGGCCTGTTGATGGCTTTGCCTTTGATGGGGCGCACAGTCAGCATTGAGGTGGTGGGAGAGTTGATCTCCAAACCGTATATCGAGATTACGCTGGCGATGATGGCGCGTTTTGGCGTTAAGGTGGAGCGTCAGGAGTGGCGGCGCTTTGTGATATTTGGTGGTCAGCGTTATCAGAGTCCGGGTACGATATTTGTTGAGGGCGATGCTTCGTCTGCGTCGTATTTCCTTGCGGCGGGTGCAATCGGCGGCGGCCCGGTGCGGGTAGAGGGTGTCGGCAAAAACAGTGTGCAGGGCGATGTGCGCTTTGCCGAAGAGCTGGCTAAGATGGGTGCACGTATCACCATGGGCGATAACTGGATGGAGGCCTCTGCTCCTGAAAAAGGCAGGCTCAAGGCGATTGAACTCGATTGTAATCACATACCCGATGCGGCTATGACGCTGGCGGTGGCAGCATTGTTTGCAGATGGCACGACCACCTTGCGTAATATAGCCAGCTGGCGCGTGAAGGAAACTGATCGTATTGCTGCAATGGCAACTGAGTTGCGCAAGGTGGGCGCGATAGTGGAAGAAGGTGCGGATTACCTCCGCATTACCCCGCCAGTACAGATTCATCATGCGGCAATTGATACCTACGACGACCACCGCATGGCGATGTGCTTCTCGCTAGCCGCGTTTGGTAGTTTAGGCGTGCGTATAAATGACCCAAATTGTGTGGCTAAAACTTTCCCGGACTATTTCAATATGTTTAAAAATGTGACTCAAGCAATTCCAGTAATCGCAATAGACGGCCCCTCGGCCTCAGGCAAAGGCACCGTGGCGCAACGCGTGGCGCAGGCACTGGGCTACCATTTTCTCGATAGCGGTGCCATGTATCGGCTGCTGGCGTTGGCTGCAACACGTCGAAATATGGCGCTGGATGATGAAGCAGCACTGGCTGCGTTGGCTCAGCAAATCGATATCCGCTTCGAAGGAAACGATATATGGCTGGATGGCAGTAAGGTGGGGGACGAATTACGCACCGAGCAGAGCGGGGCGGCGGCATCGAGGGTGGCAGCCTTGCCTGCGGTGCGTGTTGCCTTGCTGGATAGGCAAAAAGCCTTCAGAAAGGCGCCGGGACTGGTTGCCGACGGGCGAGATATGGGCTCTGTGGTGTTTCCAGATGCGACGCTGAAGATATTTTTAACCGCTAGCGCCGAGGCGAGGGCGGATAGGCGCTATAAACAGTTGATGGAAAAAGGAATGAGTGTTAAAATTGTCGATCTTCTGCAAGAGATTCGTTTGCGTGATGAACGAGATAGTCAACGTAGTGTGGCTCCCTTGCAACAGGCGCCTGGTGCGATTTTTCTGGACACGACTGCTCTTAATATCGAGCAGGCGGTAAAAATAGTCCTCGATCATTACCGTGCGAAGTAAATAAATGATGTAATAAAAGCCCCAAGCGAACCTCTTCGCGTTGGGTTGACTAACTAACCCCCGCCAAAAACGGGTTTGTCCTAAGGTGTATTCAAAAAATGACTGATTTAACAATGGAAAGTTTTGCCTCGATGTTCGAAGAAAGCCTGACACGCAAAGAAATGCGTGCAGGTGAGCTGATTACTGCACAAGTTGTGCGCATTGAGCAGAGCATGGTGGTGGTAAACGCAGGCTTGAAATCTGAGAGTTTTATCCCTGTTGAAGAGTTTCGCGACGCTAATGGCGCGTTAGAAGTTGCGGTCGGTGATTTTGTTGCCGTTGCGATTGAATCATTGGAAAACGGCTATGGCGAAACGCGTTTGTCGCGTGAAAAAGCCAAGCGCCTGGCTGCATGGATAGACCTTGAGCAGGCAATGGAAGAGGGCCGGATTGTTGAGGGTTATGTAAGCGGTAAAGTTAAAGGCGGTCTGACTGCCATGGTGAACGGTATCCGTGCTTTCTTGCCGGGTTCGCTGGTAGATATTCGTCCGGTTAAAGACACTACTCCATACGAAAACAAAACAATGGAGCTGAAGGTTATCAAGCTGGATCGTAAACGTAACAACGTGGTGGTATCGCGTCGTGCCGTGCTGGAAGTAAGTCAGGGTGCAGATCGTGAAGCGATGATGCAGAATCTGGTAGAAGGCGCAATCGTCAAGGGTATCGTGAAGAACATTACTGACTATGGCGCATTCGTTGATCTGGGCGGTATCGATGGTCTGTTGCATATCACCGACCTAGCATGGCGTCGCGTGAAGCACCCATCCGAAGTGTTGACAGTCGGCGATGAAGTTGAAGCGAAAATTCTGAAGTTTGACCAAGAGAAGAACCGCGTTTCTCTGGGCATCAAGCAAATGGGCGACGATCCTTGGCATGGTCTGGCACGTCGTTACCCACAGAACACCCGTCTATTCGGTAAAGTAACCAACCTGACTGACTACGGCGCATTCGTTGAAATCGAACAGGGCATCGAAGGCTTGGTTCACGTTTCCGAAATGGACTGGACCAACAAAAATGTACACCCATCCAAGGTTGTTCAGCTGGGTGACGAAGTAGAAGTGCTTATTCTGGAGATCGACGAGGCTAGGCGTCGTATCTCTCTGGGTATGAAGCAGTGCAAGACCAATCCATGGGATGATTTTGAACTGAGCCATAAGAAGGGCGATAAAGTTAAGGGTCAGATCAAGTCTATCACTGACTTTGGCGTATTTATCGGTCTGGATGGCGGTATAGACGGACTTGTTCATCTTTCTGACTTGTCTTGGAGCATGCCTGGTGAAGAAGCCGTACGCAACTTCAAGAAGGGTGATGCTCTCGAAGCGGTGGTTCTTGCAATCGATGTTGAGCGCGAGCGTATCTCTTTGGGTATCAAGCAGATGGATGGTGATCCATTCAGCGGCTTTGTAGTAGGGCATGACAAAGGCGCAATCGTTACTGGTGTGGTCAAGTCACTCGATGCAAAAGGCGCGATTATTCTCTTGGATGGTGAAGTGGAAGCCTATCTGAAAGCGTCTGAAGTGTCTGCGGATCGTGTTGAAGATATCCGAAATCACCTCAAAGAAGGCGATACAGTGAAAGCTGTTATCATTAACGTTGATCGCAAGAATCGTGGCATCAACCTGTCCATCAAGGCGATGGACAAGGCCGATGAAACCGCAGCGATGAAGAAACTTTCATCTGAAGATGTTGGCACAGCTGGTACTACAAACCTGGGCGCATTGCTCAAGGCTAAAATGGCCAGCAGCAAGGTGGATGCATAATAAAGAGAGGCAATAATGACTCGTTCCGATTTGATTCTTAAACTGGCTGAACGCTTTCCGCAGCTATTGGGTAAAGATGCCGAAATGGCCGTCAAGGTTTTACTTGATAGCATGGCGACAACTTTAAGCCGTGGTGACCGTATTGAAATTCGCGGATTCGGCAGCTTTGCACTGAACTATCGTCCGCCACGCATTGGGCGTAACCCCAAGTCTGGAGACAAAGTTCAAGTTCCAGCCAAGTATGTGCCTCACTTCAAGGCAGGTAAAGAATTGCGTGAGCGAGTCGATTACCCCGCAAAGGTTTAAAGTCTGTTAAAACCTGTTGTAGCGTATTGATGTAGATAAAAGGCGATCGATCGAAAGATGGGTCGCCTTTTTTACATCAAGATAGCGTAGAGCAGCAATTATCTAGCGTGTAAAATACTCACGATTCCGTATGTGAGAATTTCCGCTATAAATTCTTAACTGAAGAGGTGGCCATATGAAATATTTGATTTGGTTTTTGCGTGCCTTTCTGTTTTTGATCTTGTTGAGCTTTGCGGTGAAGAATGATCAGCCTGTTGTGCTGAGTTATTTTTTTGGCTACGAATGGCATACCTCGCTTGTATTGGCGCTGCTATTATTTTTTGCGGTGGGTGCTGCGGTAGGTGTACTGGCTGTTCTGTTCAATATGTTACGCCAGCGTAAAGAAATTTCAGAGTTAAAAAAAGAATTGAATTTAAAAAGTAACAATGAGTAAATGTTAAGAATATTGTCAGCGACATTTGCTGTGCAATTTTTTATTGCTGTCTTGTTAATCTGGGCTGTTATTTATGGAATTTGAACTATGGATGTTGCTTGTCTTCCCGCTTTTTTTTGCCATGGGATGGTTGACAGCACGTATGGATATCAAGGAGCTGCTGAGTGAATCTAGTCTGTTGCCGCGCTCTTATTTCCAGGGACTGAATTTTTTACTCAATGAGCAGCAGGACAAGGCAATCGAAGCTTTTATCGAGGTGGTCAAGGTTGATCCGCAGACTATAGAGTTACACTTTGCATTGGGTAGCCTATTCAGACGCAGAGGTGAAGTAGATCGTGCGTTGCGCATGCATCTTAATCTGGTTGAGCGTGCCGACCTGGATGCAGGCAGGAAGCAGCAGGCATTGTTTGAACTAGGACAGGATTATTTGAAAGCCGGTATTCTGGACCGAGCCGAGTTGACTTTTAAGAAATTACATACATCTCCCTATGAAAAAGAATCTCTCGATTTCTTGCTGGAGATTTACCAAAAGGAAAAAGACTGGCTCAAGGCTATTGATATTTGCCAGCGTTTGACTGATCTGACCGGGAAATCTCACAATAAAGAGGCCTCCGCTTTTTATTGCGAATTGGCCACGTATGAATTGCTACGAAAACAAACAACCGCAGCGACTGTGCATCTGGAGCAAGCGCTGGAGGTCAATCCACATGCGGTACGTGCCAACATCATGTTGGGCGATATTGAAAATGAGGCCGGTAATCATAAGCGCGCAATAGAAATATGGAAGCGTATCGAACAGCAGAACCCGCAGTATCTGCAATTGGCCGCAGAACATTTGCTGCTAGCGCATCGCAAGATCAATCACGAGGATGATGGCATCAGCTTGTTGCGCGAATATCAGGAAAAATATCCATCGCATGATTTGATGGACGTTTTATTCAAGGCCGTGTTGCAACGAGACGGGGCCGAAGCTACTTATCAGATGGTCAGAAAAGAGTTACATCGCAATCCCACCTTGCTTGGACTGGATAAATTTCTTGAGGCACGGCTACTTGAAGTAACTGATAAAAACCGTGCTGATGTGGAGATGGTGAAAAATCTTGTGCATCAGCGCACACGTTCCTTGGCAATGTACCACTGCTCCAGCTGCGGCTTTAAAGCCCGCAAGTTTTATTGGCATTGCCCAGCGTGCCATGGCTGGGAAACCTATTCACCTCGACGCAGCGAAGAAACCGGTTTGAGAATATGAGTGACGTCCAAACAATCGATCCCAGGATTATTATTGCGCTGGATTATGCGGACGCAAAATCTGCACTTGAGTTGGTATTACGTCTGCAGCCATCGCTGTGCCGTTTAAAAATAGGCAAGGAGCTGTTTACTGCTGCCGGTCCACAGGTGGTTGAGCAATGCATGAAGCGCGGGTTTGAAGTGTTTCTCGATCTTAAGTTTCACGACATTCCCAACACTGCGGCACAGGCTTGCAAGACTGCCGCAAGCCTAGGTGTATGGATGGTGAATGTGCATGCACTGGGTGGCCGAAAAATGATGGAGGCTGCACGCGACGCTGTTGCATCCAGCGCTCGTCCGCCCAAGTTGATTGCAGTAACGGTGCTGACCAGCATGGCGCAACAAGACCTGCTTGATATAGGAATAAAAGAGTCACCTGCCAATATGGTGTTACGTCTCGCTACTTTAGCGCAAGAATGTGGCCTAGATGGGGTGGTTTGTTCGGCGCAAGAAGCAGCTGTATTGCGACAACATTGCGCTAGTAATTTCTGTCTGGTCACGCCCGGTATACGCCTGGCAGATGCGGCAGCAGACGATCAGTCGCGCATCATGACACCGCGTGCAGCCCTGCAAAACGGTGCCAGCTATCTGGTGATAGGCCGCCCTATTACCAAAGCGGCAGATCCATTGTTAGTATTGCAAAATATTTATAAAGAGATAGGAGAGCTGGCATGAGCGTATTGCCATCACTTGAACTGTTACCTTTATTTGATAGGGTAAAAATATTGGTAGTGGGTGATGTCATGCTAGACCGTTACTGGTTTGGCGTGGTCAATCGCATTTCGCCTGAAGCGCCGGTGCCGGTGCTGAAAGTTGAAAAGGTGGAAGAACGTCCGGGTGGTGCGGCTAACGTGGCGCGCAATATTTCCTCCCTAGGCGCGCATTGCACTTTGCTTTCGGTTGTGGGTGCGGATGAGGCAGGTGATTGTCTGGAAAAATTGCTAATTCAGCAAGGAAATATAACGGCCTTGCTGCATCGTGACAGCACCATCTCCACTACCATCAAGTTGCGGGCAATCGCGATGCAGCAGCAATTGTTGCGCATTGATTTTGAAACTCAACCCAGCCATGAAGTGCTGAATGCAAAGCTTGAAGATTTTCGTGCCAAATTGCCCGATGCAGATGTAGTGATCCTGTCGGATTATGGCAAGGGCGGGCTTACTCATATTGCTGAGATGATCAAGCTTGCCAAAGCGGCTGGCAAGCCGGTGCTGGTTGATCCTAAGGGTGATGATTACGCGCGTTATGCAGGTGCTACCTTGCTGACTCCCAATCGCAGCGAATTTCGTGAGGTGGCGGGCGGATGGAAGAGCGAAGCAGAATTCAACGAAAAATCCGAGCGTCTGCGTAAAGAATTAAAATTGGATGCGTTGCTGGTGACGCGTAGTGAAGAAGGCATGAGCCTGTATCGTGCGAATGAAATTCTGCATGAGCCAACACAGACCCGCGAAGTGTTTGATGTGAGTGGTGCCGGTGATACCGTGATTGCAACCCTGGCGGTGATGCTGGCATGCGGAGCAGATTGGGTACAGGCGGTGCGCATTGCAAACCGCGCCGCAGGTATAGTGGTGGGCAAACTGGGCACGGCCATGGTTAACCGCGACGAAATTATTCAGGATATTGCAAGAAGCAAGTGAAGAGCCACTCTTCTGAGAGACGATCTTCACATTGTTTGATTATTTAAGGGAGTCAAAACATGTACTACATCGTAACCGGAGCAGCCGGATTTATTGGTTCAAATCTAGTCAAGGCATTGAATGATCGCGGCATCAGCAACATCATCGCAGTAGATAACTTGAAGCAGGCAGACAAATTCAAGAATCTGACCGATTGCGATATTGCCGATTACATGAGCAAGGAAGATTTTATCGAACACTTGAATAACGGCTTGTTTGATGGTGATGTGGCTGCTATCTTTCATCAAGGTGCATGCTCTGACACCATGGAAACGGATGGTCGTTACATGATGCAGAATAATTACCAGTATTCGATGGATATACTGGATTTTTGCCAGGATGAAGAGGTGCCATTTTTATATGCCTCCTCTGCTTCAGTTTATGGCATGGGTCCAAAATTCATCGAGAGCCGCGAATATGAATCACCGCTCAACGTGTATGCCTATTCCAAATTTCTGTTTGATCAGATCGTACGTCGCCGCTGGGATGAGCGTACTTCACAAATTGTCGGCCTGCGTTATTTCAACGTATATGGCAGCCGCGAGCAGCACAAGGGGCGTATGGCCTCGGTGGCCTATCACTTCTTCAACCAGTATCGTGCTGGCGGTTATGTGAACCTGTTTGAAGGTTGCGAGGGCTATGCTAACGGTGCGCAGCTGCGCGATTTCGTGTCGATTGAGGACGTGGTCAAAGTGAATATGCACTTCCTCGACAACCCTGACCAATCCGGCATCTTCAATCTGGGCACCGGCAAGGCACAGAGCTTTAACGATGTAGCCGTGGCCACCATCAATGCGTTACGCAGCAACCAAGGCGAAAGCAAATTGACACTGGAGCAAATGCACCAACAACAATTAATACGTTACATCACTTTCCCGGAGGCGCTGAAAGGAAAATACCAAAGCTACACCCAGGCTGATATCGCTGCACTGCGTGAAGTCGGTTATAAGCAGCCTTTCTATACAGTGGATGAGGGCACAACTCGTTATGTCAACTATCTGTTGTCCAAGGTGAGTGTTTAGTTTTTTTGTGGGATGGAGTTAACATGAATCTAGATGAAGAAGCAATCAATGCTGTAAAAGAATACTTTGAATCCATCGCATTGAATGCGGTGAATGTCGTTCACGAAGCTGTAGGACACGACACCACATTTGCCGAATTCATGGAAGCGGTCAACATCAAAATCAATCAGTTTTCCTCCGAGCTGGTAGCGTCTGAAGTGTTGAATATGCCCGCCAGATCCATAGAAAATTTTAATGGTGGTGCAGGCATGGAAGTTGATGATGTGCAGGAAATAATCGACAGCGGCGCTAAGGTTGATAACGAAGAAGATGACGATGATTAGTTCGTAAGTCGTTGATTATATTGAATATTTTAACGAGATGGCGGATATTAAATATTTGCTGTCACTGAGTCACAGGAAACACAACCATGTACCACTCACTCGAAGATTTCGTCGGCAACACACCGCTAGTCAAGCTCAAGCGCATCCCCGGCGCCACCTCAAACATAATCCTCGCCAAGCTTGAAGGCAACAACCCCGCCGGTTCTGTAAAAGACCGGCCCGCGCTGGCGATGATCAGCAAGGCAGAGGCACGCGGTGACATCAAACCCGGCGATACGCTGATCGAAGCCACTAGCGGCAACACCGGCATCGCACTGGCGATGGCTGCGGCCATGCGCGGTTACAAGATGATCTTGGTGATGCCGGAGAACCAAAGCCTAGAGCGCTGCCAGACCATGCGCGCATTTGGTGCTGAGCTGATCCTCACCTCCAAGGCGGGTAGCATGGAACTGGCGCGCGACACCGCAGAAAAATTGCGTGATGAAGGGCGTGGAACTGTTCTTGACCAGTTCGCCAACCCGGATAATCCGCTGGCACACTACGAAGGCACGGCACCGGAAATTTGGCGCGATACTCAGGGTCAGATCACCCATTTCATCAGCAGCATGGGTACCACCGGCACCATCATGGGCTGCTCGCGCTATTTCAAGGAAATGAACCTTAAAATTCAGATCATCGGTGTGCAGCCAGAAGAAGGCGCGCAGATTCCAGGCATCCGCAAATGGCCGGAAGCCTACCTGCCGAAAATTTACAACCCGAAAAATGTGGATAGCCTAGAGTATGTCAGCCAGCCAGTTGCTGAAGAAATGACGCGCCGTTTGGCGCGCGAAGAAGGAATCTTCTGCGGCATTTCGTCAGGCGGTGCGCTGGCTGTCGCGCTGCGCATTTCGCAGCAGGTCGAGAACGCCACCATCGTGTTTATTGTGTGCGATCGCGGGGATCGGTATTTGAGCACTGGCGTGTTTCCGGCGTGAGATGAGACGCATCTCAAAATATTGACTAGCAATGAATGCTACCGCAAAGTTACATTCACGCCTTGATGAGGGATGGCTGTCGCAAGGCTATTCTATACTCTACCCATTGATTTTTTAAAAAGATGTGGTTGGTTTGTATTTATCGCCTGCCGAAAATTCCGTGGTGTTTTGTGTGGATGAAAAGACCTCCATACAAGCCCTTGATAGATTCGCGATCCCAAATTCCAGCTTATCGTGAAATCAACTCGCGCAACACAAACGGCAAGATGCCGCCATGACGGTAGTAGTCCACCTCGATCGGTGTATCGATGCGCAACAGCAGTTGAACCTTCTGCGTGCTGCCGTCTTTGCGTTTGATGGTTAGTGTTACGTCCTGCTGTGGCTTTAAGTCTTCATCAATTCCGCTCAGATCGAAGGTTTCATCGCCCATTAGAAGCAATGATGCGGCACTGTCGCTGCCCTTGAACTGCAAAGGCAGCACGCCCATGCCCACCAGATTGCTGCGGTGGATACGTTCGTAGCTCTTCGCGATTACTGCCTTCACGCCGAGTAACAGCGTGCCCTTGGCAGCCCAGTCGCGTGATGAACCTGTGCCGTATTCTTCACCGGCGAAAATAACTGTCGGTGTGCCGTCGGCAATATGTTTCATCGCCGCGTCATAGATCGCCATCTGTTCGCCGTTGTAAAGTGTGTAACCACCTTCCACACGGCTGCCGTCGTCTTTTGCAGGTAACATCAGGTTCTTGATGCGCACGTTGGCAAAGGTGCCGCGCATCATTACCTCGTGGTTGCCGCGACGTGCGCCGTAGCTGTTGAAATCCTTCAATTCCACACCACGACTGATCAGGTATTTTCCGGCGGGGGTGGTGGGCTTAAATGCAGCTGCGGGGCTGATGTGGTCGGTGGTCACCGAGTCGCCGAAAATTCCTAGCGCACGGGCATTTTTGATGCTGTGGATGCTGCCAGTTTTCATGCTAAAGCCGTCGAAAAATGGCGGCTGCGCGATGTAGGTGGAGTCGTCCCACTTGTACACATTGCCCGGCGTGGAAGGAATTGCATTCCACAGGGGCAGGTCTTTCGTCAGGTCGCCATACAGTTTGCGATACACCGCAGGATCCATCGCATATTTCATCACGGTTTCAATTTCGTGGCTGTTTGGCCAGATGTCTTTCAGGTATACCGGTGTGCCATCTTTGTCGGTGCCTAGAGGCTCGATATCCAGGTTGATGTTCATGCGTCCGGCAATGGCATAGGCCACAACCAACGGCGGAGATGCGAGGAAATTGGCCTTGATGTTGGCGTGAATGCGCGCCTCGAAGTTGCGATTGCCAGACAGCACCGCAGCGGCGATCAAATCATTTTTAATAATAGTGTCTTCAATCTGCGCATCAAGCGGGCCGGAGTTGCCGATGCAGGTGGTGCAGCCGTATGCAACCACGCTGAAGCCGAGTTGCGCCAGCGGTTCCAGCAGCCCTGCATTGGTCAGGTACTCGGTAACGACGCGGGAACCGGGGGCGAGGGTGGTCTTAATGTGCGGGTTTACGCGCAGTCCCTTGGCCACTGCTTTTTTCGCCAGCAATCCCGCTGACAGCATCACGGCAGGATTAGAGGTGTTGGTGCAGGACGTAATCGCGGCGATCAGCACATCGCCACTGGCAATGCTGAAACCATCGGCATGGCCGGTAGGGTAGCGCTTACCCAGCTTGTCGGCAGACTGATTGAAACCATTTTCGGCCACCGGCTTGCTGAACAGCGTGTTGAAAGTTTCTTTCATTGCATTGAGCTGAATGCGGTCCTGCGGACGCTTGGGGCCGGCCAATGAAGGCTGGATGGTAGACAGATCGAGTTCCACCACGCTGCTGTAATCGATGCTGCCCGCCTGCGGAATACCATACAAACCCTGCGCCTTGAAATAGGCAGCGAATGCGTCAACTTCTTCTTCGGTGCGACCGGTGTTGCGCATGAAATTTACCGTAATATCGTCCACCGGGAAGAAACCCATGGTCGCTCCATATTCAGGCGCCATGTTTGCGATGGTGGCGCGGTCGGGCAAGGTCAGAGCTGCTGTGCCTACACCGAAAAATTCCACAAATTTCCCCACCACTTTTTGTTTACGTAGTAGTTCGGTAATAGTCAGTACTAGGTCGGTGGCAGTCACGCCTTCGCGCAGCTTGCCCTTGAGATGCACACCCACTACATCGGGCGTGAGGAAGTACACCGGCTGACCCAGCATGCCAGCTTCCGCTTCGATGCCGCCCACGCCCCAGCCCACTACGCCGATGCCGTTGATCATGGTGGTGTGGCTGTCAGTTCCCACTAAGGTATCAGGGTAGTACACCCCATCTTTATGCAACACACCGCGTGCTAGATATTCCAGGTTGATTTGGTGCACGATGCCGATGCCGGGTGGCACCACCTTGAAGGTGTCAAAAGCCTGCATGCCCCACTTCATGAACTTGTAGCGCTCGTTGTTGCGCTCGAATTCCATCTCCATGTTCAGCTTCAGCGCATTGGGATTGTTGTAGCTATCGACCTGCACCGAGTGGTCCACCACCAGGTCTACCGGCACCAGCGGCTCGATGATTTTTGGATCCTTGCCCATCTTCGCTGCGGCATCGCGCATCGCGGCCAGGTCAGCTAGCAGCGGCACGCCGGTGAAATCCTGTAAAACAATTCGCGCCACCACAAAAGGAATTTCCTCGGTGCGCACAGCATTCGGTTGCCAGCTTGCCAATTGGCGCACATGCGCCTCGCTCACCTTTTTGTCGTCATAATTTCGCAACACCGCTTCCAGCACAATGCGGATAGAAACCGGCAGGCGTGAAATCTTGCCCAGACCTGCTGCTTCAAGTGCCTGCAAGGAATACATGCTTGCGGTTTTGCCACTAGACAGCTTGAAAGATATGAGGGAGTTGAATAAGTTATGCGACATGGCGTGACCTCCGAAGATATAGATTGGGTGGTAGATACGAACAAATAAGCGCAGCTAATTATAACGTTGACTGGCTCGCTACGGCATGGAAAGAAGGGTGAAAATTTTGAGGGTGTTTTAAATCCTAAATCCCCCCTAGCCCCCCTTTTACAAAGTGGGGAATCAGTCCAGCTGTGAGCAGTAAATGTTCCCCACTTTGTAAAAGGGGGGCTAGGGGGGATTTGCAGCCCGGTGGATACGCTATATCTTAATTATCAATATAAATATATTCAATATAATCAATATGTTACGAATGCAGGCATTTATTAAATAACATCCATTATTCCAGGCGCATCAAAAAACGCCACCGCCTCACTCAGTACACGGGTGCGTTTGAACGGCGGCAGGCTCTGCCAGATACGCTTGCCATAAGGTTTACCTAGCAGGCGCGGATCACAAATCATCAGCACACCGCGGTCGCTTTCATCGCGGATCAAACGCCCTGCGCCCTGCTTGAGATTGATTACCGCACGTGGCAACTGGTACTCCATAAACGCATTGCGTCCCTGCTTGGTGATTTGCGCAATACGCGCAGCCAGCACCGGGTCATCCGGCGGTGCAAATGGAAGCTTGTCGATCACCACCAGCGACAGCGCTTCGCCGCGAACGTCCACCCCTTCCCAGAAAGACTGGCTGCCTAGCAGTACCGCATTACCATGCTCGCGAAAGCGCGACAGCAAATCGTTGCGTGAGCCTTCGCCCTGCAACATTAGCGGGTATTTCAAATTTTTTAGGTCAAATTCTGCAAGCAAAATTTCATGTGCGCGTTGCATTGCACGCAAACTGGTAAATAATAAAAATGCGCGACCCTTGCTGGCAATAATCAGCGGCAATGCGGCTGCAATCACCGCCTCGGTATAGCCGAGGCTATTGGGGTCAGGCATATTTTCCGGTACGTATAAAAGCGCCTGCTCCGCGTAGTTAAACGGACTATCCCAGCAGACAGTTTTTGCGGTGACTAGACCCATTTCGCCCTGGTAATGTGAAAAATCCCGCTTCACCGCCAGCGTGGCCGAGGTGAAAATCCAGGCTCTAGGCGTAGCGCCGATCTGCTTGGCAAAGATTTCTGCAATCGACAAGGGTGTGGTGTTGAGCTGCACCGAATGATTGAATATTTCCACCCAACGCACCATGTCGAGCTGGGTATTATCTTTCCATAGCAATATTTTGCGTGTTAACTCCAAGCCACGGTTCCAGCAATTTTCCAAGCCTTCGCTACGCTCGGCCTGTTTTTCCAATAACGCATTCAAACTGCCCAGTTGCGTTACCACCGTGTTGAGTGCCTCTGCAAAACCGGGCAGAACCTCGGTATCCACAGCGTTCATCCGCCCCTCATTTTTTTTAAAAATCAGGCGCAAATCGCGCGCAGATTTTTCCATTGCATCGCAAGCTGCTGGCAGGGGAGTAAAATCTTTAGCGCCGGAGAGTGCCTCGATGGTTGCGTCGCGTGCTAGCTCAAGCAACTGAGAAGTGGAAATATTTTCACCAAAAAATAGGCTGGCTGTTTCTGGAAGTTGATGCGCCTCGTCAAAAATTACCGTGTTACAGGCAGGCAGCAACTCGGCAACACCTTCATCGCGCAACATCACATCGGCAAAAAACAAATGATGATTCACCACCACCACATCTGCCGCCATCGCCTCTTTGCGTGCTTTCAATACGAAACATTCCTTGTGGCTAGGGCACTCTTGGCCTAAACAATTATCGCGTGTAGAAGTGACGTGCATCCAGATAGGTGCAGTCTCCGGCACATCCGCCAGCCCACTCTTGTCGCCGGTTGGAGTAATCTTGGCGTATTTAACAATGCGAGCCAAGTGTCGTGCATCTTCGCGCGTAGGTAAACGCCCATCAGACTGTGCACGCTCCAAATGATAATGGCACACATAATTTGCCCGACCTTTCAATAGCGCAATCGACACCGGTGCTTTCAGCGCATCACGCACCGTGGGCAAGTCACGTTGAAACAGCTGATCTTGTAAATTTTTAGTGCCGGTGGAGATCACCACCTTGCCACCGGCAAGCAGAGCAGGAACCAGATAGGCAAAAGTTTTACCGGTGCCGGTGCCAGCTTCTGCGATCAATATACCGTTAGCTGCAATCGCTTCGGCAATGGCCTCGGCCATTTCTATTTGTTGTGGGCGTGCGCGGAAGTTGGGAATGTGCTTAGCAAGTGCACCATTAGGTGCAAACAAGGCTGCGATGTTTTGTTTTAGCATTAAGAAATTTCCAGCAGGTTTCTCAAACCTGAATATCCGTTAATAAATTTACGACCAGGCGTAGGATAAAATCCTTGTTGAAAGGGTCGCTCATGATAAATTATCCAATGGGCTGACCACACCCCTGCCGCCTTTGTTCAAGACATGGGTGTAGATCATGGTTGTAGCGACATCACTATGGCCAAGCAATTCTTGCACCGTGCGAATGTCATAACCGCCCTCCAATAAATGTGTAGCAAAGGAATGGCGAAAAGTGTGCGGGGTGGCTGGCTTAACCAGATTCGCGTCCCGCACAGCTTGTTTAACTGCGCGTTGAATTGTTTGTTCTTGCACATGGTGACGTCGAGTAACACCTGAGCGTGGGTCAACCGATATGCTTTTTGTTGGGAATGCATATTGCCATCCCCAATCTCTTGCTGCCGTGGGATATTTTTTCTCCAGAGCATTAGGAAGATATACGCTGCCATAGCCAACAGCTAAATCTTGATCGTGCAGCACTTTTACACTTTTCAAATGCTCGCGCAAAGGATTGAGCAATGCAAGTGGCAACATCGTCACACGGTCTTTAAATCCTTTGCCGTCACGAATCAAAATTTCCTTACGCGAGAACTCAATATCCTTAATACGTAAACGCAGGCATTCCATAATTCTCATGCCAGTGCCGTATAGCAGATTGGCTATTAACCAATGAGTGCCTTGCAAACGTGAAAGCACCGCTTGTACTTCTGCACGCGTCAGCACCACAGGCAAGCGCTTGGGGGCTTTCGCCTGAGCCACATTATCCAGCCAAGGTAATTCAATCTCCAATACCTGACGGTAGAGAAACAGCAAAGCACTTTTGGCTTGATTCTGTGTAGAAGCGGCAACCTTGCCTTCAACAGCCAAGTAAGTTAAGAATTGCTCTACCTCTGCAGCCCCTAGGTCTTTGGGGTGCTGCTTGTCAAAATGCAAGATGAAGCGTTTAATCCAGTCCGTATACGCCTGTTCCGTGCGTATACTGTAGTGTTTAAGGCGAATTTTTCCGCGCACTTGATCAAGTAGTTTGGGCGCTAAAATGGATGAAGTGTTTTCTGTCACTTTTAGGAAATACTAAAAATTAATAACCGTATGATAATATGATATTTTTAAATAAGCAAAAAATCAGTATAAATCGTTTGACGCAATATCTTACGTCAAATAGGATGTCTACTTTACGTTAGGCTTCTTTGATCAATCTAAGCTCCGCGAGACAACGCTCCCAATCTGCCGACCGGATAACAAGCTCAATTGCGGCATCAAGTGCTGTATCCCATGCGGCGTTGGCTAGTCGCTGTTTGTCTGCTGACATGCCACTAACGCCCCATTGCCGAATAAATTCTTTTTTGTTCATGTTGAATTCTTTCTAAAGTTAAAAAGCCTAACCACCACGTTCAAGCGGACTGCTAAGAAGCGCAGCCGCTTAACTTTACGTTAGGCACTAGTTGCCCTGTAGGTACAAATACGATTTTTCATTGCTCTTATTTTCTTCACTCATTGTCGTGTGAGAGCGCATTACCCATCCATTTTTTTCTACGCCACTCACGACAGACCATTCATCTGTTGAAATGATGCAGTAATCACTACATCTGCCATTCAGAATTTCCATATCGTCAGGATAGTTTTCCAGCATTTTTTTTAAATCGCCAACATTCATGTTTACTTCTCCTTTAAAGTACAGCCTA
>JBCKTV010000032.1:0-16224 GCA_038925365.1 Gallionellaceae bacterium
CGCGTCTCGCAAACAGGCCATTAGTCACTACGCCAGCCAGTTGATTCAGCGTTGTTTCCAGCTCAACCGGATTCAGAATTTGCATGCCATGCACGTCTAGAATGAGGTTGCCGTTATCAGTGGTGAAACCTTCGCGCAGCTTGGGATGGCAGCCCAGTTTGACCAGTTCGCGTGCCACATAGCTGCGTGCCATCGGTATTACTTCCACTGGCAGCGGAAATTTTCCGAGCACATCAACCAGCTTGCTTGCATCGCACAAACAGATAAATTTCTTGCTGGCCGCCGCCACGATTTTTTCGCGAGTCAACGCGCCGCCGCCACCTTTGATCATGTGCATGTGGCGCGTGATTTCATCGGCACCATCGACATACACCTGCAACTCGCCGGCATCGTTTAGCGACAGCACATCGATGCCATGTCCTTTAAGACGAAGCGCTGAGGCTTCGGAGCTGGCGACCGCGCCGCGAATTTTGTGTTTGATTTTGGCTAGCTCATCAATAAAGAAATTTGCCGTGGAGCCGGTGCCCACGCCCACGATGCAATCTTCGGGAATATATGCAATCGCGGCCTTCGCCACAGCGAGTTTTAATTCATCTTGTGTCATGCTCATCATTCTCTCAATTCGGTATTTTTATTATTCAGCTGGTGATTATTGCAGGAATTGCTAATTTTAGGAACCATATATAGTCAAAAGCCTTTATGATTGAGCCAATTATTCAGTAAATGTCTCGATAGAAGTATAAATATGCAAAGTTATCTCAAACGTATTCTCACTGCCCGTGTCTATGATGTGGCCATCGAATCCCCGCTAGAAGCGGCTCCCAGCCTATCGGCACGCATAGGCAACCAGGTTTTCCTGAAGCGCGAAGACATGCAGCCGGTATTTTCATTCAAGCTGCGTGGTGCTTACAACAAAATGGCGCAGCTTACGCCCGAGCAACTCAAATGCGGCGTCATTGCCGCGTCGGCTGGCAATCATGCGCAGGGCGTGGCCTTGTCTGCACAAAAGCTGGGATGCAAAGCGATTATCGTAATGCCTGTAACGACCCCTCAGCTTAAGATCGAGGCGGTCAGGCATTTTGGCAAGGACGCGGTCAAAATCGTGTTGCATGGCGACAGTTATAACGATGCCTATAACCATGCATTGCAGTTGCAGGAAAAGTTGAAATTGAGCTTCGTCCATCCGTTTGATGACCCTGATGTTATTGCCGGGCAGGGTACGATAGGCATGGAGATCCTGCGCCAACATACCCAGCCAATAGAGGCTATTTTCTGCGCAGTTGGGGGCGGCGGGCTGATTTCTGGAGTGGCCGCCTACGTCAAGCAGATACGTCCAGAGATCAAGGTGATAGGCGTGCAGACCACCGACTCTGATGCGATGTACCGTTCGCTTAAAGCAAAAAAACGTGTGCAATTAAGCGATGTAGGGCTGTTCTCGGACGGCACGGCCGTCAAGTTGGTTGGAGAAGAGACCTTCCGCATCTGTAAAAAATATGTGGATGAAATTATTCTGGTCAATACCGATGAGGTGTGTGCGGCGATCAAGGATGTATTTCAGGATACCCGCTCTATTCTGGAGCCTGCGGGCGCTCTCGCTATTGCCGGCGCCAAGTTGTATGCGGCGCGCGAAAAGCTGAAAGGCAAAACGCTGGTCACCGTGCTGAGCGGCGCGAACATGAATTTCGATCGCTTACACTTTGTCGCCGAGCGCGCCGAGATAGGTGAGCAACGTGAATCCATACTGGCGGTGACCATCCCAGAAACACCGGGCAGTTTCCGCAAATTTTGTTCCCTGCTCGGCAGCCGCAATATCACCGAATTCAACTACCGTTATGCGGATCCGAAAGTGGCACAAATTTTTGTGGGGATACAGGTACGTGACCCCGCAGAAACCAGCAAGCTCATTGCCAACCTAAAAAAGAACAAATTGCCCGCACTGGACCTGACCGACAATGAGTTGGCCAAGCTGCATCTGCGCCATCTGGTGGGTGGTCGTGCGCCGGAAGTCAGTGACGAGATCATGTACCGTTTTGAATTCCCAGAGCGTCCCGGCGCGCTGATGAACTTCCTCAACAGCATGAGCCACAGCTGGAACATCAGCCTGTTTCATTATCGCAACCACGGTGCAGACTACGGTCGTGTGCTAGTTGGCATGCAAGTACCCCATCACGACAAAAAAGCCCTGCAGAATTTCCTTGATCAATTGGGGTATCGCTATTGGGATGAAAGCGATAATCCGGCTTATAAATTGTTTTTGGTTTGATTTGCCTGCATATGACTGCGATTTCATACTAAAGCAACTCATCGAGTTGTATCGTTCACTGAGTTTTATTGCTAATAGCATGTGCGTTTTTATCTTGGTGAAAAGTCGAATTACGTCAAATTTAATAGATATAGGCGACAAGATGCTGGAAGATGGAGAGTAATTGCTGGTTTTATTGAAGAGGGGTATGAGTCTATGACAGCTCAGGCTATGAAGCAGACACTAAGACAAAGTATAATCGCGGCCCGCCAGAATCTGGCAGCATCGGATCGGGCTGCTTTTAGTCGCGCCATTACGGCACGGCTGATCGCGTTGGAGGCTTATCAGAGCGCCTTTGCCGTGCTTGGCTATATGAGTTTTGGTGCAGAATTCGAATCCGCAGCATGGGTGCAACAGGCATTACAGGACGGCAAACAGGTTTTACTGCCCAGAGTGAACAGCGCTACAAAACAACTTGAGTTGTTTCAGGTTGCCGATTTGCGGCGGGATATTGCTCCGGGTAAATGGGATATTCCAGAGCCGCTGCCGGAACGTTGTCGCAGGGTTGATACGCTGGAAGTCATTGATTTCATCCTGTTGCCGGGGGTGGCTTTTGCTCGCGATGGCTCACGGCTGGGTTTCGGTGGCGGTTTTTACGACAAATTGCTGGCGCGGATAGATTCTGGAGATAGAAGTAGGCCTGGATATCCTGCATTGGTGGCAGCGGCTTTTTCCGTGCAACTGCTAGCGAGTATTCCGCAGGAAGCGACTGACCGCAAAGTAGAATGGTTGCTGACCGAAAATGAAGTGATAGTTTGCGGCCAGGGTGAAGACCCCATTAACGGTGACGCGGACTTGCTTTCTAAGGAGGCTAGATGATTAAGGCAGTTTTTTTATTTTTGATGGTTTGGGCTTTCGTAGCGTTTGGAATTTTTGTGTTTCATCGCTTATCTAGTAGCACAAGGGTTAAAGTTTTAAAAGTAATCATGTGGTCTGGATTTTCAGCCTTGATCGCGATGTGTTTGGTGGGTTTAGTGGTCTTCGTGCTTTAATTTGTCCTTGGCTGGATTTCCGTCTGAGCAAAGGTCAGTCTGTCGGACTTAGATATGCTAATAAACATAACTTATTGATTGTATTGAATATTTACTTAAAACAAATGAGTTGTGAATTAAATTCGACACCCCGCAGGGGGTCTTGGCCTATGCGTAGCGTAGGAGACTGCTAGTTTTTAGAGATGCCTTCAACGAAGAAGTTAATATAAATAGTGCGTTCAGGCGTGCTTATTGGAAGAGAGTAGAGATATGGAAAATTTGCCAGATTATGATCCTCAGGAAACAAAGGAGTGGCTGGATGCGCTCGAATCCGTACTGGATAACGGAGGCTCTGAACGTGCCCATTACCTGATCAGTCAGTTAATCAATAAGGCGCGCTTGGCTGGAACCGATATTCCGTTCAGTGCCAACACACCTTATTTGAATACCATCCCTCTCGACAAGGAAGAACGCTCTACCGGGAATCACGAACTTGAGCATAGGCTGCGCGCTTTGATGCGCTGGAATGCGATGGCGATTGTATTGAATGCCAACAAGAATTCTGACGAGCTGGGCGGGCACATCGCCAGCTTTGCTTCTGCCGCGACATTATATGACGTGGGTTTCAACCATTTTTTCCATGGCAAGTCGGAAACTCACGGTGGCGATTTGGTTTATTTCCAGGGTCACTCCTCTCCCGGCGTATATGCACGTGCCTTTATGGAAGGCCGCATCACCGAAGAGCAGTTGTATAAATTCCGTCAGGAAGTCGATGGCGGTGGACTGTCTTCTTATCCGCACCCGTGGTTGATGCCGGACTTCTGGCAGTTCCCAACTGTATCCATGGGTTTGGGTCCGCTAATGGCGATTTATCAGGCGCGCTTTATGCGCTATCTGCAACTCCGCGATTTGGCACAAACAGACGGCCGTAAAGTATGGGCTTATCTGGGTGATGGTGAGACGGATGAACCGGAATCTTTGGGCGCTATTTCCATGGCCGGCCGTGAAAAACTGGACAATCTGATCTTCGTGATTAACTGTAACTTGCAGCGTCTGGATGGGCCGGTGCGTGGCAACGGAAAAATTATTCAGGAGCTGGAAGGCGTATTCCGCGGTGCGGGATGGAACGTCATCAAGGTTGTTTGGGGCGGTCAGTGGGATCGTTTGCTGTCCAAGGACAAAACCGGACTGCTGCTGAAACGTATGGAAGAGGTGGTGGATGGAGAATACCAAACCTATAAATCTAAAAACGGCGCGTATGTACGTGAGCATTTCTTTGGTAAATATCCCGAGTTGTTAGCGTTGGTTGCAGATATGTCGGACGATGAAATCTGGCATCTCAACCGCGGTGGTCACGATACGCATAAAGTATTTGCCGCTTATGCAGCAGCAAGTAAACACAAGGGCCAGCCTACCGTGATTTTAGCCAAAACCATAAAAGGTTACGGCATGGGTGATGCGGGTGAAGGACAGAATATTACCCACCAACAGAAAAAAGTGGATCTCGATGCGCTGCGCCATTTCCGCGATCGCTTCAATATTCCGGTGACGGATGAACAGCTGCCTAATTTGCCGTTTATACGCCCTGCGGAAGACAGTCAGGAAATGAAATATCTGCGCGAGCGTATGGCAGCGATGGGAACAATCTCGCGCAAGCCGATTGCACAAGCATTGAAGATTCCGCCTCTGAGCGCATTTGAAGTGTTGCTAAAAAGCACCGAGGCACGCGAAATATCCACCACTATGGCGTTCGTGCGTATGCTCGGCATTTTGGTGAAAGATAAAAATATCGGCAAGCAAATCGTGCCTATCGTGCCGGATGAGTCGCGCACCTTTGGTATGGAAGGCTTGTTCCGCCAACTGGGGATTTTCTCTCAGGTGGGTCAGTTGTACACCCCGCAAGATGCCGATCAGCTGATGTTTTACAAAGAACACCAGACCGGTCAGATTTTGCAGGAAGGTATTAACGAAGCCGGCGGTATGGCAGACTGGATCGCGTCCGCGACGTCCTATGCCAACCACGGCGTGGCCACTATCCCGTTCTTTATTTACTACTCCATGTTTGGTTTCCAGCGTATCGGCGATTTATGCTGGGCGGCGGGCGATATGCGAGCACGCGGTTTCTTGATCGGTGGCACAGCAGGCCGTACTACCTTGAATGGTGAAGGGCTGCAACATCAGGACGGCCATAGCCATCTGGTAGCAGCGACTATCCCTAACTGTGTTTCCTACGACCCGACTTTTGCTTACGAGCTGGCCGTGATTGTGCAGGACGGTATGCGCCGCATGTATCAAGAGCAGGAAGATGTGTATTACTACCTTACCGTGATGAACGAAAACTATGTGCATCCGGCCATGCCGAAGGGCGTTGAGGCAGCCATCATCAAGGGTATGTATCTCTTTAGTGAAGGTAAGGGAAAATCAGCAACAGTGCAATTGCTGGGTAGTGGCACTATCCTGCGTGAATCAATTGCAGCAGCAGAAATGCTGGAAAAAGATTTTGGTGTGGCGGCAGACGTGTGGAGCGTAACCAGCTTCAACGAATTGCGTCGTGAGGGTCTGGATGCAGAGCGCTGGAATATGCTGCATCCGGAAGCTAAGCAGCGCATCAGCTATGTTGAAGAATGTCTGGGCAAGCGCAATGGCCCGGTGATAGCCTCTACCGATTATATGAAGTCCTATGCGGATCAAATTCGCGGTTTTCTGCCCAAGCGCTTCAAGGTGCTGGGTACGGATGGCTTCGGCCGTTCCGATTCGCGTAAAAAGCTGCGTGGCTTCTTTGAAGTAGACCGTAACTATATAACCGTGGCAGCACTGAAGGCACTGGCCGAGGACGGCACGATCAATGCGAGCGAAGTAACGCGTGCGATCAAGCTGTACAAACTCAATCCGGACAAACCGAATCCGACTACCGTTTAAGCGGCGAGGAGAACAACATGGCAGAAATGAAACAAGTATTGGTACCGGACATCGGCAATTATAAAGATGTGCCGGTGATTGAGATAATGGTCAAAGTGGGTGACATCGTCAAGGCTGAGGAATCTTTGCTTACGCTGGAAACCGACAAGGCGACGATGGATGTACCTGCACCGTTTGATGGTGTGGTGAAAGAAATTAAAGTCAAAGTGGGCGACATTATTTCTGAAGGTACATTGATCTTTGTGCTGGAAGCGACGGGTGTAGTGGCTGTCGCCGTAGCGGCTACATCTGCGCCAGCCAAGGCTTCAGTTGTTGCTGCGGTTGCCGCAGTAGTTCAAACCCCAAACCCCTCGCAGCCTCCCCTTGACAGGGGAGGTGACGCTGCTCCCTCCCCTGTCAAGGGGAGGGCTGGGGAGGGGTTTAACGCTGGAAAGTCCCACGCCAGCCCTTCCGTGCGCAGTTTCGCACGTGAACTCGGTGTAGACCTGACCCTAGTAAAAGGCACAGCCCCTAAAGGCCGCATCAGCAAAGACGACGTGCAGAATTTTGTGAAGTCTGCGTTGTCGCAACCACGTGGAGCAGCGGGCGGCAGCGGTCTAAGTGTGCTGGCAATGCCGGTCATCGACTTCGCCAAGTTCGGTGCGATCGAAACACAGCCCTTGTCGCGTATCAAGAAAATTTCCGGTGCCAATCTGCATCGCAACTGGGTCACGATTCCGCATGTCACACAGTTTGACGAAGCAGACATCAGTGATATGGAGATCTTCCGCAAGGAGATTGGCGCTGAGTATGCCAAGCAGAATATCAAGATAACGCCATTGGCATTTATGCTCAAAGCGGTGGTTACCGCATTGCAGAAATTCCCTGATTTCAATGCATCACTCGATGCCAGCGGTGAAAATCTGGTATTAAAAAAATACTTCCATATCGGTGTGGCGGTGGATACGCCGAATGGCTTGATGGTGCCGGTGCTGCGTGATGTGGATAAAAAAGGCATCGTGCAGTTGGCCAAAGAACTGGGTGAAATCAGCGCCAAGGCACGCGATCTGAAGATTAGCGCTGCCGATATGCAGGGCGGCTGTTTCACCATCTCCAGCCTAGGTGGTATAGGCGGCACCGCATTTACACCTATCATCAATGCGCCGGAAGTGGCAATACTGGGCGTTTCCAAGGCGAGCATGAAGCCGGTGTATCAGGATGGAGTATTTGTGCCGCGTTTGATATTGCCGTTGTCGCTGTCTTACGATCACCGTGTGATCGACGGTGCATCAGCTGCACGTTTTACCCAGTATCTATCACAAGTGCTGACTGATACACGTCGGCTGGCGCTTTAACCGGCGCTACGCTGGCATGAAAAGGCTGTTTTTTTGATAAATAAGGCAGCTATCGGCATTCTGGGCGGCACATTTGACCCGATACATCACGGTCATTTGCGGCTGGCGCAGGAAGCGCTTGAGCAGTGCAGTTTAAGCGCAGTACGTTTTATTCCCAGCGGCATGCCGCCGCATCGTGCGCCACCCCTTGCTACGTCTGAACAACGTATGCAGATGGTGCGGCTGGCGATTAATGGACAGTCGGATTTTGAACTCGACGAGCGTGAAGCTCATCGCACTGACAAGTGTTACAGCGTCGATACCTTCAGTTCATTGCGTGCAGAGCTTGGACCACAGCAACCGCTGTGTTTATTGTTGGGCAGTGATGCGTTTTTGCAATTGCATACCTGGCACCAGTGGCAGCGGTTGTTTGAACTGACGCACATCGTGGTGATGCAGCGCCCTGGTCGTCCGCTGGGCAATGCAATGGCGCAGGCAGATGCAGCGTTGCGCCAGCAATACCAGACTCGACTGGCACCTACACCCCAGTTGTTGCATGAGTCACCCAGTGGCCACATCGTGGTGCTGGACATGCCGCAACTGGATATTTCCGCAACTGATATTCGCAGCCGTGCAGCGCAGAATAAAAACCTGCGCTTCCTGCTTCCAGATACAGTTGCACATTACATACACATTAATCAGTTATATAAAACATGCTAACGTTAAAAGAAAAAACAGACGCCATCGTCGATGCGCTAGAAGACATTAAAGGCAACGACATTGTTGTGATCGACACCAGCAAAAAAAGTACGCTGTTTGAGCGCATGATCATTGCGAGCGGCAACTCCAATCGGCAAACCCGCGCCTTGGCTCACAACGTGGTGAAAAAAATGGTAGAACTCGGAGTTACCGTCTACAGTACCGAAGGTGAAAAGAGCGGCGATTGGGTGTTGATCGACCTGGGCGAAGTGCTGGTGCATGTAATGCAACCCGGTGTACGCGCTTATTACAGTCTGGAAGAATTGTGGAGCAAACATCCAACGCCAGTATCGGCACCAACGCCAGCAAAACCCTGAGTAAGTGGTAGCCCAGTGATTCAGCCATGAAGCTCCTCATCCTGGCAGTAGGTCACAAAATGCCGTCATGGATTAGCGATGGCTTCAACGAATACACTAAGCGTATGCCGCGCGAGGCCAAGATCGAATTGATCGAAATCAAGCCCGAGCCACGCACCACCGGCAAGAGCGTCCCGCAAATCATGGAAGCCGAAGCCCAGCGTATCCGCGCCGCATTACCCAAGGATGCGCTGCGCATCGTGCTGGATGAACGCGGCATCCATCTCACCACCAAACAACTCACACAACACATGAAAGACTGGATGGGTGGCGGTCGCGATGTGGCCTTCATCATCGGCGGTGCAGATGGCCTGCACGAATCCATACGCAGCAACGCCAATCTGCTGCTGGCGTTGTCTGCAATGGTGTTGCCGCACGGCATGGTGCGCGTGCTGCTGGCGGAACAGTTGTACCGGGCGCACAGCTTATTGCATAACCATCCTTATCATCGAGAATAGAATCAAGCTGCATTTCTAACAGACTTTGTGGAGCATGCTAGAGGAGTGGCTGTTAGCCGCGATAGCGTCCCTCTGCGGGTATTGCGCCCCCTTTTCAACAATTCACTTACTACTAATTCTCCTGATGAATATAAAAAATTACCGTGCAGATATTGATGGTTTACGTGCAATAGCGGTAAGCGCCGTAATTATCTTTCACTTAAATCCTAATTGGTTAAGTGGTGGATTTATTGGTGTGGATATATTCTTTGTAATTAGTGGGTTTGTTATAACAAGGCAAATTCGATCTGAAATTTATAATAATCAATTTTCGATTAAAAATTTCTATCTAAGGCGTATAAGGCGGATAGCTCCTCCTTTGCTTGCAATGTTGCTTATTAGTACCGCCACTGCATTAATGATTCTCAACCCAGAAGATATTAATTCATTTGCCCAATCTCTTTTGGCTCAACCTTTTGCGCTACAGAATATAGTTTTTCTATCAGAGGGCGAGTATTTCGTGAATGGCGAGAGCAAACCCTTGCTGCATACGTGGAGTCTGGCTGTTGAAGAGCAATTTTATCTGTTCTGGCCGTTAATTCTTGTTGGCTTAAGTACTTTAAAATATAGAACACTATTTCTAATGTTGAGTTTGTTATTTGGATCTTTATTTTTCTTGAATGTACTTGTCACTGAATCATCTCCAAAAACATCTTTCTATTTGCTTCCTTTTAGAGCCTGGGAGTTGGGAATAGGTGGGTTGGCGGCGATTCTTAAAGAAAGAAGTGATTTTGACGATTTACTGCATGTAAAAATTAAGAGTTTTTTTTCTTGGCTGGGAGTGGCTGCAATTATATGGTCGCTGGTCTTCATTACATCAAAAACTCCTTTCCCTGGAACAATTGCTTTGATACCGACGATGGGTGTGTTTATTTTATTGATGACTGGATCAAGTGAGAAAACTCCCCTACTCCTATCTCCTAGCAAATATCTATCTCATCCTTTGATGGTGTATATCGGATTATTATCCTATTCCTTGTATTTGTGGCATTGGCCAATACTGGCATACATGGTTCATCTGAATATCGACAAAATGAGCTTTGTTCCATTTATTTCTGCAATAGCACTAGCAGCTCTATTGTCGATTGTCAGTTATCGCTTTATAGAGTCTCCCATACGGGCAAAAACCATCCTTGCAACTTCTGGGAAATTAATTTCCGCTGTAGCTGTTGTGTTGATCCTGTTAGTAGCAGTTGCGATTAATATTCTGAGTACTAATGGTGCATCTTATAGATACAACGATAAAGTTCGTCCATATTTAATGGCTCCTTATGACTCGCAGATAGGTAGGTGTGGAGCGCTGTTTAGAGTTACTCATCCAAACACGGAAATATGTGAACTTACCAGCAATTCAACCGTGAAAAAGAAAATTTTACTATGGGGCAATAGTCATGGTGATATGTGGAGTGACATGCTGCTAAATCTAGCTTTGGATAGTAATGCAGGATTATTTTTGAATAAGACAAACTGTCGTGCCACTAAAGATGCTTCAGACTGTAATATAGAAACTCAAGGTAAAATTCTTGAATTGATAAAAAGCAATAAAATCTCAGATGTTATTCTTGCTTCTTCTTGGCTTGGCCATTCTGAGGTATATCAGAATGAATTATTTTACTTAACTGAAAGCCTGTCGAAAATTGGTGTCAATATATGGCTAGTGGTTGATATTCCGGTTGGAGCTGATTTGGATCCAATTGCAGCATATAAAAAAGATTCAACTAATCCAGCTCCTGGATCGATCTTGCTTTCGGATTACCATTCAAATAGCTATCGCAATGAATTAAAGCTATATCTAAAAGTCCAAGATAACTTTAAAAACGTATTCATCATTGATACTGTAGATAGTTATTGTGACCAAACAAGATGCTATGGAGGGGATGAAGATGGAATATGGTATAGAGATAGTGGTCATGTTTCTAATACAGGTGCAAAAAGAGCAGCCCTTAAATTTAGTTCGATATTTAAGTGAACAACGGGGTAGCTTCCCCACACAATAACCCGCGCGAGTGAGCCGCTTCTTGACGATGGCAACGAGGACATAAATCGAAACGGCGATTCTGAGTTACCATAAAATTTTTTGACACGAAGATGCTGCTTGATCCACTTAAAAAAACAATTCCACCTTCCAGCAAGCCTTATAGAGCGCGCAGATAGTGTCTGCCGACAAATCGAATCCTCCGGTGGAACAAAAACCGGAATACTGCTTGAATATCAACTGGCCGTTCAAGTCGGGGACGCAGTTTATGTATCTGCAAGCCACGTCAGTATTGCCCTGCATCGATTCGACTCTCAGTTTAACCGGGCAGCAGTGATCCATTCTGCATAATTGCGTCATTTATTTAAACCCCAGTTCTAATTTCTAGCAATAATTCCCGTGTCTATTGAGTCGCGGACTTCGGCAGCAATATTCATTGAAATAGAACTTGCAAAAAATAATCCATACACTACAATTAGCGAAAATAAACTCAAATAACACTATAGGTTGTGGTTTTAAGTTTTTCTGCTTGAAATCAGGATTTAGCTTGTTTGCAGTCAATAAAGCGCCGTGGTATGCAATTAGGCAGTAAAAAAAGGGGATAGTATGCAAGTAGGTGGTGTAAGTGTTTCTTCTTCGGTATCGGCACATCAAGATTCCGAATTCTCAAAATCCTCAAATTCTTCTGCGATGCAATTTGACCAATACAAGGTAGTTCGCCGCAATGGATCGGTGGTTTCATTTGAGCCGTCGAAAGTATCCATTGCGATGACTAAGGCATTTATCGCTGTCAATGGAGGTCAGGGCGCTGCGTCTGCGCGTGTGCGAGAGATGGTGGAGCATCTGACTTCTTCTGTGGTTGCAGCGCTGGTGCGACGTCAGCCACATGGCGGCACCATGCATATCGAGGATATTCAGGATCAAGTGGAGTTGTCGCTGATGCGCTCAGGTGAGCATGATGTGGCGCGTAGTTATGTGCTGTATCGCGAAGATCGCTCGCGCGAACGGGTAAAGAGCAAGAAGGAGCATGAGCCGTCATTTGTACTTAATGTGAAAGAAAATGGTGTGTTACGTCCACTTGATGTGGAAGCTCTGACTGGCTTGATCAAGTCAGCCTGTACGGGTTTGGGCGATACAGTAGATGCCGAGCAGATTCTCAAGCATACCCTGAAAGATTTGTACGATGGCGTGCCTGTAGAAGAAGTGCGCAAATGCACTGTGCTGTCTGCACGTTCATTGATAGAGCGTGAGCCAAAATACAGTTTTGTCACTGCGCGTCTGTTGCTGAATAATATTTGTTGCGAAATATTGGGGGAGGAGGTGAAGCCGGCTGATATGGCCACTCGTTATGCAGAAAATTTCCCAATGTTCATTAAACGCGGTATTGAGGCAGGTTTGCTGGACGACGATATGGCAAACTTTGATCTGGCGCGTCTGGGCAGCGAGTTGGATGCGAGCCGCGATTTGCAGTTTAGCTATCTGGGTTTGCAGACTTTGTATGACCGCTACTTCCTGCATATTGACGATGCGCGCATCGAGTTGCCGCAGGCTTTTTTCATGCGCGTGGCGATGGGTTTGGCGTTGCGCGAAATTGATCGCGATACACGTGCCATCGAGTTTTATCGTTTGTTGTCCAGCTTTGATTTCATGAGTTCCACACCCACACTGTTCAATTCGGGTACACGCCGTTCGCAATTGTCATCATGCTATTTGACGACTGTTCCAGACGATCTTGAAGGCATCTTTGACGCAATCAAGGAGAATGCGCTGTTAGCGAAATATTCGGGCGGTCTGGGTAATGACTGGACGTCGGTGCGTGCGCTGGGCAGCCACATCAAGGGTACCAACGGAAAATCGCAGGGGACGGTGCCATTCCTCAAGATCGTTAACGATACCGCTGTTGCGGTAAATCAGGGCGGCAAGCGCAAGGGCGCGGTTTGCGCCTATCTGGAAACTTGGCATCTCGATATCGAGGAGTATCTTGAGTTGCGAAAAAATACCGGTGATGACCGTCGCCGTACGCACGATATGAATACGGCTAACTGGATACCTGACCTGTTCATGAAGCGGGTGATGGAAGGTGGCGAATGGACGCTGTTTTCCCCGAACAATTGCCCAGACTTGCATGACAAAGTGGGTATTGCATTCGAGCAGGCCTATGTGGCCTACGAGGCTAAAGCTGCCAGCGGCGAGCTAAAATTGTTCAGGAAAGTTGCGGCAGCCAGCTTGTGGCGCAAGATGCTGACTATGCTGTTTGAAACAGGACATCCTTGGATTACTTTTAAAGATCCATGCAATATCCGTTCACCGCAACAGCATGTGGGTGTGGTGCATAGCTCTAATTTATGTACAGAAATTACCTTGAATACCTCGGATTCCGAAATTGCCGTGTGCAATCTGGGTTCGGTAAACTTGGTTGCTCATCTGTATCCGCAAGGTCATGAAAAATACGGTCAGCTGGATCACGCCAAGTTGCAGCGCACCATCAATACCGCCATGCGCATGCTGGATAATGTGATTGATATCAACTACTACGCCGTGGCCAAGGCACGTAACTCCAATCTGAAGCACCGTCCGGTCGGGATGGGTATTATGGGTTTTCAGGATTGCCTGCATGAATTACGCGTCCCTTATGCGTCAGAAGCGGCAGTCGAGTTTGCTGATCGTTCGATGGAGGCGGTGTGTTATTACGCTTATTTGGCTTCAACCGAACTGGCAGAAGAAAGAGGGCGTTACGCCAGTTATCGCGGCAGCCTGTGGGATCAAGGTATCTTGCCGCAGGACACACTTAACATGCTGCGTGAACAGCGCGGTGGATATGTCGAAGTAGACATGTCGGTGAGTATGGACTGGGACGTGCTGCGTGCGCGTATCAAGCAGCATGGAATGCGCAATTCAAATTGTGTGGCGATTGCCCCCACTGCGACCATCTCCAACATCATTGGCGTTTCGGCGTGCATTGAGCCTACCTATCAGAACCTGTTTGTTAAATCGAATTTGTCGGGTGAATTTACCGTCATCAACGATTATCTGGTGCGCGACCTGAAAAAACTGGGCTTGTGGGATGAGGTGATGATTTCCGATCTAAAGTACTTCGACGGCAGTGTTTCTAAGATAGACCGTATTCCTGCGGAATTACGCCAGTTGTATGCCACGGCTTTTGAGTTTGAACCGCTATGGCTGATCGAGGCAGCATCGCGCCGCCAAAAATGGATAGATCAAGCGCAATCGCTCAACATTTATATGGCAGGCGTATCCGGACGCAAGCTGGATGCAACCTATAAATTAGCCTGGCTACGTGGACTGAAAACTACCTATTACCTGCGCACTATGGGAGCAACCTCGGCAGAAAAATCCACTTCACGTATAGGTGCTTTGAATGCAGTGGCGGTTGGCGCGAACGCAGCGGAAGAAAATAAATTCTGCTCGATAGACGATCCAGAGTGTGAAGCCTGCCAGTAGAGATCATAAGCATAGGTGTGCCGTTAGTGATAAAAAATTCAAGTTGGGAGAGAAGATATGTTGGTTTTTGAAGACGAAGCAATGCCAGTAACAAAAGCAGCCGGTATAAACATGGCAGCGGTGGGTGCAGGTATTGCTGCCAAAACAGAGCAAGCTCCACGTGCTTACACAATGGCGGCTGAAGGCAGCGGGCGCATACGCGTGGAAGACAAAAGTATCATCAATTGCCATGCGGACGTAAACCAGTTGGTTCCGTTCAAATACAAATGGGCGTGGGAAAAATATCTGGCAGGCTGTGCCAATCACTGGATGCCACAGGAAGTGAACATGAGCGCAGATATTGCCTTGTGGAAAAATCCCAATGGGTTGACGGACGATGAACGTTTGGTGGTCAAGCGCAATCTTGGTTTTTTCAGCACTGCCGATAGTTTGGCGGCAAACAATATCGTATTGGGTACGTATAGGCACATCACCAACCCCGAGTGCCGTCAGTACCTGTTACGCCAAGCCTTTGAAGAAGCCATCCACACCCATGCCTATCAGTACATCATTGAGAGCCTGGGATTGGACGATGGCGAAATTTTTAATATGTATCACGAAGTAGCCAGCATCCGCGACAAAGACGAATTTCTGCTGCCCTTTATTGACACCCTGACTAATCCTGAATTCAAGACAGGCACGCCCGAAGCAGATCAAAAGTTGTTAAAAAGCTTGATCGTATTTGCCTGCATCATGGAAGGCATGTTCTTCTATGTCGGTTTTGTGCAGATTTTGGCACTAGGTCGCCAGAACAAAATGACCGGTGCAGCAGAGCAGTATCAGTACATCTTGCGTGATGAATCCATGCATCTCAATTTCGGCGTGGATCTGATTAACCAGATCAAGTTGGAAAATCCTCACTTGTGGACCCAGGCCTTCCGTGAAGAAGTGCGTGGATTGATACAAAAAGGTGTGGAGTTGGAGTATCGCTATGCTGAGGATACGATGCCACGCGGCATTCTTGGCCTGAATGCCGGCATGTTCAAAGAGTATCTACGCTTCATTGCCAACCGTCGCTGTCAACAAATTGGTGTGGATATTTTATATCCGGGTGCAAGTAATCCTTTTCCGTGGATGTCTGAAATGATAGATCTTAAAAAGGAAAAAAACTTTTTTGAAACCCGTGTAACGGAATACCAGACGGGTGGAGCTTTGTCATGGGATTGAAAGATTGAATTTTATTTTGGTGTAGAATAAATGCGCTGCACGGTCGGAAACAAAAGAGGTTTATGAAATTAAATGAACGAACCAAATGCTGTTGGTGTGCTGTCGTAGAATTAAAAAAATAACTAAATACAATTGTTTTGCGCTTATTTTTTCGGTAGAAATGCTTCTTGAGCAAAAATAAATTCAAATTTGTCAATAAAAAAATGGAACTATTTTAAATAGTGTGATAAGTTACTGACTATTAATGCTTGACTAGGGTGTTTGCTAGACTAAGGACATTCGGATACACCATGTAGTAGTGTACTGGGTGTATCCGAAAGTAGTTGTTTTGTTAGTGTTTTTTAATTTTATCGTTGACTAAGGAGAATAAAAATGGCAGTAGCGAAGAAATCCAAACCGGCAGCAAAGAAGGCAGTAGCGGCGAAAAAGCCTGCAGCTAAAAAAGCAGTAGCCAAGAAGCCTGT
>JBCKTV010000033.1:0-15929 GCA_038925365.1 Gallionellaceae bacterium
GAATATCCGCCGTGCGCGTCAAACGTGGTGAACGGGGAATATGGCAACGGCGATATTGGGAGCATCTGATTCGAGATGAACGAGATTATCGGGCGCATATGGATTACGTGCATATCAACCCGGTGAAGCACGGTTTGGTCAGATGTGTTGCGGATTGGCCTTATTCAACCTTTCATCGGCTGGTCGAAAAGGGGGTCTACCCGATGAGTTGGGCGGGTGGTAATGAGGATGAGGTGAAACGCGATGATTAGCATCCGGTGCAATGCCCGTTGGTTATTGCACCCTACGTCATTTCAACAATGTAGGGTGTCAATAAGCAAAGCGCATTGCACCTTACGCGGGTTGAACATACCGGAGTTGATTGCTCATATACAAAGATTGGCAGGAGATTCATGATGGGCGCATATAATAAAGGCTATGGAGCACCTAGGCCGAATTACCGTAAGCAATTGATTATATTGAATATTTTATTGTGCATGTAGATGTTGTTTGCAGTTTTCTATTTTTCGAATCCAGAAAAGTTAAACAGGAAAGCAAAAAATGATGACTTATAAAAAGCGTTATTTTATTTATGGTGCCATTTTCGGCGCCTGCTTTCCTATTTTCGCCAGTATATTTGATGTGTTTATGCAAGGTCTACCCTTGGGCTTGGATAGCATTATCCAAGTGCAGCGCACTCAGCCTTTGCATTGGATTATCAACAGCGCGCCTGTTTTTCTCGGCGTATTTGCCATGTTTGCCGGTATTCATCAGGATAAAGTGCAGCGTCACAGCGATGAACTTAGCAAGGAGATCTCCGAGCGCAGCCAATCTGAGGCGAGATCACAGGCATTATTCGACAATGCTCCTGACGCTTTCATCTCACTTGATTCCGAGGGAAATATAATCGAATGGAATGACAATGCAGTCGCCATTTTGGGTTATGCAAAAATCGAAGTAGTGGGGAAAAATTTCAGTATCATTCTGCCACCGCAGGAGTTGGGTCTCAATGCGAGCTATCGCAAGTGTTACCAGAAGTCGGAAAATATAATTGGCGTGATTAGGGAGCTGGTCGGGCAGCGTAAAGATGGTAGCCATTTCCCACTGGAATTGAGAACAGCTAAAATAGTGATAGACACAGGATCACTATTTCTGGTGTCGGCAAGAGACATCAGCGAGCGCAAACGGGCGCAAGCTGAAATTCTTAATCTCAATGCCAGCCTTGAACAACGGGTGAAAAAACGTACCCAAGAGTTGGAGCTGGCTAAAAAATCAGCCGAAGCGGCAACGATAGCCAAGAGCGAATTTCTGGCCAATATGAGTCATGAAATACGCACACCGATGAACAGTGTAATCGGCATGGCGTACTTGGTAATGAAGACTGAGTTGAATCCCAAACAACACGATTTAGTTTCCAAGATACATCAATCCGGTCAGAATTTGCTAGGCATCATCAACGATATTCTTGATTTGTCGAAAATAGAAGCAGGCAAAATGAGCCTGGAAATTGTAGATTTTTATCTAAGCAGTATTCTGAATAATATCACCAGCCAGATGGAGGAGCAGGCTGCAAAAAAACATATCAAGTTAAGCGTGGATATTCATCCTGCCGTGTCTGGACCGCTGCGCGGCGACCCCTTGCGACTGGGGCAGGTGTTGCTCAACTTGATGTCAAACGCCCTCAAGTTTACCGCTAAGGGTGAGGTCAGCGTGCGGGTGAACGCGCTAGAAAATAGCGCGGACAAGATACTGCTGCACTTTGAAGTGCAAGATAGTGGCATCGGTATCAGTGCAGAACAATCCGTCCGATTGTTTCAATCGTTCCATCAGGCAGATGCTTCTACCACGCGCAAATATGGCGGCACCGGCTTGGGACTGGCGATCAGCAAAAAACTGGTTGCGCTGATGGGCGGCGAGATCGGCGTGGTAAGCAGCCCAGGCAAAGGCAGTGTGTTCGCGTTTACCGTGTACTTGCAACATGGGGATGCACAGGCAGTGATCGCAAATGAGGAGATGAATGAATCAGTCAGCTTCCCCCAAGCAAACATCTTGCTGGTGGAAGATAATCTGTTTAACCAGCAAGTAGGCAAGGGGCTGTTGGAAGAAGCCGGCGCGCATGTGGTGTTGGCAAGTAACGGCCAGGAAGCATTGGATTTAATGCGAGTTCTACAATTTGATGTGGTATTGATGGACGTGCAAATGCCAGTGATGGATGGCTTGGAAGCCACCCGCCAGATACGCGCCACACCGGCCTTGGCGTCCAATATCGTCATCGCACTGACTGCCAACGCCGGTACCGAAGACCAGGAACGCTGCCGTGCGGCAGGCATGGACGATTTTATTACCAAGCCGATTTCGCCTAAAATTTTGTATGCCACGCTAGCAAAATATCTGGATACAGTGCCGCTTCAAAAAATAAACCTGAGTGCAACGACTGCTGCTAATGCAGGCGATTCCTCGGTGATTGATTTGTCTGTTTTGACGCAACTTTTGGGTAATGACCAGCCAAAAATTATCGAGTATGCAAAACTGTTTGTATTGTCTATGCAAGACAGTATGAAAGAAATTGAAGCGGCATTGTTGCGCGGCGACTTGCCCGCACTAAACCGCCTGGGCCACCGCGAAAAATCATCTGCCCGCACCGTGAGTGCAATGGGCTACGGCACGCTGTGTGAAGCACTGGAGAAGTGCAAAAATGGGGCTACGCTAGAGCAAGCAGCTGCCATCATCGAACAGATGCGACCTTTGCTGGCAAGAATTGTGGTGGAAATTGAGCTGCTTGAGGGGTGAGTATTTATTACGCAAGTCTTTGATTATATTTAATATTTTATTTATACGCTTCACATTTTGTCTTAATACTCTTACGGTTGCTGGGTAGTGTTCTCTGTGACAAGATGCTTTTAACGGGCTAAACAATATTAACAGGAGGTGTTTGAAATGGGCACATTGCAACGAGTGATGTATGTGGAAGATGAGCCCGACATTCAGGCCGTAGCCAAGCTCGCTTTGGAAATGGTGGGGGGATTCACTGTAAAAATATTCTCCTCGGGTGAGGAGGCGCTTAAACAGGCGGTAGCATTTGCGCCGGATATGATATTGCTGGATGTGATGATGCCGGGTATGGATGGCCCGAGTACACTCAAGGCATTACGCGAACTGGCGCCACTTGCCGACATCCCCGTGGTTTTTATGACGGCCAGGGTACAGCCGCAGGAAGTGGCGCATTACATGTCATTGGGGGCACTCGGTGTGATTGCCAAACCTTTTGACCCGATGAATCTGGCCAATCAGGTTCGCGCAATCTGGGCGAACAAAGTATGAATGAGCATAGCCCACCCTCCGATAAAATTGCGCTGCTGCTGGCAGGCTTGCGTGAAAAATACCTTGCACAACTGCCAGCTGAGTTGGCAGCGCTGGAAAAACTAGCTCATAGTTTAGGCGGTGTCGAAGCAGACCGTCCGCTGCTGGACGAAATTCACCAACGTCTGCACAAATTAACCGGCACCGGCGGCACCTACGGCTTCTCCGATTTGAGTGCACAGGCACGGGTATTGGAAAACAGAGTCAAGCTTTGGTTGTTGGGAGCTATGCAGGATGTAGACGATCAATTACGCCAGGAGTTTATGCTTGAGCTGGCTAAGCTTAAACAGTGTTTATTATAAAATATTCAATATAATAAATACGTTATGTATTATATACTGTTGACGTTTGTTGCGTGAGTCTGGCTAATTGCCGCCAGCAACGCAGTTTCATCTATCGGTTTAGCTAGCCATTTTATGCCGTTGCTGATATTCAATCTCCCTTCTTCCATTTTGGCCGAAACCACGATGATGGGTATCTCTGCCGTTTTCGCTTGTGCGCGTAATCTGCGGATAACTTCCAGTCCACTGATGTCCGGTAGCATCAGATCTAAGGTGATGGCTGTGTATTTTGTTCGTTCAAGTGCTTCCAAGGCTAGGCCGCCGTTCAGCGCGATGTCCACTGTATAGCCTGCGCGTGTCAGCATGATGGATAGCAGCTTGGCAATGTCCTCGTCATCTTCTACCACCAGGATACGCGGTGAACTATTTTTGCTGGCAGGCGTGCTAGGGTCGATATTCGCTGCCTGAACATAGCTTAACGGGAGGTCGACATAAAAAGTACAACCTTGGCCCTCTATGGAATCAAAGCCTATATAGCCATTCATGCGCTGCACCAGCTCACGGGTAATGGCCAGCCCCAAACCTGTGCCGCCTTTTTGGCGGGTATCCGAAGAGTCAGCCTGGGTAAATTTGCCAAAGATACGCTTGTGAAATTCTTGTGGAATTCCGTGGCCGTTATCCCGCACGCTGATGCGTACTGTATTTTTATGCAAATGCACGGCTACGGCTACCGTGCCCTCGTCTGGCGAATATTTAATGGCATTGGAAAGTAAGTTGGCAAACACTTGCAACAGGCGGTGGCTGTCCACCCATATAAGGGCATCCGGCTCGACGTGGCTGAGCGCAATTTTTATGCGGCGATCGATACCATAGGTTTTATTTTCGTCCACTGCTTGCTCTATTAAGGGCATCAGTAATTGCTGTTTCATATCGAAATGCATTTTTCCTGCTGCCAATTTTTCCATATCGAGCAGGTCGTTGATCAAAAATGACAGCCGTTGGCTATTCTTGTAGGCGATGGCCAGCATCAGTTTGGCAGCCTCGGGCATTTCGCCGAGCGCCCCCCCTGACATAAGACCCAGTGCACCTGAAATGGCGGTCAACGGTGTGCGTAGCTCATGACTGACCGTGGAAACAAATTCGCTTTTAATTTTGTCATTACGCAGGCGCTCGCTAATATCTTGCGCAATACCGAGGTAGCCAATAATGCTGCCCGCCTCATCGCGCATGGTCGTTACCACCCTAGATACGGGTACTAATTCACCGGATTTCTTTACATAAGTCCATTCGCCTTGTTCGGAGCCGTGCTTTTCGGCAATGTGAGTCAGTGCCTTAAAGCCTTCTACCGCGTAGCCCATCGTGTCACTGAGCTCCCTAGCTCTTGCACTGACTTCGGCTGGCAGCAAGAAATGAATGGGAGTTAAAGTATTGATCACTTCCGCTGCGGTGTAACCCAATAAGCGTTCGGCACCTGAGTTGAACAGAGTAATCAAGCCTTGTTTATCGGTGGCAACAATTGAAATTTCTGAAGCGGCAGCTAGAACATTGCTAAGCAAAGCGTTTGATTTTTTAAACTCGGCATCTTGAAGATAAAGATGGCTAGATGTTTCATTCAGTACTTGCACTAGCTGTTCAAGCTCGACACTCCCCGTGTGCGTATTGAACTGCTGCCCTGCTATTGTATTCAGCCCGCGTGCAAAAATGGTCGCTTCTGCGATTGCGCGCAGTGCTGGTTTGAGCAGGTAAGATAAAACAAGAATAAATATGAGCAGACTGCTTAATGCGAAAATCAAACCGTTTCTAATCAACAGCAAGGCTTCTTCCTGAACTTTGCTGACTGAAAAACTAAGATGCAGCCAGCCTAGTTCACCTTTTTCTAAAGGATGCAACAGTGTTAATTCAGTCGCGTCCAAGCCCAATAGCAGCGGATTTGCGTGTAGGCTGCTGCCATAAGTCCATATCAATAGCGAAGATTTGCTGGCGGGGGAAAGCCTTTTTTCTGCCGAGTAAACAACCTGAATGGCTTGGCCTGGCATGCGTTCTACCGCACTGATAATACTTCCCGAAGGATTGGTTACGGTAAGTGACGTTATGCCCGGAAAGTTAGCTGAATGCAGCAACAATTGTTCAATATTGCCGTAATCTTTCACCATCAGACTGCTACGAACACTCGTATCAACATTATTGGCAATCGCGCTCAGCACGGCTAGAGAATTTTCGTATTGAAATTGGCTAATTTTAGTGACTTGGTAAGCGGTCAGTATCGTTGTGCTGAGGATGATAGCGAGCGCGGTTAGCAAATTGACCTGAGTTAAAAAGTGGCGCGGTCGCAGCTTGTACAGCCACGATTTTTTAACGTCGCCCAACATTATTTGCTCTCAATCACCGCATAGCGTTCAAGCTTGAGCTTGGTCAAGCCAGCGTAATCTCGATTGTATTCGGCTGCAACAGGATTGGGGAGCTGTACCGGAGCAAGCAATGGTTTCGTTTCCGCATTTATGGATAGTGCTAGCATGGCCTGAACGATTTTTTCACCGACTGCAGCCGATACTCTAGGGTGCGCAGCCAAGGGGTGAGAGGCCACTTCTGGAGTGCTGTAAATGACTTCTAGTTGGGATTTGATCGCGTCCGCTTCCGAGTCTAAGGTTTTGCGTATACCACCGCCCGCTGCTGCCTCATCCAGCAACACATGACGGTAAACGTTGGTGTGTCCGTTTACATATACCGGGTTTATTTTGAGATTAAATTCTTCAGCCAGGATAGAGCGTATGAAGAGCGACGCACCCAAGGCATTGGGTGTAGGGAAAGCAATGGTCTTACCATTTAAATCGGCAATATTTTTAATGGGGCCGTCTTTTTTAACCACTATGATGCCGGATAAATTGCCTTTGTCACGAATGAGCGGACGATAGCCTTGTTTTTGCTTGGCTACCGTCATGTGATAAGGGTTTAAATATACGAGATCAGGAACGCCACTGGCAAACTCGCTTTCAAACAGCGGAAAATCTTTATACACCAGCAATTGAAAACGCAAACCCGTTGCCTCTTCAAGCTTTGCCAGCAGCGGTGTCCAGTCAGTATAAACTTTAGTTGCTGCGAATTGCGGCACCACTGCGACGGTATAGACGCGCTCAGCAGCAATAGCCGCTGCACTACTCAATATTGTGTAACACAAGGAGGTGAATAGCAAGGCATGCAGAATTTTTTTCATGTTAGCGGCCTTTGGTCAGGTTATATCAAAAAATGATGCTTTCAATAATGAGCGCTAGGTGTAGGTGTAGCTGTGGAAATTCCCAAAACTCTAGGGCACCTCTAGTCGTAGCATAATACAAAACAATAGCTTGGTGTATTTAAAGTCGCGGGCGTAGCGTTGTTATTGTTTTAATCCAGACTGCTCTTTAACACCACAGCCCGCGCCTGTTGTGGCAAACTAGCGCCCCGTTTATTGAAAGCTGAGTCCATCTTGTCTCCCTACGAACTTTTTATCGGCCTGCGCTATACACGCGCCAAAAAACGCAATCACTTTATCTCCTTTATTTCGATGATCTCCATGCTCGGCATCGCGCTGGGCGTGGCGGCACTGATTATTGTGCTGTCGGTGATGAATGGTTTTCAGAAAGAAATTCGCGGACGCATTCTGGGTGTCACCCCCCATCTGCAAGTCGCCAGCCACAGCGGTGCAATGCTTGAATGGCAAGCCATACAGCAGATAGTCACCACCCATCCCAAGGTGCTGTCCGCTGCGCCCTATATCACCGGCCAAGGCATGTTGTCGCAGCATGAAAATGTACAGGGGGTGATGGTGCGCGGCATCTTGCCTGAGCAGGAAAACCAGCTGACGCAGTTAAGCGACAAGATGAAACAGGGGCAACTTGAAAATCTGCGGGCGGGCGAATTCGGCATCGTGTTGGGGGTGGATCTGGCACGCGCACTGGGTGCTCGCGTCGGTGAAAGCATACTACTCATTACACCACAGGGTCAGATGACACCAGCCGGCATGGTGCCGCGTCTGAAGCAATTTCAGGTGGTGGGGATTTTTGAAATCGGCATGTCGCCTTATGACAATGCGCTGGCGTTGATACACATGAGTGATGCACAGAAACTTTATCGCATGGGTGACAGTGTCAGCGGCATCAGCGCACGTCTGAACGATCTGGATCAGGCACGCCAGATTGCCGCCGAGCTGGAGTACAACATCCCTAACTATCTCTACACCAGCGACTGGACACGCCAGCACGCAAACTATTTCAGCGCGGTGCAAATGGAAAAAAGGATGATGTTCATTATCCTTTCGCTGATTGTTGCGGTAGCGGCCTTTAACATCGTCTCCACGCTGGTGATGGCAGTCACCGACAAACAGGCAGATATCGCCATCCTACGCACCCTAGGCGCATCGCCTTTCAGCATCATGAAAATCTTCATGGTGCAGGGCATCATCCTCGGCCTGACCGGCATGTTGTTGGGGGTAATCAGCGGCATACTCATCGCCTATAACATCGGCACGATAGTGCCATTTATCGAGCAGCTATTCAGCATGCAATTCCTAGACAAAGACATTTATTTCATCAGCAAGTTGCCGTCTGACATACAACGCGACGATGTATTGGTAGTTGCTATACTTTCTTTCGTGGTCAGCATCGCAGCCACCCTCTACCCAAGCTGGCGCGCCGCGCAAACTCAACCTGCCGAGGCTTTACGCTATGAGTAAGGTTATTAATAATATGAACAATACACCGGTTATTTCCTGCCGCAATTTAAGCAAAACTTTTTCTCAGGGCAAGCTCAATGTGCCGGTGCTGCATGGCATTAATCTCGATGTTGCACGCGGCGAACGCATCGCCATCATCGGTGCCTCCGGCTCCGGTAAAAGCACGTTGTTACATTTACTGGGTGGCCTCGACCATGCCAGCAGCGGCAGCGTGTCTATACTCGGCCAGGATGTACAGGCGATGAATGAAACGCAACGCGGCAAGCTACGCAACCGTTCACTTGGTTTCGTTTATCAATTCCATCACCTGCTACCGGAATTCACCGCGCTAGAAAATGTCGCCATGCCTTTACTAATACGCGGCATGAAAATGAGCGATGCCTCCCCCATCGCCGCCGACATGCTGAATCATGTAGGACTGGAAAAACGCCTGCTGCACACCCCAGCCGAACTGTCCGGCGGCGAACGCCAACGCGTTGCCGTAGCCCGTGCCTTAGTCACCCAACCCGCCTGCGTGCTGGCCGATGAACCCACCGGCAACCTTGATCGCAGCAGTGCAAAAGCCTTGTTTGATTTGATGCAAGAATTGAATGAACGGCTGAATACCAGCTTCATTGTAGTGACACATGATCTGGAACTGGCGGGAAGAATGCAACGTCAGTTGAGACTGGTGGATGGGGTGTTGCAAGCGGCTTAGGCATAGCAAGCACTAGCAGCGGTGTCTGACTTAGACTTTATATTAATGCAACTTGTTGATTATATAGAATATTTTGCATTTCTGATTGCATACGGCGTAACATCAAACGGCTGTTCCACACCATTCAACTCGTTCATTAATATTTCCGCACTAGCTGCTGCCATGGTCACGCCATAGCGAAAATGCCCGCTGTTGATAAACAGATTTTCCAGTTGCGGATGGCGGCCTATGGTGGGAATGTTGTGCGGAGATGCTGGACGCAGGCCAGACCAATGCTGCACTAGCGGCATCTCACGCAAGGCTGGCAATACTAAACTTGCTCGCTGCCACAACGAATCACGCGCCTCGACTGTAGTGCTTTTATCAAACCCCACATCTTCCAGTGTGCTGCCCACCAGCAAATGTCCGTCACGGCGTGGAATAAGATACATGCCATCTTGAAGCACAATATGACGCAAGGGAGGGCTATTAAATTTGAATAACAGCATTTGTCCGCGCATTGGTTTAATGTCGATTTGCAGTGCATATTGCCCCAGCACCTCCTTGCTCCAGGCGCCTGCTGTAACAATATAATGGGCTGCGCGATACTCGCCGCATGTCGTAGCAAGCGCCTTTACCTGCCCTCCTGCGCTGAGTAATCCCTGTACCGCGCACTGCTCCACAATGTTGCCACCTAGGGAAAGCACCTGGTGCCGCAAAGCCTGCACCAACCTTGGGTTGCGCACCTGCGCCACCTCCGGCAACAACAATCCGCTACCGGTCCCTGCGGGCAATGTATCGACTACATCCACCTGCTGTAACAACATCCCATGCAGCTCGCACCACTGACGAGCAGCGCTTGCATCAAACGGGCTCAGCACCAGCAGCCCGCTCTGTTCATATTCCGGGTCGATGCCGGTGGCCGCGTACAGCGCCGCCATCCAAGCCGGAAATTGCGCCGCTGAACGACAGCTTAAACGGGTCACTTCCTCTGGATAATCCCAAGGACACAAGGGTGACAAAATACCGCCCCCAGCCCAGGACGACTCGCGCCCAAGCTCGCCACGCTCAATAACTGTCACCGTGGCTCCGCGCTGAAGCAGCGTTGTAGCACTGCTCAAGCCGATTACACCCGCGCCTATAATTAAAAAATCTGGATCCAAGTGCCTATACCAAACATGAAATAATATCCGTTCATTCTAACAGGCAGACCACTTATCGGTTTATGCTAGCGCGATTACAAACCCGCCATTAACATTCAAGCCGTAAAAAAGGAGAGAACATGAACCACATTTATACTCAAACTATTCGAGCCGCTGCATCTAAACAGCAAGGCTTTACATTGATCGAATTGATGATAGTTGTGGCCATCGTTGGAATCCTCGCTGCTGTTGCCCTACCCGCTTATCAACAGCACATTGTAAAAGCTAATCGTTCTGCGGCGCAAAGCTTTATGTTTACGGTGGCCAATCGGGAAGAGCAATTAATACTGGACAGCCGTAGCTATGGCGCGGTAACAGCCAATGCCAACTTCCCGAATGCGCCAAGCGCTGGCGGGCTTAACATGAGCGTACCCACTACTGTTTCACGATTTTACACCGTTGTTGTTACCACTTCAGACGCACCGCCCGCTTATACCATCACGGCCACAGCGACCGGCACCCAAGCGAGTAAAGATGCTGCATGCACGCCGCTAACCCTCAGCCAGACCGGCGCTAAAAGCCCGGTAGATGGATGTTGGTAAATACCAGGAGGAAGATCGTGATCAAGACTAAGCAAGATACTGTGATTACAACCGGCATCAGATTGACGCAATGCCGCAGGAATCGCGGCTTCACCCTGATCGAACTGATGATCACCGTCGCTATTCTCTCTATTCTCGCCTCAATCGCCGTTCCTTCCTTCGCTTCATTAATAGCCGGGCAGCGCATCAAGACCGCCTCGTTCGATGTGATATCGCAGCTCACGCTGGCACGCAGCGAGGCAATCAAACGCAACAGTAATGTAACGATCACCCCGACTAGTGGTATCTCTTGGAATAGTGGCTGGACGGTGGCTGGTACCACCCCACTAAGCCTGCAAGCAGCGTTCACCGGGCTGTCCATTGATTGTTGGTCAGGCAGCACCGCCACCGCCTGTCCGGCAATCATCACTTACAGAGGTGACGGGCGGCTAGCTGCGGTATCTCCGTCTTTTAGAATATTCAATGCGGCCAATACCAGCATCGCCGACACGCGCTGCATCAGCCTAGACCTGAGCGGTCGCCCCAACAGTAAAAAAGGAAATTGTTAATGAATCGCTCACTGCATCATTCACGTCGGGCTTACAACAGACAGCATGGCATCAGCATGGTCGAGATGTTGGTCACCATGGTCATCCTGATGGTGGGGTTACTGGGATTGGCTGGCCTGATGATGCAAGCGCAGCGCTCCGAAATGGAATCCTACCAACGCGTTCAGGCACTCATCCTGTTGCAGGACATGGTCGGGCGCATCAATGCCAACCGCAAGGTGGCTGCCTGCTATGCGTTCACCACGGGTGGCACACCCTATCTGGGAACACTAGCCAGCTACACACCAGCATGTACTTCCGGCACCATAGAGCAGCAAACGCAGGCAGTGGCGGACATGGTAGCCTGGGACGCGCTACTGGCCGGTGCCGCAGAAGTATCCGGCGGCAGCAATGTCGGCGCTATGATAGGCGGGCGCGGCTGTGTCGAGGGAATATCCGCCACCGAATACCGGGTCAGCGTGGCATGGCAAGGGTTAGGAAACACTTTCGCCAATATCACCTTGACTTGCGGCCAGGGGCTGTATGGCGCTGGCGATGCGCAGCGGCGCGTTATCAGTCTTCCCGTAACAATAGCCACGTTACTCTGACCATCATGAAAGCCATCACCATGCCCTCCCCCCCCTCCCGTCAAACCGGCCTATCACTGGTGGAGCTGATGATCTCGATGACTATCGGCCTCGTCCTGCTGCTGGGCATCACCACGCTTATCGTGCAGCAAAGCAGCACCCGCAGCGAAATGGAAAAATCCAGCCGTCAAATCGAAAATGGCCGTTATGCCATGCATATACTGCGTGACGATATTCAGCTTGCGGGGTTTTATGGTGAGTATTCCCCGGCCAGCGGTGTTGCCACTGCGATACCCGCTAATCCCTGTGATCCCGCAACGGCAACCCTGGGTTGGGATTCCGCAATACCGCTTGTGCCGGTGGCCATTCATGGCTATACCGCAGACACCGCATCTCCTAGCTGTATAAGCAATCGAGTGGCTGGAACACCCATTCTGGTAGTGCGACGAGCAGAAACCACCATCACCGCCGTTGCCGCTATTGATGGCTCCAATTATCTTCAAGTATCTCAATGCGAGCCAGCTACCGCTCCTTTTGTGCTGACAACGGTCGCGGCCAATTTCACCCTGACAAAACGAAATTGCGCCTTAAACACACCGAGTGACCTGCGCAAATATCTCGTGCGTCTCTATTACCTCAGCACTTGTAATGTATGTGACACAGGGGGTGACACTCTGCCCACCCTGAAAATGGTGGAATTTGTGAACGGTGCCGCAACCGTTATTCCCTTGGTGGAGGGCATTGAAAACATGCAGTTTGATTACGGTATTGACACGGATGGCGACGGCTCTCCGGATAGTTATACTGCTACCCCCGCAGCAACCGCCTGGGCCAATGTCATGGCGGTGCGGGTTCATCTGCTGGCGCGCAACAACGACCCCACCACCGGCTACACCGACCCCAAAACTTACAGCCTAGGCTTGACAGGTACGGTCACACCGGGTGGCCAATACAAGCGCCACGTCTACAGCGAACTGGTGCGCGTCATCAATCCCAGCGGACGAAGGGAGCTGCCATGACCACAGCAATTATTGGAACGCGGGAATCGCGTAAAAACCGCCAGCACGGCGCTACACTGATAACGGCACTCATTATGCTGGTGGTGTTGACCCTACTGGCCGTGTCCGGCATCCGTAGCAGCAGCACTAATTTGCGCATCGCTGGCAACATGCAAGCTCAGGCAGAGGGCATCGCTGCTAGTCAGCAGGTGATCGAGCGGATCATCAGTAACGCCGATTTTACGTCTGATTCTTTCGCTATCACCGTCTCAGAAAGATCTGTCACCATCAATAACATGCCTTATTGGGTGGAAGTGGCTCGAAACTGCAAGTCTACTCAGCCACTGAAGAATGAAGATCTTAATCTCAGCTCGGGCTCCCCTGACCTCAAATGTGTCAACACTGGCGCTGCCCCCAATGTGGATATATTCCAACTGAACGCCGCCTCTGCCGTAACCGTCACGCCCGGCCCGTCGGGGTGTTCTGCGCAGCATTGGGAAATCAAAGCTGGCATACCGGATGCGAGCACAGTCGTGCAGGGCGTATTTATTCGTGTTGCAACAGCGGGGGCTAGTTGCCCTTAAGGAACTCGGTCATGCCACCCCATTGCAAAAGTCCCACGTAAGTGTAGCTCGGGTTAGTGGCTTTATCGCGTAACTCGACACCCCCAGCTAGGGTTTTTGACCTAGCAGTCTGTTTTTATTAGATAATTATTTTTACTTAACATGTTGATTATATTTAATATTTTGTTGTTTTAAAGGACGCTATCATGCACACAATACGTTTGATTCAAGCCAGCTTGTTGCTTGCCTTATTGGGCCATGCCGTGCCAGGACTGGCCGAGGATATTGACATCTACAGCGGCCTCACCGGTACAGCTGCCAGACCCAATGTATTGATGGTGATGGATACGGCGGCGAATTTTGGAAATACCGCCGCCGTACCCTGCACTGCCTATGCGAGCGGAGGTGCTCCCTCTCTTGGCAATACCGCTGGCGGTGTGGAACAGTGCGCTTTAGTTGATATGATTGATAGCCTCCCGGTCGGGCTGGTCAATCTCGGCATCATGGTCTATAACACGAGTAATTTTACCGATGGTGCTGCCGATGGCGTTGGCCCCTGCGTTGGCTCAAACGGTGGCTGTCTATTGAAACCATTGACCTTGATGAATGCTGCGGGCAAAACTGCATTCATCAGTTTTATCAAGACTTGGAAGCTTGCCGGATCTAATTCAGCGACTGCGTTCAACGTCAAGTCAACTGATAAGAAAACGGGTAGCGCCATGCAGGAAGCGTGGGCCTATTACACCGGAAAAACTGGTATGTCCGGCAAAAATTATGCAACCTCCATAGTCAGTGGCGGATGCCAGAAGAATTTTGTTATTTTCATCGGTAATGCTGTCGGCAACGCCAGTACACCCGGAGATCCCAATCCGGGTCCAGAAAATAGCACCACGGGACTGGCATCGACACAAGTCGCCGCGACAGCATCGCAAAAGATAAAGCTATCCAATACCATCAGATTCCCCTCCATGACTTGCGGCGTGACGAGCCTGGTAGCCAATACTCAACCCAGTAATTGGTCGGAAAATTGGGCGGACGAATGGTCGCGCTATATGTATGAAGCAGACGCTGCGTCCGGCCTTGATGGCACCCAGAGCATCACCACTTATACCATCGGCGTGATCAACAACGGCGCTAATACTTGTTCACCTGCATACCCAGCACTTCTGACCAACATGGCAACCTATGGTCACGGCAAATATTTTCAAACAGGCAATGCAAGCGAGGTGAAACAAGCCTTACTGAAAATTCTCAACGAAGTGCAGGCGGTCAACAGCGTGTTCGCCTCTGCCAGTCTGCCGGTTAGCGTCAATGCACAAGGTACTTTCCTCAACCAGATTTACATGGGTATGTTCCGCCCAGATCAGAACGGTCTGCCCAGATGGATGGGCAACCTCAAGCAGTATCAGTTCACCTATAACTCTGCCAGCCAAACCCTGACGCTGGCCGACCAAAACGGAGACCCCGCCCTCAGCGCGGCCGGCACTGGATTTATCTCGCCCGATGCAGTCAGTTTCTGGACCGACAAGAGCCTCGCCATAGAGCCTGATCTGGGCGGTGGGATGTGGAGATATCAACCGTCTAGCGCAGGCGGCGGGTATGATTCGCCTGACGGTGAGCTGGTGGAAAAAGGCGGCGCGGCTCAGATGCTGCGCCTGGCCAATCTGACCAACAATTACACCTCTCCGCCGGGTTCCAGCACCAACCCGCGCAAATTATTCACCTATTGCCCTAGCGGAACGTGCAATCCCGCCCTGTCCAATAGTGTCAATGCCTTCGATAGATCAAACGCGCTCATCAACAATACGATGCTGGGGGCGGAAGCCGCCCCCAGCACCACCCAGGATAAACTCACCAGATGGGTGCGCGGCCACGACTACAAAAATGACGAACTCGGGCCGGGAGGCGCTATCACTATCCGCCCCTCGGTCCATGGCGACGTGCTGCACTCGCGCCCGCTGGTGATCAACTATAGCGGGACAACCGGCGTGGTAGTCTATTACGGCGGCAACGATGGCACATTCCGCGCCATCAACGGCAACCAGACCAACCCGACTGGCAGCTCCATGCCCGCCCCAGGCGGCGAACTATGGGGATTCATCCCGACCGAGTTTTTCAGCAAGCTTAAACGGCAGCATGATAACAGCCCGCAGTTGTTGCTGCCTTCCACGCCCCTCGGCATCGTACCCGCGCCGCTACGCAAGGATTATTTCGCGGACGGCGCGACCGGCCTTTATCAATTGATTAACGCGGATGGCACGACCAACACCGCCTACCTCTATATCACCATGCGCCGGGGCGGGCAATTCCTGTACTCGCTGGACGTGACCAGCCCAACCGCGCCCAGCTTCCGGTGGAAGAAAAGTAATAGTGATTTCAGCGAGTTGGGGCAAACATGGTCGCGGCCAAGGACGGTCATGGTAAAAGGCTACACCAATCCGGTGCTGATCTTTGGCGCAGGCTATGATGCCGCCGCCGAAGACGTCGAGCCGCCCATAACTAGCAG
>JBCKTV010000034.1:0-15808 GCA_038925365.1 Gallionellaceae bacterium
TTTATATAGGCCAGTAGCTCAATTGGTAGAGTATCGGTCTCCAAAACCGAGGGTTGGGGGTTCGAAACCCTCCTGGCCTGCCAAATAAAAGTTGAACGTTAAACGAAAAAAGGGGTTGGATTGCGCATGGTAAATATCATCAAATTAAGCGTGGCATTCCTCCTGGCGGTGGCTGGTATCGGTGGTTATTATTATTTGCAAGGCAGTGCAATTGCATTTGCTGAAGTCTTGCGTGTAATGTCTGTTCTGCTGGGTTTGTTGTTGGCTGTGGCAGTATTGTGGACGACCGATCTAGGTAAGCGCTTTTTTGGTTTCAGCAAAGCATCGGTGTCTGAGGCTAAGCGTGTTGTATGGCCAACCAAGAAGGAAACCCTACAAACTACCGGCGTGGTTGTGGCGTTCGCGGTGGTGATGGCGATATTTTTATGGTTGGTAGATGCGACTGTGTTGTTTGCGATTAACAAATTGATGGGACGGGGCTAAATAATGTCTAAGCGTTGGTATGTGGTTCATACGTATTCGCAATTTGAGAAAAGTGTGCAGCGTGCTTTGCTGGAACGCATAGCCCGTGCCGGTATGGAAGATATGTTTGGGCAGATTCTTGTTCCGGTTGAAGAGGTAGTAGAGCTCAAGGCGGGCCAGAAAAAGCTCAGCGAGCGCAAGTTTTACCCCGGTTATGTACTGGTCGAGATGGAAATGAATGACGAAACCTGGCACATGGTGAAGAGCATTCCCAAGGTGTCAGGATTTATTGGCGGCACGGCGATGAAGCCGACACCGATTAGTCAAAAGGAAATCGACAACATCATGCAGCAAATGCAGGCTGGTGTTGAGAAGCCTAGGCCTAAAGTGTTGTTTGAGGTGGGTGAGGCGGTACGGGTTAAAGAAGGCCCTTTCACTGACTTTAATGGTACGGTGGAAACGGTGAATTACGACAAGAGCAAGATACGCGTGGCAGTAACTATTTTTGGTCGCGCTACGCCGGTAGAATTGGATTTTGGGCAGGTCGAAAAAGTCTAAAACAAGACTTAGAAGCCAAAATTTTGATGCAAGAAACTGGAGCAATCCAGCATTACCAACGGGGAGCGTATCAGCACATGTTGATATGCGTTTAACCCACTTACAGGAGTAACAAAATGGCAAAGAAAATTGTCGGCTTTATTAAGCTGCAAGTTCCTGCTGGAAAAGCAAATCCCAGCCCTCCCATCGGCCCAGCACTAGGTCAGCGTGGTCTTAATATCATGGAATTCTGCAAGGCATTTAATGCGCAGACACAAGGTATTGAACCTGGCTTGCCAATTCCAGTGGTGATCACCGCGTTTGCGGACAAAAGCTTTACCTTCATAATGAAGAGCCCGCCAGCGACTATTCTGATCAAGAAAGCTGCCGGTATACAAAAGGGTAGTCCAACTCCGCATAACGTAAAAGTTGGCAAGTTGACTCGCAAGCAGGCGGAAGATATCGCAAAGACAAAACAAGCTGATCTGACTGCTGCCGATATGGACGCAGCGGTGCGCACCATTGCTGGCAGTGCGCGCAGCATGGGCATTACTGTGGAAGGGGAATAAAAAATGGCACATATCTCCAAGCGTTATAAGGCACTTGCTGCCAAAGTAGACCGCACCAAGATGTATGCGGTGGATGAAGCGTTAAAGCTGGTAAAAGAAACTGCTAAAGCCAAGTTTGATGAGTCAATTGATGTTGCGATAAATCTGGGTATCGATGCGCGCAAATCAGACCAACTGGTACGTGGCGCAGTCGTTTTGCCAAAAGGCACAGGTAAGACAGTGCGCGTAGCGGTGTTTGCGCAGGGCGCCAAGGCTGAGGAAGCCAAGGCTGCTGGCGCGGATATTGTTGGTTTCGAGGATTTGGCTGCGGATATTAAAGCTGGCAAAATGGATTTCGATATTGTGATTGCTTCGCCAGATGCAATGCGTATTGTCGGTCAACTCGGCCAGATTCTAGGGCCCCGCGGTTTGATGCCCAACCCTAAAGTGGGTACTGTTTCCGCCGACGTGGCGGGCGCAGTGCGCAATGCTAAGGCTGGCCAAGTTCAATATCGTACCGACAAAAACGGAATTGTGCAGTGCACCATCGGTCGCGCTTCATTTGAGCCGGCAGCTTTGCGTGAAAACTTACTTGCGCTGATTGATGCTTTGGTTAAAGCCAAGCCACCGACGACGAAAGGTGTTTACCTGAAGAAGGTGGCAGTTTCGAGCACGATGGGTGTTGGTATTCGCATTGAGCAAGCAAGTCTGGTTGCGTAATATTATTAGATAATGGTGACCTGGTACTGATGTGCCGATTGCCTGAAAGACTTTGGACTGCTGGCAGGAGTAGCAGATTATCAAAGACCGTAGGTAGTCTAGGCCGAAGTTGGGCTAGCTTTAATTGACGGCGTAAGCTGTCGACCCACGTAGATGGTGTGCCTGCAAGCAAGATCTTGGACAGAATGTGTTCAATATTGAAATTGTGGACGCGGTTATTAATCATGGAATAGGAATCAGGACACGGTATGTCGTGCCTGTATTGATATTTCAGTTGAAAATGGAGGAAGACTTTGGGTCTTAATCTGCAAGAAAAACAGGCAGTAGTAGCCGATGTGAGTGCACAAGTTGCACTAGCGCAGACTATTGTTTTGGCAGAGTACCGTGGCGTCGTAGTAAGCGATATCACCAAATTGCGTGCAAATGCTCGCAAAGCCGGTGTATACCTGCATGTGTTGAAAAACACATTGGCGCGTCGCGCGGTAGAGGGCACTCCTTTTGCAGCATTGGCAGACAAGATGGTTGGTCCGCTGATTTACAGCATTAGTAATGATGCTGTTTCAGCTGCAAAGGTTGTGCACGAATTTGCTAAAACAAATGCGAAGCTGGTAATTACAGCGGGCTGCATGTCAGGTACCGTGATGTCTGCGGATGACGTGAGAGTTCTGGCCGCGACACCAAGCCGTGACGAATTGCTTGCAATGTTGATGGGCACCATGCTCGCAACTACAAGTACATTTGTGCGCTGCCTGGCTGCAATTCGCGACAAAAAGGAAGCCGAACTGGTTACTGCTTAAACCTGTGTTGCTGCATAAAGCGGCGCATTCGGCAGCATACTTATGAATTATAAATTTTAGGAGATTTACATGGCTGTTAATAAAGCTGTTAATAAGGAAGAAATTCTTGACGCAATCGCGCAAATGTCTGTATTGGATCTGTCTGCTCTGATCAAAGAAATGGAAGAGAAGTTTGGTGTTTCTGCCGCTGCTGTTGCAGTGGCTGGACCTGCTGGCGGTGCTGCTGCTGGCGGCGCTGCTGCTGCCGAGCAAACTGAATTCACCGTCATGCTGCTGGCGGCTGGTGACAGTAAAGTTGGCGTAATCAAGACAGTTCGCGCAATTACAGGGCTGGGCTTGAAAGAAGCCAAAGACTTGGTAGATGGCGCACCGAAAGCAGTTAAGGAAGGCATTTCTAAAGCTGATGCTGATGCAGTGATGAAGCAGTTGGTTGAGGCTGGCGCTTCTGCAGAAATCAAGTAATAGAAGGCCGTGCATAAGGGCTGGCGGTCGCCGTCAGCCTTTTGGCTTTTTTTATTTGCATCAATTAATTTCGGTTTTAGCTTAAGAAGTTAATGGATAAAGGGCGTGAAATGCGCTTTTTATCCTTTGTCTTTTTCATTCGGTCACGGAGATATCAATGAGTTATTCTTTTACTGAAAAAAAACGTATCCGAAAAAGTTTTGCCAAACGGATCGCTGCATTGCCGGTACCTTATTTGCTGTCAACTCAATTGGAGTCGTACAGCGCGTTTCTGCAAGCGGGTATTGATCCTGCGCAGCGCCAAAATCAAGGCTTGCAGGCAGCTTTTAATTCAATCTTTCCAATTGAAAGTCATAATAAATTTGCGCGCCTTGATTACGTCAGCTATGTGCTGGGCGTGCCACCTTTTGATGTCAAGGAGTGCAAGCAGCGTGGATTGACTTATGCATCACCACTGCGTGCAAGAGTGCGCTTGACTCTTCTGGACAAGGAAGCATCCAAGCCGACTGTTAAGGAAGTAAAAGAGCAGGAAGTGTATATGGGTGAAATACCCCTGATGACACATACCGGTTCTTTCGTTATTAACGGTACCGAACGTGTAATTGTGTCCCAGTTGCATCGCTCACCTGGTGTTTTCTTTGAGCATGATCGCGGCAAAACCCACTCTTCCGGCAAGCTGTTGTTTTCAGCCCGCGTGATTCCTTACCGTGGCTCATGGCTGGACTTCGAGTTCGATGCAAAGGATTATGTATATTTCCGTATAGATCGTCGTCGCAAGTTGCCCGTGACAATTTTGCTGAAGTCTATTGGTTTTACTGACGAACAAATTTTGGCATCTTTCTTTGACTTTGATACCTTTCATATAAGCAAGAAGGGAATGCAATTCGAGGTTGTGCCCGAGCGTTTGCGCGGTGAGGTTGCACGCTTCGATATCTTGAACAAGGCAGGCAAAGTAATTGTGGCCATGGACAAGCGTATTACTGCGCGCCATGTTCGTGAAATTAGCGAAGACGGCATAAATAAGTTGGCTGTTGCTGAAGACTTCCTCATGGGTCGGGTGCTGGCAGAAAATATTGTGGATAAAGACAGCGGCGAAATTATCGCCAATGCGAATGATGAAATCACAGAAACATTGCTGGCAAAATTACACGAAGTGGGTGTAACAAAGTTCCATACGCTGTATATCAACGATCTGGATCAGGGCGGATTTATTTCAAACACCTTGCGTCTTGATGAAACCACGGATTTGTGGACAGCACGGGTTGCGATTTACCGCATGATGCGTCCTGGTGAGCCACCAACTGAAGATGCAGTTGAAGGTTTGTTTAATGGCTTGTTCTTTTCCGAAGAGCGTTATGACTTGTCAGTTGTTGGCCGGATGAAGTTTAACCGTCGTGTAGGTCGCGAAGAACTGACAGGCGCTGTGACACTGTCCAACGAAGACATCATTGCTGTCATCAAGATTCTGGTTGAGTTGCGCAATGGTCGCGGTGAAATCGATGATATTGATCACCTAGGTAATCGTCGCATTCGTGCAGTAGGCGAGCTGGCAGAAAACCAATTCCGTACCGGTCTGGCGCGTGTTGAACGTGCAGTTAAAGAGCGTTTGGGTCAGGCTGAAGCAGACAATTTGATGCCCCATGATTTGATCAATGCGAAACCGATTTCTGCTGCCGTCAAAGAATTTTTTGGCTCCAGCCAATTGTCGCAGTTTATGGACCAAACCAACCCCTTGTCAGAAGTAACGCACAAGCGTCGTATTTCAGCACTGGGACCTGGTGGATTGACTCGTGAACGCGCAGGTTTTGAAGTTCGCGACGTGCATCCAACGCACTATGGTCGTGTATGCCCGATCGAGACACCTGAAGGTCCAAACATTGGCTTGATCAACTCCTTGTCACTGTATGCGCGTACCAATAGTTATGGTTTTATTGAAACGCCTTATCGCCGTGTAGTCAAGGGTCGTGCGACCCTGGATGTCGATTATCTGTCCGCGATTGAAGAAGGTAACTTTACAATCGCTCAGGCGAATGCCGAGCTTGATAGCAAGGGTAAATTTACCAATGACATCGTGTCATCACGTCAGCATAACGAATTCGTCCTGGCGATACCGGACAATATCGAATATATGGACGTGTCCACTTCGCAGGTTGTATCGGTAGCGGCTTCTCTGATTCCATTCCTTGAGCATGATGACGCGAACCGTGCATTGATGGGTGCAAACATGCAACGTCAGGCAGTACCTTGCCTGCGCGCAGAAAAAGCTTTGGTCGGTACTGGTATCGAGCGCACTGTGGCGATAGACTCTGGCACTGCTGTGCAGGCATGGCGCGGTGGTCGTGTAGATTATGTTGATTCAGGCCGTATTGTAGTGCGGGTGAATGACGATGAAACAACGCACGGTGAAGTTGGTGTCGATATATACAATCTGACCAAATACACAAGGTCAAACCAGAATACCAATATCAATCAGCGCCCCCTGGTCAAAATGGGTGACGTGATTGCACGTGGCGACGTGGTTGCCGACGGTGCTTCTACCGATATGGGCGAGTTGGCTCTCGGACAAAATATGCTGGTCGCGTTTATGCCATGGAATGGCTATAACTACGAAGACTCTATTTTGATTTCGGAGCGAGTTGTGTCTGAGGATAGGTTTACCTCAATTCATATTGAAGAGTTGACTGTAGTGGCCCGTGACACCAAGCTGGGTTCTGAGGAAATTACCCGCGACATTCCCAATTTGTCCGAAGGTCAGATGGCCCGATTGGATGAATGCGGTATCGTGCACGTTGGTGCAGAAGTGTCGGTTGGTGATGTTCTGGTTGGCAAGGTTACGCCTAAAGGTGAAACACAGCTGACACCAGAAGAAAAATTGCTGCGTGCAATTTTTGGTGAGAAAGCATCCGACGTTAAAGACACCAGTTTGCGCGTTCAGTCAGGTATCTCCGGTACGGTTATCGATGTGCAAGTATTTACGCGTGAAGGTTTGCAACGTGACGCGCGTGCTCAGCAGATTGTTGATGATGAGTTGGGCCGCTACAAGAAAGACCTCGCAGACCAGATGCGTATTGTTGAAGTTGACGTGTTCATTCGTTTGCAGAAAATGCTGATAGGCAAGATTGTAAATGGCGGACCGCAGAAACTGGCCAAGGGTACAAAGTTGAGCAAGGACTACCTTGCGGGTCTTGAGCATCACCAGTGGTTCGATATTCGTTTGAGCGACGATGCAGAGGCGACACAATTAGAGCAGGTCAAGGATGGTCTAGCGCAGAAGCGCGTTGAGTTTGATGCTGCATTTGACTTAAAGAAGCGCAAGCTGACCCAGGGTGACGAGCTGCAAGCCGGGGTACAGAAAATGGTCAAGGTGTATGTGGCGGTTAAACGTCGCTTGCAACCTGGTGACAAGATGGCGGGCCGTCACGGTAATAAGGGTGTGGTATCGATCATTGTGCCGGTGGAAGACATGCCATGTATGGCAAATGGCACACCGATTGATATTGTACTGAATCCGCTGGGCGTACCTTCGCGTATGAATATCGGTCAGGTATTGGAAGTGCATCTGGGTTGGGCGGCTAAAGGACTTGGACAAAAAATCAACAAGATGCTTGAATCGGAAGCCAAGGTTGCTGATATTCGCAAATTCCTCGGCAAAATTTACAATGGTGATCAAGCCGCTGAGATCGCATCCTTTAGTGATGATGAGGTTGTTGAATTATGCCGCAACTTGAAAGCAGGTGTGCCATTCGCTACGCCAGTTTTCGATGGGGCTAGCGAAGATGAGATTAAAGCCATGCTGGAATTGGCCGATCTGCCGCGTTCAGGACAGATGAAGCTGCAAGATGGCCGTACCGGTGAAGAATTTGATCGTCCGATTACGGTTGGCTATATGCATGTATTGAAACTGCACCATTTGGTGGACGACAAGATGCATGCCCGTTCAACTGGGCCATACAGCCTGGTTACCCAGCAGCCATTGGGAGGTAAAGCGCAGTTTGGTGGCCAGCGTTTCGGTGAGATGGAAGTCTGGGCGCTGGAAGCTTACGGTGCCGCCTATACATTGCAGGAGATGCTGACCGTCAAGTCCGACGACGTGAATGGCCGCACTAAGGTGTATGAAAGCATTGTCAAGGGCGATCACAAGATCGATGCCGGCATGCCTGAGTCGTTCAACGTGTTAACCAAGGAGATAAGATCCTTGTGTATTGATATCGATTTGGTACGTAACTAAAAGTAGGCTGTGTCATTATTAATGCCGCAAAATCGTAAGTCTTTGATTTTATTGAAGTTATTAACTTCTCTACTTTCTATAAGTTTTTGATTTTAAGGTGAAAACCGGTTTCTGCTGTTGGTGTCTGCGGTTAGCAATGACATAGCTTAGAGTTATACGGACAAAGTTCAAGCGTTTGGGCGCAAGGTTAACGAGGAGTTACAAATGAAAGCATTGCTGGATTTATTTAAGCAGGTAACGCAAAAAGAAGAGTTTGACTCGATTAAAATCGGTCTGGCTTCTCCTGAAAAAATTCGTTCATGGTCCTACGGCGAAGTTAAAAAGCCGGAAACCATTAACTACAGAACATTCAAGCCGGAGCGTGATGGCTTGTTTTGCGCCAAAATTTTCGGCCCTATCAAGGATTACGAATGTTTGTGCGGTAAGTACAAGCGCCTGAAACATCGTGGCGTAATTTGCGAGAAGTGCGGCGTAGAAGTGACGCTGTCCAAAGTGCGTCGCGAACGCATGGGTCACATCGAGCTGGCATCCCCAGTTGCGCATATCTGGTTCCTCAAGAGCTTGCCTTCCCGCCTTGGTATGGTGTTGGATATGACATTGCGCGACATTGAACGCGTGTTGTATTTTGAGGCATACGTGGTCACCGAACCAGGCATGACGCCACTTAACCGTGGGCAACTGTTATCCGAAGATGACTATCTAGCCAAGCTAGAAGAGTACGGTGATGAATTTTCAGCTGTAATGGGGGCAGAAGGTGTGCGAGCTTTGCTGCGTGCGCTGGATGTGCCTGCTGAAGTTCTCACGATACGTGCAGAGCTTGAAGCAACCAGCTCTGAAACCAAAATCAAGAAGTACGCCAAGCGTCTGAAAATTTTGGAAGCATTTGTTAAGTCAGGCATCAAGCCTGAATGGATGGTGTTGGAAGTGTTGCCGGTATTACCCCCAGAGCTTCGTCCGTTGGTGCCGTTGGATGGTGGTCGTTTTGCCACATCCGATTTGAACGATTTGTATCGTCGTGTGATTAACCGTAATAACCGTTTGAAGCGTTTGTTAGAGTTGAAAGCGCCGGAAATTATCGTGCGTAACGAAAAGCGCATGCTGCAAGAATCCGTTGACTCGTTGCTTGATAACGGACGTCGCGGCAAGGCTATGACAGGTGCTAACAAGCGTCCGCTCAAATCGTTGGCTGATATGATCAAGGGTAAAGGCGGTCGTTTCCGTCAAAACTTGCTGGGTAAACGTGTCGACTATTCAGGCCGTTCTGTAATTGTGGTTGGACCGCAACTCAAGCTGCATCAATGCGGTTTGCCGAAGAAAATGGCGTTGGAATTATTCAAGCCATTCATCTTCGAGCGTCTGGAAAAGATGGGACTGGCTACCACTATCAAAGCAGGTAAGCGCATGGTAGAGGCCGAAGAGCCGATAGTCTGGGATATTCTGGAAGAAGTTATTCGCGAACATCCGGTGATGCTGAACCGCGCACCAACATTGCACCGTCTGGGTATCCAGGCATTTGAGCCTATGCTGATTGAAGGCAAGGCAATTCAGTTGCATCCGCTGGTATGTACCGCATTCAACGCCGACTTCGACGGTGACCAGATGGCGGTGCACGTGCCATTGTCGCTGGAAGCGCAGATGGAATGCCGCACTCTGTTGTTGGCTTCAAACAATGTGTTGTCACCAGCCAACGGCGAGCCAATTATTGTTCCATCGCAGGACATCGTGTTGGGCTTGTATTACATGACACGCGAAAAGGCCGGTGCACAGGGTGAAGGTTCCATGTTTGCAGATGTGTCAGAAGCACTGCGCGCTTATCACGCCAAGCAGGTGGATTTGCAGGCGAAAGTCATGATCCGCATCAATGAAGCGCATATTGATGAGAATGGTGTACGTCAAGTAAAGCGCACGCGCTATGAAACCACGATTGGCCGTGCTATTTTGTCTGAAATTCTCCCGCTTGGTTTACCATTTAGCGTGGTGAATAAAACGCTGAAGAAAAAAGAAATATCTCGGCTAATCAATACCAGTTTCCGTCGTTGCGGTTTGCGTGACACGGTCATCATGGCTGACAAGTTGATGAGCACCGGATTTACCTTTGCAACCCGCGCTGGCATTTCAATTTGCGTGGACGACATGCTGGTGCCCAAACAGAAAAATGAACTGATTGCCGCAGCCGAGAAAGAGGTTCACGAAATTGATATACAGTACACCTCCGGTCTGGTGACTCAAGGCGAGCGCTACAACAAGGTGGTGGATATCTGGGGCCGTACCGGTGACGTTGTGGCCAAGGCCATGATGGATCAGCTTGGAAGCGAGCCGATTATTGAGCATGCAACTGGTCAAGCACGCACCGACAAAAATGGCAAAGTAGAGATGCAGGAGTCATTTAACTCCATCTACATGATGGCTGATTCTGGTGCGCGCGGTTCAGCCGCCCAGATTCGTCAATTGTCAGGTATGCGCGGCTTGATGGCAAAACCCGACGGTTCGATTATTGAAACGCCGATCACTGCGAACTTCCGCGAAGGTCTAAATACCTTGCAGTACTTTATTTCCACCCACGGTGCACGTAAAGGTTTGGCTGACACCGCGCTGAAGACGGCTAACTCTGGATATTTGACTCGCCGCCTGGTGGACGTGACACAGGATCTGGTTGTTATCGAGGAAGATTGCGGTACTGCATTGGGTCGCTCGATGAAGGCTTTGGTAGAAGGCGGTGAAGTGATTGAGGCCCTGCGTGAGCGTATTCTTGGCCGCGTTACTAGTACCGTTATTGTTAATCCGGAATCCAGCGAGACACTCTTCGAGCCAGATACCCTGCTTGATGAAGACATGGTGGATCTGATTGAATCGCTCGGTATTGATGAAGTACGTGTACGTACTCCGCTTACTTGCGAGACGCGCTTTGGTCTGTGCGCAAAATGTTATGGCCGTGACCTGGGTCGTGGCGGCATGATTACTGTGGGTGAAGCAGTTGGTGTGATTGCGGCACAGTCTATCGGTGAGCCGGGTACTCAGTTGACGATGCGTACCTTCCATATCGGTGGAGCAGCATCGCGTACCATCGTGGCAAGCCAGGTAGAGGGCAAGTCCAATGGTTTGTTAAAATACAGCGACAATATGCGCACGGTAACAACGGCCAAGGGTGTGCAGGTCGTTGTGGCACGCAGTGGCGAGGTAATGGTGACGGATGATCATGGCCGTGAACGCGAGCGTCATAAGGTACCGTACGGCGCAACATTGACAGCGCGTGAAGGTGCTGCTGTGCGTGCAGGTGATGTGCTAGCTACGTGGGATCCGCATACACGTCCTGTTATCACTGAGTATGCCGGTCGTGCACGTTTTGAAAGCGTGGAAGAAGGTGTAACAGTTTCTAGGCAGATAGACGATGTAACCGGTCTCTCCAGTCTGGTGGTAATCGACCCCAAGCGCAGCACCACGCAAACCAAAGGCATTCGTCCTCTGGTGCGTTTGTTGGATGAGAGTGGCAATGAAATCAAGATTGCAGGCACTGATATCTCAATCTCGGTTACGTTCCAGGTTGGCAGTATTATTACCGTAGAAGATGGACAAAATGTAGGCGTAGGTGAAGTACTTGCGCGTATCCCACTTGAGAGTTTTAAAACTAGAGATATTACCGGTGGTCTCCCGCGTGTTGCTGAATTGTTTGAAGCGCGTTCACCCAAAGATGCGGGTATGTTAGCGGATGTAACCGGAACAGCTTCGTTCGGTAAGGAAACCAAAGGCAAGCAACGTCTGGTCATTACCGATGGTGAAGGACAAGTTCATGAATTCCTAATTACCAAAGACAAGCATGTTTTGGTACATGATGGCCAGTTGGTGACACAGGGTGAAATGATAGTTGACGGCCCGGCTGATCCGCACGATATCCTGCGTTTGCTGGGCATTGAAGCCTTGGCCCGCTACATCACTGATGAAGTGCAAGACGTTTACCGTTTGCAAGGTGTAAAGATCAATGACAAGCACATTGAAGTTATTGTTCGTCAAATGCTGAGACGTGTGCAAATTAGTGATGCTGGCGATACCAAGTTCATACCAAAAGAGCAGGTTGAGCGTGCTGACCTGCTGATTGAAAATGAACGTGTTGAGGCAGAAGGCAAGCAGCCTGCTACTTTCCACTTTATGTTGCTGGGTATTACCAAGGCTTCGCTTTCAACGGACTCATTCATATCGGCCGCTTCCTTCCAGGAAACCACCCGTGTTCTGACCGAAGCTGCAATTATGGGTAAACGGGATGATCTGCGTGGACTGAAGGAAAACGTCATCGTGGGTCGTCTGATACCCGCAGGTACAGGGCTTGCTTTCCATACTGCACGCCGCAAACAGCGTTTGGGTATAGATATGGCGCAAACTGCTGGGTTTAGCGAATTGCCAACAAACACAGAGACACAGGAAAACGCCTAGCTTGCTTGACAGATCGTGTGTTCTTAACTAGAATGCGCGGTCATTTTCGCCGTCATAGTGCGATGTATCCTTCGTGCTGTGGCGGTTTATATTTTGCTATATATTGATTAAATAGAGTTTTTAGGAACCATATAATGCCAACGATTAACCAGTTAGTGCGTAGCCCTCGTGCTGTAGAAGTCAAAAAAAGCAAAGTGCCTGCGCTTGAGGGTAGTCCACAAAAGCGCGGAGTGTGTACTCGCGTTTATACGACGACTCCAAAAAAACCCAACTCAGCTTTGCGTAAAGTTGCCAAGGTGCGCTTGACCAATGGCTTTGAGGTGATCTCATACATTGGTGGTGAAGGCCATAATCTGCAGGAGCACTCGGTAGTGTTGTTGCGTGGTGGTCGTGTAAAAGACTTGCCGGGTGTGCGTTACCACATGGTGCGCGGTAGTCTAGATACTGCGGGCGTTAAAGATCGTAAGCAGTCTCGTTCTAAATATGGTACGAAGCGTCCTAAAAAGGCGTAATTGGCAGGCGCTGACCTGAGTGGTCGCGACTGTATTTTTTGAATTAGCAAGATAAATTGAGGTTTAGATATGCCAAGACGTAGAGTAGTAGCCAAACGCGAGATTCTGCCGGATCCAAAGTTCGGCAATCAGGATTTGTCCAAGTTCGTAAATGTACTGATGACATCGGGTAAGAAATCGGTTGCCGAGCGTATTCTTTATGGCGCGTTGGAGCAGGTATCCAAGAAAAGCGGCAAGGATCCAATCGAGATTTTCAATCAGGCATTGACTAACATCAAGCCTCAGGTTGAGGTCAAGAGCCGCCGTGTCGGTGGTGCTAACTACCAGGTTCCAGTGGAAGTGCGCCCATCACGTCGTATGGCCTTGGCTATGCGTTGGTTGAAGGATTTTGCGCGCAAGCGTGGCGAGAAATCCATGGGTATGCGCTTGGCAGGTGAGTTGATTGATGCTTCAGAAGGACGTGGCGGTGCGGTTAAAAAACGTGAAGAAGTTCATCGTATGGCAGAGGCAAATAAAGCATTCTCGCATTTCCGCTTCTAAGTATTTAGACGTAAACTAAAAAGTAAAGAAAGTTAGGTAGCTACCGTGGCACGCAAAACACCAATTGAACTCTATCGTAATATCGGCATCAGTGCGCACATTGATGCGGGTAAAACCACCACTACAGAACGTGTTTTATTCTATACGGGTGTGTCGCATAAAATCGGCGAAGTACATGATGGCGCAGCTGTTATGGACTGGATGGAGCAAGAGCAAGAGCGTGGCATTACCATCACCTCGGCAGCTACCACGTGTTACTGGAAGGGTATGGATAAGAATTATCCTGAGCATCGTATTAACATTATTGATACCCCGGGTCACGTCGACTTTACTATTGAAGTAGAGCGTTCAATGCGTGTGCTCGATGGCATGTGTATGCTTTATTGCGCTGTGGGTGGTGTGCAGCCTCAGTCTGAAACGGTTTGGCGTCAGGCAAATAAATACAAGGTTCCACGTATCGCTTTTGTGAACAAGATGGATCGTTCAGGGGCTAACTTCTTTAAAGTTGTTGAGCAGATGAAAACTCGTCTGCGTGCCAATGTGGTGCCGATTCAAATACCGATTGGCGCAGAGGAGAAGTTCGAGGGTGTGGTTGACCTGGTTCGTATGAAGGCGATTTACTGGGATGATTCTACTCAGGGTATGAAGTTCGAATTGCGCGAAATACCAGCTGATCTACTTAAGACAGCTCAGGATTTCCGTGCTCAGATGGTAGAGAGCGCCGCAGAAGCCACCGAAGAGATGATGAATAAATATCTCGAGGACGGTGAATTGTCAGAAGCCGATATCAAGCAATGTTTGCGTATCCGTACCATTGCCACCGAAATTATTCCTATGCTGTGTGGGTCAGCCTTTAAAAATAAAGGTGTTCAGGCAATGTTGGACGCGGTCGTTGATTATTTGCCTTCTCCTATAGATATTCCGCCAGTCAAAGGTGAGTTGGCTGACGGTACGATAGGTGAGCGTAAGGCGAATGATGATGAGCCATTCACTGCGCTGGCTTTCAAAATTATGACGGATCCATTTGTCGGTCAGTTGATTTTCTTCCGTGTTTATTCTGGCACTCTGAAGGCGGGTGATTTTGTTTATAACCCGATAAAAGATAAAAAAGAACGTATTGGTCGTATTTTGCTGATGCATGCAAACGAACGCGAAGAAATTAAAGAAGTTTTTGCCGGTGATATTGCTGCTGCTGTTGGTTTGAAAGAGGCGACTACTGGTGAGACATTGTGTGATCCGGCAAAAGTTATTACCTTGGAGCGCATGATATTCCCTGAGCCAGTTATTCACGTTGCAGTTGAGCCTAAAACCAAGCAAGATCAGGAAAAAATGGGCATGGCGCTGAATCGTTTGGCGAAAGAAGATCCTTCGTTCCGTGTAAAAACGGATCAAGAGTCTGGTCAGACAATTATTTCCGGTATGGGTGAGTTGCACCTTGAAATTCTAGTTGAACGCATGAAGCGCGAATTTGGTGTTGAAGCTAACGTAGGTGCGCCTCAAGTGGCATATCGTGAAGCGATCCGCAAGTCGGTTGAGGTTGAGGGCAAGTTTGTCAAGCAGTCAGGCGGACGTGGTCAGTTTGGTCATGTTTGGTTGAAGATAGAGCCGAATGAGACTGGTAAGGGTTTTGAGTTTATTGACGCGATCAAAGGTGGTAGCGTGCCGCGTGAATTTATTCCTGCGGTCAAAAAGGGTCTTGAAGATACCTTGCCAAATGGCGTGTTGGCCGGGTTCCCAGTGGTTGACGTAAAAGTTACCTTGTTTGATGGTTCCTATCACGACGTAGACTCAAACGAAAACGCCTTTAAAATGGCGGCTTCGATAGGTTTCAAGGATGGTATGCGCAAGGCCAGCCCGGTACTGCTTGAGCCGATGATGTCGGTAGAAGTAGAAACGCCTGAAGATTATACAGGTACGGTGATGGGAGATTTGTCTTCACGCCGCGGTATGGTTCAAGGTATGGATGATATGGTTGGTGGTGGCAAAATTGTGAAGGCCGAAGTGCCATTGGCAGAGATGTTCGGTTATTCTACTGCGTTGCGTTCAGCGACACAGGGACGTGCGACCTACACCATGGAATTTAAGCATTACTCCGAAGCCCCTAGGAATGTGGCTGAAGCGATAATGTCTAAGAAATAAATTATAAAATCTGGGAAATAACCTAAAAAAATTGGAGAACTAAAATGGCAAAAGTAAAGTTTGAACGTACGAAACCGCACGTAAACGTAGGCACCATAGGACACGTAGACCATGGCAAGACCACGTTAACCGCAGCGATCACGACAGTATTGGCGAAGAAATTTGGCGGCGAAGCCAAAGCTTACGACCAAATTGACGCGGCACCAGAAGAAAAGGCGCGCGGCATTACCATCAACACCGCCCACGTAGAATACGAAACAGACAAGCGTCACTACGCACACGTTGACTGCCCAGGCCATGCCGACTACATCAAAAACATGATCACCGGTGCGGCCCAAATGGACGGCGCCATATTGGTCGTCTCCGCTGCTGACGGCCCTATGCCTCAGACACGTGAGCACATCCTGCTGGCACGCCAAGTAGGTGTACCTTTCATCA
>JBCKTV010000035.1:0-15187 GCA_038925365.1 Gallionellaceae bacterium
CTACGCTCGACCCGGCCTCTGTCAAAGTGGGGAACCCTCTCTTTTAAAGGCCTGTCTGGTTCCCCACTTTGAAAAAGGGGGGTTAGGGGGGATTTGTTGCTTGGGATGCGCCCTACAGAATTATTGTCGTTTGTGTTGGAATTGGAATCAGTGCAAACAACATTTCTTGAATTTCTTACCACTGCCGCAAGGGCAGGGATCGTTGCGCCCAACACTAGGCTGGGAACGGCGAGCCGTTAATGAAGAAGACGCAAAATCCTCGCGACGCGCCAGCCAGTAAGCATGGATCTCGCGCACATTGGGTGTAATCGCATTTTGGATATTGTCAACTTCTACATCCGAAGACAACTCGTGTCCCCGCCAGTCCGTCACACTTGTAAACGCCAGAATGGGCATGAGCAGAATGTCCATTTTCAGGCCCCCCGTGCTCCATAAATCTGCTACCAGCTCCACGCCCCGCACATAGCCTTCGCACCACTCATCGACAATGGTGTAAACCTTACCCTTCACAGTGTTCTCCAAGAACAGCGCCTGGAAGTTATCCGGCTGCTCCATCAACGAAACGGAGATACCGTTCATATGCCGAATCATCAACGAAACGGCAGCCTCGAAATCTTCTGCGCGCTCCCACTCCGGCTCAAAATCACCCCACACCGCAGGCAACCAGCGCGAGGGAGGGATCATCACCGGCCCGCTGACTATAGCGGCGAAGAAGCCATCCAGCTCCGAAATATTCAGCACGCCCTCGTCCTTGCCTTCTGTGCCGGCTTCTTCATCGACGCGGTCGAGCAAGAGCTGGTCAAGCAGCTCGATTTCTTCGTCGTTCAAAGGGCTGGATTCGAACCTCATATACCCACCAACAAATTCATCACCAGCCGCACCATCAAATCCTTGGCCTTTGGGTCGCTCTCTGCGATCAAAAGCGTCAGTGCCGTGATACCGTTTGCATCCAGGGTCAGGCGCATGCCCTCCTGGCGCAGATACAGCAAAAACAAAAACGCCCCAGAGCGTTTATTACCATCCGAGAACGGATGGTTCTTGATCACGAAATACAGCAGATGCGCGGCGCGTTCCTCTCGGGTTTTGTACAGTGAGTCGCCAAACATGCTCTGCTCGATATTGCCAAGGATAGCCGCTAACCCGTCGCCCCGGTCGCGGGCGAATAGATCGCTGGCCTCGCCGCGCTGGCGCAGCTCCCTAGCCAGAGCATCCAACGCCCGGCGCGCCTCTTCAAAGCGCAAGACACCGCGTGCCGGTTGAGCGCCAGCAGGCACACTGAGCTTGCCTTCGTCGTAATCCAGCAGCAAACGCCAAGTTCTAGCATAGCCGAGAATCAGGCCGACCACTTCCCGGCCGATGTCGGTCACCAACTCCTGCCGGGTCAGCGTCTTGCCCAACAGATCCACCGCCTGCTCCAGCTCCGTCAGCCCCTGCTGGGCCAGGCGGTATTCGTTGAGGCTGTAACCTTGAGTCAAGTGCGCCCGCAGCACTCGCGTAGACCACTGGCGAAAGCGAGTCGCCTGACTGGAATTCACCCGGTAGCCGACCGAGATAATGGCATCCAGGTTGTAGTGCTTGAGCTGACGACTGACCTGCCTAGCTCCCTCCTGTCGAACTACTAAGTAATCCTTAGCAGTTGCCGCCTCATCCAACTCCTTGTCCTGGAATATATTTTTCAGGTGCATTAATACGTTTTCGGGGGTAGTGCCGAATAGTTCCCCCATCTGTTTCTGGGTCAGCCATAGCGTTTCGCCCTCCAGCCGCACCTCGACCTGCTGCGACTCGGCATCGAAAATTATGATCTCATTCATATCGCCTTCCTGCTGTGCCACGGATTGACAAACTGACCTGCCCGAAGCTCTCGTTGTTGTAGGCATACATCGACTTCCAGCCGAGCTGTTGTTCTAGCAGCCTGCCGGACTTAGATATGCAATTTAACATAACATGTTGATTATATTGAATATTTTACTCATAAGGACACTATTTCTTCTTTGTTAATCAGTGGGTTTGCCTTAAGCCAGACAGGCTGATAGGTAGAAGGCGAGATATCCTCATGCCGCAATTTCCCCGTTCATCAGGCGCGGCAGGAGCAGGTCGCGAGCTTTTGATAAGCGTTCGTTATATGCCCTAAGTGTATTTATTTGAATCATTATTGGTCGCACAACATCCGTAAACTGTGTCAACAGCATGTTTGTTGACCTCAGGATATATTGGTCTTTTAGAAACTTGAAGTGTCTGGCGTAGAAATAATTGGTCAGATCAATCGCTGCCAACGCAAAGAAAAGGAATTCCTGAGACATCATTTCATCATTTGAGACAATCAGCTGCGTTCCGTCTGCCCCGCAAGCAAATGGGAAGCTAACAAATTTCAGTATGCGTGTATGGTCGCCAAAAACGATTACTGGTTTTCCAATATCAACAGTCGCCTCTTCATCATCGGTATAACCGCCAATGAATTCTCGCGACTGATCTACGCAAGGAATGAGGCCAGCCTCAAGATAATCTGCCTTCTGAATTTTTGTGGGCCGACTCACTTTTTCAAGAACATCTTTGACCTGCTTTTTCTCCCACCCCTCCGGCACGCCGGCTGTGATTTTAACGTGTTCGTGGCCGGGGAAGCGGAGATGGACGAACCATTCCTTGTAGAGCAGCCGTGCGGCCTGTTCCAGCAACTGTATCCGCCGCTGGTTGTTTTCGATCAGGTTGTCGTACGTTGAGAGGATGTTGGCAATTCTCTTCTGCTCACTCACACTTGGAACAAGAAATTCGAGTGAAAGCAATTTTTCTTGGCTTAGGTTGTCTTGCGCCGCGCCTTGTGAGAATTGCTTAACATGTCGTTTAATTGTCGCGTCAAATAGATATTTCACAAACCGAGTATCTGCTTTCTTCTCGTCGGAAATGAAGCCTATCACGCTATCTGGAAAGCAAGCATCCAACCCGAGTATTGCGGTATCTGCGATGTTAGCTGCAATCGTGATACAAAGCGTTCCTGCAGGCCAAAGTTTGCTTTGCTGAAGGCCTTCATTGCTAAGTGTTTGTTTATATTCATTTATGTATAGACCTGCGTGCTTTACATCGCCGGTCTGAATAAATGGGTATGCACCACCATAGAGGTGTGCGGCATCCCGAGGTCGGTGCCGAGATCGCCCACGAGACAGATATCCAAGTTGATCCAACCTTTGCGGCGTCCAACTCATACCCCCAACTCCTCAAAATTTCTTTTTATCGTCGCGGCCAGCGTGATGGCCTCGGCGTTGAGGTCTTCCAGCTCGACATGAATTTCGCGCATGCTTTCCTCGAAGTCGAAGTCTTCGTCCATTTCCTCAGGAGCGACACCTACGTAGCGGCCTGGGGTGAGGCTCCAGTCGTTGGCTTCGATCTCCTTAATGTCCACCAGTTTGACCAGCCCTTGCACGTCGCACAGTTTGGCCTCGGGGAAGCGCTCGGTGAGCCAGTGGGCCTGCTTCCAGAAGTAGCGCACTTGCTTGAGTTGTTCGACGGCGAATTGGCGCGCCTCGTCGGCAGCCTTGCGGGCGCGGATGATGTCGCGGCTTACCCATGCGTCGCTGTCTTTGGCATTGCATTCTTTTTCGCAGGTGTCGATCAGGCGGGTGGCGAGCTTGTAGATGAGATCGGTCTGTTTGATCAGGTCGCGGCTGGCCTCGGCCAGTGGCTCGAACTCTTTGGTGAGCTTGAGCAATGCTGCATTGCTTTCTGGCGCGGCTTCCCATTGCTTGACGGCCTGATGCGCACTCTTGCGGAATTGTTCAACGTCCTGATCGAACAGTTCGGCCTCCTTGGTCAGCTCCTTCTGCACTTCTGTATGAGAGCCGGTTTTAGGTTGGCTGTTCAGAAATGGCATCAATGTTTTTGCTAGAGCCTTCAGCGATTCGGAATATTCCGGCAATGGTTGCGCAGTCTGCCCAGCTTCATCTTTCCATTCAAAACAGGCTACTGCTGCCTCCGCAACATTGCCGAGGTATTGCGAAACCAGTTCCAAATATTTTTCAGCTTCACCTCTGTACAACCAGACGATGGCTTGCAGGTTTTGCTGTTGTTCGGGGGAAAAATCGTAGATTTTGCGCGTGACCTTGCGATAGACATTTCGCGCATCGATCATCAGCACCTTGTCTTTGTGTGCCTTAGGTTTGTTGCGATTCAAAAACCATAGCTCACACGGCACAGTGCGGGTGTAGAAGAAGTTGGAGCGGATGGCGATCATGGCGTCCACGTCTCCGGTTTCCACCAGTTTTTGCCCACTTTCGCCTCGCCGCCACCGGCACTGGATGCCTGAGAGGACATGACGAATCCGGCGCGGCCCTTGTCGCTCAGGTAGCTGTAGAAGTAGCTGATCCAGACGTAGTTGCCGTTACCCACCTTGCCAGCTTTATTCACGCTAGGCAGGCCGAAGGGCAGGCGCGGGTCGCTCTTGATTTTGTCGGCGTCGATCTCGTCCACGTTGAAAGGCGGATTGGCCATCACGTAGTCGGCGCGACCTACCAGCTCGTGCGGGTCGTCGTAGTAGGTGATGGCCTTCTGGATGTCGCCTTCCAAACCGTGCACCGCAAGGTTCATCTTTGCCAGGCGGATGGTGGTGGCGTTTTTCTCCAGGCCGCGAAAGGTGAGCTTTTCCGTGGGGCTGTCGCCGTGATCTTCAACAATGCGCGCACTCTGCACAAACATGCCGCCGGAGCCGCAGGCCGGGTCTAGCACGGTGCCGCGCACAGGATCGATGACATGGGCGATGAGCGAGACCAGCGAGATGGGGGTGAAGAACTCGCCGCCATCATGAGCACCTTGTCCTGCGAACTGGGTCAGAAAATATTCATAAATTCGGCCAAACACATCGCCGGAAACTTTCTTCAACTCTTCAGGATTGAGCGTGCGCAGCAGCTGGCCGAGCACCTGATTGTCCAGTTCCTGAAATTCGCCCTTGGGCAACACGCCGCGCAGATTTTCGTAATCTGCCTCAATAGATTCCATCGCCTCTATGATGGCGCGGGCACGGTCTTCGCTATCCGGCAGGGACACAAGATAATCAAACTGCGCCTTGGGTCGTAAGTAGATGGCGCTTTGCTGAGAAAAATCTTCCTTGCTCAGCGCGCGCGTTTTGCCGCCACGACTAGGAAGATTAGGCTCGATCTTTTGTTTAACGGTTAGGTAACGGCTATAGGCATGGCGTAAAAAAACCAGTCCCATGACAGGCAGAAAATATTCGTTGCTGGCATAGTTGGAGTTGGCGCGAAGATTATCAGCGGCACTCCATAGGCGTTTTTCGATGGCTTGGATGTGTTCTAGTTGGGACATTCGGCGTTGGCTCTTATCTAGTTTTAAGTTGCAAAGTCATCTTGAGGTGCGGAATATTGGCATCCAGAAACTCTTCACCTTCTGCTTCGAATCCGAATTTTTTGTAAACTAGGAGCGCCTGTACCTGGGCATTTAGCTCGACCTGTGGGTAGCTTTGTGTGCGGGCATAATCGACCAGCAATTCCAGTATCGCAGTACCTATGTGTTTCATGCGCCATTCAGGAAGCACGGCTACCCTTCCAATATGACCGTCTTGTGTAATACGGCCACAGCCTATCGCCTCGCCATTGGTGGTGAGCGCCAGTGCATGATGACACTGATCATCCTTGCCATCCCACTCCAGTTCGGCTGAAACTTTCTGCTCCTGCATGAATACTTTTTCGCGGATGGCACGCAACAATGGTTCGCCATCGTGCCAGGTAATAAGATGTACCGTGTAAGGGTTGCTCATGTTGCCTCCTGAAAGTCTTTCGGTGCTCGTAGCACTCTTTTATTAGTTCAATACAACGCGCTGTCTTACTGCTTCAAACAAACAAATTGCAGCGGCAGCTGCCGCATTTAAAGACTCGACTTTTCCTAGCATCGGGATAGTGACGGAGTTGGCCTTAGCAAGCAAGGCTTGCGTAATGCCAGCACCTTCATTGCCAATAACAAATGCTATCTTTCCTGTCAGCATACTGTCGTACAAACTGGAACCGTCAGACAATGCCGCAGCAAATATTTTTCCCGGAAACTGACTGGCTACACTGAGCAAATCTGCTTTTTCATACAGCTTCAGTACAAAGTGCCCGCCCATCGCCGCACGCAGCACTTTGGGAGACCAAACATCTGCACAGTCCTTGGACATGAACACCGCATCGCAGCCTGCCGCTGCCGCTGAACGCAGCATAGAACCTAGATTACCCGGATCCTGGATATTTTCTAGTAACAGACAAAACTGACTATCCTGAATATGATTTTCAGCTTGCGGTAATGCGATCTGTGCAATCACACCAGTTAGCGATTTAAGCTCCGAGAGACCAGCGAACAAGCCATCGTCGAGTTGAGTGACAGGCACGTCAGCTAATTTTTGTAACAGGGATTTTATTTCGGGGTCATGTTGTGCAGCATCGGTGACAATAATGTGCAGTGGCTGTTGTCCGCTTTCGAGATAGGCTGCCAGCAAATGCGCGCCATCGAGTAGGGTTTGCCCTGCTTTGTCTCGTTGTCGTGCTGAGCTAGCGAGTTTGCTCAGCTCCTTGTAAAACGGATTTTCTTTCGAAGTAATATGTTTCATTGCTTACCTCTTCAACAAACGGACGAAGAGTATGAATCAACGCACTTGGGAACAACGAATCTGTGCCCATCATGTTTGAAGTGAATCAAGTGTTGGGACCCTCTGGCGTACCCTGTTCCAGCAAGCTACCCATTTCTTCCAGTTCAGGCAGCTCGTGCAAGGAGCGCAAATTAAGATCGTCCAGCAATTGTTGGGTGGTTGCAAACAATTCGGGCTTCCCCGGTACATCGCGAGTGCCGATTACTTCTATCCAGTTGCGTGCTTCCAGTGTTTTAAGAATAGGCGAAGCAACCGTGACACCGCGTATGTCTTCAATATCGCCGCGAGTAACCGGCTGACGGTAGGCGATAATCGCCAGCGTTTCCATCACTGCACGCGAATAACGCGGCTGTTTTTGCGGATTTAGGCGATTAAGATATTGCTGCATCTCGGGACGTGCACGGAAGCGCCAACCGCTGGCAACCTGGGTCAACTCAATGCCGCTAGTGCTGTATTGTTGTGCTAACTGTTCCAGCAACTCTTCAACCAGATTACTGCCCTGTGCAACATCGGCCAGTTTTTTTAATTCAGCCAGGGATATCGGTTCTTGTGTAGTCATCAGTGCGGCTTCAAGAATATTTTTCAGCAGTGCCGGTGCTATGTCTGGCACAGCAACTTGCATTATTTCCAATTCATTTTTTACAGGCGCAGAGTCTTGCGCAACATCAATCTGCGTTGACACGGTTACTTGTTCTGACATAGATTTTTCCCAGCGTTTCGGTTTGGGTGATTTCGACCAGCGTCTCCTTGGCCAATTCCAAGATTGCTATAAATGTTACTACCAGTTGTGGAATGCCGCCACTTACGTCAAACAGGTTTTCAAATGCTTCAAACTCGCCATGACGCAACTGCCGAATCAAACGTGTCATCTGTTCACGCACCGACACCCCATCGCGGCGCACTTTATGATGGGTATACAGCTTGGCACGTGTCAGAAGGCCGAGCCAAGCTAGGCGTAAATCATCCACGCAGATATTGGGCAATCGCTCAATCACCGTGTTTTCAATCAACACTTGAACCAGTTCAAAATCGCGGCCTGCTTGCGGCAGCTCGTTCAGTTTTTGTGCTGCGAGTTTCATCTGCTCATATTCCAGCAATCGGCGCATCAACTCAACGCGCGGATCCTCTCCATCTTCTTCGCTGGCTTTAGATAGGCGCGGCAACAACATGCGCGATTTGATCTCGATCAACACCGCTGCCATCAACAGATATTCAGCCGCCAGTTCCAGACGTCCCTGGCTCATCAGCTCTATGTAATCCATATATTGCCGGGTAAGCTGGGCCATCGGAATATCTAGCACATCCAGATTATGCTTGCGTATCAGATACAGCAGCAGATCAAGCGGCCCTTGAAATGTTTCCAGCACCAATTCAAGCGCATCCGGTGGAATGTACAAATCCTTGGGCATCTCCAGCATGGGTTCGCCATGGATATGCGCCAGTGCAAGCTTTACTTCCGGTATGGCGTGTTGTGTCACTGCGTCGCTCATGGTTGAATTAATATAACATATTGATTATATTGATTATATTGAATATAATTATTAAGTCGTAACAAGTGAACCTACAAAAAAACCTTGCCGCAGAGAACACAGAGAATTCATCTGGCTTTCTTTGTGTTCTCTGTGGCTAAATGTTTTTTAACTATAATCCAATCCCATCGCTTCTCTGACATCTCGCATCGTTTCACTCGCCAGCTTGCGCGCCTTCTCACAGCCATCCGCAATAATGTTACGCACCAGCGTGGGGTCGTCAAGATACTGCTGGGCGCGTTCACGCATCGGGTTCTGCTCGATCAATACTGCATCTATTACCGGCTGTTTGCATTCAATACAACCTATGCCCGCGCTACGGCAACCTTTTTGCACCCACTGCCGAGTATCTTCACTGGAATAAATCTGATGCAATTGCCACACCGGACATTTATCTGGATCGCCCGGATCAGTGCGACGAATACGGGCAGGGTCTGTTGGCATGGTGCGAATTTTCTTGCTGACACTCGCCTGATCTTCGCGCAGCGTGATGGTGTTGTTGTAAGACTTGGACATTTTCTGACCGTCCAGTCCCGGCATCTTTGATGCAGCAGTTAACATCGCCTGCGGCTCGGCCAGGATTATTTTTCCGCCACCTTCGAGATAACCAAACAGACGTTCGCGGTCGCCCAGACTCAGACTTTGCTGTTCGTCTAGCAGTGACTGGGCAGATTGCAGCGCTTCATCATCCCCTTGCTCTTGATAGCGGGTGCGCAGTTCTTCATATAGCTTGGCTTTTTTGCTGCCGAGTTTTTTTACTGCAGCTTGCGCTTTTTCTTCAAATCCTGCTTCGCGCCCGTACAGATGATTAAAGCGGCGTGCGATCTCGCGGGTAAATTCAATGTGCGGCACCTGGTCAGCGCCTACCGGTACTTGCGTAGCTCGGTAAATCAGGATATCCGCACTTTGCAGCAAGGGGTAACCCAAAAATCCGTAGGTGCTTAAATCTTTTTCGCTGAGCTTTTCCTGCTGGTCTTTGTAGGTAGGCACGCGCTCCAGCCAGCCTAGGGGGGTTATCATCGACAGCAGCAAATGCAGCTCAGCATGTTCCGGCACTCTAGATTGAATAAACAGCGTGGCGCGTGCGGGATCAACCCCTGCGGCCAGCCAGTCGATCACCATATCCCAGGTGCTCTGCGCGATCATTTTCGGATTGTCATAATGGGTGGTGAGCGCGTGCCAGTCGGCTACAAAAAACAGACACTCATATTCGTTCTGCATCTCCACCCAATTTTTCAATACACCGTGATAATGCCCAAGGTGCAAACTGCCCGTGGGGCGCATTCCAGATAACACTCGATCAGCAAACATAGTTCTATTCTAGAGTCCAAAAATAATTCTGATTATAAAAAATACAACATCCATAAATGGTTTTAGTATCAAAAACAATACTGACGTAATCGCCAAAAATATCAATATAAACATACCATAAGGCTCAATTTTTGCCAATTTATAAGCTAGGCGATGCGGCAACATACTGATCGCTATACGGCCACCATCCAGTGGCGGCAGCGGCAATAAATTGAGCACCATCAAAACGACGTTGATAGTGATGCCGATCTTAGCCATCTCCACCAACGGCACCGCATAATAATTTTCTGGAAATGCCATTGCAATTTTGGCAATCAATGCCCAGCCAAAAGCCATGAATAAATTCGACGCTGGGCCTGCTAGAGCTACCCACAACATATCCTTCTTGGGATTGCGCAAAGCGTTAAAATTAACCGGCACCGGTTTCGCCCAACCAAACAAAATGGGGCTTACTAACAACGTCATCAGTGGCAATAAAATTGTACCGAACAACTCAATATGACGCATCGGATTAAGACTGATGCGACCCTGTTGATAGGCCGTCATATCACCAAAATAACGCGCCACGTAACCATGCGCAGCTTCATGCAGTGTTATTGCAAACAATACAGGAATTGCTGCAAGCGATGCGGTTTGAATAAACTGATCTATATTAATCATAAATTAATCTTCAATTGAAAATGGTTTGGTGTCGCCCTTGCCGCGCCTGATCAATACCGGCACAGACCCCGTTAGATCCATCACTGTGGTTGGCTCCAGTCCTACCGGGCCGCCATCAATCACCAGATCGACCTGCTGACCCAGCATCTCACGAATCTCCTCCGCATCGTGCATTGCCATTTCTTCACCGGGCAGTATCAGGCTAGAACTCAGCAACGGTTCGCCCAACTCTTCCAGCAGCGCAAGTGCGACAGGATGGTCCGGAATACGCAGACCTATCGTGCTGCGCTTGGGGTGCTGTAAACGCTTGGGCACTTCTTTTGTTGCATTCAGAATAAAGGTATAGCTCCCCGGGGTATTGCTCTTCATCAACCTAAACTGCACGTTGTCCACTCGCGCGTAATGTGAAATTTCGGACAGATCGCGGCACACCAGTGTCATATGATGTTTATCATCCACACCGCGTATCTTGCGGATACGCATAACCGCATCCTTGTCCCCCAGATGACAGCCGAGTGCATAACCCGAATCTGTAGGATAAACAATCACTGAACCCTTGCGCACCAACTCTGCCGCTTGTTTAATCAACCTTGGTTGCGGGTTGTCTGAATGAATATGAAAAAATTGTGACATAGTTGAATCAGAAAATATTTGAATGCAGCATTTAGTGAGAATAACAATTAGCGATCAGGCATGTTGCTGCGGCGTTTCCCATGCCTGCCAAATCGGCCTGCACTCCAACGGTAAATCAGGCAAACGCCCCAGATCCCGATAGCTTTCACCGGGACCGTGGAAGTCCGATCCACATGAAGACAACAAACTAAATTCAGTCGCATAGCGCGCAAATTCAGCATATTGCTCCGGCGTATGGCTACCCGTCACCACCTCGATGCCGCGTCCGCCCAACTCCACAAACTCGGCCAGCAATTCGCGCAAGGTCTTGCGTCCCATCGGCTTGCGCCCCGAAGTGTAGCGACCTGGATGGGCTATAACAGCAATGCCGCCACTGCCGGTTATCCAATTGATCGCATCAGGCAAAGCAGCCCATTGATGCGGCACATAACCGGGTTTACCTTTGACCAGAAATTTTTTAAACACGCTGCGCACATCCTTGGCATGGCCGGTTTCTACCAAAAAACGCGCAAAATGAGTACGGCCAATAATTTCTGGATTAGCCGCATATTTATATGCACCTTCCAGCACGCCACCGATACCCGAACGCGCCAAAGATTCGGCCATTATCTTTGCACGCATGCCGCGCCCTACACGCACACTATGCAAACCCGCCTGCAAAGATACATTGCCTGGATCAATATTCAAACCAACTATATGCAGCGTATGGTTGCGCCAACTGACCGAGATTTCCACCCCGTTAATAAATTCTATGTCGTGCAGTTTTGCTACGCGGGCGGCTTCGGCCAGACCACCGGTATCATCGTGATCGGTCAGCGCCATCACCTTTACGCCGCGACCGGCTGCCCTCGCAACCAGTTCGGCTGGCGGCAGCAGGCCATCTGATATATTGGAATGACAATGTAAATCGTAATCCAGCATTAAAGTTCGCCTCCACCCTTCTTCATCACTTTTCCTTCTTCCGCAAGACGCTTTCGAACTTCTTTGGGATCAGCAATAAGAGGACGATAAATTTCAACCCGGTCTTTCTCGCGCAGCACTGTATCCAACTTGCTCAACTTACCGAAAATACCGACTTTATTGATGCTCAAATCAATTTCAGGATATTTTCCTAGTATGCCGGAGCGAAGCACCGCATCATCCAGCGTCGACCCTTGTGGCACCTCTACTACCAGCAAAGTCTGCTCATGCGCTAAAGCATAGAGCACTTCAACCTTGATCGTATTGTCAATGTTTTGATCCATCATTTTCTGGAAAATTTATTTTTAATAATGTTATTTATTCTGCACGTAAACCAGTTCCGCACGCTTGACAAACGCTTCGACAAAAGTGTGCGCAATGTAATGAAACACCGGCCCCACTATTGTTTCCAACAACTTATTGGAAAACTCGTAATTCAAACGGAATTCTATTTTACAGGCAGATGGCGTTAAAGCGATAAAATGCCAGCTTCCCTCAAGCATCTTAAATGGGCCTTTAATCAATTTCATATCGATACGCTTTGCTACCACACGTACATTCTCAGTGGTAAAACTTTGTTTGACATGGTGATAATTAATATGAACCGTTGCCTGTATTTTGTCTTCATCCAGCACGGTGACACTGGTGCCACCACACCAAGGTAAAAATTGAGGATATTCAGCGACGTTATCCACCAGCACAAACATCTGCTCGGCACTAAATGGAAGTAAAACTGATTTTTCGACTAAAGCCATAAATTTATTATTTCTGCACTGATAATCAGGCATAAACGAAAATACGCAACAAACAAAACTGTTAAAATACTCACACTATGAGCATCGTTCAAAACAAAAAAGCATTTCACGAGTACTACATTGAAGAGCGCTTCGAAGCCGGCATTATGCTGGAAGGCTGGGAAATAAAATCCATCCGTGCTGGGCGAGTGCAACTCAGGGAAGCTTACATCACCATACGCGATGGAGCGCTGCATTTATTCGGCTCGCACATCAGCCCCTTGCTATCTGCCTCTACTCACGTCCATCCCGATGCAACACGTACCCGCAAACTTTTGTTGCATGCCCGCGAAATAGAAAAACTGATCATTAAGGTTCAGCGCGCTGGGTATACCATCATGCCGCTCGATATGCATTTCAAGGGCAGCCTGGTCAAACTGAATATCGGCTTGGCCAAAGGCAAGAAGGAACATGATAAGCGGGCAACTGAAAAAGAGCGCGAAGCCAAACTCGAAACTGCACATGCAATGAAGAAAGAACGCCGCTAAAAAAATATTCAATATAATCAACTACTTGCGTTAACGCCCCGTCTTAGTCAAACACCCCACAGAGGTTTTCGTTCTATGCGAAGCAGAGCGTAGTGTAGGAGACTGTTAGGCTATATCGACCAATTTCTTACTACACTCCTTACAAAATTTGGCCGTGCCATCATTGCTGGTACCACAGCTTAAACACATCTTTACTTTCCCCAAAGCATCAATGCTATCGGTTACCGAGTTAAATGAAGCAGTCAATGAAGCAGACTGCCCAAGCACAGCTTTTATCACCCAGACTGCACAGCCGAGAATAGCCACAATATATACCCAATTGTAGAGATTATGCAGCGATGCATTCATCATCGGCTTCAAGACCAACAAGGCAACAGAGTTCGACGAGGAAACGACAATCAAACTGACTACCGGTAGAATCAAATGCTGCATAAAAGTCCAGCGTCCGCCTTGTTGTTGCAACACCGTCGTCGCCTGCCTGCCTAGCATCCACAACGCACCCAGTGCAGTACTGTAACCGAGGAAATGTACTAGATGAGCAGCACTGAGCTTACCCGGAATCACAAAAGTTTTGTCAAACAACTCCATACTGCCGATAGCCTCTGCAAGTATCAACGAGACCACGATCACCGCAACGAAACGAGCTACCCAGCTCCAGTCCTGCTTAACTTCTACTGTATTAGTCATTTTCGCATTCCTTTATTAAATCATGCTGCAACTTGATTACTTGTTCAAAGCGTGTGGTGTTGCTAATCAACAATTTATTTACTTCAAACTCAACACATCCTGCATATCGTACATGCCGGCTTTATTGATCTTCAAAAAGCGCGCAGCGCGCAAGGCACCCAGCGCAAAGGTGGCACGACTGCTGGCCTTGTGAGTGATTTCTATACGCTCACCGATACCGGCAAACATGACCGTGTGGTCACCCACAATATCGCCGCCGCGCACAGTGGCAAAACCGATAGTGGAGGGATCGCGCTCACCCGTCACACCTTCACGGCCATACACTGCACATTTCTCCAGATCACGCCCCAGCGTTTTGGCAATCACTTCACCCATACCTAATGCAGTACCGGAAGGCGCATCCACCTTGTGGCGATGATGCGCTTCGACGATTTCGATGTCGTAACCATGCGACAGCACTTTGGACGCCATTTCCAGCAGCTTGAAAACCAGATTCACACCCACGCTCATGTTGGGCGCAAAAACCACGCCGATGTGCTGCGCTGCCGCACCTAGTTGCGCTTTTTGTTGCGCAGTGAAGCCAGTGGTGCCAATGACAATATTCACGCCCAGTTTCTGACACACGGCTATGTGATCCAGCGTCCCCTCGGGTCTGGTAAAGTCGATCAGCACATCAGCACCTTTCAGTGCAGATGCAAAATCCGCGCTGATTTTTACACCGCATGCACTGCCCACCAGCTCTCCTGCATCCCGGCCTAACTGTGTACTTCTCTGATGATCAAGTGCTGCATGCAGCACCAAATCATCAGATTGAAATACACCTTCCAGCAAAGCCTTCCCCATACGGCCTGTGCAACCGGCTATAACAACTTTAATTTTGCTCATAATATTTCCTGGCTAATTCGAATCATTGATTGGGGGATTATTTGCCAGCCGGTGCTACAACTGCATTACCCTCTGACTGGCTGTCATCAATACTTTTGACTAAGTCCCCATCGAAATACAGCGTGAGACGCCTCTGCTCAACTAGCTTGCGCTCTGCTTCAAAGCTATAAATATAATCCCAGCGGTTGGCGTGAAACACATCTGTAACCAACGGTGATCCGAGAGCACCCAGCGCCTGCTGCCGTGACATACCCACTTTGATTTTTTTGCGCATTTCCGGCGTAACGTAATTACCTTGTCGGATTTCCATTTTATAAGGCAGAAAAAACGAACAGCCGCCCAATGCAAGCAGCGAGGCGGTCAAGAGCAACATAATGAATTTATTAAACATGGATAAGTATATTTTCACAAACGGCAAGCATGATACCTCAAGCAGCGATGCCTAGCAGACAGAAGGTGTTATTACCCACCCCGCAGCACTTAACCTTCCCTTGGCAATTCGTCTTCCAAGAGAGTGCTCGTGCTACCAGTTTTTCCTGTTGTTGAGTGTTGAGCCTATCATCTAAAATATTGCATGGGTGACTTGTAGTCGAGCGTCGAATGTCGCTACTTCCGGTT
>JBCKTV010000036.1:0-14453 GCA_038925365.1 Gallionellaceae bacterium
TGATCGGCGTACAACAAACTTTGTGCCTGTTTGCTCGGCAAGTTTTCGTGCATTCTCAGCCGCACGCAACAATGCTTGTGGAGCTTTTTGTAGCGTGGAATCTTTTAAATGCGAAACTGGGGCTTTCATTAATTTTGTCCTTCTGCAATGAGAAAAGGCGAATCCCGGCTTCGGATAATACTAGGCTGTGACAATATGGAAGTCGGTCGCCATGGCAATTGGTCGTACATGGTTGTTCTCGCGTTTCATTTCAACAATGCCATAGTTCGACATGGTTTTGAGCGTTCGAGAAAGGTTGCCGGGCGTGCGTCCTGTCATTTTGGCTAGCGATGTAATCGATTCCGGCTGGCCATCCTTAATAACGTGGAGCAATGCGCGATTGTCATCACTCAATACTTCAGCCAAGGATTTCATCGAAGTGAACCAGACTTTAGGTTCGCTAGGCTTAGGCTTGTATTCGCCCCTTGCAATTGCGTAGATGCGCTCACGGATTTTGTCTTGTGTCATGATGCCAATCATGATGCTTTTCATTTCCCTGTCTCCTTCAATATTCGGTCCACGTCTGCAAAGAAATCACTAAGCAGTTGGTATGCATCCTTGAATTCATAAGTGACGCCTTTATCGGTGATATGTCTATGCTTATGGTCATAGGGTAAAATTTGCCCAGCGTATTTGTATTTGCCAGATGGTTTTACAGCATGGGCGTTGTCGTAGCCCATGATTCGATTGCCATCTCGCTCATGTAACGTTAAAGCATACCGGATACCGTGCGGTATCACGATGGTAGACTCAACGCGCCATACGTGAATTTCTATCCAATAACCACGCTCTTGCTGAACGATATTGCCGTTCAAATCAAGTAGGGTTTCTATACCTTTAATGGTTTGCATGTTTGATTATATCAGCAGGTGATAAGGTTGGAGGAATATCTAAAGGGTCAGCATGTGGGTGGGGTTTGTAATTAAACGCGATACAGCACCCTTTAGTTTCTATCATTTTTTAATACGTTTGGCTGCCGCCAGATAAATCGCGCTGTCTTCTCGTTTGCCCACTGCCACGACGATGACGGTGATGGTTTTGTCAACCACCTGATACACCAGCCGATAACCGGCTGCACGCAATTTTATTTTGTAGCAATCCGGCATAGCGCTTAGCCGTGCCGACTCGACGCGGGGCTGCGCCAGTCGCTCTAGCAGTTTCTTTTTGAACTGTTCGCGCAGATGAGGATCGAGTTTCTGCCATTCCTTTAGGGCGGAGGTCTTGAATTCGAGCTTATAGCTCATCCAGCGTAACCTTGACCGTTTTTTCGGCTTGCCGCTCCTTCACTAGACGCGCCAAAACTTGGTCGTCCAACAGATCCATCATTGCCTCGAATGCCGCGACCGGTACTAGATACGCCGCAGGGCGGTTATGGTTAAGCACGGCCACCGCGAACCCTTCCGCATTCTGAATGATGGCGGAAGGATTTTTCTTTAATTCGCTGATGCTTACCGATGTGTAGGCATAAAGCTGTTCCATGACACCCTCCAATTAAGACCTAAATATAGAGCTTAATATTAACTTAATTCGATTAATTTGTTGCGGATTTTTTCTGCCGTTAATACGCCACAAAAGCATCTAAAGGGGGCAGCATCGTTTTATTTTTTTCACATATCAAGTTTGTTTACGCCCATTAAAATCGTTATTTCCGCAGCAGCCAGCTAGACGTGACTGCAAATTATTGATTTTAAAACCTATTTAAACCCACTTGGCATGCATAAATATTCAATATAATCATATTGTTATACAAATAAGATACATTCAACATCTAAACCCAAGGGGCGGAGCAGGGCGTAGTGTAGGAGGCTGTTAACCTCGCGTGTTTGACTGTGAAGCAAAAGACGCCAGCTCTACCCGTGGCTGCGGCTCCCAACCTGCCTTGCGGTGTTCGGCGATGACGTTGGTGAAGATGCCACCACGAACGTAAAACTTGGCTGTGAGACGCATAAAGCGCGGCTGGGTGACAGCCACTAGATCGTCGAGTATGCGGTTAGTCATGTCTTCGTGAAAATGCCCTTCATCGCGAAACGACCACATGTAGAGTTTGAGGCTTTTAAGTTCGACACAGGCAGCATCGGGGATGTAATCCAGAATCAGGGTGGCAAAATCCGGCTGTCCGGTTTTGGGGCAAAGGCAGGTGAATTCCGGTATTTCCATGTGGATATGGTAGTCGCGGCCTGGCGTCGGATTGGGAAAGGTTTCCAGGTGCTTGTTGGGTTGAGTCGTCATTTTGAAATGTGCTGAGTGTCGGTTAGAATGTCTAAGTATTATATCGCCCTATAGGTCAAATTGCGCTTATCCCATATCAATCTCGCCGGTTTCAAGTCCTTCGTTGATCCCACTCATATCGCCGTGCCCGGTCAGATAGTGGGTATTGTCGGCCCCAATGGTTGTGGTAAATCAAACGTGATTGATGCCATGCGCTGGGTTTTGGGTGAGTCCAAAGCCTCTGCACTACGCGGCGAATCCATGCAGGACGTTATATTCAATGGTTCGGGTAACCGTAAACCGGTGTCGCGTGCCAGTGTCGAGCTGGTGTTTGACAACAGCCTCGGCAAGGCGATGGGGCAATGGTCGAGCTACGCCGAAATTGCCATCAAGCGGGTGTTGAAACGCGACGGCGAATCCAGTTATTACATTAATAATCAGCATGTGCGACGCAAGGATGTCACGGATATTTTCCTTGGCACCGGTTTGGGCGCGCGCGCCTATGCCATTATCGAGCAAGGCATGATTTCGCGCATTATCGAGGCCAAGCCAGAAGAGTTGCGGGTGTTTCTGGAAGAGGCTGCGGGTGTGTCGAAATACCGCGATCGCCGTCGTGAAACGGAATTGCGTATCGGCGATACACGCGAGAATTTGTTGCGTGTAGCCGATATTTTGCATGAGCTGGATAAGCAGTTGACGCATCTAAGTGAACAGGCAGAAGTGGCCAAGCGTTACCGTGAGTTGCAGGCCAGGCACGACACCACCCAGCGCTTGCTGTGGCTGTTGAACAAACAGGATGCAGCGGCACGCAGAGCGCGTTTTGCGCAGTCTGTAGAAAAAACTAAGAATGAATTAGAGTCAGAAACATCCCGCTTGCGTGAAGTTGAAAGCCAACTGGAAAGTTCCCGCAGCGAGCATTATGTATTGGCCGATACACTACACAGCAAACAAGGCGAGCTATATGCTGTGAATGCGGAAGTGTCAAGACTGGAGCAACAGCTGTCTTTCTTGAGTGAACAACGCAATCGTTTAGAACAGCAGATCGGCAATTCTGAACGGCAGATCGAGGTGCAGCGTAGCCAATTGCAAGGTACACAGGGCTTGCTCACACATTGGCAGGAAGAACAGCAGGAATCCGGCTTGCGCGTTGCAGAACGTGAAGGACAGGCCGAGATAGAAGCTGAGCAGCTACCTCAAGTCGAAGAAATTGCACGTGCTGCGCAAGCAAGCTATAACACGGCACAACGCGAACATCTACAGTTGCAGCAGCAATTGCAACTTGCTGAAACTCAGCTGGTACACATTCAACGTAACTTGCAGCAACTTGAAGGTCGCCAATCACGGTTGCAGCAGGAGCAAAGCAACTTGCCACAGGCTGATACCGATTCTTTGCAGCTGTCGCAGCAGCAATTGGCAGAATTGGCCGCAGAGCACAGTGAGCAAGAGCAGCAGTTAGCTGGCTTGCAGGAACAATTGCCCGCAGCAAATGATGTTCGGCGTAGCAGTCAAGCTGCGGTGCAAGAGTCGGGACGGCAGCTGGCACAGGTCGAGGCGCGCTTGCATGCACTCGAACAGTTGCAACGGCAAATAGACCAAGATAAAAATTTAAAATCCTGGCTGGCCAAACACCAACTGGATAGTGTTCCACGTCTGTGGCAATCAATCCGCATTGATGCAGGCTGGGAAAATGCGCTTGAAGCCGTATTGCGCGAGCGGCTGAATGCCGTGGCGGTTACACATCTGGACGACACTGCACAATGGAGCGATGCACCACCAGCCAAACTGGCCGTGTTTGCAGCGGATGGTGCTAGCGTCACGGCAAAAGTAAACCATGATGGATTTATTCCACTTGCAAAATATGTGCAATGCCAGGATGCACAAGCAGCAGCTGTGCTGGATGACTGGCTCGCGGGTGTCTATGCAGTAATGGATGTGTCCCTTGCTCTGAGCCAGCGTGACAAATTGCCTGCGGGTGCTTGGCTGGTGACACCACAAGGACATTTAATCGGTGCACATAGCGTGCTGTTTCATGCGCCAGATAGTCAGGTTCATGGCGTTTTGGCACGTCAGCGCGAGATCGAACTATTACAGCAACAAACATTACAACTGGCTACAAAGTTGGAGCAAGACAAGCTTCAGGCAAAACAAGCCGAAGATGCTTATTACAATGTTGAAAGTCGTATCGCACCGTTGCGTGCTGTTGTTGGTTCATTGCAGCAACAACAACACAGTGCGCAATTGCAAATCCTGAAATTAACTCAGACCCAGGAACGCAGCCATGAGCGTGGTTTGCAGATTGCCCATGAGCTGCAAGAGTTGCTCGATCAATCGGCCACCGAGAAAGGGCAGCAGGAAGATATAAGCGAACGCATGGAAATTCTGGGTGAAAGTCTGGAGGCGCAACAAATTCAGGTAGAACAGCTGCGTCAACAATCAATAGAGCAAGAATCCAGTTTGCGCCTACATCGTGAGCGGGTGCAAAAAGCGCAGCATGAACTACAAGAAGCACGCTTTTTCGCCAAGACCTGTGCTGAAAAAATTATCGATCTTGAACGCAACCTGCAACATGGAAATGTAACACTGGCTCAACTCGATGAAACGCTGCTGCACGCTCGCACAGAGTTGGCACAACTGAGCGATAGTAATGCACAGCAACAATTGCAGGCTTCACTACAGCAAAAGCAACAACGCGAACAGGCCTTGGCAGAGGCACGCAACGTGCTGGAACATGCATCCCTTACCTTGAACAAGCTTGAACAAGAGCGCATGTCATGCGAACAGAAATTGCATCCCTTACGTGAAAAAGTGGGAGAGCTGACCTTGAAGGAACAGGAAGCCCGTCTGCAATTTGAGCAATGGGTCGAGCAATTGCAGGGAGTGGATGAAGAAACCCTGTTGCCCTACCTTGAAGGAGCCAAGCAGAGTGGCTTGCAGACCGAATTAAACCGTATCAGTGGTGATATCACCGTGCTTGGCGCGGTTAACCTTGCTGCGTTGGAAGAATTACAGGGAGCGCAGGAACGTAAAAATTACCTAGATGCACAGGCTAAGGATTTGAACGATGCGATGTCTACCCTAGAAGAGGCAATACGCCGCATCGACAAAGAGTCGCGTGATTTGCTGATGGCCACCTACGATGCGGTGAATCTTAATTTAGCTGAATTATTTCCGATACTGTTTGGCGGCGGTGATGCGCGCCTGATATTGACCGGTGAAGAAATCTTGGATAGCGGCGTACAAGTGATGGCGCATCCCCCCGGCAAGAAAAATGCCTCCATTCATTTATTGTCAGGCGGAGAAAAGGCGCTCACCGCAATTGCATTGATATTTTCCTTATTCAAGCTTAATCCTGCACCATTCTGCCTGCTGGACGAAGTGGATGCACCGCTGGATGACACCAATACCGAACGGCTATGTAAGCTGATCAAGAGAATGGCGATAAACACGCAATTCGTGTTTATCAGCCACAATAAAATCACCATGGAATTAGCTCAGCAATTGATCGGTGTGACCATGCAGGAGCGCGGCGTATCCAAGATTGTTTCAGTGGATATTGAAGAGGCACTGCGCATGAACGACAATAGGCCGCCGAATTCAGTATAGGGCACCTCTAAAAATTCAAACTTCGTCGAGATACTGCGTTGCTCAGAAATTTTTATCGCTTACATATCATACATATGCTGCGCTCAAAAAATTTATCGCGCCTTGTCTCTCTTAGAATTTTGAATTTTTAGAGGTGTCCTATAAATGCTACAAAAAGGCTAAATTATCTGAAATGCATACGCTCATCATGTAAAATATTTGTTTAATGCAGTTTAATCATTAAGTCGAATTGATCTAGTAGTTTCTCATGAAATAATATGTCCCAAACAGAAGTCATTACTGCCGCTCAGAATTACTTGAATCCTGATAAAAATCAAGAGATTGTTTTGAATCTATTCAATACATATTACCGTTCAAATAATCATACGGGCAAGATATACGAGGATCTGCCCGATATGTTTCTGGTTAGACCCGAGGCATTAATGGTCAAGGATCTTGCCACACGCAGCTCGGATAAATTAATCCTGGATGACTGCATTCAACGAGCACGTGCACGCAACGGCTATATCGATGTGTCTAAATTTTATAATCCTAAGCTTAATTATTATTGGCTTGAGTTGAACGTTAGCCCATTCATGTTGGGCGATGCAGTGAATGAGACAAATAAAAACGAGTTTTTTTACTTGCTTAGCCGTTTTGTCGAGTATGTCAAAAACAATCCAAATATATATGGTGACCTGACAGCAGAGCTTGATTCTGACAAGGATTTGGCACTCATGCTAAGCGAAATCAATAAGATAGGAGACAAGTTGCTGCCCTTGTTGGAACACTATTCTGAGGAAACATTGGTCGCGTTTAATCCCAAGTGGCCGCCTAGCGAAGTCAATAAATTAATCATGGCACTGAAGGGTAATGAATTAAGCTGGTGTGAAGTCTTTGCCGAATCTCTGATCTATGTAATGGGTAGAAAATCCTAAATCTCGTAAGGGCATCTCTAAAGATTCAGAGTTCGCCCAAATGTAAGGCGCGGGAAAAATTTCGCAGCGCCGCATATGATTGATATGTTAGCAAGAAATTTTTTCCGCAACGCAGCAGGTGGGATGAAATCTGGATTTTTAGAGGTGCCTTAATAAGGTATTTCAATAAGTCACATGTACCCATAGTCCATGCTTGCGTATAATGCACGCTTTGTCGAGGATGGTTTTCATGCGTATTATCCAAAAAGCACTTACCTTTGACGATGTCTTGCTGCTCCCAGCACATTCTTCCGTACTGCCACGCGACGTCAGTCTGCGTACCCAACTCACCCGCAACATCACCCTGAATATTCCACTACTGTCGGCCGCAATGGACACAGTAACCGAATCACGTCTAGCCATTGCGTTAGCACAAGAGGGTGGTATTGGCATTATTCATAAAAATATGTCGGCCAAAGCACAGGCACAGCAGGTTTACAAGGTCAAACGTTTCGAGAGTGGTGTGGTCAAAGATCCCATCACAGTTACACCTGACATGACTGTTCGAGATGTGCTTAATCTGACTCGGCTACACAAAATTTCTGGTCTGCCTGTGATAGAGGGCAACAAGGTTGTGGGTATTGTCACCAACCGTGATCTGCGTTTTGAAATCCGCCTCGATCTGCCGGTGCGCAACATCATGACGCCACGCGACAAGCTAATTACCGTCAAGGAAAACGCCAGCCGTGATGAGGCGCGTGCCTTGATGCATGAACATAGAATTGAACGCGTATTAGTTGTTAATGATGCTTTTGAATTGCGCGGCCTGATTACAGTGAAGGATATTCTAAAGTCGAGCGAGCATCCCAATGCTTGCAAGGATGATCTGGGTCGTTTGCGCGCAGGTGCCGCAGTAGGTGTGGGCGAGGGTACTGAAGAGCGTGTAACATTACTGGTAGAAGCTGGCGTAGACGTTATTGTGGTGGACACGGCGCATGGACATTCACAGGGTGTGCTGGATCGCGTGAAATGGGTCAAGAAAAACTTCCCCAATGTGGATGTTATCGGCGGCAATATTGCCACTGCAAGTGCTGCGCTAGCCTTGCTCGACCACGGCGCGGATGGGGTGAAAGTGGGTATAGGCCCAGGCTCGATTTGCACCACACGCATGGTGGCAGGTGTGGGTGTGCCGCAAATTACCGCGATTGATAATGTGGCCAAGGCATTGCTAGGCACAGGCATCCCCTTGATTGCTGACGGTGGCGTGCGTTATTCGGGTGATATATCCAAGGCGATAGCTGCCGGAGCGCATGTCGTGATGCTGGGCGGCTTATTTGCTGGCACAGAAGAAGCACCTGGCGAAATTGAATTATTCCAGGGGCGTTCCTACAAGTCCTATCGCGGTATGGGTAGCCTGGGTGCAATGCAGCAGGGCTCCAAAGACCGATACTTTCAGGACAATGAAAGCAACAATGACAAGCTGGTGCCGGAAGGTGTTGAAGGACGTGTACCTTACAAGGGCAGCGTCTTGGCAGTGATACATCAACTGATGGGAGGCCTGCGTTCGACCATGGGTTATCTGGGTTGTGTAGATATTCCTAACATCCATGCTAAAGCAGAGTTTGTAGAAATTACTTCCGCAGGAATTCGTGAATCGCATGTTCATGATGTACAGATTACTAAAGAAGCACCCAATTATCATGTGGATTAGTGGATAGATGTTATTCGTTAGGTTTTGCGCAGAAATAACATGACCAAAATACGAGATTATGTTCATTATGATCTTTCCACCCCCATCCCAACCTTCCCCCTGCAAGGGGGAAGGAGCTACGTCCTTCCTCCTTGCAGGGGGAGGGCTAGGGTGGGGGTAGAAAACTTCGTCATGTTATTTTTGCGTATAGCCTTAGTCCCCCCCTGCAAATTCCTGACGAGATTGGCAAGATGCTAAAAGGTCTGCAAAAATCCATCACCACCCTCTAACGACTCATGACTAACCTCATATGACTACTCATACAAAAATTCTCATCCTCGATTTCGGTTCTCAATACACCCAGCTCATTGCTCGCCGGGTGCGCGAGGCGAATGTCTATTGCGAATTGCATCCTTACGATGTTGACGAAGCATTTATTCGGGGATTCAATCCACAGGGCATTATCCTGTCGGGTGGCCCCAATTCAGTTACTGAAGGCGACACGCCACGAGCGCCGCAAGTGGTGTTTGATCTGGGCGTGCCCGTACTGGGGATTTGCTATGGCATGCAGACCATGGCAACTCAACTGGGCGGTGCAGTAGAAAGTGGCCTGGTACGCGAGTTCGGTTATGCAGAGGTTCGCGCACAGGGACACTCGGCATTGCTGCGCGACATTCAGGATCGCGTAAATGAACAAGGGCACGGCTTGCTGGATGTATGGATGAGTCACGGTGACAAGGTGACAACACTGCCTCCCGGCTTCAAGATTATTGCCAGCAATCCGGCGACACCGATAGCGGCGATGGCCGATGAAACACGTCGTTTTTACGCTGTGCAATTCCACCCAGAGGTGACGCACACCTATCAGGGAAAAGCGCTAATCCAACGTTTTGTACATGATATATGCGGTTGTGGAAAAGACTGGAACATGCCGGACTATATCAGCGAGGCAATAGAGAAAATCCGCGCTCAAGTGGGCAAGGAAGAAGTTATTCTTGGCTTGTCAGGCGGGGTTGATTCATCGGTCGCGGCAGCATTATTGCATCGTGCGATCGGTACCCAGTTAACCTGTGTATTCGTTGACAATGGCTTGCTGCGTTTGAACGAAGGCAAACAGGTGATGGAAACCTTCGCAAAAAATCTGGGCGTAAAAGTCATTCACGTAGATGCGAGTGCGGAATTCCTGAAGCACCTCAAGGGAGTCACCGATCCAGAGCAAAAACGCAAAATAATCGGGCGTGAATTCGTTGAAGTATTTCAACGCGAATCAGCCAAGTTGCCGAATGCAAAATGGTTAGCACAAGGCACCATCTACCCAGATGTGATCGAGTCCGCAGGTGCAAAAAACAATAAAGCCCACGCGATTAAATCGCACCACAACGTAGGCGGCCTGCCTGATACATTGCATTTAAAATTGCTGGAACCCTTGCGTGAACTATTCAAAGACGAAGTGCGCGAACTCGGCGTCTCACTGGGATTGCCGCACGACATGGTATACCGTCATCCATTTCCCGGCCCCGGTCTCGGTGTGCGAATTTTAGGCGAAGTAAAGCATGAATACGCCGAGTTGCTACGCCGCGCCGATGCAATCTTTATCGAAGAGTTGGTCGCATCAGGATGGTATGCCAAAACCTCACAGGCCTTTGCCGTATTCCTGCCGGTTAAATCAGTGGGTGTGATGGGCGATGGTCGTACCTATGATTGGGTGGTGGCCCTACGTGCGGTGCAGACAGAGGACTTTATGACGGCAAAGTGGGCAGAATTACCCTATGCCTTACTGGGAAAAGTCTCCAATCGTATTATCAATGAAGTGCGCGGTATCAACCGCGTGGTTTACGATATTTCCGGCAAACCACCGGCGACGATAGAGTGGGAATAAATCAAGTATTCGACCATGTTTAAACACAGCTCAAGAGCCTTGTTGATCAAGGCTCTTTTTTCATGCATATATTACCGGCATTGCAGTCTATTCAGCTAACATAGCTATTATCTGGCTGGGAATAAGCCTGTATTTTCGCCCCTATTTTGGGCTTGACTCTATATTTGTGCTGTTAATCTATTGCTGTACCAGTACGTCTGGCAACAGCACATGATGGAGGCACACAATGATAGTACAAAAAAAAATTCGCTTAGTCAGTTCGCAAACTGATAAATTTTCCGCTGAAGCTATCGCCATGCAGGAGGCGCGAGGACGTATAGAGGCTGAAAATGCTGTCGAACTGGCAGTTCATGTTCGTGCACGCGCAGAAGCACAAGCGCGAGCCATCGCCGAGCGCAAACTGCGTCAGGAAAATAATTTGCTGGCTTCAATTGAGGCAACTAGTAAAGCGGAATGGCAACTGGTAAATGAAGTAAACATACGATTGGAATTAGAGAAGGAATTAATTGCCGCAGCCAACGAGAAAAGACAGCTTGAAAGCAGTCTTATGCAGGCAGTTAAGCAAAAATTGCACACGGAAAATCAACTAAAATTTGATTTTGAAAAGCGCAGAAATGAGGAGTTGCTGGCGCAAGAACAGCATATTAATACCGCGACTCTGGAACGTGAAGCAGCAGCTCTAGCCCAGGAAAGAGCCATACAGGAGGAAAAAATATCTCATGTAATACAGGATAAAATTGACACTGATAAAGAAGCGCTTTCATTGCTTGAGGGTAGATTGATTGCAGAAATTGCACGGGCTGAAGGTGCAAAGCGAGTGTTGCAGCAACGGCAAGACGCACTCACCTTGCTGCATCAAGCCGAACTTGAAGAGAAAGAATTGATGCTGCTTGAGTCTCAGGTTAAAAATATTGCTCAAGGCAGAATTGAATCTGTTCGAGAGTTGAAAATTGCAGCGCAAAAGCGTGTCGAAGTGGAGCTGTTGGCAGCGCGAGGCATTGAAATTCAATTGCATGCTGAAGAAGAGGCATTGTCCGCAGCGAGTAGCCAGGCGGAAATTTCTGCATTGGCTAAGCAAGCCGCAGATGCAAGGCTGAAAAAAGAAAATGAATATGCAAAGCAGGCGGAACGAAATTTAATTTCCGACAAAATAGCGGAACAAAAAATTGATAAAAAACTGCAATTAATTAACCAAAGAATTAAATTGGCAGAACAAAATGTAGGGCTGATGCTTGCAGAATGCTTAGCCGAAGAACAAAATCTGGCGCTGGAAAAGTCGGTATTCATTGCGGAGAAAGAACGGATTAAAATTGAAAAAGAGGCCGTTAATGCTTTGAGCAAGAGGTTGATACTACAGGAGAATTTAAGCGTTCTGGCGAAGAAGCGTTTGCAAACAGAGAATTGTGCCATTGCTGAAATTTCGATGCGTATGGAAGTTGAGTTAAAAGCGATTGATTCAGACAATGCACGAATAGTGTTGGAGGCTGGTGCAAGAGAAATAATGGAAGCGCAGTTGCGTGTAACAGAAGAAATTGTTACTACTGCCAAGAAGAGGGAAGTAAATGAAGTGCTTGCCTTGCGTAAGGCAAAATCACTTGCCGAGTCGGAAGCACAGGCTGCACAAGCAGAATCAGATTTGATGCATGCTTATACCTATGCAAGCAAATTGGCAAATCTACGTAGCGTCGCAGCACAAAATTTGCAAAAGTTAATTGATGAGCGCGTTCGGGATGAAGAATTTTATCTTGAGCTTGAACAAAAAAAATGTGACGCAAAAATGCGTGAGGGCCTCCTTGCCAAAACCAGAGTGGAAGCAGAGCAGCGTTGTTTAAATGAAATTGAAGCTCGCATCACGGCTGAAAAACAGGCCGAACTCATCACTAACCAGCGGCAAATTGCTGAACAGCTTATGCGAAAGCTCGCGCAGGATAAATGGAAGATTGAAAAGAAGGCTGTACTTGATTTGCATTCGGGGTCTGAGGCTCATATAAAGCTGATGCCATTATCAGAAATGAATAAATCAACTGACGCCATTGCTAATTTAAAAGTACACTAACACTCCTACACTACGCTCTGCTTCGCATAGGACAAGAACCCATGCGGGGTGTCTTACCTAATTCGTAATTGATTGATTTTCCTCGAAGAGCTTCTTTGTTATATAAAATATTAAATATAATCAACTAGTTGAGACAACTCCGACACCCCGTAGGGTTCTTGTCCTATGCGAAGCAGAGCGTAGTGAAGGAGGCTGCTAGTGTAGAGTTGCACGCTATGTGGAGCCCATGCTGACGTGATTATTGTCCTGCATTATTAGGCTCATACAATTAATAAGGGAATTCAGTCATTGCTTTTACAACCCATCCACCACGACCATCCATTTCCATTTTTCTTTGTGAATGCCGCATTTTCTGTAGCGCAGTGCGCTGAGCTTGATCAATTATTTTTGCAAGATATAGCATGGCAGCACCGCGACAGTGCGTTGTACAGCTGCTCTATTTGTGACGTTACTGAGAGAATTCCAGAACTATTTAAGGCCGAAATACTCACCAGGATGCGCGAGATTACTGGATTGCCATTAGTTAATAGAATACTGATCACGGCACAACGAATGCTGCCCGGACAGGTCATTGGCTTACACAGCGACCGGCCCTTTTTAGGTTATGAAATTGCGCGACTGGTCGTGCAACTTAACAAACAATGGCTGCCTGCTCATGGCGGTGTTTTGGAATTATTTTCATCGCCAGAGGGTGTAGCCGTATGCGGTGTCAATCCTGAATATAACAAAGCCGTTGGTTTCCTGCTGCACCCAGATTCCTATCATGCCGTTACCGAAGTTACCCAGCCACGACTAACCGTGGTCTTCAATTTCTGGCACATGGCAAATACACCCGAACTTGCGGCACACATAGAAGCCTTGTTTGCCAATATTAATTTCTCAGAATTTCCGGCAGCGCTCAATCCGATTGCCTCGGCAGCAGAAGCTAACTTGTCCGAAGAAGTGACATTAATTGCAGGCACAGCAGCGATTGCACTGCATCGCTGGGGCTATGACGCGGCAACCGTGGTGATGGGATACAAGCATAGTGCGGGACTTTCACCCTGCGATCCTAGCGATGCAGCTTCCTATGCAGCCGTGCTACTGGCGGACTGGGTGGCGTACTTGTATCGGGATTCATTTGATCTGATACGTTGGAATAACTTGAAAAGCACACTTGCCGGAATAGAAAAGACGCCGCGACTGATGCCCACATGGCAGCTTTGTCTACCGGAGTGGAAAAGCAAGCTCTAGGGATACTTTTTTGATTGACAAATGCTATCAAAAGTTGATAGCATTTGTCATGAATTCAAAGCACAGCAAGACCTTGCAGGCCATCTTTGCTAAACCAACTCAAGGCTCTATCAAGTTTGGCGACATCGAGTCTTTAGTTGTTGCGTTGGGTGGAACAATCCGTGAAGGCGAAGGTTCTCGCGTAGCACTACAATTGAATGGCAAAGTTAAACATGCGCATCGACCTCATCCAGGTAAAGAGGCAAAGAGGTATCAAGTCGAGGAAATCCGTGCTTGGCTGCAATCGACAGGAGTGACAATATGAAAAATATCATGACATACCAAGGTTACAAAGCTCAGATTGAGTTTGATCCTCGCGACAATATCTTTTGGGGCAAGGTGCTGGGCATCAACGACAGCATTACATTTGAAGGCGAAACAGTGGAGCAACTCAGCAAAGACTTTCACCACGCCATCGACTTCTATCTTGTGGACTGTGAAAAGACTGGCAAATCACCAGAAAAAACAGCATCCGGCAATTTACTGCTACGTGTGCCGCCGGAAGTACATAGTGCAGCCTTGATCTCAGCAAAGTCAGAAGGAAAAAGTCTCAACCAATGGGCGATTGAAGTATTACGAAACGCTGCACACGTTTAATCGCCTAGAATCTGTTTCTGTCGCAACCAACCCGAGGTATTGAATGGCTTTAGCCTGGAACGAAATAAAAGATCGCGCTCTTGCCTTTTCCAAGGAGTGGGCAAAGGCTGAATCGGAAGATGCGGACGCTAAACCATTCTGGATCGAGTTCTTCAATGTTTTCGGCGTTAGCTCCAAGCGCATCGGCGGTTTCGAACAACGTGTCAAAAAACT
>JBCKTV010000037.1:0-12973 GCA_038925365.1 Gallionellaceae bacterium
AATCTTGCCCAATGTGCCCATAGTGCAGGGGCAGATCACCATGCCATCGCCGGGATTGGTGCCGGAGGCCATGGGGGCATACCAGTCCTGTATGCCGAAAACTTTTAATTCACCGCTGAATGTGCCGATACGTTCAGTTAGCATTTTTTCTGCATCCTGGGTGCGGTTGGACAACACGAAATCCATTTCTTGTTTGGCGACGATCTGCGCGGCTTGCGAGTAAATCAGATGCACGCGCTGCCCGCTTTTCAGTAGACATTCGAGCAGGCGCATGCCGTAAGGCAGGCCGGATGCACCGGTGAAGGCGAGGGTGATGGTTTTCATGGTTAGTTGTAATTTATAAAGTATATGAGCAAGGTTCGCCTCTCTCTAGTGAAGAGGGGGGAACTGTTTATTATCCATGAATCGCGCGGCGATCAAACCATTCACCGTGCCAAATATCAAAGCCGCTGTTGCGAAAATGGGGATGAGGTAGGCGATACCGACGTGCGGTATGAGCCACAGGTAAACCACGATCATCTGCCCGGCAATGTGGGCGAAGGAGGCGAGTATGCTGTGTGTGACTGGGCCGAACCAGCGTTGCGGTAAGTGCTGACTTGCCGCGAGCACGGCGAGGCTGCATACAGCGCCAGACAGGCTGAGGAAAAAGCCCGGCGCAAGCAAGCTGCCCATCAGCAGGCTGCCTGCAACTACCCGCAATAGCGACACCCATGCTGCCGCGCGCCAGCCGTAGCGATGCAATACGATGAGGATGACGATATTGGCTAGGCCGGGTTTAACGCCGGGTAAGGGTGATGGGATGGCTGCTTCCAGCACTGATAGGCCAATCGCCAACGCCGCCATGCGTGCAATGTGATGATCCTCTGGGGTAGTGACGAGCAGAATAGTGGAAGGTTTTCCTCCTTGCCCATTGTCCCTTATCGCTTCGCAGGATGTTTTAGTAGTTAAGGCTGTCATAGCGTTTTATGCTGCCGGTCAATTCTAGACTCAGCTGATTTGGCAGGCAGATGGCGACTTCGCCAGCTTGCTTGAGCCAGCCTTGTTTTACGCAATATTGGCGCGTGCTAGGATCAGAGGTGATGCGCGCCTGGCGATTATGAATGGAGATTTTGCTGTTGCCTAATGGCCCCGGTACGTCCAGTTCAAAATCGCGCGATAGCGGCAGCTCACGAAATATTTTTCCGCCACTGCGAATGATCGCTTTGTCGGCAGCACCGCCATGCCAGACGGTGGCGGCAAGCCATGCGGTGAAGATTGCACCGAGCAGCAGCACCAGCAAGTCTCCAGGCTTGATGGAATGTAGGGTGTTGTACATGGCGATCAGTGTGGGGTAATCAACTCGCGGTGTCGCAACAGCACTTGTTGCTGCGACTCGAAATGGCGTGCAAGTTTTTCTGCAATATAAACCGAGCGGTGCTGCCCTCCTGTGCAGCCGATGGCCACAGTGAGGTAGCTGCGATTGTCGGCGACGAATGAAGGCAACCAGTCCGCGACAAACTTGCTGATGTCGTTAAACATTTTTTGCGCATCAGGCGTATTTTGTAGAAATTGGATGACAGCCTGATCTTGTCCGGTGAGAGGGCGTAACAGCAGGTCATAATGCGGATTGGGCAAGCAGCGCACGTCGAATACTAGGTCTGCATCCAGCGGTATGCCATGCTTGAAACCGAACGACTGAAACAGCAGGGTCAGGTTTGCGCGATCCATTTTGATAAAATCCTTGACCCAGGATCGCAGTGCATTAGCGCGCAGGTCACTGGTGTCGATGTGGTGACCGATGCTGGCGATATCGGCGAGCAGTTCGCGTTCGCGCTGTACGCATTCTGGTAAGGTCAGCTTGTCATCGCTAAGAGGATGTCGACGTCGCGATTCAGAAAAGCGTTTAACCAGGGTATCCGTTTGCGCATCAAGGAACAGCAAATGCACATCGATGCCCTGAAGTTTTAGTTGTTTAATTTGTTGCGGTAATTGTTGTACGCTGCTGCCACTGCGCACATCGATACTGACGGCAATGCGCTTGTAACCAGACTGGTCAAGCTGGGACATCAGGGTAGGTAATATTTCTACCGGCAGATTGTCCACGCAGTAGTAGCCGCTGTCTTCAAGAACTTTGAGCGCGACGCTTTTACCGGAACCAGAGAGGCCGCTGATCAGAAAAAGTTGCATGTAAATATTCTCATTGGTTCTGCATCTGTTGCTCGTGACGTTCGATGAATTCCTTCATGCTGTCGATGCCACGCTGCTGTAGTACAAAGTTGCGCGCGGCGGCTTCAACCAATACCGCGAGGTTGCGGCCGGCCACCACCGGAATACTGACCATGCGGATTTTAATACCCAGTACTTCCTGATAGCTGGCATCGGTGGGCAAGCGTTCGAGTTGCGACATATCGCCACCTAATGGGCGATGTAGATGCACAATTAATTTAAGGCTTTTTTTACGCCGTACAGAAGTTTCGCCAAACATGGTGCGTATATTGAGCATGCCCAGTCCGCGCACTTCCAGGAAGTCGCGCAGCAACTCGGGGCAACGGCCTTCTAGTGTGTCCGGCGAGATGCGGAACAACTCGGTCACATCGTCCGCCACCAGGCCGTTGCCGCGCGTAATAAGCTCCAGTCCCAGTTCGCTTTTGCCGATGCCGCTGTCGCCGGTAATTAATACGCCCACGCCCAGCACATCGAGGAATACGCCGTGGCGGGTGGTCGATTCCGCCAGCTCCTTGACAATGTAATGGCGCACCAGCCACATCAGATGAACACTACCCTGCGGTGAGCAGAATAAGGGCGTTTGGGTGCGGTTGGCATAGTCCACTAGAGATTGCGGTATTGCGTCAGTACCTGCCACAATTAAGCACTGTGAGTTACCTTGCTCCAGCTGAAAAAGGGTGCTAGCAAGTTCGTTGGGGCTAAGGTTACGCAAATAATCCAGTTCTATCGAACTGAAAACCTGTACCCAATTGGGGTGTATCAAATTCATGTGGCCGATCAGCCCACGGTTGGATGCGTTGACCAGCTCGCTATCGAATATCTTGTTTGCGCCATCGGCTCCGGCAACCCAGCTTAGAGCTAGGTGTTCCTGCTTGTCGTCGAACAGTTGGCGTATGTTGACCTGTGCCATTATTTACTCGGCTTTCCAGTTGCAGAACAATTGATGAATTGCGACAGGGTCATTGCTGTTGTGTAATTGCTCGCGAAAGGTCTTATCGCTGAATATTTGCGCTAGCTCGGCCAGCAATTGCAGGTGTAGGTCGGTGGCGCGTTCCGGTACCAATAGTACGAAAATAGAATTTACCGGCTGTCCATCCGGTGAATCGAACGGGATGGAATTGTGAGTTTTGACGAAAGCTGCAATGCCTTCGCGTAAATTTTTAACACGGCCATGCGGAATCGCCACGCCATGTCCCAAGCCGGTTGAACCGAGTTTTTCTCGCGCAAACAGGCTGTCAAACACCTGACTGCGCGCAATCTGATGAGAGTTTTCAAACAACAGACCAACGCGTTCAAACACCCGTTTTTTACTGGTGGACTCGGTGTCCAGCAGAATATTCTCGGGCAACAGAAGCTTACTGATTAAATTCATTGTTTCAATCACGATTTGATAGGTGAAGCGCAACAAAGTTTGTTTTGCGATTCAGTCGAAAAAGGAAAAGGCGACTATAAGTCGCCTTGGTAGTATTACTCAGTAGTTGCAGGGTTACCGGTATCATCATGGCGACGTGCAGTACTTTTATCTTTATGCTTGAGGATTTGGCGATCCAGAGAATCAACCAGATTGTCGATAGCCACATACAAGTTGCTGTCCTCTGTTTCCGCAAAAATTGCTTTGCCACTGAGATGCACAGTCGCTTCGGCTTTTTGCTGGAGTTTGTCCACGGACAAAATTACGTTGATATCAATCAGGTTGTCGAAGTGTTTTTTTAGTTTTGTCATTTTGGATGTGACATGCTCGCGTATGGCTGGTGTGATTTCCAAGTGACGGCCGGTTAGATTGATGTTCATGGTTTTCTCCTTGTTGTAGTTAGAGGGACTTGCGAAGATTGACCGGGAGAATATGCAGTAACTCCCGGTATTTTGCCACGGTACGCCGGGCAACCAATATGCCCTGCTGTTCCAGGATTTCGGACATGCGGCTGTCATTAAGAGGTGCGTGTGCATTCTCTTCTTCGACCAGCCGCTTGATAATTTCGCGTATAGCGGTGGATGAGCACGAGCCACCTGTTTTTGTGGTCAGGCCGCTGCCAAAAAAATATTTCAGTTCATAAATGCCGCTAGGTGTGAGCATGAATTTTTGTGTGGTAACGCGTGAAATAGTCGACTCGTGTAACTCCAGTTGATCTGCAATTTCGCGCAGCACTAGGGGGCGCATGGCAATTTTCCCGTGCTGGAAAAATTGGTGCTGGCGTTCGACGATAGCCTGTGACACGCGCAATATCGTATCAAAACGCTGCTGTAGATTTTTGATATACCAGCGTGCTTCCTGCAACTGTCCGGACATTTCCTGAGCGGTATTTTCACCACGACTTTGCATGATGTTGGCATACACCTGATTTATGCGCAGGCGCGGCATGGCTTCGGGATTGAGGCGGGCATGCCACACACCACCCACAAGTTCGACCAGAACATCTGGAACCACGTAGTCCGAGGCACGCTGCTCAAATGCTGCACCTGGACGCGGTTGCAGATGGACAATCAAATCCTGAGCTGCGCGCAATGCGGCATCGTCGCAATGCAGTATTTTTTTGAGCTTGGCATAGTCATGGGCGGCAAGCAGGTCGAGATGGTTGGCCACCAGCCGTAGCGCAAGATCCAGACCGGGCAGCTTGGGGCTGTAAGTGGTGAGGCGCGACAAGGCTTGCAGTTGCAAGGTCAGGCATTCACTCAAGTTGCGTGCAGCGATGCCGGGTTCATCCAGATGCTGCAATTGCACCAGCGCGGTTTCCAGATCATCCAGTGTGATATCGAGCTCGGCTGGCAGGAATTCGGCGATTTCCTCCAGCGGTTGAGATAAATAACCGTTTTCGTCCAGCGCATCAATCAGCAAGCCGATAATTTGTTTGTCACGCTGTTCCAGCATGCTCATGTTGAGTTGCCAAGTCAGATGTTCGCGCATACTGGGTTTGTCGGCGGCAACTTCGCCATAGCCCGCATCTTCATCATCTGTACTATTTGCTGCTGAGAAAGTCGGAATTGCCCAGTCGGAATCGTTGGGTGCGGCTTCACGTTCTGAGTTGTTGTTTTCGCTGCTAGCTGTGCTGCTTGCAGTCTGGGTATTGCTCACGGTGTCAGCATAGACATTAGGTTGGCTGGGAGCGTCGTCTTCGCGTTCCAGAAATGGATTCTCGTCCAGCAGGCGTTCCGACTCCTGATTGACCTCAAGAGTGGATAGCTGCAACAAACGGATAGCCAGCTGCAACTGAGGGGTAAGCGTCAGTTGCTGGGACTGTCTGAGTTGTAATCCTACTTTCATACTTGTGTCTGGCTTTGAGATTGCTGGCTAGTATGCGGGCTAACCGTCTTTCGGACTTAACTCGCAACCCATTGATTTATCGAGAAATTTAAATATCGTTAAAAGTAAAATAATCAATAACACCAATATGTTACGTTAAGTCAAGCGTCCAAGTCCGATACCCCGCAGGGGTTCTTGTCCTATGCGAAGAAGAGCGTAGTGTAGGAGGCTGCTAGGGTCTTTATAACTTGAAATTTTCGCCTAAATATACTCTTCTCACGCTTTCATTATAGATGATTTCTTCGGGCTTGCCTTCCGCCATCACCGAACCCGCGTTAATGATATAGGCGCGATCGCAAATACCCAGGGTCTCGCGTACATTATGGTCGGTAATCAGCACGCCGATGCCGCGTTCCTTGAGAAAACGAATGATTTTCTGTATATCCAATACAGCTATCGGGTCTACACCTGCAAATGGTTCATCCAGCAGAATAAATCGCGGATTGCAGGCCAGCGCACGTGCAATTTCTACCCGTCGTCGTTCACCACCGGACAGGCTGATGGCGGAATTGTCGCGGATATGCGTGATATGTAGGTCTTCCAGCAAGGCATTAAGTCGAGCCTGGAGTTCGTCATTGCCGTAACCCTGCAATTCAAGCACAGCCTGTATATTTTCAGTGACGTTAAGGCGGCGGAAGATGGAGGCTTCTTGTGGCAGATAGCTCAATCCCAGACGCGCACGGCGATGAATGGGGTAGTGGGTGATATTTTTATCGTCGAGGAAGATATCACCACCATCTGCGGCCACCAGCCCGACGATCATGTAAAAGCTGGTTGTTTTACCCGCGCCGTTGGGGCCGAGCAGCCCGACGATTTCGCCACTTTTTACCGACAGTGACACATCCTGCACCACGGTGCGTGAGCTGTAGCGTTTTTTGAGAGAGCTTGTGCGCAATTCACTCATGGTTGTTTTGTTCCTGGTGTTTTGTGTGTGGGTGGTTTGGAGGGGGGAGGGGCAGCGGGTGACTGAACGCCTGACGCTGGCTCATTCACAGCGGCTTTTGGCTGGATAACAATAGTTACCCGACCTTTCCCCGAGCTTTTTGGATTTAGTTTATTTGTGCCGACGACTTTAAACACACCTGTTTTGGTGTTGTAGATGATATGTTCGCCCTGAGCATAATCGCCTTCGCGTTTTACCCTTGCGTTGCCAAAAATATTGGCGATTTCTGCCTGGCTGTCATATTCAATGCGCTCGCCAAAGCCTTCCGCATACTCATTTAGACCCTCGCGTTTTTGGCGAAAATGGGCAAGCTGTCCCGTTGCGACAGCCTGGCTGTAACCTTTTTTATCCTGCTTAACCACGACTTTTCTGCCTTCAATTAGCAACGTTCCCTGGCGCATCTGCACGCGGCCTTCGAAGGTGCTGGTCTGGTTTGCGTCGTCGACGGTGACGCGATCGGCTTCCATCAGCATTGGCTGGTCCTTGTCAGCATCTTCAGCAAAAGCTGATACAGCGTAGCCAGAGAAAAGAAAGCAAAGCAGGCAAAGCAAAAAGTTGATGTTATTTTTTAGGGGGCACATATTCGGTTTTTACACGCGATAGAAATTTAATGGTGTTTGCCTTGTTATCTAGTTTCATGCCTACCGCATTGAGGGTGGTGCGCGCATCGACCATTTTCACCGCTTGGTCAGAATCTGCAATATCCAGTTGCGGGACAACACGCAGATAATTAGTAATGAAAGTCAGTTCGCTTTTATCCCCATATGCGGGTCGAATGATAGAAACTTCGTTGCGAAAAAAAATTTCCTCCCCTTTGCTGGATAACTCACCGTTTAGGGCAGCAATCCGCATCGGTGGATGCTCTGTAGACATGATTTGAAGATGAGGAATATCCAGATGTGTTGTGTCATCTTCTGGGTAATGCAATAATTTTTTGGCGGACATGACATGGCGAATTATTCCATTCTCGTCCAAGGTGGTTGCAACAAAATTATCGATAGTATAATCAGGGTCATGACGCAGAGTCTTGTTGCTTCGCGTATCGGTTGACTGCACTTGCAGATTCAGCCAATAGGTCGCAGCCGTCAGCAATATCAGGGGGGCAAGGAGTAACCAACTACGCAGTCGTTCCATCATGACAGGTAAGGTGCCAGTTGCGCATCCAGAGTACCTTGCGCCGACATGATCAATTCGCATGCCTCACGCACGGCGCCGTGGCCACCCTCGCGTTGCGTTAAATAATGAGCATGGTCGCGCACCACTTGCGGGGCATTGGGCACGGTGATGGAGAAGCCCACGCGGCGCATCACCGGCAAATCAATCACATCATCTCCCATGAAGGCGGCAACATCCGGTGCCAGATTCAATAAACTGAGCAGTTGTTGCATCGCAGCCCATTTGTCTTCCACGCCCTGGTACAAGTGCGTAATGCCAAGATTCTTTGCGCGCAGCTCAACACAGCGCGAAGTGCGTCCGGTGATGATAGCGATTTCAACGCCTGAGGCTTTTAGCATTTTAAGGCCGTGTCCATCTAGAGAATTAAATCGCTTCATCTCTTCTCCAGAGTCGGTGAGATAAAGACCGCCATCGGTCAGGATACCGTCCACATCGAATGCAACCAGACGAAGTGCTAGGATGCGTTGAGCTAACATAATCAAATTACCTTTGCGCGTAATAAATCAAGCATATTCAGCGCGCCCACCAGTATGTTGTCTGCATCAACCACCAGCATCTGGCTGATGCTGCGCTCTTCCATTAGGCTTACCGCTTCTACCGCCAGTGCATTAGGCAAGATGCTGCGCGGATTGTGCGACATCACTGCGCTGATCGGGGTGCTGTTGAAATCAAGCCGTTTTTCCAGGGTGCGGCGTAAATCCCCATCGGTATAAATTCCCAGTACATGATTTGTATCGTCAACGATAGCGGTCATGCCCAGACCCTTGCGCGACATTTCAAGTATTGCATCGGAAAGCATGGCATTTTGCGCGACTGCGGGAATTTTTGTGCCAGTATGCATGATGTCATACACATGGGTAAGCAAGCGCCTACCCAAACTGCCGCCGGGGTGTGAACGTGCAAAATCCGCCTCGCCAAAGCCTTTTGCGTCGAGCAGGGCCATCGCCAACGCGTCGCCCAGCACCAATGCGACGGTGGTGCTGCTGGTGGGTGCCAGCCCCATTGGGCAAGCTTCTTTGGCGACAGAGCCATCCAGATGCGCATCCGCAGCCAATGCCAGCGTCGATTTCGGATTGCCGGTGAGGCTGATCAGGCGCGCACCCTGGCGTTTGATTACCGGCACAATGGTCATCAGCTCATCGCTTTCGCCGGAATAAGATAAGGCGATAAACACATCCTGAGAAGTAATCATGCCTAGGTCGCCATGGCTGGCTTCGGCAGGATGCACAAAATAGGCAGGTGTGCCGGTGCTGGACATGGTGGCGGCAATCTTGCGCGCAATATGTCCAGACTTGCCCATGCCGCTGACGATGACGCGGCCTTCACAGGACAGAATAATATTCAGCGCGCGCAAAAAATTATCATCAACGCGATGAACGAGCGCCAGTACGGCAGCAGCCTCAATGTTGATGACTTCGCGGGCAAGGACTAATGCGTTGGATGTGGCTATGAGGGGTGTTTTCATGTGGCTGTATTATAACAGTGAGATAAAAGTGTAGCGAATTTTGAGGGCTGTACATCTTGAGCATGTGAAATTTTGAATTTGGCCAGAACTCAGGCATTATCAAGTCAATAAGACCATAAAATAAAACGAACAGTATCGTATATGAACAATTCCCTGCAACTTGTGTTGATACTTCTTGCCGTTGCGGTAGCAGTCGTGGTGGTGTGCCGCGTATTAAAGCTGCCAGTGATACTAGGATATCTCACCGTGGGCATAGCGATCGGTCCGCATGCGCTGGGCTGGATTCCTGAAACCGAACAAGCCAGGCATCTGGCCGAGTTTGGCGTGGTGTTCCTGATGTTCAGTATTGGACTTGAGTTTAGCCTGACAAAATTGCGCAGCATGAAAGTTACCGTGTTTGGCCTAGGTGGCGCACAGTTGATACTGACCATGGCAGGCGTTGCTGCCGGGGCAATGTTGTTGGGGCTGGACTGGCGTGCAGCTGTGGCATTGGGCGGGGTGCTGGCGATGTCCTCAACTGCCATCGTCAGCAAAATACTGGTTGAACGCGCCGAGTTGAACTTGCCGCACGGCCAAATGATCATGGGCGTATTGCTGTTTCAGGATCTGGCCGTGGTGCTGCTGTTGATTATTATTCCCGCATTGGCCAGTACTGCCAGTGATCTGGCGTACACGCTGGCGGCAGCCTTGTTCAAGGCTGTACTGGTGCTGGGCGTGCTGTTGCTGTTCGGCCAGCGCTTGATGCGACCGTGGTTTCACTTGGTTGCGCGGCAAAAATCTTCTGAGCTGTTCATGCTCAATGTGTTGCTGATTACGTTGGGACTGGCTTACTTCACCGAGCTGGCCGGACTGTCGTTGGCGCTAGGCGCGTTTGTGGCGGGGATATTAATTGCCGAAACCGAATACCGCTATCAGGTGGAAGACGACATAAAACCTTTCCGCGATGTGTTGATGGGCTTGTTCTTTGTGACGATCGGCATGTTGCTCAACCTCGGCGAACTGCTGGCAAATCTGGGCTGGGTGCTGCTGCTGCTGGTGCTGCTGTTACTGTTCAAGGCAATAGTTGTTGCGTTGCTGGTACGCTGGTACAAGGGCGATTGGGGGGTGGGCATACGCAGCGGCCTGGGGCTGGCGCAGGCCGGAGAATTCGGCTTCGTGCTGTTGACGCTGGCATTTGCAGCTAAATTGTTGCCGCATGACATTACCCAGATTGTATTGGCCGCCATGCTGCTCTCTATGCTGGCTGCGCCTTTCATGATGCAATATGCTGACGTGATCGTACGCTACCTGTCGCCCGGGGAATGGATGAGCCGTGCCATGCAGATGCACCATATTTCAGTGCAAAGCATGGCGACTAAGGAGCACATCATTGTTTGCGGTTACGGGCGTAGCGGGTACTCGCTGGCACAATTTCTGAAGCGTGAAGGCATCCCTTTTATTGCGCTCGACTTGGATGCACGTCATGTGCGTCAGGCAGTATTGGCGGGCGAGACAGTGGTGTACGGTGATGCGAGCAAACGCGAGGTACTGATGGCAGCCGGTTTGATGCGCGCCAAAGTGCTGGTGATCACTTACGACGACGAACACTCCGCACTTAAAATTCTGCACCACGTAAAATCCGCCCGCCCCGGCCTGTCGGTGGTGGTGCGTACCGCTGACGACAGCCATGTAGAAACGCTGAAGAAGGCAGGCGCAACCGAAGTGGTGGCCGATGTGCTGGAAGGCAGCGTGATGCTGGCCTCGCAGGCCATGCTGTTGTCCGGCGTGCCCTTCAAAAGCGTCATTCGCCGCATCCAGGAAAATCGCGAGCGCCGCTACAGCGTATTCAGGGGTCAGTTTCACACCGCCAATGACAGAGTGGATGAGGTGACCGACAGCTTGCAGGCGAGCCTGCACAGCGTGTTATTGACAGCACAGGATGCGGCAGTTAATACAGCCTTGGGCGAGCTTGATTTCAGCGGCTTGCAGGTGGTCGTCAATGCCGTGCGTCGCCACAGCGGATCAAGTAGTAAGGTAATTAGCTTGCCTGCGGGTGATTTATTGTTGCAGGCGGGCGATGTGCTGATGTTGCTGGGGGAGCAGGAAGCACTGGTTGAAGCGGAGAAGAGGTTGCGCGAGGGGTGACCTTAAGTGTCGTATATTTAAAATATCGCCCACTACAATATTAGATTATGCTAATATATTAAAAATTAAATAATTAATAAGGAGTTTTGCAATGTTTACGAGCAGTGTTAAAGAAATCGATGCGCCCGAACTTGATCTTTGGGTCAGGGAAAAACATCCTAATATGCGTATTATTGATGTACGCGGAATGAATGAAATTGCGACAGGCACGGTAGCTGGCGCAGAAGCAGTGCCATTGCATACCCTGCCGGTAAAACTGAACGAATTCAGCCGTGAGGAAAAACTGGTATTTATCTGTCGCAGTGGTGCGCGTTCTGCTCAGGCTTGCATGTTCCTGCAACAGCAAGGCTACGACAATGTATACAATCTGCGCGGCGGCATGATGGGCTGGATGCAGAGTGGCCTGGAGGCTTCTGCGTTGGCTTGAATCCAAAAAGATCAGGGTTGGCATGGGTGTAAAACAAGGGAGGCTTCGGCCTCCCTTGTTTTTTGTATGGACTGAATTTTGTACGCACGCCAGTGCAACAGGTAAAATTGCATCCCATGACTGAACCCATTACCGCTGTCGAAATAAGCACGTCTCAAGCACTGACTCCACAAGCCCGCCGTGCCGCTCGCATAGCACTGTTGGGTCCGCTGGAATATCCCGCCGATCTGCCCGTGGTGTTACGCCGCGAAGATCTGGCCAAAGCCATCAGTGAAAATCAGGTGCTTATCGTGTGCGGTGAGACCGGTTCCGGCAAAACCACGCAGCTTCCTAAAATCTGTTTAAGCATAGGCCGCGGTGTGCAGGGTGCGATTGCACATACTCAACCACGGCGGGTGGCGGCACGCACGGTAGCAAGCCGCATTGCGTTTGAGTTGAAGACAGAATTGGGCGGCATGGTCGGTTATAAAATCCGCTTTAATGACCGTGTATCCCCTGACACCTGCATCAAGCTGATGACCGACGGTATTTTGCTGGCGGAAATCCAGTCCGATCCGCTGCTAAAAAAATACGACACCATCATCATCGACGAGGCGCATGAGCGCTCGCTGAATATCGATTTTCTGCTGGGATATTTCGTGCAAATATTGCCGCGTCGGCGTGATCTGAAATTGATTATTACCTCGGCGACGCTGGATGCGGAGCGCTTCGCTAAGCATTTTTCGGGTGCACCGGTAATGCAAGTCAGCGGCCGCAGTTATCCAGTTGAAGTGCGCTATAAGCCACCGCAACAAAATGCAGAAGGTGAAATGCAGGACGTACCACAGGCGGTATGCAGTGCGCTGGATGAATTAGCTATAGGTGGTTTACGCGGCGATGTGCTGGTATTTTTGCCGGGTGAGCGCGAGATACGAGATACCGCAGAAGCCCTGCGCAAGCATCATCCAAAAGGTGTGGAAATCCTGCCGCTGTTCTCGCGTCTATCAGCAGCAGAGCAGGACAGGGTATTCAAACCCACCTCCGGCATGCGCCGTGTGGTGCTGGCCACCAACGTGGCAGAAACTTCTCTAACAGTGCCAAATATAGGCTATGTGATAGACAGCGGTCTGGCGCGTATCAACCGTTACAGCATCCGCCAGAAAGTGGAGCAGCTGCGCATAGAAAAAATTTCGCGTGCTGCCGCCAACCAACGCGCTGGACGCTGCGGACGGGTGATGAGCGGTATCTGCGTGCGACTGTATGAAGAAGATGATTTCACGCTACGCAATGAATTTACCGATGCGGAAATATTCCGCGTGTCGCTGGCGACGGTGATATTGCGCATGAGTTCGCTGC
>JBCKTV010000038.1:0-11261 GCA_038925365.1 Gallionellaceae bacterium
TGCACCATAGGCAACCGCCTTCACCCACTCTTGCCAGGTAACATCCAGCAAATCACCGGGTCGTGTGCCATGTCCGGGTAAAAGCACAGCCATTACCCGAAATCCATTTGCTTGAAAAAAGGCTGCCAAATACTTCATAAAATAAGGAGAGTTGCTCAGACCGTGCGTCAGCAGGATGCCGCGCCGATATTTTTTTTCTTTTCCTGCTACGTCAACGCCCAAAGGCTCTAGTGAAAACGGTGAATTTCCGTCTACAGCTTTATTTAGATTGGCGAGTTCAAGAGAGTTCGGTTGGGTTGCAGAGCGAACTTTGCGGATCATTTCCCTATTTTTCGACACATACTCGGAAAAAGATAATTGACCTCCATTGAAGCGTGAGTTCAAGCCGGACGCATAGTGGCGTGCCTCAAGGGATGGGGAAATTGAACTGAAGACGCTACTCCGTTTATACATCGCCCCTCCTCTGCTGACTATTCCAGTTAAAATCTAGCTGTTGCAATTTACCACGTAAAATCAGTCTTAAACACAAACTTCCAGATTGACTACGGCTGAAAAGCACGGGATACTTCTAAAAGTGGCATTGAATTTTATATCCTTGTGCCAGCGACGACAGGCTTCGTTTGGATAGTCCTGCTGTGCTTATTGGGCGTGGCGCGACGTGTTTGCATTTGGGTAATTAAACGGGGGGGAGTATGCTTCGAATTTTGGCGCGTGTCATCTGGTTAGGCTGGTGTTGGATCGAACTCGTGGTTCTCACTGTCGTCCTTTATATGCTTACCTTCTTGCCGAAGGCTAGTCTGTCACCCTGGTATTTTCCATTATTTCGCTTTTGGTGCAAGCTGTTTGTGGGCGCGCTGGGCGTGGATCTCAAGCTGCATCAGAAAAATACACAGCCGCTGCCGCGTCAGTACATCCTGATCGCCAATCACCCATCGGCCATCGAAGATATTGCCATCCCCACGCTGTTTCCGGTGTATTCGCTCGCGAAGGTGGAAGTTAAAGACTGGTGGTGGGCGGGGCGTATCAATATCGCCGCCGGTACACTGTTCGTGTCTCGTGATGATCCGAAGTCGCGCAAGGCGGCTGCGGAGGAACTCGCAGCAGAGGTGCGTAAAGGCCGTAACATCGCGCTCTACCCTGAAGGTGGGTGCAAAGGGCGACGTATTTTCAGTTCGTTCCGCTACGGCGCGTTCACGCTTTCGCTCAAGACCGGCATTCCGATTTTGCCGGTATTCCTGCACTACGAGTCGCAGGATGATTTTGAGTGGCGCAACCCGCAGACCCTGCTGCATAAGATGTGGCATGCCCTGACTACGCAGAATAACCGCGTGAACTACTACGTCTACGATGCCATCGACCCGAAGCAGTTTACCAGTACGGAAGAATATAACGAGTACGTCTACAAGCTGTTTCTTACCTGGCAGGCGAAATATCTGGATTAATCGCCCACAAACAAGAAGCTACAACAGTTAAACCTGTATGATCCATAAAATGAGCCGCCTGTAAAATATTCAATATAATCAATAACTTGCAGTTATATCTTACAACCAACCCTGCAACACTGACTTGATCACTTCCTCCGTGGCAGGCATGGGTAGTGCAGCATCAATCCGCATGCGCTCGCGCACCTGAGTTAATGCGTGCTCGTTTTCTGGCTCGTAAAAAACCAATACACGAGAATCTGTCAGCAGCTGAGTTGCTGCCAACAACGATTCAAGATTACTTAAACGATCGCGAAAATCAGATTGGAAATAAAAATCAGCCACAATAACGTCCGGCTTAATTTTTCGCACCAGTGACACTGCTTTGCGTACCTGCCACTCGGTGGTCACTTCGTAACCCAGCGCTTTGTAGATAGCAGGGTATTGTGCGTGTTCGATGAATTCGATCACGGCGAGTAATTTCTTTGGTTCGGAAGTCACGCTTCCGCTATCCGCTTTTCTATATAGGCTAACGCCTCATCAACCTGGTCTATCAGAATCAGGCATAAATCACCAGGCGCAAGATGAGAAAGTGCTAGGTCTGTGGCCGGAAATTCACCCCGAATCTCCTCAACCACGGTGGTACGTTTGGCCTTGGCCAAGCCCTGACGCAGCAGGCTCAACACTTCACCGTCAGCACGGCCACGCTGACACTGATCCTGATAAAGTATCACCTCGTCAAAGGCATTACCCAATATCTCTGTCTGCTGGCTGATGTCCACATCGCGCCGGTCTCCCGCGCCGCTGATCACGACAATACGCCGCTTGGCCGGCATATTGTCTATCGCGCTCACCAGCGCCAGAATGGCATCAGGATTGTGACCATAATCCGCTATCAGCGTCGCGCCCCGATAGTCGTATACATTGAAACGCCCGGGCGCAGTAGCTGCATCATTGATAAAAGTGGACAAGCCAACGCGAATTATTTTCCATTCAATACCCAATGCCCAGGCAGCCCCAATGGCGGCCATCGCGTTTTCAATCTGGAAACCTATAGCTCCATTGCGTGTCAGTGGAATATCCGCAAGTGAGATACGCTGCTCCATCGCGCCTTCCGCCGCTACTATTTCCTTGCCGTCCAGATAGACCACGCGCAGCCCCTTGGCCCTATGGGTAGCCATCACCGGATGATGGCCATCGCTGGTAAAAAATGTAACCGAACCGAGACAGACACTGGCCATTTTTACCGCCATGGGATCGGCTGCATTCAGTACGGCGGTTCCCGATGGCGCAATATTCTGAACCACCACCCGCTTCACCAACGCTAGATCGTCTACCGTGTTGATGAAGTTCATGCCGAGGTGATCGCCGATACCGATATTGGTCACTACTGCCACGTCGCAACGGTCAAACGCCAGACCTTCGCGCAATATTCCACCTCTAGCCGTTTCAAACACAGCAGCATCGACATCCGGGTGCAGCAGCACATTGCGCGCACTCTTGGGACCACTACAATCACCCGTGTCGATACGTTTGTTCTGGATATAGACACCATCCGAATTGGTCATGCCTACCCGCAATCCATTCTGCGTCATTAAATGTGCGATCAGACGCACAGCCGTAGTCTTGCCGTTGGTGCCTGTAACCGCCACCAATGGTATACGCGCATCGTTTCCGGTTTTGAACATAGTGGAAATAATTGCTTCGCCCACCGCCCGCGCCTTACCATAGGAAGGCTGCAAATGCATACGCAAACCGGGCGCTGCGTTTACTTCAATGACACCGCCGCCTTGCTCTTCAAGCGGTTTAAGCAGGCTGTCGCAAACCACGTCCACGCCGCAGATATCTAGGCCTATCATCTGCGCGGCAGCTTCAGCGCGGGCAGCTACTTCAGGATGAACGTCATCGGTGACATCGGTGGCAGATCCACCCGTGCTCAAATTGGCATTGTTACGCAAAATAACGCGGCTTCCTTTGGCGGGAACAGAGTCGGCAGAAAGATCCTGTAGCGCCAATCTGGCAAGCGCAATATCATCCAGACGAATTTTGGTCAGCGCAGTGGCATGACCATCGCTACGACGTGGATCTCTGTTGACGATTTCAACCAATTCACGCACGCTATGTACACCATCGCCGATGACCTGCGGTGGATCGCGACGGGCGGCAGCAACAACCTTTCCTCCCACCACCAGTAGACGGAAATCGTGCCCCGGCAAGTATCGCTCCACCATCACAGATGAGCTGATCGCAGCGGCGGCCGCATAGGCAATCTTCAGCTGATCACGGTTGGCAACATTGACTGTTACACCCTTGCCCTGATTGCCATCCTGCGGCTTGACCACCACCGGCAGGCCAATTTCTTCTGCTGCGGCCCAGGCATCATCTTCGTCATCTACCGGGCGGCCAAAGGGTATCGGCACACCGGCTGCATCGAGCAATTTTTTAGTCAGTTCCTTATCCTGCGCGATGGACTGTGCAATCGCACTGGTGCCATCTGTTTCAGCTGCCTGAATGCGGCGCTGCTGGCTGCCCCAGCCAAATTGCACCATGCTGCCAGAAGTCAGGCGACGATACGGAATCCCGCGTGCCATCGCAGCCTGAACAATTGAACCGGTGCTGGGTCCTAGACGCTCATCTTCATCCAACTCGCGCAAGCGGATTAGCGCTTTATCCAAGTCAAATTGTGTATCTTGCAGCGCCGCGAGACACAGCGCTTGCGCGATTTCAAACGCCATTCTGCCAACCGCTTCTTCACCATATTCAACGACCACCTGGAACACACCGGCTTCACCGGCCTGCACAGTAGTACTAAAAGTAACCAGACAGCCCGCTTGCTTTTGCAGGTTAAGCGCAGCCACTTCCAGCACATGGGCCATGGAAATGCCTTCTTGATGGCCAGCCGGTTGCAAAAAGCCGATTTCAGGAAATCTCGCGCGCAAGCGCACTTCGAAACCCGGTATGTCGCTTATGGGAGACTCTGCCTCGGAGCAGGATACGATAGCTTCAATAGCAGTATGTCTGCTCCAGAGATTGGGGCCGCGCAACGCTCGAATACGTGATACTTCCATCAACAATCTTCCTGTATTACACGGCTTTCATGACAGCCGTAGTGAGTTAAAGATGCAAAATTAATCGGGCTAATCCACTTTAAATGTTTCAATACCGGTTCTGATCACTTCCTGCGATAGTCCGAGCGCCCATGCCGCACCAACTGCAGCCAGTACGTTCTCTACCTGGAATGCATCTGCACCGGTATTGAGCAATGGGATAGCGGCCATCTCTACCAGCGTTAATTCATCCTTGCCAGTGGCCATCACCAGCCTGCCATAACGCACAAACACGGCACGTCCGCCCTGCTCACGATGTTCGGTAATCGCAGTGATTTCAGGATCCTGCGCAAACAGAATTACACTTCCGTCGCACAACTCTGCCATTTTCAACACCAGTGGATCATTGGCATTAAGCACCGCGACGCCATCAGGCAAGACTATGTCGACCTGCGTACGCAAGACGTTGTAAACCTGTTCGGGGTTGTGAATGTAGAACTTATCCAAGCCGCCTGCGCCGATGATATTGGTCACCACCCCCACCTGACAGCGATCATAGGCGATGCCCTCAGACAAAATGGAGCGTGCACTATTAACCAATACCGCCGCATCAACAGAACGGTTGAGTAAAACTTTATGTGCTGCTGCCCAGGATGCGCGATCACCCTTTTCAACCTGTCGCTGATCGAGATAAAGCCCCTGTCTACAGCTTAGGCCCACATACTTTCCGCTAAGATGAAGGAGTCGCGCCACCAGTCGCGCAACTGTCGACTTTCCATAGGTACCGGTAACACCCACAATCGGAATACGGCCGCTATCAGCAGCCGAGAATAAACTATCCACAATTGCCTTGCCCACAGGACGCGGCAACCCCTCTGCGGGTTTTAGATGCATCAGCAATCCGGGGCCTGCATTTACCTCGACGATCGCGCCTCGCTGTTCGGCGAGTGGGCGCGATATATCCTCAATAACCAGATCGACACCCGCAATATCCAACCCGACAATACGGGCTGCAAGTGATGCGGCTGCGGCAATACTGGGGTGTACCAGATCGGTGACGTCAAATGCGACATTGCCATTACGCTGCACCAACACCTGCTTGTCTTTGGGTGGAATAGAATCGGGCTTAAAGCCCTGACGTAAAAGTTCAAATTGAACGGCAGACTCTTCCTCCACCTTAATCAGACTCAAGGGGTCAGCATCGGTGCTGCCGCGCCTTGGATCAATGTTGATCTGCATTTCTATCAATTCTGCGATTGTAGAACGGCCATCACCCACCACGCTGGCCGCTTCTCCTCGGGCTGCCGCAACCAATTTCCCGCCCACCACCAGCAGTCGGTGCTCATTGCCACTCACAAAACGCTCAACAATTACGCCACTGCCTTCATCTAGGGCAAGCTTATATGCCTCTTCAATTTCCTCGCGTGTTACAAGTTCGGTTTTTACTCCGCGACCATGGTTGCCATCACGCGGCTTAACCACCACCGGAACACCGATCTCTTTAGCGGCCTCCCATGCATCTGCCGGACTTTCCACCAGACGTCCCTCGGGAACTGGAACTCCGCATGCCTGCAGCAGCGTTTTAGTCAGATCCTTGTCACTGGAAATACTCTCGCCTATTGCACTGGTCTGGTCGGTCTCGGCTGTCCATATCCGGTGCTGATTTACACCATAACCCAATTGCACCAGATTGCCTTCATTCAAGCGAATGGAAGGAATTTTTCTTGCGGTCGCAGCATCAACAATGCACGCCGTACTTGGCCCTAGACAATAGGAATCAGCAATTTCTCGCAAGCGAACAATAGCGGCAGGAACGTCATAAGGCTTGTTTTCAATCGCCGCCATCACCAGATCGCGTGCAGCATAAAGGCATGCCTCGCTCACCTTAGCGTGGCGTGAACGTACAACGACTTTATAAACCCCGCGTGTAGATGTCTCACGTGCCTTGCCGAATCCTGTCTGCATGCCAGCCAAGTTTTGCAGTTCGATTGTCACGTGCTCAAGAATGTGCCCTGGCCAGGTTCCTTCACGCAGCCGCAGCAGGAAACCGCCCTTTTCGCCGACACCGCAACGATGCTCTTCCAGCGCAGGCAACCAGCTTGTCAGTCGTTCATAAAATCCGGGGATGGTATTTGAGGGGGAATCTTCCAGCGCACCAATGTCGACCCAAGCCTCTAGAACCGGGCGATAGGTCCATATATTCGGACCGTGCAGAGGCATAATTTTTAGGAATTTCATGCCATTACTTTCCATGCTTTATAGTTGGTAAAATCTTCAGACAACGACAACAAATTCAAATAAGTTGATATTAACGCTGCATACGACTTCTGGTTTACCACATGCACAACAGATTTATCGGGCTGCAAGCTTAGCGCCATAAATACACACTATGAAGTACACTGCGAAGCAATCTGCATACAATCTAGCATTTTAAACTATCCGCACACATTTTTTGCGTCTTTCAACCTAAGAAATTACCACACCGGCAACGTTCAACTATGAAACATTTCTCCGCTTCCAGCGCTACAAGCGAGTCACTGCCGGAGTCCATACGTGCCGATGTGGCGCAGCAACTGTCCAAAAATGAGCAGCTTGTGGCATGGATGGAGGGTGACCTGGATACGAACCTGCACTTCAATCCCTATCTGTTGCTACTTAGCAATGCCGGTGTATTGACCAAAAACCAGTCAGAAAACACATGGCAGGTCTGGAAATATCGTAATGGACTCACACTTCAGCGCCACGACCATGCAGGCGTAGGCACACTGGAATTATTTGATGGCGATGCGCGGCTTGCCTACTGGCGTTACACACTTGCCTTAAATACTTCCGCACAGCGAATTGTGATGCACTTCGAGCAGCAACTTGCAGCTACTCTCACAGGACATCCTGTAACTCACCCGACAGAAAGTGCTTGTCCTAATTGCCAGGCAACGCTGGCACCAGGGCAGGAGGAATGCCCTCTATGTTCCATAGAAACCCATATTCCGCCTTCAACCTGGGTACTGTTCCGCCTGTGGCAATTCGCCCAACCTTATAAGGGTCAACTGCTATTGGGCTTTGTGCTCACCCTGGTATCCACTGCCGCGACCATGGTGCCGCCTTACCTGACGATGCCGCTGATGGATAAAGTGCTCATTCCATACCAGAACGGAGCACCTATCGATTATGAAGTTGTCGCCCTGCTGCTGGCCGGTCTACTGGGTTCGGCATTGGTGGCATGGGGCTTGGGCTGGTGGCGCAGCTACATCCTGGCGCTAGTGAGCGAACGCATCGGTGCAGATTTGCGCACAGCTACCTACGAACACTTAATGAAACTCTCTTTGGAGTATTTTGGCGGTAAACGCACCGGCGATCTGATGACACGTATCGGCTCCGAGTCCGATCGTATTTGCGTGTTTCTGTCGATGCACTTAATGGATTTTGCCACCGATGTGCTGATGATCATCATGACTGCGGTGATTTTATTTTCGATCAATCCCTGGCTGGCTTTAGTCACGCTGGTGCCGTTGCCGTTTATCGCGTGGATGATTCACATCGTGCGCGACAAACTGCGCACCGGGTTTGAAAAAATAGACCGGGTTTGGTCGGAAGTCACCAGTGTGCTCGCCGACACTATCCCCGGCATACGCGTGGTAAAAGCCTTCGCGCAGGAAAGGCGCGAAACGGTACGGTTTCGCGAGGCCAACCAGCGCAACCTTGCCGTCAATGACAGATTAAATAAAATCTGGGCGCTGTTTTCGCCGACCATCACCCTGCTGACCGAGTTCGGCTTGCTGGTGGTATGGGCCTACGGCATCTGGCTGGTTTCGCAGAATGAAATCACGGTGGGGGTACTGGTTGCATTCCTGGCCTATATCAGCCGTTTCTATGCAAGGCTGGATTCGATGAGCCGCATTGTTTCCGTCACCCAGAAAACCGCAGCTGGCGCAAAGCGCATCTTCGACATTCTCGATCACGTCTCCAGCGTGCCCGATACCGCCAATCCGGTTCACCTCGCAGAGGTTAAAGGGGAAATCGAATTACGTAATGTCGGTTTCCGTTACGGCAACCGCACTGTTACGCAGGGTATCAACCTGACCATAGTGCCCGGCGAAATGATCGGTCTGGTGGGACATAGCGGGTCAGGCAAGAGCACATTGGTGAACCTGATCTGCCGCTTCTACGATGTAAGCAATGGCTCGATACGTCTGGACGGAGTCGATATCCGCTCACTACCTGTATCCGAATATCGGCAAAACATCGGCCTTGTTCTACAAGAGCCATTTTTATTCTTCGGCACCATCGCCGAAAATATCGCCTATGGCAAGCCAAACGCCACACGCAAAGAAATCATGGCTGCAGCACGGGCTGCACACGCACACGAATTCATATTGCGCTTGCCGCAGGGATATGACTCCTTAGTGGGAGAACGCGGTCAATCACTGTCTGGAGGCGAACGCCAGCGTATCTCCATCGCCCGCGCGTTGCTGATAGACCCGCGCATACTAATACTGGATGAGGCAACTTCGTCGGTGGACTCAACTACTGAAAAAGAAATTCAGAAAGCACTGGATAACCTAGTGAAAGGACGCACCACCATCGCCATCGCACACCGGCTATCAACACTGCGCAAGGCAGACCGCCTGGTTGTGCTTGATCGGGGGCAGGTCGTTGAAGTTGGCAGCCATGACGAATTGATGGCAAAAGAAGGCGCATATTTCCGTCTGTATCAGGCACAAGCACGTAATGTCGATACCGACTTGGACGATATAAAAGAAATAAAAATTGCTCACAAGGACAGCAAATAAAATGACTGATTTCACATTACACAGAAATTCATTTGGCCGTCTGGTGTTGACGGATATTGAAGGCACACGTCATGATGGAATAGTTCCGGTGCACGCCTTTCCCATCAGCGCACCCGAGGCCGGTGTAGCACTGGTCAATGCCGAAGGTCAGGAGTTGGTATGGATAGATCGTTTGACTGACCTACCCGATGACATTCGCAAGCTTTTGGCCCAAGAGCTGGCCAGCCGTGAGTTCATTCCAGAAATTCATAGTATCCGCAACGTATCCACCTTTGCCACCCCCAGCATCTGGGAGGTGGAAACCGACCGTGGCCACGCCAGCTTCATACTCAAAGGGGAAGACGATATTCGGCGCCTAAATCACACCACCCTGCTTATCGCCGATAGCAACGGTATTCACTTCTTGATTCGCAATACTCAGCAACTGGACAAGGCTAGCCGCAAGTTGCTGGATCGATTCTTGTAACTAAATCCCCCCTAGCCCCCCTTTGGAAAGTGGGGAACCAGCCAAGCTTTGAGAGGAAAAAGTTCCCCACTTTGCAGAGGCAGGTCGCACCTAGTGCGGGCACCCAACAGCGTACCCCTTGCGGGTGAAAAAGGGGGCTAGGGGGGATTTGAGATTTTCACTACACCTTAAACCTAGAAACCAGTGTTTGCATTTTTGCAGCCAACAATTCAAGGTTATTCGCTGCACGTGAAGTTTCTTCGATTGCAATATTATTTTCTTCGCTCATATGCGCGATACGCTCAATGTTTTGCGCAATATCCGTGCTGGCTATTTTTTGCTCCTGAATAGAATTCGAGATTTCGTCCACACTCTGGTTTGCCTGGCCTACGCTGGAAGTGACCTCGGCAAGACCAACAGCTACATTTTCCATATAATCCTGACTTTTCAATAGTGCCTGGTGGCTTCGTTCAATTGACTTTTCAACTTCGGCCGATTGCTGATCCAGTGTCTGCGTCACCGCATCGATATCCTTGGCTGATTTGGCTGATTTTTCTGCAAGTTTCCGCACCTCATCGGCAACAACTGCAAAACCGCGTCCATGCTCACCTGCACGGGCTGCTTCAATCGCAGCATTCAGCGCCAGCAAATTTGTTTGATCTGCTATCTCCTTAACCTGCAGTGTCATATGCGTGATCTGCTCTGTACTTTTCATGAAAATATTCACGGATTTTGAAATTTCCGCTACCGCAGACTCAACAGCCTCTATCTCGCCGATAAGCTCGGTTAAGCGTTCATTACCATTCCGAGTATGTTCAAGACTTGAATTTGAAAGACTGCGCATAGCTTCTGCAGCATCTGCAATCGAAGAGATGCTGACCGTCATTTCCTCTACCGCAGCCGCGGTAGAGGAAGCCGCATCATTCTGTTTGTGCGACGCATCGGAAACCTGTACCGCAGTGGCAGATAACTCTGTCGCAGAACTGGAAAGTTCATCACCATTACTGCGCATCTGCCGAATAATATTTTGCAGGTGTCCCATAAAACGGTTAAATGCCTCGGCCATGCGCCCGACTTCGTCATGAGAATTTACAGTCATACGTTGCGTCAGATCACCTTCTCCGGTGGCCAATTTAGCCATAGCCACAGCAACCACATCAAGAGAGTGCTTGATACTATTTACTACCAGCAAGACAAGAGCGGAACCGATAATCATAGAGAGTAGCCCGAGTATCAGGCTTATGATAATCGTGGTGTGTGCTTTATCAGTGATACCCGCCTTGATTTCCACCATTGACGCTTCTAAATCGCTAATGGCTTTCAACAACAGCTCCCGTGTGATGCGCCAAGCTGGTGTTTCATCTCCATTCAGCAGTTTGATTGCCTCGGTGTGATTTGTATTGACTGCATCCAATACACGTAGGCGCGCCTGTAGCGTATTGCTCCATTTTTCTCCAATTTCTGTCGTGATCGCATGCCAAACTGGATCTTCCTGTGTCAGCTTGCTGGCAATCTGAAACGCCGCATCAAATTCCTTCTGTGATTTTTCAAGATTAGT
>JBCKTV010000039.1:0-10937 GCA_038925365.1 Gallionellaceae bacterium
GCGGCGGCAGCGTGGGTCGCGGCGGTGGTCCCAGCTATGAGGCGATACGCGCACAACCGCCGGGCAGCGTGAATGGCCAGATACGCATCACCGAACAAGGTGAAGTCATTTCCAGTAAATATTCCAATCCTGAAATTGGTCGCCGAAATCTTGAAACCCTGATTGCCGCCACTATGGAAGCAACCCTGCTACACCATCACGGCGATGACAGCACTAAGCCGGAATACCACCGCATCATGGAAGAGCTTAGTCTAGATGCGATTGCCGCTTATCGCAAACTGGTGTACGAGACTCCCGGTTTCACCGACTATTTCTTTGCCGCCACCCCGATACGCGAAATTGCTGAACTCAATATCGGTAGCCGTCCTTCCGCACGCAAAGCAACTAACCGCATTGAAGATCTGCGCGCAATTCCTTGGGTATTCAGCTGGAGCAACAGCCGTGTGATTCTGCCGGGCTGGTATGGCTTTGGCAGCGCAGTCGAAAAATATCTGGAGCGCCATGGCGCTGCCGGCCTCAAGCAATTGCAAGCGATGAACAAGAACTGGGCATTCTTCCGTGGCGTGCTTTCTAATATGGATATGGTGTTATCCAAGACCGACATGGGCATTGCGTCGCGCTATGCACAGCTGGTGCCAGACGAGAAAATACGCGATCAGGTTTTCGGCATGATAGAAACAGAATGGGAGCGCACCACCTCGAAGTTGATGGCAATCACCAAAAGCACCACCCTGCTTGCCGACAACCCGACCATGGCGCGCAGCCTCAACACGCGCCTGCCTTACATTGATCCACTAAACCACTTACAGGTCATGTTGCTGGAACGTACTCGTGCAGGAGAGAGTGATGAAAAATTGCGTCGCGCACTGCATATCACCATTAACGGTATTGCAGCGGGATTGAGAAATAGCGGTTAAGCGGGTTTGGAATACTGCTCCGCGGAGCATATAAAATATTAAATATAATCAATTAGTTACGATTAATAGCATGTCCGTGTTAAATTCCAAGTTAACACGACAATAATCATGCATAGCTAGGCAAGCTCTTGCTTGGGTTGCCCACATGGATCGTCGAAACACCAGCCACAATACGGCAGTTACACTGATTTGACCCCCGATGCTCTGGTTACCTTATGGAAAAGTCCGAACTTAAAACCGGAAGTCACCCGCACCCTTGAAGCCATCTGGGAACAGCAATCCAATAAAGGCTTTAACTGGAAGCTTAGGCCGTATTATGTTCTTATGAACAACTCCCCCAGGCTGGTTGCGGTAGGCATTGAGAGCAGCGTAAAATACAAATCTGAAAATGATCTGAATATCTCTGTTTACGTATAATCCGAAAAAAGTAAATACACAATGATAAACGCCTTCAGGAAAATCCTGCTTGTCTATTTTCTGGTGCTCGCACTAGGTGTGTCACTCTCTTCACTGATATACATCAACGGCCACTCAGTCAGTAGCGCTATCAGCACCCTGGTAAATAATAACCTGCCACGGCTTAATGCCATTTCAAAATTGCGTGCAGCCATTTTTGCACAAAAGCCGCTTCTTTATGAATACTACGCCAGTACAGAACGCACAGTATTTCTGCATGCCTACGAGTTAAATCAACGTGAAATTGAAGCAAGCTTCCAGACTATCTATGCGGTGAGTGATGACGTCTCTCTATTGAAAGAAATAAATACCTATAGAGAGCAGATCAATCAATATGCCAGTCAGCTTGACCTAGCCTTATCCATCACCCCGGCAGACTGGGATTTGGCCAGGGAGATATTGGTCAAAGTAAGCACCACAGAAGAAAAAGTGTCGCCTATTATAGATTCTCTGGTGAGCCTGAACCAGAATCAAGTTTTTATGAGCGGTATTAACGCGCAAGATAAAACAGATTTTATGATCACAATGGTGATTGGCTTTAGCCTAGTCATTTTAGTTATCGCCATGTTGATTGGCCACCAGGTAAATATTTATCTTGCGGACAATATTGAACGAAAACGTTTGGCCATGTTTCCGGAGCGCAGCCCAGACCCAGCACTGCGTGCAACATGGGATGGAAAAATTGTTTACTCAAACCCTGCAACACAAACACTATTGAATCAGCTTCAGCTTGATAGCCCGATCCAATTGATGCCGAATGAATTCATTCAAAACCTTTCCACCTTGCGTTCTTCCGAACAAGACAGCATGAAGATGGAATACCGCATCAAGGACAAAATATTGAGTTGTGCGGTGCATACGTTGGAAGATTTGCAAATCATCCATATATACATCACCGATATCACCGAACGTAAGCAGGCGCAAGACGAAATCCTACTCCTCAATGCAAGCCTCGAAGAGCGGGTGCAGCAGCGCATCGAGGAGCTGCATAGAAAAACCGTAGACTTGCAACTTGCTCGTGAAACTGCCGAGGTTGCCAATTTGGCCAAGAGCGAGTTTCTGGCTCACATGAGCCACGAGATCCGCACCCCGCTGAACGGAGTGATAGGATTTCTGAAATTACTGGATAAGACCGATCTAACCGTGCAGCAGCGAGACTATCTTCGCACCAGCGATTTATCTGCTCGAACGCTGCTCGCCGTGATCAACGATATTCTTGATTTCTCTAAAATAGAAGCAGGCAAGCTGTCGATTGAAAGTATAGCTCTCGACTTCCGTGAGGTCATTGAAGAATCGGTAGCTATGTTTGCCGCCAATGCGGAAGATAAAGGGCTAGCACTCATCTGCATCATAGACAGGAAAGTGCCAACATGTCTGATCGGCGACCCATCACGGCTAAGCCAAGTGATGACCAACCTACTGAGCAATGCGATCAAGTTTACCGAGCGTGGCGAAGTGCGAGTTGCAGTCCATGCCACTGAAGAAACCGATACCGATGTGTCGCTTGAAATCAGCTTGACCGATACCGGCATAGGCATCTCTGAAGCTGCGCTGACGCGCTTGTTCCAGCCCTTCAGCCAGGCCGACACATCGACCACACGAAAATATGGCGGCACCGGCCTGGGGCTGATCATCTCGAAAAAACTCGTTGAGCTGTGTGGTGGTAGCATCGCGGTGGATAGCCGTACGGGGCAGGGCACGAGCTTTATCATTGATCTACGCCTAAACAAACAAGCAGACGGATTAGTTTGCATGCCACTGGCGGAAATTATGTCTCATCTCAATATTCTTACTGTCACACCCAGCTCTGGTGTTGCGGAGGGACTTACCGAAAATCTCGCCGCCTGGGGCATTGCTTCACAAACCGTAGCGAGTGGTTTTGCCGCCTTAAGTCTGCTAGAAAAAAATGCCGGCACAGCTATGTCTTTTCATGCAGTGATCTATGATCACGTCACGACCGACACCTCAGCCGAGAAATTTGCCGCCCTGATCAAGGCCAGCACCATGCTCGGTGAGATACCTTTGCTGTTGCTAGGCAGCCTCTCCGTCTGCGGATTAATGACGAAGCATGAAGGCTACGTGTGCTGCATTAACAAGCCTGCCAAAAGTTCCGATCTATATAACCACTTGAGCACACTGTTCATTTGCACTGAAAAAATTCCCTATCATCAAGTCGATAACCACCTCAAGCTTAAGCCATTAATCGGTAAACGCGCACTGATTGTCGATGACAACAATATCAACCGGAAATTGGCGCAGCTATTGATTGCCGAACTGGGCGGAGAATTTGATTCAGCTGAAGACGGGGCTCAGGCGGTCGATGCCTGCACCCGCCGAACTTACGATGTCATTCTGATGGATATCAATATGCCGGTGATGGATGGCCTTGAGGCCACACTATATATTCGTAAACTTGAAGCCGGAAAACGCCATACGCCTATCATCGCCCTGACCGCAAATGCACTGACCGGTGACCGTGAACGATTTATCGCGGCGGGCATGGATGATTACTTGAGTAAGCCAATCAATGAGAAGGCACTGCTAACTTTACTCAATAAATATTGCCCATCGAGCGATGCGCCGCAGTTGCCAGACTCCATAGAGATACCGGTCTCGATAGACAACTCAGCCAAGGATGCGGTCGCTGGCAACGTAGCCGAAACTACGTTACCAGTGCTCGATCCAAAATTGGGTATCCAACTCTGCTTCGGTGATGAGGCAATGTGGCGCACAGTGCTGGTAATGTTGCTAGAGGAGTTTCCAGACTATGCGAATAAACTCAAGCAGGCGGCTGAAGATATCCAGCAACTGGAACAGGTCGCTCACAAACTGTTTGGTGCATCTAGCTATTGCGGCATACCCGTACTGAATCAGGCAGCCAAGCAACTTGAAATATTATGCAATCAGGGAGAAATTGCTAATGCAGGGGAGGCGTTAGATACCCTGCAACAGCAGATCGAACGCTTGCTTCAGCTTGATGCGGATGGAAAACTAAGGGAAAGTACAGAGCCGGTTTACTAGCAAGCTGTCAAATTCAGACAGGGGGTAAACGCATAACATATTGATTATATTGAATATTTTATATCAGCGCACGCTTTCAGGATAGCATCTACCACTCGATCCTTAGTGAAGGGTTTCACGATAAAACCCTTCGCACCGTGAGTCCAAGCCCACTCCACATTACTTGATGAGACCTCAGAGCTAATCATAATAGCAATGAGGTCAGGATTCTGTTGCTTGGCAACCTTCAGCACTTCTAAGCCGCTCATTCCCGGCATATTGATATCGAGGCACAGTACATCCGGCTTAAGGCTAGCGCATAATTTCAGCGCTTCTGCTCCATCGGCGGCCTCCCCGACAACAGTAATACTACTTTCACGCAACATAGACTTCAGAACTTGACGTGTAATGCTATCGTCGTCAGCAATGAGCACCTTAATTTCTCGCATCTGATTCATATCGTACTAGATTCCATAATTAATTCCATTCCACTTTACCAGTGACCTAATTCCAAATCCAAAATGAACCATCCATGATTATTGTCGTGTCCAATTGGAATCAGACGACAGCGCACACTTTCAGTATAGTATCTACCACTCGCCCCTCACTGAAGGGTTTCACGATAAAACCCTTCGCACCGTGAGACATAGCCAACGCTACATTACTTGAAGTGGCGTCCCCGCTAATCATAACAACAACAAGGTCAGGATTCTGTTCCTTAACAACCTCCAGCACCTCGAAGCCGCTCATTCCTGGCATATTGATATCGAGGCACAACACATCTGGCTTAAGACGGGCGCATAATGCCAACGTTTCTGCTCCATCGGCGGCCTCCCCAACAACAGTAATACGATTTTCACGCAACTTTGCACGGAACATAGACTTCAAAACTTGACGTGTGATGCTATCGTCGTCAGCAATGACCACATTAATTTCTCGCATCTGATTCATAGCGTAGTCGTCGTTTTAGTTTGGAATTGGAATCTCTTGCTGGTTCTAACAGCCTATCGGATTAGGCTCACAACTTACAGCCTTAAAAATAAATATTGGCGGAGAGGGTGGGATTCGAACCCACGGTAGGCTCGCACCTACGCCTGATTTCGAGTCAGGTACATTCGACCACTCTGCCACCTCTCCGGTGGGCGTGGATTTTACCCCAATGGTTGAAAAATCGGGCAGAATGTTTCCATGCGTAACCTGCTACCTTTGAAAATTGCCACCCTCACCGTGCTTGCTGCTGCGTTTGTAATCAGCGTTAGCATGGTTCAGCCGTTGGCGGATTGGCGACAGGGTGAACTGGTGGTTATCTTGCCGCCTGCTGATAGCCCGGATCAACAGTTCAATCTACATCTAGCCCAGTTATTTGCCGCCCATCTGGGCGTAAAACTAAAGCCGCTTGAACTTTATCCTTATCAGGTTTCAAAGGCGCTAGCCAAGCATCAGGCGCATTTTTCCGCTATTGGTATGCGTTCGAACGAAGTCGATCAGGAATTCAAATTTGGCGTGCCCTACCAGGTCGTTAGTGAAGTAGTTGTATGCAGTGGCAAGCCACCCAGAAATCATGATGAATTGATCGCCAGGGAGATCGTCGTTATTGCAGGATCTGCACAAGAATCTGCTTTACGTGCCGCGCAAATAAATAATTCGTCCCTAAGCTGGGCAACTATGGAGCAAGCCCAGCCCGGAGATCTGCTGGAAGACGTATCGCGCAAACAGATAGACTGTACCGTTGCCAATGAAGAGCAAATTGCCTTTATGCGAAATTTCTATCCCGGCATCAAACCTACGTTCGAGATCGTAAGCCCTACACAATTGGCATGGGCCTTTGCCTCGGTTACGGATTTTGAGCTGTATGCGCTGATGGAAAAGTTTTTCGCGCAGATAGAGGACGATGGCACACTGGAACGTTTGCTCGAACGATTCTATGGGCATAGTGACCGCATCATTCCGTATGATGCGGCCGCATTTCTAAAAAAGACGAATTCAGTATTGCCCCGTTACAGACACCTATTTAAAGAGGCAGCAGCCTTGACCGGGATCGAGTGGCAACTGTTAGCTGCAATGGCCTACCGTGAATCGCACTGGGACCCGCTTGCCACCTCCTATACCAAAGTACGCGGCATGATGATGCTGACCGAAGACACCGCAGACCGCATGAAAGTAAGCAACCGTCTCGATGCACGTGAAAGTATTATGGCAGGTGCTCGCTATCTGCAATTATTGAAAGAGCAACTCCCTTCGCGTATTAAGGAACCGGAACGCACTTGGTTTGCGCTGGCCGCTTACAACCAAGGGATGGGGCACCTTGAAGACGCGCGTATCTTGGCACAGCGCTATGGTTTAAATGCGGACTCATGGGTGGATGTGCAAAAAGTGATGCCGAAATTGCGCAATCCCATCATCGCAAAAACACTTAAATATGGTTACGCACGAGGCGGAGAAGCCGTTGTTTATGTGGAGACCGTGCGGCTGTATCACGACATGCTGAAGCGTATTTCACGCGATGAATACAAGCATCTATTACCGCCGGATTTCCAAATACGATTGAATGCTTGGTGAGTGGCGTCAGCCCGACAAGTCGCCCTGAAGAGCGACCTACTTACAAATTAGGCGTTATTTTTTTCATGCCGCCCATATAGGGCCAAAGTACTTCAGGTACAAGCACGCTGCCGTCTTGCTGTTGATAATTCTCCATTATCGCCACCAGCGTGCGCCCCACTGCAAGGCCAGAACCATTCACCGTATGCAGCAACTCGGGCTTGCCCTGTACATTACGGAAACGTGCCTGCATGCGGCGTGCTTGGAAGGCTTCAAAATTAGAACAAGAAGAAATTTCACGGTAGGTGTTTTGTGCGGGCAGCCATACTTCTATGTCATAAGTCATTGCAGCCGAGAAGCCAATATCACCACTGCACAATTTTACGACGCGGTAAGGTAGGCCAAGTTTTTGCAAAATCGTCTCGGCATGGCCGAGCAAGCTTTCCAGCGCAACATAAGAGTGCTCAGGCTGCACCATCTGCACCAACTCTACTTTTTCAAATTGATGCTGGCGTATCAGGCCGCGTGTGTCTCGTCCGTAAGAGCCAGCCTCGCTGCGGAAGCAGGGAGTGTGTGCGACATATTTCAACGGTAGTTGCTCCAGCGGCACGATGGTGTCTCGTACCATATTGGTCACTGGCACTTCGGCGGTAGGAATCAGATAAAAATTCTGCACGCCCTCATCACCCATATGGCGCGGCACCTTGAACAGCTCTTCCTCGAATTTCGGCAGCTGACCGGTGCCGCGCATCGACTCTGCATTTACCAGATAAGGTACATAGGTTTCGGTATAGCCATGCTGATCGGTATGAGTGTCGAGCATAAACTGCGCTAGGGCTCTATGCATCCGCGCCAAAGGGCCTTTCAGCAGAGAGAAGCGCGAGCCGCTAATCTTGGTGGCTGTTTCAAAATCCAGCCCCATCTTTTCGCCGACGCTAACGTGATCTTTTACTTTAAAATCAAATTTTGGCGGCGTGCCGACTAGGCGGACTTCCACATTATCTGCTTCGGATTTCCCGAGTGGAACGCTTTCGTGCGGGATATTGGGGATGACGGAGAGGAAGGCCAGCATATCCTGCTGGATACGTTCCAGCTGTGCTTCCAGTTGCTTGAGCTCGTCACCCAGATTGGCCACATCCGCCATGATCGCAGAAACATCCTCACCTTTTGATTTGGCGTGACCTATCGATTTGGAGCTTGCATTGCGCTTGGCCTGTAATTCCTGAGTGCGCGTCTGCACGCTTTTGCGCTCCCCTTCTAGTTGTTCAAGACGCGCGGTGTCGAGCACGTAGTTGCGAGTCGCCAAACGTGCGGCGACGTTTGCTAAATCGGTGCGTAGTAGTTGCAGGTCTAACATTTGTTTCTTGCCTTATCGTTGTGAATCTTCCTCGGTTCCTTCCCCCTATGAGGGGGAGGGAATGTGTACCTTATTTCTTTTTTGCTGCCGCATCCAGCTCGCGGAGATGGTTCATTTTTTCCGAAATTTTAGCTTCCAGACCGCGTTCTGTCGGCTGATAAAAACTTACTTCCGGCATCCCATCCGGGAAATAATTTTCACCTGCCGCATAGCCATCCATTTCATTGTGCGCATAGCGATAATCCTTGCCGTAATCGAGTTGTTTCATCAGCTTGGTGGGGGCATTACGCAGATGCAGCGGCACCGGGCGCGAGCCATCTTGGGCGACCAAAGCGCGGGCTGCATTATACGCGACATAGCCCGCATTCGACTTCGGCGCAACGGCCATGTAGATCACCGCCTGCGCCAGAGCTAATTCCCCTTCGGGAGAGCCTAGCCGTTCATAGGTAAGGGCTGCTTCATTGGTGATGGTCATTGCTCGCGGATCGGCCAGACCAATGTCCTCCCACGCCATGCGTACCAGGCGACGTGCCAAATACTTGGGGTCGGCACCGCCATCCAGCATGCGCACCAGCCAGTACAACGCGGCATCGGGATTGGAGCCGCGCACAGATTTGTGCAGCGCGGAAATCTGGTCGTAGAACGCTTCGCCGCCTTTGTCGAAACGGCGCAGGCTTTGTGCCAACGTATTGTCGAGAAAAGCTGCATCAATCTGTGTGACCTTGGCGGTGTGCGCTGCTGTTTGAAGTTGTTCCAGCGCATTAAGCAAACGCCGCGCGTCGCCATCGGCATAGCCAATCAGCCGTTCACGCGCTGTTGCATCGAAGCTTAAATCTTGCAGCGCTTGTTGCTGCGCGCGCTCAAATAGTTGTCCCAGTTCTTCAGCGGAAAGCGATTGCAGTACATACACCTGTGCGCGAGACAACAGCGCACCATTGACTTCGAAAGAGGGGTTTTCGGTGGTGGCTCCGATGAAGGTCACCAGACCTTGTTCGACAAAAGGCAGGAATGCATCCTGCTGCGACTTGTTGAAACGGTGCACCTCATCCACAAACAATATGGTGTGGCGGCCGTTTTGCTGCAACACATGCTGTGCCTGTGCAATGGCATCACGGATGTCTTTTACGCCGGATAACACAGCCGACAGCGGCACAAATTCCGCATCAAAAACCGTGGACATGAGTCGTGCCAGCGTGGTTTTACCCACCCCAGGCGGCCCCCACAAAATCATCGAATGCGGCTTGCCCGAGGTAAACGCCATGCGCAATGGGCGACCCGGCCCCAGCAGATGAGATTGGCCGATGACTTCGTCGATGTGCTGTGGGCGCAGCTTCTCGGCTAGTGGTGCAGAGGGTTGTGCGGGTGCGAATAAATCACTCACGGGGATTTATTACTCGCCCAGTACATCCGCGCCTTTGGGCGGCACGAATTTGAACAGATGCGCAGGCAGCTGCGGGTTGATTTGCATTTTGCTGAAACGCAATTCAGTTTTCAAACCGAAGGCATCGCGCAGTTCCATCACAACTAATTCTCCTTGCGCATTAAACGCCATGGAAATCTTTTCAAAGCCGGTGTCGGGTGCTTTGGCGGTTGCGTCCAGCCAGTCCAGTCCATCGCGGGATCCGCTGTCTTGCAATACAAACGCACGTTCGATTTCGTTATTGCCGGAGAGTAATGCGGCAGGGCTGCTACCCAGTGCGGCATTGAGTTTTTTAACGGTAACTTGATTCAGATCCACGTCGTACATCCAGAATTTCACCCCGTCACCAACGATGATTTGTTCATAGGGTTTTTGATACACCCAGCGAAATTTTCCAGGGCGCACGAACTGCATGGTGCCTGAGGCAGACTGAATTTTCCTGCCCTTTTTGTCCTGTATCACCTGGGTAAAAGTTGCTTGCCCGGATTGGCTGGACGCGATGAAGTTACGCAATTTGTCGCTGGCAGAAGCGAACACATTGCCGGTAATGAGTGTGAACAGTAGGGCGTTGATAACAATGAGTATTTTATGTAGCATATTGATTATATTGAATATTTTATTAAGGTTCAGGTTTCACGGTTGGGCGCCAGCACTTCGCGGTTGCCGTTGCTTTGCATCGGGGTAACGATGCCGGCTTTTTCCATTTGTTCGACCAGGCGTGCGGCACGGTTGTAGCCGATGCGCAGGTTGCGCTGCACCAGTGAAATGGAGGCGCGGCGAGTTTTTACCACAATATCGACGGCCTGGTCATAAAGCGGATCTGCTTCCGCATCGACCATATTGCTGCCACCTTCTTCACCGCTTTCGCCTTCATCCAGCGAGTTGAGCACACCGTCGATATATTGCGGCTCGCCCAATGACTTGATGTGTTGAATGACGCGATGCACTTCCTGATCAGACACAAATGCGCCGTGTATGCGCTGCGGGTAACCGCTGCCGGGGGGCAGGTATAGCATGTCACCCTGCCCTAACAAAGCTTCCGCGCCCATCTGGTCGAGGATGGTGCGCGAATCTATTTTGCTCGACACCTGGAATGACATGCGGGTAGGCACGTTGGCTTTAATTAGGCCAGTGATGACATCCACCGAGGGACGTTGTGTGGCCAGCACCAGATGGATGCCGGAGGCGCGTGCCTTTTGTGCCAGACGCGCAATAAGTTGCTCCACCTTCTTGCCCACCACCATCATCA
>JBCKTV010000040.1:0-10909 GCA_038925365.1 Gallionellaceae bacterium
TAAGCGCGAAGGGGCGGAGATCCACTGGGGTGATGAAACGGCACTGGTCAACACGGATGTGCGTGGCAGAAGTTATGCACCTGCGGGTGCATAACAGCAAAATAGTCAAAGCTTGGGTTGCTGAGCGCAAAGATAAAATTGAGTTGTTTTACCTGCCAAGTTATAGCCCACAGCTCAATCCAGAAGAGCGACTTAATGCGGATTTGAAGCAGGAGATGGGTAAGCGTGTACCAGTACGAACCAAAGCCAAATTACGCGAAGCTGCTATCGCGTATATGACGATGTTGGTGCAAAATCCAGAGCGTGTTATGGGCTTCTTCCAGGACAAAAAGGTTCGATATGCAGGGCGGTTTCAATGTCCAAGTGCAACAAGGTTAAGTTTATCAGCCCAGTAAGCCTTGAAGTCAAAAGCGTCTTCAGGAAGGAAGAGTTCGGCTGGACATCTCCAATCTAGCGACTTTCTGTGGCGTGTGTTGAGTTTCCATGCAATTTCATCGAGTGCTTGTTGCGAGAAGACGGAGAGATCGGAACCCTTGGGTAGATACTGACGCCGCAAGCCATTGGTTTTTCGTTTTGCCCACGCTCCTAAGGGCTGTGCGGATGAGCGAAGTAAATCTTGATGCGTGTGTTTTCAGCCACTTCCCAGATGTCTTCCAGAATTACCCAAGTTAGCTTGTCCATCCGGCCCATAAAGTCCAGCCGCGCTTTTTGAAGAGTTGTACAGCACGCCGAGCGCCTGCTGGTTGTGGCGCATTCTGGACTGAATCAATTCGCCATTAGTGGAGTTGAGTTGTTGTGCCTGTACCGCGAATTTTTGGATGTCGCCCCACAGCACCTGGCTGTCGGGTGCATGATTGACGATCCATGTTTCCATGGTGTCGATACCATTTGCGAGCAGTAATTTTCTGCGCGAGTTGCTCATATTCATCAATAGCCCGGCAGTCTGTGTCTTGGTCTCGCTGAGGGTCAGCAGGCTGTCGGTATCGTTGTCTAACAATGATTGCTGTTCGGACGATAGTAAAGCAACGAACTTGCGCAATTCTGCGAGCTCCTTGTTTAACATCGAGATAGCGTTTGTAGTCACGGCTGATTCCAGTTCTCACTCAATAACTAAAAATTCTTGTTGCAGGAGCGGCTGTGTAGCCGCGATGTCTTTTATGTCACGGCTACGCAGCCGCTCCTACCAGCGTTGCCATATTTTTAGCGTTGGAACAACGAGCTGCTAAAAATTATACCTTCGCAGATCCGGCCTTATCAGCGTTAATAAGCTCTTTTACGCTATCGATCAGGCGGTCTGCCACTACGCTGCTGTTGACCTGAAAGCGTCCTTCGCTAATCGCTTGTTTGATCGCAGCCACTTTTTCCTTGTTTACCACGGAAGAGTTGGCTATGTTGCTTTCTAGGCTGCGCAACTGTGCACTGGCAGTGCCAAGGTGAACACTGGTTTCACCGGAGCTGGTGCTACTGGCGGGTTTCGTATTGGGCGAACGCGGCGCAAGTTCACCAATTTGTGAAGCTGGCAACGGTGGGGTGGTTTTGTCAATTTTCATTGTATTACTCCTTCGGTTATTTCCTGTACGGTCTATTTATCGGCATCTATTAGTGGAGCTTTAGCTATTTTTGAAAATATATTTATACAATATCAAGGCGTTTAAGGTTTTAACTGTATATCGTTGATTTATTGATTTATTTCAATCGCCCCGCCTTTGACTAAGCCACTGACGATTTGCCCGGATGCTGACCTTGCTGTGGTTGTTTCACCTTCAGCGGCATTGCTGAGCGCGCGGCCTTCCGCACTCACGCGAAACCCTGCCCCCTGCACATGTAGCTTTACCGATTGACCCAGCGTGACGGTATAGGGTGCGCGCAGCATGTCTAGTCGCAGAATTTGTCCCGCGCCTACGCCGTATTTCATTATTTTACCCACAGCCTGTGCCGGATCAGTCAGCGTGCCCACCTGCAGGGATACACTAGACAGGGTGCCTAGGTCTTCGGCACGCACTATTTGACCCAGTTGCAGGGTTTTGTTGGCGGTGAGCATGGTCAAGTTGATTTTGACATTGACCTGCACAAACACCGACCAGCTTTGCTTGCTCTTGCAGCGCACACCCACCGTGGTATTGCCGTTCAACTGTGCGCCCGGAGCAAGGAAGGCTTCAAGGGCGGTGCAGGCTGGCAAGGCAATACGGCGGTCTATCTCGGTGACCTGGATGCTGACTTTGCCTGCAACAGCACTGGTCTGCACTTGCACAAATTTTGTGACGGCATCGCTAATCTCTGCATGGCTCTGGTTTGCACCATGCCCTTGACTTGCACCTGCCGATGCGGACAGGGCATTCAGGGTGAGTAGCAGAAGTAGCGAAAGCAAAAGGTTTTTCATGCATGCATTGTCGTCTACTACTGGATTTCATGGAAGTATTTTGAGCGTTATTTAACCGTGGATAAGAACGAGATTTGCAGCCTTAATCGGGTGATTGCTTTACTTCGATCGGAATAGTATGCGCAACATAGCGGTTAGTAGAGAGTGAACAAACGGCCAGAGTGTGAACACCAGAGAGTGAACAAAAGAATAGTGAGGTAAATTATGAGCAGCAGATTAGATGATGTTTTGAGGTTAAATAAAACGGCACTGAGCTTGCGCGCGGCACGGCATGAACTGATTGCTTCGAATATCGCCAATGCCGATACGCCTAACTTCAAGGCTAGGGATATCGATTTTGCCAGCGCCTTGAAAGGTGCCTTGTCAGGCGCAGAGTCAAAATTGGCGTTGGCGGCAACCGCAAACAAACATCTGCCAGGCAGCGATGGCAAAACAGTGATGGGTGCGCCGGTATTGTATCGCAACGCAACGCAACCCAGTGCGGACGGCAATACGGTGGAGATGGATTATGAGCTTGCGCAGTTTGCCGACAATGCCTTGCGCTATGAAGCCAGTGTGAATTTTGTCAGTGCTACCTTTAAAACAATGTCATCCGTGATACAGGGGTAATCATCATGTCCTTATTTAATATCTTTAATATTTCCGGTTCAGCGATGAATGCACAGTCGCAGCGGCTTAATGTGGTGGCAAGTAATCTCGCCAACGTGGACAGTTCTACGGGGCCCGATGGCCAGCCGTATCGGGCCAAACAAGTGATATTTCAGACTACCCCTGTGGGTAGACAGGGTGGGACGGGGGTCAGGGTTGCCGCAGTGGTGGAAGACGCGTCACCATTGAAAATGCAATATGACCCCAAGCACCCGATGGCCAACGAGCAGGGTTATGTCGCGATGCCCAATGTGAATCCGATTGAGGAGATGGTCAACATGATTTCCGCTTCGCGTTCTTACCAGAATAATGTGGAGGTAATGAATACCTCGAAAACGATGCTGTCCAAAACGCTGGGAATAGGCCAGTAAGAGCAGTTAATCAGTAAGAATAGTTAAAAGGAGAGCGCTATGTTAGATGTTACACAAAGTTCCAGTTTGGCTGCCTCACCGCTGCTGGCTAAAAATGCGCAAAATTTTGTCCCGCTAAGCAGTACACAGGCTGGCACTGCGCAGGCGGTAAAATCGGATATCCCCGATGGAAAATCCGCCAAACAAAAAGGCAGCGTCGAGGAGTCGCAGGACAGATTTCTGAAGCTGCTGGTCACGCAGATGAAGAATCAGGATCCACTGAACCCGATGGATAACGCGCAGGTCACGTCGCAAATGGCGCAGCTCAGTACTGTCAGTGGTATCGATAAGTTGAACGCCACTCTGGCCGCACTCAGCAGCAGCATGGTTGCATCGCACTCGATGCAAGCAGCTTCTATGATCGGCCATGTGGTGATGGTTCCGGGCAGCAGAATGGAACTAAAAAATGGCAAGGGAGCGGGCGCACTGGATCTTAGCCAGTCAGCCGACAATATAAGCGTGCATATTAAGGATGCGAGCGGCAGTGTTGTGCGTAACATGAATCTTGGTAGCCAGCCTGGCGGCATTATGGCGATTAAATGGGATGGCTTGAATGACGCTGGCAGCAAGGTCGCGGATGGTAATTATCAATTCAGCGCGACAGCTCAGCTGGGCACTGAGAAGTCCAGTGTGAATACCTTGTCGTATGGCCTGGTCAGTGGTGTGAAGCAAAAGCCGGAGGGCGCTCTCCTGACTGTTGATCAGTTGGGAGATGTAAGCATGAATGCAGTAAAACAAATTTTATAAATGAGTCAAGCGAGCCCTTGCCTTCTACAAAAGGTAAGGAGTGAATACTAACATTGGGAGATTATTATGGGTTTTCATCAAGGTTTAAGTGGGCTTAATGCAGCATCCAAGAATTTGGACGTGATAGGCAATAACGTAGCGAACACCAATACCGTTGGCTTCAAACAATCTCAGGCGCAGTTTGCGGATGTCTATAACGCAGCCCAGGGCGGAACCAGTACAGCCGGAGTCGGCGTAGGGGTAAAAGTGGCGGATATCGCCCAGCAATTCCTCCAGGGTAATGTCAGTACTACCAGCAATCCTGTTGATTTGGCGATCCACGGCCAGGGATTCTTTCGCATGCAAGACAAGGGGGAGATAGTCTATAGCCGCAATGGCCAGTTCCAGATAAACAAGGATGGATTCATTACGAACTCGCAAGGACTTATGTTAACCGGCTATCCGCTTGATCCAGTGACGGGTACTATTTCTGAGGGTACCACCGCACCATTACAATTGCCTACCAAGGCGATGAATCCAAAGCCGTCCAGCAAAGCAGAAGTTGGAATGAATCTGGATTCTCGCGAATTGCCTCCGCGCGTGTCGGTGTTCAATCCGATCGATCCCGAAAGCTACAATAATTCAACCGCAATGACTACATTTGATCTCATGGGTAATGAACATGTGATGAAAGTGTATTTCCAGAAACAGCCGCTGCCTGCCAATACCTGGAATACCTACGTCACCGTGGATAATCAGCCGGCTAATCCAACCGCCCCGACCGCCCCCGTAGTAGCGGGTGCACCCGGTGCAGATGGCGCCGCGCTGCCGCCTGCCGTTGCTACACCGGGCGTGCCTACGGGTACCTTTGTGGGAACGCTGACGTTCAATGAGACCGGCGGACTTGAATCAACCACACCTACAGTGCTCAGCGTTCCCGGCGGCATTGTGTTTGCCAAGGGCTCTTTGACACCGCAGGAAATGACTCTGAGCTTCAATGACTCTACCCAGTTCGGTGCACAATTCGCTGTGACGGCAATGAACCAGGATGGTTATACCTCGGGTCAGTTGAGTGGCTACAGCACTGCACCGGACGGCGTAATTCTGGGTCGTTATACCAACGGTCAAAGCAAGGCGCTGGGCCAGGTGGTTCTGGCAAACTTTGCTAATGTACAAGGTTTGCAGCCTAAGGGTAACAACGCGTGGAGTGCCACTGCGGATTCGGGTCAGGCATTGTCGGGCGAGCCGGGTACAGCCAGCTTGGGTGTTTTGCAGTCGGGTGCGGTGGAAGATTCCAACGTAGATCTGACCTCGGAATTGGTAAATATGATTATGGCGCAGCGTGTGTATCAGGCCAATGCGCAAACGATCAAGACGCAGGACTCGCTACTGCAAACCATCGTCAACTTGAGGTAAGGCGGATAGCCAGACAGATTCCAAAATATTATCGCTTTAATATGAAATGGAATTGGATGGATTTTTGTGAGGTAGTCATATGGACAAGTTGATTTATACCGCGATGACTGGGGCTACACATACGCTGAATCAGCAGGCAGCGGTGTCGCAAAATTTGGCCAATACCAATACCCCTGGTTTTAGAGCCGCGATCCATACTTTCCGTGCTGTGCCTTTGATCGGTGAAGGGTTGGCGACACGAACCTTTGTGGTGGATTCCACCGCGGGTGCAGATTTTGCGCAAGGCATGATGCAAACCACCGGGCGTGCACTAGATGTTGCGCTCAACGGATCAGGTTGGATCGCGGTTACCGCTACGGATGGTAAGGAGGCGTATACCCGTAATGGTAGTTTACAGGTATCGACAACCGGCTTGCTGCAAACCCGCAGCGGACTCAATGTGCTGGGAGATGCAGGACCGATTACGCTGCCTCCTGAATCGCAGTTGAACATTGCGGAGGACGGTAATATTTTCGCGACCCTGCCAGGAGCCGAGGCAGGTGCCACTGTTCTTGTGGGACGCATCAAACTGACCAATCCGCCGGAGAATTTACTGGTGCGCGGTGAAGATGGCCTATTTCGCGGCAATGATGGAAACCCTTTTGGGCCAGATGCCAATGTGAAAGTGCTATCTGGGCATCTGGAAAACAGTAACGTGAATGCGGTGGAGGCGATGGTGAACATGATCACGCTCGCCCGGCAATTTGAGACACAGATAAAGTTGCTTACTACTGCGGATAACAATGCTCGGCAGGCATCAAAGATATTGAGTGTCAATTGATTAAATGAAAAAGGAAGATAATCGTGATTCGTTCCTTATGGATTTCTAAAACAGGCCTAGAAGCGCAGCAGATGCAGATGGACACCGTTGCCAATAATTTGGCCAACGTCAGCACCACCGGATTCAAGCGCTCGCGTGCCATATTTGAAGATTTGATGTACCAAAATTTGCGCCAGCCCGGCGCAGCCACCTCGCAGCAAACCAGTATCCCATCCGGATTGCAAGTCGGCACCGGCGTGCGCCCGGTAGCCACAGAGCGCATACACACCCAGGGTAATTTGCAGCAAACCGGAAGCAAGTTTGATGTGGCAATCAATGGCGAAGGATTTTTGCCGATCTTGATGCCGAATGGGTCGATAGCCTACACCCGTGATGGCTCGTTCCAAGTTAACAGTCAGGGACAACTGGTCACGGCCAGCGGTAATTCTATGCAACCACCGATAAATATACCTGCCGATGCTTCGAGTGTGAATATCGCCAACGACGGGATTGTGACAGTAGTGCAGCCAGGATCTCTCGCTCCAGTGCAGGTAGGCAGTATGCAGCTGGCTAGCTTTATGAATCCGGGCGGATTGCTAAGTAAAGGTGGAAACTTATATGAAGAAACTGCTGCATCGGGCACCGCAATTTTCAATTTACCTGGTAGCAATAACGCAGGAACCTTGACCCAGGGTTATCTGGAAACATCCAATGTGAATGTGGTGGAAGAGTTGGTCAATATGATCCAGACGCAGCGCGCGTTTGAAATTAACTCCAAGGCAATTACAGCCTCGGATCAAATGTTGCAAAAATTATCTCAACTCTGATTTTATGGAAAGTTTGATCATGAATAATTATCTTAAGTTTTATACCGGCATGACATTGTTGATATCGCTGAATGCTTGTGTAATGGATCAGAGTGATAAACAGATAGTCAAACACATGGAGAAAATGGCAGCGCCTTACGATACTGGTACCATCTTCAAAGCGGGTTTCAACGATCGTCCGTTGTTTGAAGAGAGACGTGTACGCAATGTGGGTGATGCTTTGATCATGACTATTGCCGCAGCGCCTGCGTTGGTCAAGAAGCCTAAAGTAGAGGATGAAGACGCGGGAGAAAGCGGCAAAAGAAAATCAAGAAGAGAGCGGGATGAGGAGCTCAGCCACATTGCCAAAGAAGTGCTAGTGGGAGATATTGCCATGATCGTGATGGAGGTTCTGGATAACGGACATTTGTTGGTGGCGGGTAGCAAGCAGGTGATAGTTAACGAGGAAGATAAAAACGTGCGTATCACCGGCGTGGTCGATCCGAACAATATTAGCGGCGGCAATACAGTGCAGTCGACGTTGGTGTTCGATGTGCGCATCCAGGTGGATGATGTACGTGTTTACGCGGATCGTACAGGCACCAGCTTCTCTGAAGGGCAATATACTTTTGGCTCAAATTTCAAGTCGTTGAGATACTAGCAGCAGGGAAATATCATGAGATTTTTTTTAAAATTATTGGGCATGCTGATGTTGGTGGTGATGCCACTGACAGCGTCAGCCGAACGGGTTAAGGATCTGTCCAGCATGCTGGGCGTGCGTGATAACCAGTTGTTGGGTTACGGCATAGTGGTGGGGCTGGATGGCACAGGCGACCAGACTTCACCTTTTACCCTTAAAAGCACGCTAAGCATGCTGACTCAATTGGGGATTACCTTGCCGCAGGGAACTAATCTGGAAATGAGAAATTTGGCCTCGGTGCTGGTCACCGCCACCTTGCCGGCATTCGCCCGTCCCGGCCAAGCCATAGACATCACAATTTCATCTGTCGGAGATGCGAAAAGTTTGCGCGGCGGTACGCTGGTAATGACACCGCTTAAAGGTGCGGATGGTCAAGTGTATGCAATGGCACAGGGCAACATGCTGGTAGCTGAAGCAGGGGCGACAGTAGGTGGTGGCAAGGGGGGGCAGACCAATCATCTGATAGTCGGGCGCATTCCTTCAGGTGCCACGGTGGAACGCGCGGTGCCAACGGCAGTGGGGCAGGGCGATTTCGTGCTGTTAACGCTGAACAGAGCGGACTTCACCACTGCAACCCGCATTACAGATGCCATCAACAAGGAATTTTCTTCTACGCCGGACATCGCCGCTGCATTGGATGGTCGCGCAATACGGGTGCGTGCACCTCATGGCCCGGCAAGAATCGCTTTCTTGTCGCGCATGGAGAATTTGCAGGTAGAGCCGGCCCATGCTGCGGCACGCATTATTATCAATGCACGCACAGGAACGATTGTGATGAACAAAGAGGTTACCCTGGAAATTTGCGCGATATCACACGGTAACTTGACGGTGGTGGTTAATCCACAAGTTGAAGCCGCAGTGGCTGTTGTGGCAGCGGTGGCAGGTGCGGATGCAGTAAATAACATAGCAACATCACCGGGGAACCTGTTGCCGATACCCAAAGCCGCATCGCTGAATGCAGTGATACGTGCGCTCAATGCTATAGGTGCTACGCCCAAGGATTTACTGGCGATCTTGCAGGCGATGAAATCCTCGGGTGCATTGCATGCGGAGTTGGAGGTGATCTGATGGCAGCACAGTTAAATAATTTGAACAGTTTCAATAACGTGAATGGATTGGCAGCAGATCAGCACAGCCTGAACGCACTGCGTGCACAAGCCAAGCAGGAACCTGACAAGGCGCTGGCCGCAGCAGCCAAACAATTTGAAGCAGTGTTTATGAATATGCTGCTGAAGTCGATGCGCGATGCCACGCCGAAGGATGACATGTTTGATAGCGATCAGACGAAAATGTTTACCACGATGCTGGATCAGCAGTTGTCGCAGAACATGGGTAGCCGCGGCATCGGCATGGCCGAGTTAATGGTGAGGCAATTAAGCCGCCATGCAAATTACACCGAGCTAGCTGCCGACGCGAACAAGGCTGCTGATGCGAGCGGGCTGGCTATCAAGCCGGGTGCCCTGCCGCTGCGTACAAACAGCGCATTGCCTTCTGCCTACAAGGAAAACGTGCAATTGGATTTTGTGCAACGCATGCTGCCGCACGCGGCATTAGCCAGCAAAGAAACCGGGCTGCCCGCACACCAGATGATAGGACAGGCCGCCCTGGAAAGCGGCTGGGGACGGCGCGAGATTCGGCTGGCGGATGGCAGCAATAGTTACAACCTGTTCGGCATCAAGGCGGGTGCAAGTTGGACGGGCAAAGTGGCAGAGGCGAGAACCACTGAATACCACAATGGCGTTGCCAGCAAACCAATCGAGAAATTTCGCGCCTATGAATCCTACGCGGATTCATTTCGCGACTACGCCAAATTGATGAGTGAAAATCCGCGCTATGCCAAGGTGTTGGAGCAGGGTGAAAGTGTTCAGGGTTTTGCGCGCGCCTTGCAGAATGCAGGTTATGCAACCGACCCGAAATATGCAGAGAAACTGGTGCAAGTGATAGGGCGGGTGAATACGCTGGCTTGATGGGTAGATAGCAGCCTGTTAGGTTTATATATTAAATATAACATATTGATTATATTTAATATTTTACTCACGTAGATAATCTGAGCAACTCAATAAAGGCAATGAGTTGCGAGTTAATCCAGACTGCTGCTAGGTTTAAAAATTATTAAATGTCATAAAGTATTTACCTAAAGTATTTAACAGGACTGCCGATAAATATCGTGAGCTGGTCTAGAACGGCGAAAGGAAGAACATGGCAGGGAGTATTTTCGCAACCGGAGTGAGCGCACTCAATGCATCCCAGATGGGACTGGCGACGGCGGAGCATAATATTGCCAATTTGAGCACGCCGGGCTATACCCGTCAGGAGACAGTGCAGGGTGCGCGCCCGCCGCAGTTTACCGGTGGTGGTTACATCGGGCGGGGTGTGGACGTCAGCACAGTGCAGCGCGTCTACAGTGAATTTTTAGGCAAGCAGGTGTTGCAGGAACAAGGCCTGTCCGCCCAGCTCAGTTCCCATTACACAGAAATCAAGCAAATCGACAATATGCTGGCAGATCCGAACTCGGGGATGGCGCCGGTAATGCAAGAATTTTTCAGTGCGGTAAATAATGTGGCCAATGCGCCCGACTCACAGACGGCACGGCAAGCGCTGGTCAATAATGCAAATTCGATGACATCGCGTTTTAAATCCATAGATACACGATTGGTTGATCTTAATGACGGCGTAAACAGTCAGATTACCCAGAGCATTACCAGTATCAACAGTTACGCCAAGCAAATATCCACGCTGAACAAAAGTATTGTGCAGGCTTCAGCCGCTGGCAACGGGCAACCGCCCAACGACCTGCTGGATCAGCGCGACCATCTGGTGACGCAGCTGAATCATGAAATCAAGGCCAGCGTAGTAAAGCAAAAGGATGGCAGCTTCAGTGTGTTTGTCGGTAACGGTCAATCACTGGTGGTGGGTGCAATTGTTTTTTCAATGAAAGCGATACGCTCGCCGGCTGATGCAAGTAAGGTCGATGTTGCCTATGTCAACCATGACGGCAGCAGCAGCAGTATCCAGCAAAATAGC
>JBCKTV010000041.1:0-10693 GCA_038925365.1 Gallionellaceae bacterium
AGCTGGCTTCACCTTCACTACCGGCACGGCCAGTACGGCCAATGCGGTGCACATAATCTTCGGCCACATTGGGCAATTCAAAGTTAACTACATGCGGCAGCTCGCTGATGTCGATACCGCGTGCGGCGATGTCGGTTGCACACAGCACTTGCAGCTTGCCGCTTTTGAATTCGGACAGGGCACGAGTACGCGCAGCCTGACTCTTGTTGCCGTGTATCGCCATCGACGGAATGCCTTCCTTGCCTAAAAATTCAGCCAGGTTATTTGCGCCATGCTTGGTGCGGGTAAACACCAGCACCTGAAACCAGTTGTTATCCTTAATCAGTTTGGACAGCAGTGCTTTCTTGCGCTCACGGTCTACCGGATAAATTTTTTGTGTAATCAGCTCGGCAGTGGCATTGCGGCGTGCCACTTCTATCATCGCCGGCTTGTTCAGCAGGCCGTCGGCCAGTCCCTTGATCTCGTCGGAGAAGGTGGCAGAGAACAACAGGTTCTGCCGCTGCTTGGGCAATACCGCAAGGATCTTTTTAATATCGCGGATAAAGCCCATGTCCAACATGCGATCGGCTTCATCCAGAACTAATATTTCTACATGCGATAGATCGACCGTCTTTTGCTGTAAGTGATCCAACAAACGACCCGGTGTTGCCACCAGAATATCGACGCGACTTTTCAGTTTGTTGATCTGCGGATTGATGTTGACGCCGCCTATCATCGTCATTGATTTTAAATTTAGATACTTGCCATAGGTGATGACGCTTTCTTCAATCTGAGCGGCCAATTCGCGTGTGGGGATCAGTATCAGCGCACGGATTGCGCCTTTGCCTACAGCGGGCTTTTTGCTGGCGGTAAGGAGTTGCAAAATAGGCAGTGTAAAACCAGCCGTCTTGCCGGTGCCGGTCTGTGCGCCAGCCAGTAAATCGCCGCCAGAAAGTACAGCGGGAATGGCTTGAGCTTGCACCGGGGTGGGTGCTGTGTAACCGCATTCGGTGACGGCACGGAGGATTTCTTCGGACAAACCGAGAGATGAAAAATTCATTATGTATTCCTGAAATTAAATCGGCCTGTCGCCATAAGAGGCGCCAGTCTGAGGCAGATAGTGTGGGGGTAAAACAAACCGGAATCGGCAGCAACAACTAGACTGAAGCGATGTTGCGGCGCGCATTATAACAGAATGAGTGCCGCACCCCCCGAATTGAGCCTTTATACATTTGGGACTAAACTTTGTGCAAAGCGTGCCGATATAAAATAAACAAACTCGGAGTTTAATAACTTAATGTTGCCTATCGTTAAATATCACTCTGCATGCTTCTTGTTGCTTGCTGCCTTCGTGCTGCTGGCAGATTCTGCGCATGCAGTAGACTTGAATTGCACTGGCCCGCAAATGGGTGAAATATTTATCGACACCAAAACAGGCAGTGTTACCAAGAGTGCGGAAGAAACACATATTGTGGAAATCGTCGCTGAGAACTCGCATTACCGTTTCCACTACAAGGGTGAGATAAGTCAGTTCAAGGCCAGTATTAACCGTGAAAGCGGTCAAATCATCATGGATGAAGCCTGTCTCCCCAAGTGTTGGAGCGGCCCAATATTTGGCGTATGCACGATTGTTAAAGCCAAGCTATAACTGGCTGGATGTATTTTTGATTCTGGAATCATGTTTTGCACTCAATAGATTGAGTGCAAAACAAATGCCCACCTAACTTTCGTTGGTGGGCATTTCTGCGCTACGAACAAGCTGCTGAATTACTTCAGCTTGGTTTCTTTGTATTCAACATGCTTGCGCGCTACTGGATCAAATTTCTTAATCGAGATTTTTTCCGGCATAGTGCGCTTGTTCTTTGTGGTGGTATAGAAGTGACCTGTACCAGCAGTCGATTCTAGTTTGATTTTTTCACGCATGAGCTACTCCTTAGATTTTTACGCCGCGAGCGCGCATTTCAAACAGCACCGCTTCGATACCGTTTTTGTCGATGGTACGCAATCCTGCGTTCGACAGACGGATAGAAACAAAACGGTTTTCACCCTCTACCCACAAGCGACGACGCTGTAGATTAGGCAAAAAACGACGTTTTGTTTTGTTATTCGCGTGGGACACATTGTTACCAACTACTGTGTGTTTTCCCGTTACTTGACAGACACGTGCCATAGCAATACTCCAACCAGTTTTCAAAAGAGGCGCGATTTTACCCTAAAAACCTAGCTGTGTTCAACCATTGTTTGCATTGATTGCATTTTTTAGGCTGAAATAACAGTTTGGTTTAACCGAGCAGTATTGGCTCAGGCTTTCAGCAGATCAATTTGCACCAAAATTTTCGCCAGCAGAGGCCGCATCTGTTCGATGATGGCAGCTGCCTGTTCTAGCGTGCCACCATTTTTGCATTGCTCCAGTGCGTCGCACAGCGTGCCGTACTCCATCGCACCCAAGGTGCGGGCAGATGTTTTTGAGCTGTGGCCCAGGCCGCTCAGCGCGGGCAAATCTCTGTTCGCCAATGCCGCTTCAGTTTTTTTCATATTGTCTTGCAGTGACAGCATAAATCGCTTTGCATACTCGAGTATTTTCCCTCGGTTGCTGCCCCAAGTTTGTTCCAGTACAGATATATCAAATACCGATGGATCGTCTGTATTTACAGCTGCCGCTAGGTTTGTTTCACTAATTATTTCTTTGGGCGGCATGAGCCCCAGAGGTGTTGCGAGTGTCAGATATTTTGCCAGCGTGGCATACATCTTGTTGGGATCGATTGGTTTCGTAATAAAGTCATTCATCCCCGCTTCCTGGCAGCGCAGCCAGTCTTCATTTCTAGCATTGGCCGTCATGGCAATAATGCAGCTATGAGCCAGTAGCGGATTAGCACGTATTTGCCTGGTCGCCTCCAGACCATCCATTACCGGCATCTGTATATCCATCAGCACACAATCAAAAGGTTGTTCCAACATCAATTGCAGCGCCTCCTGGCCGTTGTTAGCAACGGTTACAAGTGCCCCCTTCATTTCCAGCAACTCAGTTGTCAGTTGCTGGTTCACCAGCACATCTTCAGCCAACAGAATTCTGGCGCCAGACAGTGCAGTTAAATCAATAGATACTTCTGCTAGCTCATGGGCTGCCACTGCGCCGACACCCAGCGTGAGGCTGAACCAGAAGGTAGAACCCTTGCCGGGCAAGCTATCTACGCCAATTTCGCCCCCCATCAGTTCGACCAGGCGTTTGCAGATGGTGAGACCGAGACCCGTGCCGCCATACTTGCGGGTGGTGGAAGTATCAGCCTGATGGAAAGCCTGGAACAAGCCGCCAATTTCTTTTGCAGTCAAACCAATGCCGCTGTCCTGTACCTCAAAGCGCAGCTTGAAGTTTCCATCCAAGGTGGACAGAATTTTAGCGCGTACGCTGATCTCTCCCTGAGCCGTAAATTTAATGGCATTGCCAATTAAATTAGTCAGCACCTGACCTATCCTTAAGGCATCACCGTGCAAGGGGTGCAATAAAGCTGAATCTAACGCCATCGTAAGAAGCACGCCTTTGTTGCCTGCGCTTACACTCAGTTGTCTCTGGATGTGATCCATGACTTGTTTCAGAAGAAAATCCGTCTCATCAAGCTCAAGCATGCCAGCTTCAATCTTTGAGAAATCCAGAATTTCATTGATGACGTGCATCAAATTCTGGGCAGAGGTTTGAATGTTGGTCAGATATCCACGCTGCTTGGGATCCGTCTCCGCTTGCAAGGCCAAATAGGACATGCCAATAACGCTGTTCATTGGCGTGCGAATTTCGTGGCTCATGTTGGCCAGGAATTGACTCTTGGCCGCATTGGCAGTGTCGGCAGTTGCACGCGCAAGTTGCAATTCTATGGTTTGGCTATGCAGCTCCTCGGTGCGCGCCTTCACCCGCTGTTCGAGGCCGGCATTGAGACGCAGGATTTCGTTTTGCGCATTCTGGCGATCAGTGATGTCGTGCACAATCGCGACAAACAGGCTGCTTGCGTCGCTCTGCTTTATTAGCTGCAAGAAAATGTTGACGGGGAAATCGCTGCCGTCTTTACGCCGGTGCACCGTATCAAAGCGTAGCGATGACTGTTCACCCGAGAGTAGGGGCGCGATGAGTCGCCGAAATTCGGGCTCGGATATAAGGGGTTTGATCTGGTAGGGCGTCATCCCGAGCAACTCTTCTCGGCTATAACCCATGCTCAGGATCGCCCCCTGATTCACATAAACAAGGCGAAGAGTATCCGGCTCAAACATAAAAATCATGTCCAGCGTGTTGTCCAGGATATTCTTGAAGCGGAGAAGCTCCGCCTCGGAAGATTTAATCTGGGTGATGTCGGTGCGCACCGAGATGTATTTTTCCGGTAAGCCATTCTCATCCAGTACCGGTGTGATGGTGGATTCCACCCAGTAAAAACTGCCGTCTTTCCTGCGATTTTTGATTTGTCCCTGCCATACCTTGTCGCTTGATATGTCTGACCACATCTCCTCGTAAAACGCCTGCGGGTGGTAACCCGATTTAAGCATGCGATGGTTTCCCCCTAGCAGCTCTTGTTTGCTGTAGCCGGAAATTTCGCTGAATTTTGAATTGATCTCAATAATATTGCCCTGCACATCCGTGATGCTGATGAGGGAATGCAAGTCCTCAGCGGTTTTAAAGTCCTGCAAGTCTTTGAGCGCCTTGCTAAGTGCAGTGCTACGCCGCGCCGCTTCGGCTTCCGAACGAACCAGCCTGACGACCAGCGGCGTAAGCTGCCAGCGCAACAACAGCAGCGCGATGACAAGCACGCCAGCCAGCAGCGGGATCAGATAACGCAACTGGTTCCACACGGGCGCATACAATTCGCTGCTGTCCATTTTTAGCACCATTCCCAACCCGAGATTGGCAACCGGCGCGTAAGCTGCCACAACTATCTGCTGGCGGTAATCCTTGGCGATAACGAATCCGGTTTCACCGGCCAGGGCATACCCCATCGGTAGCAGATTACCTTTGGGTGTACGCTGGGATAGCGTGATAACGCTCGGATTGAGAGCCATTGGGAAGCACTGCATTTTGAGGCCGAGGGATCCGCACAGTGCCTGCTCTCCCGTTTTGCCCAGACGACCGGCATCCTTCAATGCGCCCGTGATGAGAGGCAGCGACGACTCCGCCATGACCTTGCCGATAACGCGCCCTTCCTTTCTTATGTCCACAGTTGCACGCAATAACAGTTGCCCATCCCACAGTAGTTGCACCTCTCCCGGCAAATTAAGCGGCACCGCCAGTTCGGGCTGCTGCGCAAAAACACCGACACGGGTCATCTCTTGCCCGTCCTTGCTGTAGAACGCAATGGCCGTGACTCCATTCTGTAAAAATGATAGCGCAACCTCATTGAGTTTGTTGCGGGCAGCACTGTCGTCCGTGCGTGCATTTAAACGCTGCAATTGATCAATCATAAGAGGGCGAGTTGAAATGATCAGCGTTTTGTCAAAACCTGTTCCAATTTCCATCTCGGTGAGGTGTACGCGATTTTCCAGGGACGACTGGAGGCTATTGCTCAGCAGCTCCTCGGCATGACGCTCCATGACAATAAAGACGGTTACACCAGCCAGCAGGGTGACGATCGTCAGAATTATTCCCGCGATCAGTATAATTTTTGGTTGATTAGTTTTTGGAAGGGGCATGTTTTTCGGAAACTCTTTGTGCTGAGACTTGGATAAGGATGTTTCAGTAGACCTGTGCGGATTTTTCATTGTAAAGCTGCCTGGCAGCCTGTAGGTTTTGGATAGAGATGTTGTTGCAACATATTGATTATATTTAATATGTAACAGCCGCTCCTACAGGAATATTTTTAAGTTCCATCAAGATTGCAACACTACACTAGATCTTGATTTTTTTGTCCGCATCCAATGCGCCGGTAGCGTGAATGGACTCAAAAATAATAACGTCTTTGGTTTGAATATTGCCTTCAGGCATGTGCAATAATTCTGGCTGTGTTTTGATTAAATGAATAAATTTTGCGGTAAGTCGAGGATCGAGCCAGCCCTTGGCAGTTTCTTCTTCCATGATGGCAATTACTTGTTCGCGGCTCATGGATTTTTTATAGGGGCGGACGGAAGCGAGTGCGTCATAGATGTCGAGCAATTGGAATATCCGCGCCAACAAGGGTATGTTTTCTCCGGCAAGACCGTTGGGATAACCGCTGCCATCCCAGCGCTCATGGTGACCGATGATAATGGGGACGACGTGCCTCATGCTGAATAGGCTGCTACACAGGTTTGTACCAATGGTGGTGTGCTCGCGCATGATGACCCATTCGGCGTCAGTCAAGCCACCAGCTTTGAGCAGGATGCTGTCGGGTATGCCCAACTTGCCAATGTCGTGCAGGATTCCGCCGCGACGCAAGGCCTCAATCTGAGTCTGATCCAAGCCCAGAAATTCACCAAATACCGTCCCCATGTGGGCCAAACGGGTACAGTGATCACCGGTGGTTGCGTCCTTGGCTTCCACCATACGCGCCAACGCAAACAACAGCGATTCTGCACTATCAAGTTGGTCGGTCTGACGTTTGTTTTGTACGGCGGATTTGATGCGAGCGTAGAGTTCCTGCGGGTTATAGGGTTTTCGCACAAAGTCGGTTGCACCAGCGGCGAAACTTTTGCTGAGCGCTTCATTGGTGTCGCTGCCGGTGACCATGATGATGGGGATCAAGCGCAAGGCTTCGTTTTTACGGATACGCCGGCATAATTCGTCACCATCAAGGATGGGCATGCTTTTGTCGGTAAGGATCACGTCATAATTGTGCAGGGTCAATTTGTGCAGGGCTTCCTGACCGTCTTCCGCCTCTTCTAATTGAAACTTTAGGTCGGAGGTATCCAACAGGTCGCGCAAAAGTTGACGCTGCAAGGGCTCGTCATCAACGATCAGAATTTGATAGGGTTCCAACTACGCACTCCCAACAGATGGATGATAAATTCACCGAAGTATTATTGTACTTTAGACGTCCGGTAAAAATCTGATAAACCGAGATTACTCCACGCTACCTAAGCGGCATTTTTATTCAAATTTTAATTTAAAACCACAATAATTCTGTAAGTCGGGCTGAAGCTAGGCCTACGAAAGTCTGACGTGGTTAGTTCACATTTAAATTAGAATTGGAATTAGATACACTGCTCAGACTTCAAACTATTGAGAGTTTGTTAATTTTCGACACTTTTAAATCCCCCCAACCCCCCTTCTAAAAGTGGGGAACCAGCTCGCAGCTTGCTAGATTTAAGTAGGTATTTAACATAGCATATTGATTATATTGAATATTTTTCACATCAGTGTACTAAGTATATCGATACTAATCAATGCGTTGCTAGTCAAGTCAGACAGCCTGCGACTGGTTTCCCACTTTGGCAGAGGCCGGGTCGCAAGTAGTGCGGGCACCCAACGGCGTACCCCTTGCGGGTAAAAATGGGGGGTAGGGGGATTTGGATTGGAATTAAAACTCTTCCCACTCCTTGTCACCACCCTTGCTAGCCTTAGCAGGAAGCGCCTTGACAGGTTTGCGGGTTGCGGCGGCTGGTGCTGTTTTACGCTGTGCCGGAGCATGCTGAGTTGCACGCCCCGGGGCTGGCAGTGCTGCCCTCTCACCGGATGAATGCTCGCTACTCAAGCGGAAGGTGCTCACCAATTTAGTCAATTCCTGAGCCTGCTCTTCCATCGATTCTGCTGCCGCTGCCGCTTCTTCCACCAGTGCCGCATTTTGCTGCGTCACATCGTCCATCTGCGTAATGGCTGTGTTCACTTGTTCGATACCGGAGCTTTGTTCAGCAGAGGCCGCGCTAATTTCAGCCATGATGTCGGTAACACGTTTGACCGAGCTCACCACCTCATCCATGGTCTTACCAGCCTTGGCTACCAATTCGGTACCCACCGCAACTTTGTCTACAGAATCTCCAATCAGGGTTTTGATCTCCTTGGCGGCAGCCGCACTGCGTTGTGCCAGGTTACGCACTTCACTCGCCACCACCGCAAAACCTCGTCCCTGCTCACCCGCACGTGCCGCCTCAACGGCGGCGTTCAGTGCAAGAATATTGGTCTGAAAGGCGATGCCGTCGATGACAGAAATGATGTCCACAATCTTCTTCGAGCTTTCGCTGATGGAAGACATGGTATGCACTACCTGGCTCACTACCTCACCGCCTTTGATGGCGATATCCGAAGCACCTGCGGCAAGTTGATTGGCCTGCTTGGCGCTCTCGGCATTCTGTTTTACGGTAGCCGTTAACTGCTCCATACTTGCGGCAGTTTCTTCCAGGCTGGAGGCCTGTTCTTCGGTACGTGACGACAGATCGGCATTGCCTGAGGCAATTTCCTTGGCTGCAGTGGTGATGGTATCGGTCGCTTCCTTGATGCTGCTGATCACTTTGGTCAACTGCGCTACCGTGGAGTTAGAGTCATCTTTAAGCTTGCCGAAGGTACCGTGGTATTCATTAGTGATAGTCTCGGTTAAATCGCCCTTGGCCAAAGCACCCAGCACGCGCACCACTTCACTCAGACCAACCTCGCTGGTTTCGGTGAGCTTGTTCATGCCCTCACCCAGCTGTTTGAAGAAGCCGGTCTTGCCGGTCATATCCATGCGGCGACTAAAGTCACCCAGCACAGCACCTTCAACAATGGAGGCGACTTCTTTCTCGGCAGCAATCTCTAGGGTGCGGTCATTCCACTCTACTACCGCGCCCAAACGCTGACCCAGCGCGTTGATTACCGGGTTTGCAGTCAGGGCGAAGGTACGCCCACCTATCAAGACTTCGGCTTTCCAGGTGCTAGTGAAAGTTGCGAGCAATTGCTTCTGGTGTGCTGGATTTTTGTGGAAGCCATCAATATTAGTGCCTCTCAAACCCACCGCTTTGAAGTTAGGCAGGTCTTTTTGGATGTCTGTTTCTGCAACCTTGAGCATGTCTTCAACCGAGCGGTTCATGTAAATAATGTTACGGTCATTGTCGGCAATCATTACGCTGGTGGCCACGTTATCTAGCGCAATTTGGATGCGCAGCGACTCGTCTGCCATGCGCTTTGCATCGGATATTTCAAAGCCCATGCGAATCTGCAACGACTTGGTGGCATACAGCACTTTGCCAACCTCGTCGTCGTGCGCCACCTCGATTTTGTTGGTATATCGCCCTTGGGCAATGTCGTTAATATGGCTGCTGGCTAATTGTATGGTACTGACCATGCCGCGGATCAGGCCTAGGCCGACCCAGAATAGCATTCCGATGCCAAGCAAAACGCTGGAGACTATCAAATTGCGTAAATCTTGGTCGTGAATGTCGTAAAAACTCAGTGCGCCAACAACGACGGGCAAGCCCGCTCCCATCGCCAGCATAAACAGTATGCGCGCCTTGATGGATGCGTTGCGTAACCAATTGAACCGATCCAGCACGCTAGACTTGACTGCCTTTCCTTCCTGAATACGCAGATTGCCCTGATTACCGTCCTTGAACAATTGGTAGGCCGCCGCATGCGCCTCGACCATCACACGCGTCGGTTTACTACGCACTGACATATAACCCACCACCGAACCACCCTCGCGGATCGGTGTAGCGTTTGCCAGCACCCAGTAGAAATCGCCGTTCTTGCAGCGATTTTTTACGTAGCCAGTCCATGGTTTTCCAGCCTTCAGCGTCGCCCACAGGTCGGCGAACGCCTCCGACGGCATGTCCGGGTGGCGCACCATATTGTGCGGTTGCCCAATCAGCTCCGCTTCGGCAAAGCCGCTAATGCGCTTAAAGTCTTCATTGATATAAGTGAGGATGCCTCTCTGATCGGTCTTGGAAACGATCATGTCGCTATCGGTCAGTACATATTCATTATTCGTGACTGGCATATTGGTACGCATTTTTTTCCCCTTTAAATTTATGATGTGTTTTTTAGCTGCTAAAACTGCCTTACTTAACTCGCAACTCATTGATTTATAAAGATAATAAAATTATCGTTACAGAAAAAATTGAATATAATCAACATGTTATGACAATCTTCCAATCCAGGCCAAACAGCCAGCTAGGCCGCTGCTGCGTCTATCAGCGCCATTTCATTGCTATTCATTAATTTCTCGATATCAAGCAGGATCAACATGCGTTCATCCACCGTGCCCAGCCCCATCAAATATTGGGTATCCAGCGTGGCGCCGAATTGCGGGGCAGCTTTTATTTGCTCCAGTTTCAACGAAATAACATCGGAAACCCCATCGACCACCATGCCCACCACACGGCTCGCCAGATTGAGAATGATCACCACAGTAAGCTCGTCGTAGCCCACCTTTGCCAAATTAAATTTGATGCGCATGTCTACAATCGGCACGATAATGCCGCGCAGATTAATGACGCCTTTGATGAATTTTGGCGTGTTGGCAATAGTCGTTACCGCATCGTAACCACGTATCTCCTGCACCTTGAGGATGTCGATGCCGTACTCTTCCGGCCCCAGCGTAAAAGTTAGAAACTCCCCGCCCACAGCCCCGCTTGATGTTGTGTTGTCAGTTGCCATTGCCCCCCCCTTTTATTTAGACATAGCCATGGTATTGTCAAGGTTATCTCAGCTTAATTAACGGCAGCAAGTTAAGATTCTTTAATATTTTCGATTCCTGTGGGCAGTAAGTCATTTCCCCAGTCTGCTTCAAAAACTGTTTTATACCAATTTCATTGCAAACCAATATGGGAATATTCTGTAGATTGGTGAAGCGTTTCC
>JBCKTV010000042.1:0-10268 GCA_038925365.1 Gallionellaceae bacterium
GAAACAAGCAAGAGACTAAGTATTGTTCATGCAATTCGATAGGTGTGATTGAAGCTTAAATTAGCCGCAAACTTTATATAAATACCTAACACGAACTCTAAGAGGACGACGGATTGTTCTTTAGCCTTAACCGCATCCTAATAGTTAGATTCATGAAGTTTGTTTACTACACCAGGGTAATACTCAAAATCCAGTGATTGTTTAATACGGACGACTGCCATAGTATGCCAGAACTGCCCACTTTTATTGCCATACCCTTTGTCGTAGCGACGCAGTCTTACGAGTAACAATAACTCTGAATTCCGCTTCAGAAGTACGGTCTTTAAAAATCCAAAGCTGCAAACTAGACGCTTGCCGCTAATTGATTCCTCGTCTCCGTGTGAAGGATTGCGACCCCAAGCTTCAGAGCGCGCCGCCACTTGTCCTTTTGAGTCAGCCCACTTTCGTTTGAATGGATCTAGTGCTTTCAGCGAGCTAATCGCATTTATTTCCTTTGTAAAACTAAGGCGGTTCTCAGCGGAGGTCACTCCGAGTGGGTCGGTTTCATCAAGTTTTGCTTCGGTGCTAGGCCAGACGATCCAAGGCTTGCAAGGCTCACTCTGAAAGCGCGTGTCTTCATCGTTGCTGTCATATAGCTCAGCTCGTGGCAGCCAGGCTTGAAAAGGGTCTTCCTTAGCCAACTGGAGCGCCAGTTTCTTGGCCTGACTAGGAGGTGCTAAAGCCGACACAATGTATATGCTGATACCATCAGCTGAGTGCCAATCTCCAGCTACAGCAATGTCCGACATTATTGAGGAGTCGATATTCAAGAGAGCAAGGAGTTTTGCTCTGTCCCCGGTGAGTACAAGCCCCTTCTCTGCTTTTTCATAGAGGTTTACTTGTGCATCCACGGGCGGCTTATCGACACCGTCAGCTAGCCACAGCCCGTCATTTCTCGTGAGTAATTCACTACTCAGCCACTCTCTCCACGGATCGTCGCTATCATATGGTCGCTGGATGACCGGATATTTAGCCAGAAACTTGCCTACTGTCAAGTTGAGCGCATGCCATGCTAGTTGTTGACCATAGACATGATACCGAGCAGTTATTCCGCTAATGCGGCGTGTATGATAGTCAGAGCGTCCGCCGCTTTCGTACATGCTCGTTATGACTGGATCGCACTTTCGCACCCATGCGGTCAGTACATCCTTCGTTTCCCACCTTGATCTGTTGAATACGTCACTCACACTAGAAATATCTGTCTTGTCGAAATCATAGTCTAGGTGGAACTCCGGTTCTGGTTCCGGCATCGAGTCTGGACGCGCTTTGTAAAATGAATCGCGGTGGTGCTCCCTTGATATTTTCTTAGGGAATGGCGATTCGTTGACATTCTTCAGCGCTGTAGTATCGGCCACCGATAAAACAATATTGCCGCTGCTCGAGCATACCAAGAGTGCCTGTGCCGCAAAATGCCGCCACATAACATGCGGAGCATTCTTGTCTAATGCAATGTCCTTCAGTTGATTAGCGTACTTCGCCACGTTCTGTGGATAATCCTTCGCAATTCGGGCAATTGCGATAAGCAGCCAAAGGTGTGCGTGCATATAGTAGAAGGGAATCTCAGGCGCTTGATACGGATGAGCATCTGTAAAATAAAGTCTTCCAATGAGAGCATCTATTACCTCCCACTTTCCAAGTCGCGCAAAAGTCCGAATGCTATGGGCTGCTCTCCACCTATTCTCAGCAGAAGGCGAGCCAAGAGTGAGCCATACCAACCCTGCCGCAATGGATACATCATCACTTCTTGGATAAAGTCCATCCCTCCATGCGCCGTCAACTACGGTGGAAGCGAGCTTTGCTGAACTACTGTTCAGCAATCTCTTGAGCGCTATTTGCCCCTCACCATCCTTGGCCTTCTCACAGAGGATTGCCGCGAGGGCCATCCAAATGGAAGCCGGCAAGTGCGAATCTGGCGCTGCGAATATTACAATTAATTCAAGCGCCAATACCGGTATTGGAATGCCGGACAGTTCAGAAACTTCCTTTAGTTGAGAACCGGACAGGTAATCGTGGGAAACAAAGTCATCTGTGTGAATCTGTATAAGAGGTATGCCGATGTTGCTGAATACACTTGCCAAGGCCGCTGAAGAAGTGCACCATTTCTCTTTGCACTCCTTTAGTTCACGAAGTTTTGTGTAGATGTTGAGGGACTCAAGCCGGGTGATGATTTGAATATATTCTGGCCTCTTAGCGTACTTGACTTTTGCCCGCAAATTTTCAAAGAACTCTAGCTTTAAGTCAAAGTCGAGTTGCATGCCGTTCAGAGCATCGATTGCCCGCGACATTGACGCTTCGTCGCTAGGGTCCGTTTCATTTTCGATCTTCTTCAGAGCGCGACGGTTCTCTTCTTCCCGCTCGTTTGTCTTCTCTGCAAGACGGTCATCTTGAGCACCGCGATAATTTCGGTTCTCGTTCCACTCAACGCGCAACTTCTCAAACCTCGGCGCGGCAGCCGAGAGATAGGTGCTTTGTTCCGAGTCTTTTCCGAGTTCTTTCTCGGCAATCTTGTTAAGCGTAGCAAGAGTGCTAGGCATGCAGACGGCTGGATGATTCTGTTCAAACTGTAAGATCAGCTCAGTCAGCAACTCCTTCGAATTTGGATACCGCTTTCGTACGATTACTTCAGCCAATTGCTCAGTGCCGCAAACCCAGAGTTCAGCCGGATCCGAAATCCGAAGCAGCGCCAAAGCAATGGATGGGTCTATCTTGTCCTGTTCAATGAGCGCCGTGAGATAGGGCAGCAACGTATAATTCAGCGATATCTTGTCGCGTTCGTTCCATCGCCCGAGTTTTGCGAGTGTTCTGCATCCGGAAATCCTGGCCAACCCTCTTGCGAACGCCAGCCAAGGAAACTTCTCTTCCTCAGAACTCATATTGAGTTCGCAGATATTGGAAAGGGTGTGGAAGTCACCTTCCTCAAGCTCTTCGCCGCTCAATTCCGCTGCGAAGATCAGCAGTTCATTCGTGAACTGATAGTCTCCTGAACCTATGGCATCCATCTGTTCAAGACCGGCGCGGAAATAGGATGCCGTCTCATCAAAGCTCGCCGGCATGATTGCTCTCGACAGCTGTGCGAATAGAGAAGCTCGATAATCGACTTCGTCCTCGCGCTCAATTAGGGTCTTGGCTTTTATCGCCGTCTTTCCGGACAATTCCTGAAGTTCGGGCCTCTTCGAGAGAACCGCGATGATCTTAATAAGCGTTGATGTTGGCGTGACACCATCTTCGCTTACCTTCGCGACAAATGCCTCAACGGAAGAAGTTTTAAGGTCACTACGCGCCCAGAGCGAAAAGGCCAGAAACTGGCGGCCCAAGAGATCGAAGAACAGGTTCGTTTCGTGAGTACCTGAGTAGAGCTCTCTCTTCATTCTGAGTTTCGTCCACACATCTACCAGTTCCAGAAAGGGCCTGTCGCCCTTCCCCATACAGGAGGAGATCATTGCCGTGAACGCCTGAGACAGCTCAAGTAGTGACGCATGCCGCTCATGGATAAAGCGCTCTGCGTCTCTCTTGGTGTCATAGCTCATGGGCTTCTTCTCGTCCGGCAATCCTTTCTGTGACTTGAAGTGTTCCTCCAACTCAGCCTTGAGCAGCATCCGAAAAGCATCACCCGTAGTACCGACCGGCACGCGCGCACCGATATCGATGAGTTCCTGTGGAAGAAGTGTATGTTCGGTAACTGATTGGCGTTCCACTGCTAAGCGAAGGGCAGTATAGGTGATAAAGTGAAACGCATCCTTGTTCGAAAAACGATCCGTGAAGGACCAGAGGCGGGGTCTTTCTTGCGGAATGGTTTCAACGATTGCAATCGCCTCAGCGTGCATTTTCATCGCGACCGAGATGGCGGCAGCTTTTAGGAGGCCGTCCTGAACAAGATAATCCTTTTCCCTGTGGAAGTCTTTGTTCGTTTCTATGGTCTTTTTCTTGTTACAGGCTTTGGCAAGTTCTCCAATGAGGCGGCGGCTCGCTGCGTTGTCGAGTTCCAGGAAAGAGAGAGCGGCTGCAAGGACGCCGGGCTGTGACTTTAGCGAAATCAGGAAGCTGCTAATGTTAGTTGCCGGGACGTTTCCCATCTTCTGCGCTTGGTTCAGCAACGTGAAGATATATTCTGCGATTTCGTATGCGTACCAATCCTTCCACCTCTTGATGAGTCGCGCGGCCTCGCGCCCTCGATTTTGGGCGATCAGGCATAGTGGGATCGATGCGATGTCTAGCCGTTCCGGCCCGGCCCTGTCTCTGCGGTACTCAACGTCCTGTTGATAGAAGTGGCTAATCCATTCACCAGCACTTATAGCGTGCCGACACGCGCTGTTTAAGTCACCTGACAAAACGCTTGCTATCGTAAGTCTTGCATGGCGTGTTCCGGCCCATTGTGTGCGTGTCACAAAAAGCCGTCTGGTCGCATCGACATCGTGAGACGCAATAACCAGATCGGGGTTATCCATCACAAAATGCGTACCGCGCTGATTGACGGCCGCAAGGGTCGATAATTCCACCAACAAGTGAACGAGACGGTCGAAATCCTCTTTCCGTGCCGCATGTAGAACGGCGGCTTTCAGTCTTGCATAGCGTATGTTCTGTTTGCCAAGGGTGCTCGTGATTACGGCAGGAAATCGCTCATCGAATGCCAGTTCGAAAAGTAGCTTCCCGTTATCAAGTTTCTGAAGCAGGCCCGGGAGAGCACTCGCAGCATATACGGATGTCCCTTGCTTCTTGAAGAGGTTCTGTGCGAGGTTACGCAGCGTATCAACCTTGGCTGCATAGTCTTCCCTAATTAGCGTTTCGGTAGGTTCGTCGCGGAATATAAGTCCATGTCTTGTCTGCTCCAGCAGAGGGGCTAGGTCAGCAGCGAAACTTTTTACTGCGCTTAGGTCCATGCTATGCGCGTCTGCATATTCGTCGAGCGGGACGGGCGGAGGCAGCACTGCCAAGCCAGCAAGGAATGCGTTGATGTCAGGTTCCTTGTAGCCACGTTTCAAGGCTTCACCGAGAGCCTTTTGAATACGTTCCCTTAAGAGATCGTCCAGTTTTACGACGTTATTGATCTCCGACGGATCAAGCAGGCCCCTGTCGCTGAGCGCAAGATGTTCAAGTATCCGAGGGTTTCCTTCGGACCGTGAATACGCAACCAGTATTTGAGTCTTGGTCACTTTCGGTATGCGGTCGCGAAGGTACTTCTCCGCTTCTGTTGGGCTAAATGGTTTTAGCTCGAATTCTTCACATGGAATGTCGCCCCTGGAAATAACGCGGCGATATGTTCGGCAACTTACGATGAGCTGAACTCCGTCAACAGGGCCATTATGGTGAAAACTTTCCAGCAAAAGCTTTGGGAAAGCGGGCTCGCTCCTGTCCTTCGCATGTTCGGCAACATTGTCTATGGCATCAATAAACAGCAAAAGCTGTTGGTCGCTTGATCCTCTCCGCATAGTAGCCACTGCCTGACTGAGCCGAACACGAAATGCCTTGATAAGCTCTTCCACGTTATCGCTCGGCAGGAGTGGATCGCACAGACCTTCGCCTGCCAAATTGTTGATGATGTGAACTAGGCCTCGCTTTGGTAGATGCCGTGCATCTTCGGGCGCGCGATAAGCGCCACCACCGAAGCAATCAAACAGAACAACTTCATGAGTGCCGCTTAAAACCTTCGCGAGACTTTGTAGAAAGACAGTTTTCCCCACGCCTCCATCGGCGTGGATCAGGAGGGGCCTCTTTAAGTTTGGAATTCTGCTTGCGATGGTTGAAAGTTGTTCGCGTTCGACAACCTTGCCGATTTTCGGAAAGCTTGCCGGACATGGGAAAAGGTCTTCGGGATTTTGCAAGCCTAATGCATCGAGAACGTCCGTCCGCGTAACGACGTTTTGATTTTCACCCGCCAGGCCAGCCTTGTCCCGAAGTAGTTGCCGCATGTTACCTAGGCTAGCCCTCGCCATTGCGTCAGGAGCAACTGACCAATCAGCTAGCACTCGGGATAGGCCTTGCTTGTTTTGCCTTAGACTCCCTGCCAAACCGGTGACCCTAAACTTTTGTGCGAACTGGACGAGTTCCTTGTCCTTGAGCCCGCATGCATCAGCAATCTGTGTAGCCTGCTTTTTCACCTCTCCACTCAACGACACACCAGAGGCTAGACCATCTATTGCTTCAAAGAATGAACTGTATATGGGCCTGTTTGTTATTAGCTCGAACGTGAGTTTCTTCTCAACATCAATCGGGTCATTAATCTTTAAGTGACTTTTTAGGGCTGCCGCGAATTTACAAATCGTCTTCTTGGCATCGCTCGCACGGAACGGGATGCTCTCTGAACTTTTGGAGTATTTGAGCTGAACTATTACAACAGAAGTCGCCTCATCAAATGTCGGGCGTTTTCCGTAGTACAAGACAAGGTCGGCAATCTCGACAGTTTCCGCCGCCGCGCCTTTTTGGTCGGTGGGTGCAAGCCCTTCAACAGCAATTCCCACAAGTCCACCGGTATGCATGACGAGCTGAAGTGACTTACGAGCGGCCCAAGCCTCATGAAACTCGTGCCCATCGCGAGAAGCTCTCACTTTGTCCATTTTCCGCCAATTTTTATAGTATGCATGAGTTTAGCTAATTTGATGAGATGAAGATTGTTGTTCATATTTGGTGCTCTGGCAAGGGGCAAAAATATAATTGCTGATATACTGAATATTCAGAGAAAGCTGTCACTTTACTTCGTGCTTTGTTTTGCTCCAAATACAGATTTTATGGCGTTTGTTTTTATTCACAACAAGAAAAAATATAGATGCTTCCTTATGCTCCAGGCGCCAGAGTCGTAATTCGAGATGAAGAGTGGCTTATACGCCGTGTCGATCCATCCAGTGATGGTGGTCATCTGCTTTGCTGTGATGGCGTATCTGAGCTAGTTCGTGGCCGTTCGGCGCAGTTTCTGACGGTGCTTGAAGATAAAATCATTGTCCTCGACCCCGCCAAAACCGAGCTGGTCGCCGATACCAGCTCCCACTTCAACAGCACGTTCTTATATCTGGAAGCGCAGTTGCGGCGCAGCACACCTAACGACGATCAGATTCATTTAGGCCATCGTGCGGTGATGAACCTGGTGCCTTATCAGCTCGACCCAGCCTTGCAGGCGCTCAAGCAACCACGCCAGCGCATCCTGATCGCCGACGCGGTGGGTTTGGGCAAAACGCTGGAGGCTGGCATTCTCACCACCGAGTTGATTCAGCGCGGGCGCGGGCAGCGTATTCTGGTAATCACGCTTAAGAGCATGTTGACCCAGTTCCAAAAGGAATTCTGGAGTCGCTTTACCATTCCCTTGGTGCGGCTGGATTCGGTGGGCTTGCAGCGGGTGCGCAACAGCATTCCCAGCAACCACAACCCGTTCAACTACTATGACCGAACCATCATCTCGATAGACACGCTCAAGAACAATCTTGAATACCGGAATTATCTGGAGAATGCCTGGTGGGACATCATCATCATTGATGAGTGCCACAACGTGGCTGCGCGTGGCAACGAAGACGGCATGTCGCGTCGTGCCAGACTGGCACGCATGTTATCAGGTCGGTCGGATACCATGATGCTGTTGTCCGCCACCCCGCACGATGGATCGGCGCGCAGCTTTGCCTCGCTTATGAGCCTGCTCGATCCCACTGCCATTAGCGACCCAGACGACTACACACCGCAAGATTTTCGCGACAAGGGCTTGGTCGTGCGCCGGTTCAAGAAAGACATACGCGATCAGGTCAGTGCCGATTTTCAGGAACGCATCACCGAGCAGCTCAAGCAAGCCGCCAGTCCCCAAGAAGAATCGGCCTACCGCGCTTTGCTCGCCATTCCCTTCACGCAAAAAGGCGAACACCGCGCAGGCAAGCAGCAGGAGCTTCAGCGAGTGGGCATGCAAAAGGCGATGTTCTCCAGCCCATTTGCGGCACTGGATTCCACGGAACGCCGCATCGCTCTGCTGCAAGCAAAACCAGCAATCAGCACAGACGAACAGACCGAAGTCGCCGCGCTTGAGGACTTTGCAGCGAGCTTGCGCGGGATCGACGCCAGCAGCTTCAGCAAATTCCAGCGTCTGACCCAGTACCTCAAGAGCCCGCAGTTCAACTGGAATCCGGCTGATCCAGCTGATCGTTTGGTTATCTTCTCTGAACGCATCGAAACCCTAAACTGGTTAAAGCGCGAGCTCCCCAACGCGGCCGGCCTGAAACCTGCTCAGATTGAAATCATGCAAGGCGCAATGACTGACAAAGAGCAGCAGGATATGGTTGAACGATTCTGCCGCAAAGAAGATCCCGTTCGCGTGTTGTTGTGTTCCGATGTTGCCTCCGAGGGGCTTAACCTGCATTACTTCTGCCACCGGCTGGTACACTTCGATTTGCCCTGGTCGCTCATGGTTTTCCAGCAGCGCAATGGCCGCGTGGATCGCTATGGACAGACTCAGCAGCCGCAGATAATTTATTTATTCACCGAAACCAACGTCGAACGCATCAAGGGCGACATGCGGATTCTGGAAATTTTGCAAACAAAAGATGAACAGGCCAACATAAATCTGGGCGACCCCGCTTCCTTTCTGCACGTCTTCGACCCCGAAAAAGAAGCCGCCAAAGTCGCCGACATCATGGCCGCCGGTATCACTCCCCAGCAATTTGAAGCCGAGATTGATGCAGCCCAAGCATCGACAGCGCAAACTGGCACGGGTGAAGACGATGGCGACTGGCTGCTCAAGCTGTTTGCCCAAGTTGACACCACCGATAATACCAAGGCCCATACCAAGCCCAGCACCGACTTCATCCGTGAAGGCATTTCCCTGTTTGGCAGCGCCGATCTCAGTGGAGACTACGCCTTTGCCAAGACGGCCTTGCAGCAACTATCAACGCCCACGCCCATTGCCCATTTCGCGCCTGACGATGCCAGCCAGACCATCACGCTGACTGCCCCGCGTGACTTGCAGGAACGCTTGCGCATCACCCTGCCGATGGAAGTGCGCGACACCAATCACCGCTACGCCCTGTGCGCCAACAAAAACCTTGTCGCCACGGCCATTGAGCAAGCACGCCAAGCCAAGGCGGAAGAAGAAAGCTGGCCAAAGCTGCACTATCTCTGGCCGCAGCATCCCATCATGGAATGGTTATCAGATCGCGTACTTACTGCTTTTGGCCGCCACCGCGCCCCAGTCATTCAATGCCCGCAGCTGGAAGAGGGCGAACAAGCTTTCATCCTCATGGGGCTGATCCCGAACCGCAAAGGACAGCCGCTATTGATCGAGTGGCAAGTAGCACTGCACAAGGGCGATGGATGGCGTTTGGAATCCTTCCCCGATTTTGCCGCCCGCACCAAGCTCAAAGCCAATTCCTTGGCCAACCGTAATCAGGGACTCGACACCACCGCCGTGCAAACCCATCTGCCCGCAGCCGTAGCCGCTATGCAGCAGCACATGGTCAGCTTGCAGAAAAGCTTTGCGGCTGACATGACTACGCGTCTGTCGGGGACGCTGGCCGACCTGGAACGTTTGCAAGGTAAACAGTTCGAGCAGCTTGAATTGCGTCTGGCCGAAAACCAGCAAGCCGAACAGTTCAAGAAGACTCGACGCGAGCAGCGCACGCAACATATCCGCAAAGTGTTCGACGAATATCGTCAGTGGGTGCAAGACACCATGACCACCGAACCCCAGCCCTTTATTCAGGTGCTGGCCGCTGCCGTGCGCTGACACCAAGCAACGAACGCATAAAGAGAAACCATCCATGTCCGTCGCCCAAACCGTTCAAAGCTTTGCCGGCATTGCCAATGAAAACGAATTCTACGGCCATCATTATCTTGCCGAGGTTTTCAAAGGCGACATCCGCACGCTAATTGAGACTTGGCAAACCACCGAAGATGCAGCCACCACCGCTTCAGAAGAGATCCGCGCCAACTCACGCGCCCCTAACAAACGCCTAGCTGGCCTTGGCGGCAAATGGTTTGCAACCCTCGCCAGCCATGCTCGCCTGCGCGAGGATGCCGAGCGTCTGCAAAGCCATCGGGCACTTCACGCCCCGTTGCTCGAAGCCTTGGGCTACAGCATCAAGCCGCAGCAAATTGAATTGCAAGGTGGTATGCCGGTGCCGGTTTGGGCAGCCTATGGCGAAGCGCATCAAGCGCCAAAGCTGCTAATTATTCCCGCCTACCAGCCCGGTCGCGAAGAAGATGATCCGCTCGATCACAAGCTGATCGCTGCCCACTACGACGGACTGGAGATTCCCAAAGCATTT
>JBCKTV010000043.1:0-9979 GCA_038925365.1 Gallionellaceae bacterium
CACCTTAAAGCAAATCCACCCTAACCCCCCTTTTTAAAAGTGGGAAACTTGCTCGCTAGCAACCTGTCGGTCTTAACTCGCAACTCATTACTTTGCAAAGCATTTAACATTGTCATTCCACATAAAACATTAAATATAATCAACATGTTACATTAAATTTAACATCTAAGTCCGACAGCCAACTACCCCCGACAATACCTCTCCAACAACACCCTGACCGGCGCAGGTATCGCCGCCCACAACGCCTCATCCACATTCAGCCACACACTACCGGGCTGCTGCACTTGCATTGCCTTGCGCTCCACACGCAACAGCACTGGCGTGTGGAGCAACTTAAAATGCGTAAAGGTATGAGTGAACTCTGCCAGATCATTTTTTTCGCTAACTCGGCATACAGGACTGGTATGCCCCCATGGCATCCGGCACCAATCCCGGCGATGGCATGGTGATCTGCCCCTGCACCATGGGCACACTGGGCAAGGTCGCAGGTGGCATCAGTGATGACTTGATCGCAAGAGCTGCTGATGTGATGCTCAAGGAAAAACGCACCCTAATTTTAGTTCCGCGCGAGATGCCGTTCTCGGCGATACATCTGGAAAACATGCTCAAGCTGTCACACGCCGGTGCGGTGATCATGCCGCCGAATCCGGGGTTTTATCATCATCCGCAGAGCGTGCAGGATATGGTGGATTTTGTAGTGGCGAGGATATTGGATCATTTGGGTGTGGAACATGAGTTGGTGAAGAAGTGGGGATCGCAAACAATCCATGCTCTCGCCAAACTCTACCGACAAATTATCACTGCTGTCCGGTTAGAATCAAGGGGGGCACCATCGTAATTTACGCCATCCGGCTTGCTGTACCGGATTCAGAAATGTCCAGCCAACCAGACGGCTTTGTTTTTGCCCTTGGCTCATGGCTATGGTTTTGTGTTCTTGCACGCCAGCCCGATTCAGCGCCGCGTAGATGCTGGGCAGGCTGCTTGATTTTGACACCAGGGTGGTGAACCAGAAGCAGTGTGTGGAGATTTTTTTGCTTTCGACTATCATGCGCTGGATGAAACCTTCTTCGCCACCAGCGCACCATAATTCTGCATCCTGACCGCCGAAATTCAAGTTCGGATGGGTTGAGTTCTCGTTGCCTGGTTTGCCCAAATTTTTCCATTTTCGTTGCGTGCCTGCTCTGGCCTCGGCTTGAGAAGCGTGGAATGGCGGGTTACACAGGGTCAGGTCAAACCAGTCATCATCGCGGATTATGTTTTTGAAAATGGCGTCATGGGAGGGTTGTAAACGCAGCGTGACTTGCTGTGTCAGTCCCGGGTTGGCATTCAGTATGGCTTGTGCATTGGTGAGCGATTCTGCATCGATGTCGGTAGCGACAAAGCGCCAGCCGTATTCGCTATGACCGATCAAGGGATAAATGCAATTCGCGCCAGTGCCAATGTCCAGCACTTGTATAGACTTGCCTGTGGGGATGATTCCGTTGTTGCTGGCAGCTAACAGATCGGCCAGGTAATGAATGTAATCAGCACGACCCGGCACCGGCGGGCAAAGGTTCTGTGGCGGAATATCCCAACCCTGAATACCGTAGCTGTGTTTCAGCAACGCACGATTCAGTGCCTTTACCGCTGTCGGATCGGCAAAATCAATGCTCTTTTCACCATACTCATTTACCCGCACAAACTTATCCAGTGCCGCATCTGCTTGCAGCAATAGAGGAAAGTCATAACGACCCTGAAGGCGATTACGTGGGTGGAGTTTGTTTGCCGACATCCGTGTCTCAGCGGTGGTTGTTTGTTTGCATCAGGTGTATGGGGCTGGTGCGTAATCAGACTAGGTGGCGCGTCAGAAGGACGCTAGCGTCCATTTTACGCTCAAATTGTAAGTATTTGATTATATTGAATATATTGTTAACGGGTTGTTGTAGTCTGTGCGAACTTTGGGATGCTAGCTTGATGTTCAGGGTGCATGTTGGTCGCCATGTGTATTGATCACTTCCATCAGCTTGAGTCCTGCCAGATCGCGTAAGGCGCGGGAAAGTCCGTAGAACACGGCCACCAACATCAGCATCGAGGGAATGGCTATCATCGGGTAGCTGAGCAAGGTCAGGCGGCCAAGCTCTGCATTGAACTCAGGGCTGCCGGTGGGGCTGGTGACGATCCAGGTGGCGAGGATATAGTTCATGCCGGAGGAAAAGAAAAAAGTGCCGGCGAGTTGCCAGTTGGCGGAATGTAGGCGCGACTCAAAAGCTTGAACCGTGCCGCGCGATTCCAGATTTTGTTGTACGAGTGCAACGTTAACCAGTGAGGGATTGAAAAGCAGGGTGCGTATCAAGGGGTAGCGTGTACGCATAGAAATGATGACAGCCAGACCGAGCAGGCCAGGGATAGCCGCCTCTTTCACCGCCAGCCACTGCGTATCCAGTTGCAGTAAACCAATGCCGCCCGTGAGCAGGATGCTGACCAGACCCAATACCGCAAGCAGGCTGAGTTTACGCGAACGCACCAAATCAAACGCGCCCCAGGCCAGGGGCAAAGACAGCGCCAGCAACAGCGCCCCAACAGCCCCCAGATCCGCCTCGTTACTGAATTTCATCAGGATGATGGAAGGCGCAACAATGGTGATCAGCAGCTCGATCATGGGATTACTTTTTTTTGTTTGCAGCATGGCTAGATATATGAATATTTTTAAAGTGTACGCATGATAGCAGCATATTGAATTGCATTTTTTGCATAATCTTAGGGTCAAAAATCCATGTAGTGATGTATCGCGCTGTAAAGATCTCGCAAGATGAAGGAAGCAATCAGGTGGAAAACTGCTGACGGTTTTTTAAGGTATGCTTCGCTCATGATGATGACGCAACAAATCTACCTCGCTACACAAAGCCCGCGCCGCAGCAAGCTGCTTATGTTAGCGACTACCAATTATTACAATCTTTTGGATACCCCGCACCATGAGTGATGAAATTCTTATTAACGTAACACCGCAGGAAACACGCGTAGCAGTGATACAACAGGGTGTGGTGCAAGAGTTATATATCGAGCGCGGCTCCAATAGCAGCATGGTCAGTAATATGTATGTAGGCCGTGTGAAGCGGGTGTTGCCCGGCATGCAATCTGCTTTTATCGACATCGGTCAGGAGCGTTCTGCCTTCTTGCATGTGGCGGATATTTGGGAGAACCGCAACAGTGGCGAAGTGCTCAAACCCATTGAAAAAACCTTGTTCGAGGGGCAGAGCTTGTTGGTGCAGGTGATCAAGGACCCGATCGGCACCAAGGGAGCACGGCTCTCCACGCAACTCAGCATTGCTGGACGGCTGCTGGTTTATCTGCCGCAGGAAGACAATATCGGGGTATCACAACGCATAGAAAATGACGCCGACCGCAGGGTGTTGCGTGAAAAACTGCAAAATCTTATACCGCAAGATCATCGCGGCGGCTACATCATTCGTACCCTGGCGGAAGATGCGAGTGATGAAGAGTTTTCATCTGATATTGCCTATCTGGATAAGTTATGGAAAAGCCTGCAACAGAAGGCGAAAGGTCTGAGCAACCCGGTGCTGTTGTATAAGGAATTGGATCTCAGCTTGCGCGTGCTGCGTGATTTTATCAATGCAGACACCACGCGGGTGCTGATCGATTCGCGCGAGACACATTCCCGCATGAATACTTTCGCGCAAAACTATATCGATTCTTGCATCAACAAGCTTGAGCATTATGCGGGTCAGCGCCCGCTGTTTGATCTGTATGGAGTGGAAGAAGAAATTGAAAAGGCGTTGACTCGCCGTGTCGATTTAAAATCCGGCGGCTACCTAATTTTTGATCAGACTGAAGCGATGACCACGGTGGATGTGAATACCGGTGGTTTTGTCGGCGGCAGAAATTTTGACGATACCATTTTCAAAACCAACCTCGAAGCGGCACAAGTGATTGCGCGCCAATTGCGTCTGCGCAACCTGGGCGGCATTATCATCTGTGATTTTATTGACATGGATAGCAGCGAGCATCGTAATGCGGTGATGGATGAATTCAAAAAAGCGCTGGCCTACGATCACACACGCATCACCGTGAGTGGTTTTTCATCGCTGGGCTTGGTGGAAATGACGCGCAAACGCACAAGAGAGAGCCTGGCGCATGTGCTATGTGAAGCTTGCCCAACTTGTCAGGGACGCGGCGAAGTGAAAACCGCGCAGACCGTGTGTTACCAGATACTGCGTGAGATTGTGCGTGAGGCGCGTCAATTCAATGCACGTGAATATCGCATCCTGGCATCGCAACAGGTGATTGATATGTTCCTCGATGAAGAAGCACTGAGTCTAGCGCAACTATCTGATTTTATTGAAAAACCTATATCTTTGCTAGTAGAAACTATGTATAATCAAGAACAGTATGATGTGATTTTGATGTAAGAAATCAGATCATACTGCGTACAAGTTTATCCAGGAAATACACCGGCACCAGGAGCATGAGTTGGCAGAGGATGATCAGCGCGAAGGCAGACAAGTCCACATTGCCTACCGTGGGAATGCGTTGCCGCAGTGGCCTGATAAATGGCCAGGTGATGACATTCAGTATGGGGGCAGCCGAGGTGTGCGGGTTAAACCAAGACAGGATGGCCTGAATGATGACGGCAAACATTAGCAGGCTGATGCTCAGACTGAGCAACTTGACGACACCCATCGCAAGCAAACCGAATAAAATAAAATTGCCATCAGGAGATTGATAAATCCAGATAAATTCTGACAGGTAGATATAGAGTGTTTGAAAGACATAGGCCAGTAGCAGGGTTGAGCTGTCGTAGCCTCTAAATGTGGGTATATAACGGCGCGTGCGTAACACAATGAAGTTGGTGAGTGCCATGATGAATTCGCCAATCGGATTCATCATGGGCGCACGTAGCCATTGCAGGTGAAAGCGCAACAGCAGTATCACTGCAAAGGGTTGCAACAGGACATCGAGTAAGAATTGCGCGGCTTGATGCATCATGATTTTTCTCCTAGTTCTGCGCCCATTTCTGTTGAGCGTATGGCGGCGGCGTGAACAGCAGCAATGATATGCTGCTTGACATGATTGCTTTCCATGCTGAGTAGGGCTCGTTCAGTAGTGCCGTTTTTTGAGGTTACCCGTGCGCGTAGCGCACTTACATCATCGGTACTGCTTTCAGCCAATTTGCTTGCTCCCATAAAAGTATCCAACACCAACAGGCGAGCATCATGTTGGTTAAACCCCAACTCTTGCGCAGCCTGCTGCATCGCTTCAATAAAATAAAATACATAGGCCGGCCCGCTGCCAGAAACCGCGGTTACCGCATCCATCATCGCTTCGTTTTCTAGCCATAGTGTGTTGCCCACGGCTGTCATGATGGTCTGCGCATCGTGGCGATGTGTAGCACTTACCTCGGGCAATGCATATAAGCCGGTAATGCCGCTGCGTATGAGTGCTGGCGTATTTGGCATGGTGCGCACGATGTTTTTTGATCCCAGCCAGCGTGCCAGATCATCTGCACGTATCCCTGCTGCAATGGAAATAATCAGCTGCCCTGTTAGCAGAGGCGCAATCTTAATGGCAATTTCACTCAGTTGCTGAGGCTTCACTGCCAACACGATACAAGCAGCATGTGCTAGCGATTCTTCCAGCTCTGCTGAGGCTGTCACGCCATATTCCTTATGCAAACGCGCGCAACTTTCTGCATTGATATCCACCACGCGTATGTGCGTTGCATCAAAGCCGCGTTTGAGCAAGCCGCCAATCAAGGCACTTGCCATGTTGCCACCACCGATAAAACAAATATTCATTTTTTCTCCATTACTGTCTTCTGCCAAAAATAGCCGTACCGACGCGCACAATGGTAGCGCCTTCCAATATAGCGGCAGTCAAATCGTGCGACATGCCCATCGATAAACTATCCATGTTCAAACCCGTGCTGTTCAATTTAAATAGTAATTCACGCATCTTGGTATAGGGTGCGCGTTGTTCTGCAAGCCCTTCGGCAGGTGCGGGTATCGCCATTAAACCACGCAGCTTCAGGCGCGGCAAAATAGCGATGGCCTGTGCTAATATTTCTGCCTCTTCCGGCGCAACACCCCCCTTGCTGGCTTCGTTGCTGACATTTATTTGCAAGCACACATTGAGCGGAGGCAAATTGGCGGGTCGCTGCTCGGAAAGACGCTCGGCGATTTTCAATCTATCTACACTGTGTACCCAACTGAAATTTGCGGCAATCTGCCGAGTCTTATTGCTTTGTATCGGGCCAATAAAATGCCACTCCAACGGCAAATCACACAATTGCTGCATTTTATCCAGCGCTTCCTGCACATAATTCTCACCGAATGCGTGTTGTCCTTGACTAAAAGCGACTCGCAGCACGCTTGCAGGCACCGTTTTGCTGACTGCCAACAGCTTGATTTGCGCTGCATCGCGTTGTGCTTCCAGCGCCGCTTGCTTGATCGCGGCGTGCACAGCTTGCAAGTTGGAAAGGATTGCGCTCATAATCACTAGGCTTTGCATAAACGGCTGGCAAGCTGCCAAATAAATAGGAAATTATAATGGATATTACGGAACTGCTCGCTTTTAGCGTTAAAAACAAGGCTTCAGACTTGCACCTTTCAGCCGGAATGCCACCGATGATCCGTGTGCATGGCGATATACGCAGAATTAACCTGCCGGCGATGGAACACAAGGAGGTGCATGCTCTCATATATGACATCATGAATGACAAGCAACGTAAAACATACGAGGAAAACAAGGAGATCGACTTTTCTTTTGAGGTGCCGGGCTTGGCTCGTTTCCGCGTCAACGCCTTTGTACATCAGCGCGGTGCCGGTGCGGTCATGCGTACCATTCCCTCAAAAATATTATCTCTGGAAGAACTCAAGTGTCCAAAAATATTCGAGTCCATTGCCGACTTTCCGCGCGGCTTAGTGCTGGTAACAGGTCCTACTGGTTCGGGTAAATCGACCACGCTGGCGGCGATGGTAAATCACCGTAACGAAACCGAAAAGGGACACATTTTGACGGTAGAAGACCCGATCGAATTTGTGCATGAAAGCAAAATGAGCTTGGTGAACCAGCGCGAAGTTGGCAATCATACTTTGTCTTTTCAGAATGCGTTGAGAAGTGCACTGCGTGAAGATCCGGATATTATTCTGGTGGGCGAGATGCGCGATCTGGAAACCATACGCCTGGCGATGTCTGCCGCTGAAACTGGTCATCTAGTTTTCGGTACCTTGCATACCAGCTCGGCCGCCAAGACCATAGACCGTATTATTGACGTATTCCCTGCGGATGAAAAAGAAATGGTGCGCGCGATGTTGTCGGAATCACTGCGTGCGGTGATCTCGCAAACACTGCTAAAAACAAAGGATGGTAGCGGCCGCATTGCTGCGCATGAAATCATGATTTGCACCCCGGCGATTCGAAACCTAATCCGTGAAGCAAAGGTGCCGCAGATGTATTCAGCAATTCAAACAGGCGCGAACATAGGTATGATTACGCTAGATCAGTGCCTGTTGAATATGGTCAAGGCCAATCAGGTTTCTCCTGCCGAGGCACGCAGCAAGGCGATGAATAAAGATTTATTCCCCGGAAATTAAGGAAGCTACATCATGGAAAGAGATCAGGCCACCGAGCTGGTTCACAATTTACTGCGCGGGATGATATCCAAAAAGGCATCCGATTTATTTATTACCACAGGATTCCCGCCCGCATTCAAACTGGATGGGAAGCTGATTCCGGTATCCAATCAGTCGCTGACTATGCAGCATACGCAGGAGTTAGCGCGCAGCATCATGAACGACAGGCAGGCAGCGGAGTTTGAATCCACGCATGAATGCAACTTCGCCATCAGCCCGCCGGGGATAGGCCGTTTTCGCGTCAACGTATTCCAACAGCAGCAGCGCGTTGGCATGGTGTTGCGTACCATTACTACCCAAATTCCTGATCTCGATGAAATGGGTTTGCCACCGATCTTGAAAGACGTGGTGATGACCAAGCGTGGACTGGTGTTGCTAGTGGGGGGGACAGGTTCGGGCAAATCCACCACGCTGGCGGCAATGCTGGGGCATCGCAACAAAAATTCTTACGGGCATATCATCACCATTGAAGATCCGGTGGAATACGTGCATGAGCATATCAATTGCATCATCACCCACCGCGAAGTTGGCGTAGATACGGACAGCTGGGAAGCTGCGTTGAAAAACACCCTGCGCCAGGCACCGGATGTCATTCTGATCGGCGAGATTCGCGATCGTGAGACGATGGAGCATGCGGTTGCTTTTGCCGAAACTGGCCACCTGTGTCTGGCTACTTTGCACGCAAACAGCGCAAACCAGGCACTGGATCGCATCATCAACTTCTTCCCGGAAGAGCGTCGCGCTCAGTTGTTGATGGACTTGTCTTTGAACATCAAAGGTATTATTGCGCAGCGACTGATTCCAACCAAAGATGGCAAAGGTCGTGCAGCAGCCATTGAGATCATGCTCAATTCTCCGTTGATTTCCGACCTAATTTTTAAAGGCGAAGTGAATATGATCAAAACCATCATGTCCAAATCGCGTGAGTTGGGTATGCAGACTTTCGATCAGTCTTTATTCGACTTGTATGAAGCAGACAAAATAAGCTACGAGGAAGCGTTAAAGAATGCTGATTCGCTCAACGACCTGCGCTTGAATATCAAATTAAACAGCAAGCATTCAAAAGATGTAGATTTGATGTCAGGTATAGGTGATATGCGGATGACTTGAAGGCATTAAAATTTGCAGGAATGAAAATGCCGTACAGTAGTGCAAGCCGCTGAGGAAAGATGTTGAAATACTACTGACTTAGCAATTCTTCTCAATTCCTATTGAGAAATAAGTCTAGTGTAAGGAAGGCCCCACTCGAAGACTGGCGGGCTTTTCCTTTAGACTGTGTCACCGTTAAAGATGTCTAGTAGATCGGTTAATTTTAACTTAACCAATTGATTATATTGAATATTTTATTGATGGCGCCAGATTTTAATCTATCGTAAAATCAATTGGCTGCAAGTTAAATCCGTCACGCTACTAACCTTTAATATTTAGTCCGCTCAGCGGCTTGAGTATGGGTGAGTTACCGCAAGGCTGCTCTCTACTTTAGCAATTTGTTCATATCCATGAATGCAAAAAGCCAGCGAAAGCTGGCTTTTTTTACCACAAAACAAGACTAGCTTATTGTGCCAGAATCCACTGTACCAAGGTTTTTATGTCGGCTGGCTTGACGGCTGCACTAGGAGGCATTGGTATCGCACCCCATACGCCAGAGCCGCCCTTGCTTACTTTAACGATCAGCAATTCTTCAGCTTTTTTATTACCTTTGTATTTTGCTGCCACATCCTTGTAACCGGGGCCAAGCAATTTACCGTCGATTTTATGACAACCCATGCAACCACTTTTTTGCGCCAGTGCCTGGCCTGCAGCCATATCTACTTTGCCTGCAGCAAACGCATGACTTGATAACATTACAGCAACTACAGCGATCATACCCATTATTAACTTCATGTGTTTCCCCCTAAGTGTGTTGAAAATATTCAAATTTTTTGTGACGCAGGATATTAACCCACTCCCTGAAATTTGCATAATTAGCAGAGTCTTATGTTGGCGGCACGCACTACTCTGCCTCTATGCGAGAGTCTTCCGTTTTTTCTTCTGTAAAAATATCACGGTAAGCGACATACATCGAGGTCATTCCTAGCGGCAGTAGAATAATTAATCCCAGCCCCAGTGGAATCACGCTGACCACAAAAGCAACCAGCTGAATGATCAGGCTGTAAACTGTAAAGGGTATGATGTTGCGAATAGAAGCTTTCAGGCTTAGCAGCAGCGCATCTCTAGGGGAAAGCTGATTAAAAAAGACCAGCATCGGCGCAAATTGCATCGCAAGCATCAGCCCAAAAAATAGTGAAAAACCTATCAACATGGCCAGGCGTAATCCAGCTTCTGGTGCCATCAAGGCATCGATCATTTGC
>JBCKTV010000044.1:0-9625 GCA_038925365.1 Gallionellaceae bacterium
TCGACTTAGAGCCGAAGTATTAACCGTTGTAATTGCAATTTAACCAACCATCAAGGGATAACATGAAAAAGTACACCGTCGCAACGCACAAGGGAAAGATAAAATTTGTAGGCGCGAGTTCGTCATCAGCAGGCCTGAGCGCAGCTACTGGGATTACCAGTTACAGCCATATCGAAATGGATAATGGTGACATCATTAGTGCGCCAACTACAAATACATCGCTGGCAGGCCTTATTAGCTCATCTGTTACCGCAGGTGATGAAGTGAACTTGCATGTGATGACTATTTCGAAGAAGGTCAACTTCATCCTTGCGGTTGAACGTGACGGCAAGACGTACATAATCAAGCATGACTCCTCAGGTGCAATGGGATTCTACAAGCTTATTGTGCATGGCGTACGCGCTGCTGGATTCGCGCCCGCAGTAATTTGGATGTTTGTAGGCGGATCGACTGAATTTTTTCAATGGTTGGTACTTGGCGCTATGGTTTATGGCTTTTTATACATCCTGACTATGGGTATCAATAGTGCGCTGGCATTTGGTACAGCAACTGAGGGCTATACAGGCAGCTTGAACAACGCTATCCAAATCTAGTCGTTAGCTTAACAAAAAATGTTCGTCAGTAAAATGAGTGGGCGCATTGTGTGGGGTCAGGTCTAGCTTCGTAGTAAACAGCCTAACCCTGCATTCGAGCGGGACGCCGCAAAAGCGCGGCGCCCCTCAATTTTACGTTAGGCAAATCGTTGCTTCGTTAAGTTGAAAATAATGTTTAGGTGGTTTTGCAGAAATCGTTATGTGTAGTTTGGTGTTAATGTGCATCATCCGTTTGCGTCACGCCAAGAAAGTGTATAAAGTTTTCTCATGGGTTCATTGTGTGGCGTGATGCAAGCCGTAACCCCCAACACCCAAGGTTATTTTGAGTGTGCTTTATGTAAGTCATTGATTATATTTAATATTTTAGCTTTGTTCATTGTATGGGGTCAGGTATAGCTTCGTAGCAAAGAGCCTAACCCTGCATTCGAGCGGGACGCCGCAAAAGCGCGGCGCCCCTCAATTTTACGTTAGGCAATATTATGGAAGTGATTACGCGACACTCTATTACTAGAGCCACAGAGGCAGCTGTTCAACTTTGGGCATTTTCCAGCACTCAGTATCCGAAGGACGAGCTAATCGTCGAAGTTGCTAGGACATCAATTATTGATGTCGTTAGCGTCTTCGCGCTTAATGCCCGGCGCTCGCTCGAAGTGCTACCACAAAGCGAGAAGTTTTCTTTAAGGCAACCTCGCTGGAATTGGAAGCCGACTGTCGATGGCGAGGTGGTCAACGATCTATGGGAGGCGTTGAACAGAATTATTCACGCCCAAAATCTGGATGTCTGCTTCGAGCTACTTCCTGCGGGAAAACCCATCATGGATGGCGGCAGTATTGTCGTCCCCTATATTCGGGTCGCAACAGACCGGAAAAAAATCGCATTCATTGACACCTTCGCTTTATCACACGCATTCTTGTATGACGTATATCCAAAGCTTTTGGTTGTGGCAAATCAAGAGTCAAAACCAACGGACGGGCTGCGATGATGCCTAACCCTGCATTCGAGCGGGACGTGCCCAGAAGCGGGCCCGCCCCTCAATTTTACGTTAGGCAAATCGTTGAAAACGTAATGTTGAAAATAATGTTTAGGCGGTTTTAAAGAAATCGTTATGTGTAGTTTGGTGTTAATGAACATCATCCGTTTGCGTCACGCCAAGCAACGTGTCTAAAGTTTTCTCATGGGTTCATTGTGTGGCGCGATGCACGCCGTAACACCCCAGGTTGTTTTTGGTTTATGGGGGAGGCGTTTTAGTGCCGTTGTGATTTTTTTAAAACAAGCATTGTGAGGGGGGGCATGTCTTGTCAACGCAAAATAGAAATGTCCTCACCGGAGTGTTATGAGACTTGACCCCGATGTCGCTTTGATTCGTTGACAGATTGAATGAGGTCAAGGCTTGACCCACGCCTTCCTAATTTTGTGACATATTATGTTTATCTAGAAAGGCAGGTCGAATATGTCAAATGAACTTGCAGCACCGTCAATACCAGTTAAGTTGGAATCCAAAAGCATTATTCTTCAGTTTATGAAGGTGGTTTTGGATAACTGGGTTAAAGCCGTCGTAGTATTTAGCTCAATGGGGACTTTCTGTGCGACTTGGGTAATTTGGTACGTACTTCATTCACATAAAGCAAACGACCTATTTATTCCTGCACTGACAGAGAATGCTCTCGTAATCCCTGCAATAATATTTTGTGGAATTATCTATTTGATAGGCCTGTCAATATTGCTGCTTTCCCCGATATTCCTATTTTTTGCGGCCTGCGATACAGAGTGGTCGAAGGCCTACGATACAAAGTGGTTGAAAAAAATATTGGATAAAATTGGGTGGTTAAAAATAATATTGGATAAAATACCTGTAATTATTGTTTGTGGAGGGCTAGTATTTTTTTTATTTGTGACTTCGCATTACGCATGGATAGGCCAATTCGAAAAATCTATAGCTGTTTTGGTTTACGCATTCATGTTTGTATGCGTCGGGTTGATTAGGAATGATTTCTTACTTGGCGCAACAATTTTTGTTTTCTTATACTTTTTATTCTTGTTCGTGAGTGCTGGAGCTCATGCTGAAAAAGTGGCGAAATTTGCAGGGATAACACAGACACAGGATAATCTCCGGTACTATCAACTTGATAAAAAATATGAACAGGCGGTTGAAAATTGGCCAGTGCATTTAGTCTTGAATAAAATGCCAGTAATTCAAGCCTACAAGGGTTTTCAGTTGACAGATATTGTAGTCCTTTGTTATCAGGATGCCCCCAAAGAGGTAGTTGAGCCTGTGGTTGCCGACACAGAAAAAAATGGCTCTACATGTTTGAGAGTTGGGGAAAATGAGATTGTGACTATGCCAACGCGATGGAAGCCTAGTAACAATGCAGAAACTAAAACAAAATACAAGTAACTCTGTAGAAGCACAATGTAAATCGAAAACACTCATAACTCAATTACACAAATATGACGAAAACCACTTCGATCGACGACACTGCAGGCGTACCTACTGTTTTAGAAAATGTCAGGAATCTGATTGCAGGCAAAACACGTTTTGAACCAGAAGAAATTCAACCTACGAGCACATCTGAAAATCTGCAGCCATATGAGATATTGGCGCGCTATGATTTAAACGCAGAGCCAACAACTATAGCCATTACTGGGCATTATTATATAGAAGATGGCGATATAAATACCATGACCCCACTTGATGACGCCAGGAAAGAGGTGACAACTCAATTGAGTGAGGCAGCCAGTATTCTTGCAGATAAATTGGCACAGCCGGCTACAAAATACAATCAAGTTGAATCTGGAATTTTTCTCAGGCATCCTCGTAGTTACTGGCATCTTCGTACATGTAGCAATTGTTCAGGCCTCGGCGAAGACACTTGCGGAACATGCGGTGGGAATGGAAAGGTAACGTGTCATCGGTGCTCTGGAACCTGCAATACAACATGTATAAATTGTATCTATGGCAAGGTTAATTGTTTTCAATGCTACGGGCAAGGAAAAATTCCGTTCCAAGCTTCGCATCAAGTACCCTACTATTACATGGTTAACGGCATTAACCGAACTGAATACAGAACGGAATACCGGACGGAATATCGAACTTGCCCTTCGTGTCTCTATGGGAAGGTCAGTTGTAACATCTGCTCTGGAACTGCCAGTGTCAGATGTCCGACTTGTTCCGCATCTGGAAAGTTAACATGCTCTGGTTGTTACGGTTCAGGCAAAGTAACTTGTTCGCCATGTAATGGCTCTGGGAAAACTGGCGTGGCAGCGTGGGTTGATGTGCGTATCAAACAGGAATACTCGCATGCGGTTCCAAATGATACGCCGCAGGATGTTTTAGGAATGGTGGAAAAAGAGGGTCTGCATGGCCTCCCACTAATTTCTGACAATTTAAAATTTGTAGGAGCAACACAAAAAACGTTGGATTCAATAACTGCAGTATACAGCGGAGAATTTCGCGTTGTTCGTCAAGATGTTATTTGCCAAGGAGAGGCAGCACTTCTCGTTGCGTACGGAAACGATCTGCGTTGGTGGTCCCTTGACGGAATTATTGAGAGACTACTACAAGATGACCTCAAAGCCCTGTCAAATGTGATTGTTACATCTTCGAAAGAAGGGATATTCTCTTCGAGACTTGATCACATATTGGAAAATATTAAGCATGTTGCAGCATCCGAAATAAATATTGATATCGTAGAAGCGATCTTATCAGATACGGATCTGACTCAACACAAGGGGGCGGTATCTAACGAATATGCTGACAGCCTTAAAAACGGAATTCAGGCAGCACTTCGTAGAATATACGTCCGTACAGCAAAACGCTTTGCGTGGATGACTCCGGCAATTGGATTGGTTTCTGGTCTATCGGCATGGGCGTTTAGTGGCACGATTTTAGCAACCATAACAATTGGTGCAGTTGTATTAATTAGCATCGCATGGCATAAACACTCCCTATTCAAGCTGCTCACCAAAATATTTGGAGCGCCGGAATATGCTAAGAGGGCTATGGATATAGCTAAGAAAACTAACGGAAGCGGGGCAGCTTTAATTATAATGACCTTGCCATCAATAGTTTTGGTAGTGACACTTTGGTTAGGTTTGCCATTAAAATTGCCATTAGCGGTTCTTGAAAACAATCAAACTATGTCGTCATTTTTTGATGTAAAACTTGATCCTGAAAGCGAGGAGAAGTTAGCTCTAGCTGAAAAAATGCTAGATAAAAAAGACCTCCCTGGGACGTTTGAAGCTCTTCGCCCATTGCTTATCACGCACCCACACAACGCTCGCGTATCCAACCTTTATGAGAGGATGAACGCAGAATCGGTATCTCGATATTTAGCGCGGTCAAGGAAAGAACGAAAGGCAAATCATGATTGAATACGAGGAGAAATGTGATCATATTGTGCTACGCCTTCTTAACGGCGGCACATATGGTAAAGCAGGTGCAAGCATTGAGCGGGATCAGGTATAGCTTCGTAGTAAACAGCCTAACCCTGCATTCGAGCGGGACGCCGCAAAAGCGCGGCGCCCCTCAATTTTACGTTAGGCAAATCGTTGAAACGTGAAGTTGAAAAATAATTGGCGTATTATGAAGTTCAAAGAATGTCTGGCGATGAGCAATATCTCGTAACGTAAATATGTCCCATGAGCTCACTGCTCAATTGATAACTGAAGGGTTTAAAATGAAGAAAATATTGTTGTGTTTGATGTGTTTAATCTCATTGTTTTTCGCTGCATCTACGATGGCTGCAGTTAACCAAGAGGTCTTTCTTATGCCAATATGGGTAGAGCCTGCGGATGGAGTGTATCGTTCAGAATACCCCAAAAATGATCAATCTTGCCTTAGCGGACAATGGGGTTATCGGTATATAGACGGTGCTCTATTCCAAATGGCTTTGTTGAATCAGCCGCTTAAAGGTAAACAAAATTACCTTGCGGGAGCGTCTTGGCTTGGTTATTTTCCTGAAGACCCAGTCGAAATGGATAATATTATTGAGAAGGTGAAGCCGATAATTGATAAAGACTTTCAAGAAATGCGTAAATTTATAGCGCGCAAACCATACTTTTTATTTGTTGGGGCTACTATGTATGCCCAAGGGGTTTATAGACGCATGGATCTTAATAGAGTGTTTTTTAACGGAACTCGATACCACATGCCGTACTTTGACGTTTACGACTGGAATACAGATGCTTTTCAAACAAGATCTGGCAGATATTCTAATATGGGCGAATATTTAGACGAAACACCCGCCCCTTTTAAGGTAACAGCAAAAGAATGGAAAGAAAAATATTCTGGCTTGCTGGATACCAAGAGTGGGAATAAAACACTTGGATCGCGTTTACTTTTGGACTCTAATTTTAAGCCCGTGCTTGCTCAAATATTTGTAAGAGAAACCGGTAAAACAATCTTGAAATGGAGTCCTAAAGGTGTGGATGCTGAAGAAATATCCGCTTTAGTGCCAGAGACTCCTGCAGCAGATTATGATTTCCGTAAAATTGATGGATGCAGAAGTCTTAATCCAGATTACTTTGTTGAGAAATTATCTTCTAAGGAAAGTATCCTCGACATAATTAAATCGAACTCGAACCGTACCTTCGAGCTGAAGTTGTGGTAAATCTGAAATAGCAAATACGGGTTCAGGTCTCAATACTGTTCGGTTAGTAATTTTTTAATATATTTTCTTAGGTGTTCCACTACCCTCTCCCCTCTCCCGCTTGCGGGAGAGGGGAGAGGGTAGTGGAGGGAGAGGTTAGGGATTAACCGAACAGTATTGGTTCAAGTCTTGTCTTTTTCCTTTGCGGTAATTTACAAGCCGAACCCTGCATTCGAGAGGGATGCCGCAATTTTACGTTAGAGCAATCACAAAGGGATAATTTATCGTGCATGAAATTCAGTTCCCAAGAAATATTGACAACCTCCTTGCAAGCGCCGATGAGCATGGTCTTATGGTTAATGCTGGCTGGTGTATGCTTATTCCAAGAGCATCAGCTGTTGAATATGTAAAGAAATACGACAGCTCTCTCAATGAAGGTTTCTTCCAAAATGAAGGTAGAGTTATTCTCTCTCATGGTGCGGGTAAGTGTAGTGGTCAAGTAATTTCGGACACTTCAATAAGTTCTTTTGCTGCAATCTTTTTTTCGTAAATCATGGGTGGTAAATTTCCCAATGTAGAGTGCAAACGCACGCAGTTATAAAATCCTACGATGTAATCTGTAATGTCTTTCCTTGCCTCCAACTGATTTGCATAATCACGCTGCCACACCCGCTCCATCTTCAAATTCAAGAAGAAACGTTCCATCACTGCATTGTCCCAGCAATTTCCCTTGCGGCTCATGCTGCAGACGATACTGTGCTGCTCAAGTAAAGCCTGGTATTCATGACTTGCGTACTGGCTGCCACGATCCGAGTGCAGAATCAATCCTGCTGCTGGTTGTCTATTTCCAATGGCCATATGTAATGCACGGCATACCAACTCAGCTGGCATCGCAGGACTCGTCGCCCAACCGATGATTTTACGTGAGCACAAATCCATCACAACCGCCAAGTACAACCAGCCTGTACGGGTGCGGATGTACGTGATATCAGACGTCCACGCTTGATTGGGTTTGGCCGGGTTGAACTGACGATTCAGGATGTTCGCGGCGACGGGGAAATTATGTTTACTATCGGTGGTACTTACAAACTTTCTTTTCCAGACAGGCTTGATATTGGCTTCACGCATCAAACGACGTACTTTATAGCGACCGATAACGATATGGCGTGCTCGTAATTCCGAAACCAAACGTCGACTGCCATAGCTGCGGTCACTGGCCGCAAATGCCGCCTTGAGGTGCACACTGGTCGCGCATATTACCGTCGACTTCGCGCGCAGCTTGGAGGCGTAATAACCTGCTCGACTGACGTTCAATACATGACATGCTTGGGTGACGCTAGCCTTCTGTTGCCACTGATCAACGATTGCGTAGATCATTTCAGTTCGCGGGCAAAGAAGGCTGACGCTTTTTTTAATAGGTCATTGTCCGAGCGTAGCTGACGATTTTCTTGTTCAAGCTGGCGGATGCGCTGTTGTTCGGCTGTAATGGGCCGGCCGATCCCGGGGTGTCCAAGTTGCTCAGCACGGTATTGATCCACCCAGCGGCGTACGGCTGACGCTCCAATATTCATATCTTTTATGACTTGCGTTACGCCCATTCCCTGATCAACTATCATGCGGGCAACTTCCAGTTTGAAATCAGCTGTATAACTTTTACGTTCTCTAATCATGGTATTTCCTCTCAGTAGGTGAATAATGCACCTATTGAGGTGTCCATTTACATTAGACCACTACAAAGCTCACATTATCTGAGACAGAAGCTTCAGCCCTAGTGGAGCTTATTAAAACTGCGTATAAGTCTTCGTTCTAAAGAGTGCCGGGGGTCGCCTTACATTTGACATTGCCTAACCCTGCATTCGAGCCGGACGTGCCCAGAAGCGGGCACGCCCCTCAATTTTACGTTAGACGCAGATAGCCATGCGCCAAGTTCATGGGTAGTAGTGAAGAGTAGAAAACCCAATTTTCATATTTAGATGCGCTCTGGCATGAAAAATGCTGTATTTACAAGTAGTTAAAAACATGATATTGAGCGAAGTGCAATTTGCGCTGATGCATAACTGAAGGCGTTGATGCGTCATCGCAAATTGCACTTCGCGCTATAGACAGTTTTTGGAGGGCTATATTTTCAGCCCGGAAGCATCGATAAAATAAAATGGCACAGCGGCAATCAAACAATACACAGGACATGGGAGCACGGCTATCTGAGCCTAACGTGTCGTTCAAGCTGCTCCTCGCGATACCGAGAATTGGTAACATCATAGCGCGCTAATCGCGTGAAGCCGCTTAACTCCATCACGTTAGGCCATTCGGCTTTATGAGTGAGTTCTATTTTTAGTTTTGTATATGGAGAGTTGATTATGCAAGCAACAGTAGAAATTCTCGGGAAACAGGTTTTGGTTGAATGGAGTGCTTCAGCCGATAAGGCGATGAGCGCTCGTGCCTCGCCCTTGATGGTTGAGATGGAACTTTATTTCAGCTGCCTGGTCCGCAAGACAGTGAGGTTTGGCTCGACCGCATTGATACGCTATAGTGCGACGGTTACGCCACAGCTTCAAGTTGTTTTCAGGCCGGTCATGACCACAGTTTGCAAAGTAAGCGAAGTAGATGATGAACCTCCGCTGGAAGACTTTAATATTTTAAAACCCGAGGCTTTTGTGCCCAAAAGACTGTACATAGATTTTAAACGTGGACAGTGGATAGGCACATTCCAGATGAATAATCTGTACAGCTAAATCAACGAGGAAGGCCATACGTTTGACATGGCCTAACCCTGCATTCGAGCGGGACGTGCCCAGAAGCGGGCCCGCCCCTCAATTTTACGTTAGGCACACCCGTAAACCAACTCTTGAAATACATATAATCGTATGTATAATTTGAATCATGAAATTTACATGGCACGAATCTAAACGAAAGACCAACCTGAAAAAGCACGGGTTCGATTTTTCCGATGCAGAGCATGTGTTCAACGGGCCGACGGTTACAGTAGAGGATGAGCGTGATTACGACGGGGAGCAGAGGTTCAACTCCACCGAGTTTCTGCGCATGGCCATCGTCACGATCTGCCACACTGAAGCCGAAACCGAAATCCATATTATATCAATGCGAAAGGCTGAACCCTATGAAATCGACACTCTCTCCCGTTACCTCTAAGCCGCCCCGCCTGAGGGTTGGTCTGAAGGATGTCGGCCGCGTGGAATTCGCGGCGGCAGTTCAGGAAAAGCTCGGAAAGCAGCGCGTCTCAATCATGCTCGATGCCTCAGTTATCGCATTCTTCAAGGCCAAGGCTGGGGAGCGCGGCTACCAGACGCTGGTCAATCAGGCTTTGCATCAGGTCATGGCGGGCGAACAGATCGAGACTACGTTGCGGCGGGTGATACGCGAAGAACTGCACACGGCATAGACAATTGGGGAGGTTGAAAGTGTATCGTTTTCTCTTTGTGGTA
>JBCKTV010000045.1:0-9204 GCA_038925365.1 Gallionellaceae bacterium
ACGCATATATCCGGCCATCAGCACCGGCATAATCACAATCGCCAGCAGCACCCCGCCGACCGGGAATATCATCGCCACAAACACCCCGAGCGCAACGGTCATCGACATCGACAATGCTTGTAAAGGGCTGCGCATGATCAGTGTGTAGCTACGCTTGAGCCACAGCCAGCCATGGCTTGCAGGAACTTTTTGAATTTCAATTTTATTCATTAGTTAACCTTATCTCATCAAATTAATGCAATCACCATTTGCGGCGATATGCTGTTGCAGGATATGTTTAAATTGATCTGGATTATGCGCGTTCACCAGCTCACCATCGCGCGGCATGTGCAGATCGAACAGGCGTGAAATCCAGAAGCGCAATGCCGCTACGCGCAATGCAATCGTCCACAATTCAGCCTCCTGCTGCGTGAATGGTCGCACCGCATGGTAGGCATCCAGTAAAGCACGAGTACGTGCTGCGTCCAGCTTTGCGTTATCACCCATGCACCAGTCGTTTACCGTAATCGCCACGTCGTACAACAAGCTGTCGTTGCAGGCAAAATAAAAGTCGATTAAGCCACCCACACGTTCGCCGTCCAATAGCACATTGTCGCGGAACAAGTCGGCATGCACCACACCTTGCGGCAAGCTAGCTAGCGTGTGCTGCGTATGAAAAGCCACCTCGCTATGCAGGAGTGCTGCATCATGCGCTGCCAAGAAAGGCATTACTTGCCTGGCAGTGGAAGCCCGCCATGCCGCATCGCGTGGATTTTTAATGGTCTCTTCGAAACTCAACCCTGCCTCGTGCATTTGCCCCAGCATAGCGCCTACTGCGGAGCTATGTGCAATGCTAGGCTGAGTTAAGGACTTGCCGGCCAGACGACTGACTATACAAGCTGGTTTTCCATTCAACACACCTAGAAACTGATTGTGACGATTGGCAACAGGGCTGGGACATGGAATGCCGTGACGTGCAAGATGCGCCATCAGATTTAGATAAAACGGCAATTCATTTGCGCTGAGTTTTTCAAACAGCGTCAGCACAAAACGTCCATTACTGGTGGTGACAAAATAATTGGTATTCTCTATCCCCGAGGCAATGCCCTGTAATTCAAGCAAGGAGCCGAGAGAATAATTGGAAAGCCAGGCGGAAAATTCCTGCTCACTGACGCTGGTAAAAACTGCCATGCAAATAGTCCTGTTTAGAAAGTCCAGATTAGAAGGTAAAGATCACCCAGCGAGGTGGGCGCATATTGGCAGCATCAGGGCCGTCCTGACGAGAAAACTCACCATCGCCGCGCTCATCAATCATGAAATAGGGCTTGCCGATTTTTGGTATCACCTTGATCTTATATAGCTTTCCATTCATGCGATACTCTTCGACCACGGTATCCTTCTTTTTGACGATGGTGACTTGTGGCTCTAGATCATCATCCTGAACATTGGTGTTAAATTTGGGTGGAGGAGGTAGCGGCTGCAAATTAGGCGGAGGCGCGTCAGCGGCGCTGGCAACAGCAGACCAACCGGTCAAAAATAAAATACTCATTAAACGCATGTTTTACTCCCATTGAGGCTTGAAGCAAAATTCAACTCAAGATAGAACTCGTCCTGGTCTATTTCAATCGGCAGCAACACGGTCTGACCAGGAGACAGGTGTACGATTTCATGTCCCTCCCCCATCATCAATTGCGGGCTCTGCATATCGAAATCATGACCTTTCTCGGAGAGGATGCGCTTGGCTCCCCCTACCAGCATATTGGTGAGCTCACCGGCAAGATCTTTGGCTTCGTTATTGATACTGCTTATCTCTTCACCAAACAGGCTAAACGATATCTTGCGTATCGTCGGCAAGGTGAGTGATAGTGAAACACTCCCGTGTGCGTCATTGGCTTTCATGCCGATCAGACCCGTGACTCCTCCCCGTGACACATTACCCTGTTTTGGAATAGGCACACCGGGAACTATTTTTAAATTCACCATGGTGGAAAAGAGCGTGAGCAATGATTCAAGCAAGGCATTAATCATCACGATGTCCATATGAGCAGCGTCGTCAAGAGTTGCAATATTATCTTTTTTACTTTTTGTTTTCTTTGCCTGCGTCATTAATTTCTCCAGGTTATCCACACACCGCACTGTTAATACTAACAAATTGATTAATATAAATGTAACACATAAATATACAAGCTATTAATCTTGAATGGATGTTTCGATTAAAGATTCAGCTGCTTTTCTATTTCATCTTCTGAAGGCTCGAATCCTCTGGTCTCGTAATGCTTGAAGATCGCATCTACTACCTCTTTAGGGTTGTCGATTACCTGCATTAAATCCATGTCCTCGGGGTTTATCATTTGCTCCACCAGCAAAGTATTGCGTATCCACTCCACCATGCCGCCCCAGAATTTACTGCCTACCAGAATAATCGGGATGCGCCGTGTCTTGCCGGTTTGCACCAGCGTGAGCGCCTCCATCAATTCGTCCAGGGTGCCAAAGCCTCCGGGCATCACCACATAGGCGCTGGCGAATTTTACGAACATCACTTTGCGCGTAAAGAAATGCTGAAAGGTCTGGCTCACGTTCTGGTACTGGTTGTTATTCTGCTCGTGCGGCAGCTGGATGTTCAGCCCCACACTGGGCGATTTGCCGTAGAACGCACCCTTGTTGGCCGCTTCCATAATTCCGGGGCCGCCGCCGGAGATCACCGAGAAACCGGCATCGGACAGCAAACGTGCGATTTCTTCAGTGAGCTGATAATAAGGATGGTCGTGCGGGGTGCGTGCACTGCCGAAAATGCTGACCGCCGGATGAATATCCTTTAGTCGTTGGGTCGCGGCAACGAACTCTGACATAATGCCGAATACGCGCCACGCTTCTTTTGAATGGGTTAATTCAGGAGAAGACATATGCGGCAAACCAGATTGACTGTTCATCTCGATATCCTATAAAAAATGAAAACACTGTTGTTAGTAGATGGTTCATCTTACCTGTATCGCGCTTTTCATGCGATGCCAGATTTACGCAGCCCAACCGGCGAGCCTACCGGTGCCATCCAGGGCGTGCTGAACATGCTGCGCCGCTTGCGCGCTGATTACCCCTCGGATTATAGCGCTTGCATATTTGATGCCAAGGGCAAAACCTTTCGCGATGATATGTACCCCGAATACAAGGCACACCGCGCTTCAATGCCGCCAGAGCTTGCCGCGCAGATCGAACCGTTGCACAAGGCCATTGCCGCCTCAGGCTGGAATATTCTAATGATAGATGGCGTAGAGGCTGATGACGTCATTGGCACCTTGGCACAACAGGCCACGCTAGGCGGCGCCCGTTGCATCATTTCTACCGGTGACAAGGACATCTCTCAGCTGGTTAACAGCCAGGTGACGCTGATTAACACCATGAGCAATGAAACCTTGGACGAGGCCGGTGTTTTGCTAAAATTTGGCGTAGCAGCAGAACGCATAGTGGACTACCTGACCCTGATCGGCGACACCGTAGACAATGTGCCCGGTGTCAGTAAATGCGGGCCAAAGACGGCTGTAAAGTGGCTTACGCAATATGGCACACTGGATAATATCATCGCCCATGCCGCTGAAATAGGCGGAGTGGTGGGGGATAACTTACGCAACACACTGGACTGGTTGCCTACAGGCCGCCAACTCATCACATTGAAGTGTGATGTACCCCTAGCGCTACGCTATGACGAGCTGGCAGCTCCGCCGCAAGACACAGAAAATTTACGCACGCTGCTGCAATCCTTTGGCTTCAGAACCTTGTTGCGCGAAGTATCTCCTGCTGCCCCTGTAGCAGAAATACAGACTCACGGCTCAGCGCAACAAACCAGTATGTTTGATGCCAACAGCGGCGATGTCGTTGCACCCGCCAAACGCTATGAATGCATCCTCACCGAAGCTCAACTCGATAGCTGGCTCGCCAAAATCATGCAAGCCGAACTGGTGTGCGTGGATACCGAAACCACCGGACTGAACAGCATGACTGCGCAACTGGTGGGCATTTCGTTTGCCATCGAGGCGCATCACGCCGCCTACCTGCCACTTGCGCATCATTACCCCGGCGCACCCGATCAGCTAGATCGCACACTTACATTGCAGAAACTAAAACCCTGGCTGGAAAGTCCCACGCATAAAAAGCTCGGGCAGAATCTAAAATACGACCAACACATCTTCGCCAACCACGGCATCGCACTGGCCGGCATCGCCGAAGATACGCTACTGCAATCCTACGTGCTGGAAAGCCACCGCACACACAATATGGATGACTTAGCCATGCGTCATCTCGGCGTAAAGACCATTAGCTATGAAGAAGTGGTAGGCAAAGGTGCAAAACAGATTTGCTTTGACCAGGTTGATCTAGAAAAGGCCACACAATATGCGGCAGAAGATGCCGACATTACCCTGCAACTACATCACGCCCTGTTGCCGCAAATTAAGGCACAGGGCAAGCTTGAGTCGGTGTATCGCGATATTGAAATGACCGCACGTCAGGTGTTGTTTGTAATGGAACGAAATGGCGTGCTGCTGGACAGCAAGCTGCTCAACATTCAAAGCCGCGAGCTGGGCGAGAAATTGCTGGATCTGGAAAAGCGTGCCTACGGACTAGCCGGACAGCCTTTCAATCTAGCCTCACCCAAACAGTTGCAGGAAATTTTGTTCGACAAACTTGGCATCCCCTCCAAGAAAAAAACCGCCACCGGATCGCGCTCTACCGATGAGGAAGTTTTGCAAGAACTGGCCCTGGACTACCCGCTGCCGAAATTGCTGCTTGAAAATCGCAGCATGGCCAAGCTAAAATCCACCTACACCGACAAACTGCCGCTGATGGTGAATCCGACAACTGGTCGGGTTCACACCAACTATTCTCAAGCAGTTGCTGTTACTGGGCGACTTGCATCGAGCGAGCCCAACCTGCAAAATATCCCAGTACGCAGTGCCGAGGGGCGTCGAATTAGAGAAGCTTTTATTGCGGATCCCGGCAGCCATATCGTGTCAGCAGACTATTCGCAAATTGAACTGCGCATCATGGCACACCTCTCCAGTGACCCCGGCCTGCTACACGCTTTTGCTAACGGCCAGGATGTGCACCGTGCCACCGCAGCAGAGATTTTTGCAGTGGAGCCTGAAGCAGTCAGCAGCGAGCAGCGCCGCTACGCCAAAGTGATTAACTTCGGTTTGATCTACGGCATGTCTGCCTTCGGCCTTGCCAACCAGCTCGGAATCGAGCGCAGCGCGGCACAGGCCTACATAGAGCGCTATTTCGCCCGCTATCCTGGCGTGGCCAACTACATGCAAAGCACCCGCGAAAAAGCCAAAGCACAAGGCTATGTTGAGACAGTCTTTGGCCGCCGCCTGTGGTTGCCTGAAATCAATGGCGGCAACGGCATGCGCCGCCAGGCCGCCGAACGCGCCGCCATCAACGCACCGATGCAAGGCACCGCAGCCGACCTGATCAAGCTGGCGATGGTCGCGGTGCAAAACTGGCTGGAAAAAGAAAATTTGACGACACGATTGATCATGCAGGTACATGACGAACTGGTACTGGAAGTGCCTGATAGTGAACTGGCATTGGTTAAAGAAAAATTACCCGGCTTGATGTGCCATGTTGCCGAACTAAAAGTGCCGTTGGAAGTTGGTCTCGGTGTGGGTCCAAATTGGGAGGCAGCACATTAAATTAAAGACGGCAGCGCACAACTGAAATTGCTCAATTGCGGATAAATATATAACTCATTGATTATATTGAATATTTTAAATAATAAAATGAAAACAAAATACTTGGTGACGCTCGTTTATACGTCTATGACTTTTCTGCTGCTGGCATTAGTCGCTTGTGGGGACGGTGGTGAAAATACTGCGAATAACAACGCAGCGTCAGTAGCCAATACCGGTACCGTACAGAATGTTGTAGCGGGGAATGTGTTAACACTGAATGGTAGTGCCACGAATAGCAATCCACTGAGCAGCACTGCAACTTTATCCAGCGTAACTTCGGCAGCACCAACAGTCACTGCCGACTTGGCAAGCTCATCTGTCGAAACCTTGGATGTAATAGATGGCAAGGTCAACAGCACTGCTTCGACGACAACGGTGACCACTACTGTTGCTAATACAGAGCCAGTAGCCAATGCCAGTGTCGCTCAGAATGTTGCAGCAGGGACTTGGACTTTGGTAACACTGAATGGCAGTGCCAGCTCTGATGCGAACGGCGATCCACTGAGCTATAGCTGGACACTTACGTCCAAGCCATCGAGCAGCACTGCAACTTTATCCAGACCAACTTCGGCAGCGCCAACATTTACTGCCGACTTGGCAGGAAGCTATGTCGCAACCTTGCTTGTAAATGATGGCAAGGTCAACAGCACTGCTGCAACAATAACCGTGACCGCTAATGCTCGCCCTCCCGGCACGGTGGTGGCGTGGGGCTATAACGTCCACGGACGAACGTCTATCCCTGCTGGCTTGAGCGGGGTTACCGCGATTGCGGCAAGAGGCGCTCACACCGTAGCCTTGAAAAACGACGGCACCGTGGTGGCGTGGGGATGGAACGGCTATGGCCAAACGTCTATCCCCGCTGGCTTGAGCGGAGTGACCGCGATTACGGCAGGGATTTATCACACCGTGGCCTTAAAGAAAGACGGCACGGTGGTGGCGTGGGGAAGCGACGAGTCTGGCGGAACCACAATCCCCGCAGGCTTGCGTGGAGTGACGGCGATTGCGGCAGGATGGGAGCACACCGTGGCCTTAAAAAACGACGGCACCGTGGTGGCATGGGGAAACGGCGGGCAAGGTCAAACGCTCATACCTGCAGGCTTGAGCGGTGTGACTGCGATTGCGGCGGGAACTTATTACACCGTGGCCTTGAAGAACGACGGCACGGTAGTGGCGTGGGGATTCAACAGCTACGGCCAAACATCTATCCCCACAGGCCTGAGCGGTGTGACCGCGATTACGGCGGGAGCTCGCCACATAGTGGCCTTGAAAAACGACGGCACGGTGGTCGCGTGGGGATTCAACAGCTACGGCCAAACGACCATCCCCCCAGGCTTGAGCGGGGTGACCGCGATTGCGGCGGGAGGTCGTCACACCGTGGCCTTGAAGAACGACGGCACGGTGGTCGCGTGGGGATCGAACGACTACATCCAAACCGAAGGTTTAAGCGGGGTAGCCGCGATTGCGGCGGGGGATCGCTACACCGTGGCGCTTGTCCATTGAAGACACTAGTTGATCTCGCATCATCTAGTGTAAGATATTTTTTTGTATCAAAGGGTATGTGAAAATCAAAAGAAGCAATTGACGAGATGAGCCACACAATATATTGTACAAAGTTATTATTAATGTGTCGGCATTTTAAATTACGTGATTAACTACGAATTTCCTCTAAACGAACGCGTACGCACTTTGCTGCGGCTTGAGGATTTATTCATAAGAATGGAACAGTTGATTAAAGGTGATGGCCATTGTGATCACCATATGGCGCTTGCTGTACTTTTCGAAATTCTTGAAGTTACATGCAGGGGCGAATTAAAGTCAGAATTACTGCAAGAACTGGAGCGACAAAAACGCATCCTGTCCGCTCTGCGTAACAATCCTGAAATTTCTGAAGATGCTCTGGAGTCCATGCTCGGCAACATCACAACAGTATCAGCTAAAATGCTGGCATTAAGTGGCAAGGTCGGACAACACATACGGGATAACGAATGGCTGATGCTCATCAAACAGCGTGCATGCATACCTGGCGGCATGTGCGAGTTTGATCTTCCCTCTTACCATTACTGGCAACATCAAGACGCCAGCGTACGCCGTCAGCACCTTGAATTATGGCTGACCCCATTGTGCCCCATCAATGATGCCTTGAAAATATTACTCAAACTGCTCAGGGAAAATGGTAAAACGCATCAGTTTACCGCAAAGAAAGGCAGCTTCCAGCAAATGCAAGGCGGCCGAGTAGCGCAAATGCTATGCGTCAGTCTGGACATAAATCTGCCGTGCATTCCTGAAATAAGCGCCAATAAATACGCGCTCAACATCCGTTTCGTCGCCGCCGATTACGCGGCAAAACCCACGCTGTATGATCAGGATGTGGAATTTAAACTCATCTTCTGTTAATTGTCATGCAAGCCACAAAACCAGCAGTCGTTTCCTGTCCGCAGTGCGCTAAAGAAGTCGTGTGGAGTAAAGAGATCAGTCCTTTTCGCCCATTTTGCAGCGAACGCTGTAAGTTGATTGATCTCGGACATTGGGCTTCGGAAAGTTACAGTGTTCCGGTAAAAGAAAATCCGACTGACGATTTCAACTCCAATCAATAATCACCAGGCCTGACGCAACAATGCAATGCCATGTGCACCATGCTGCCATGCCTTCTGCATATCCTCCTGCTGCAAACCACCCAGCGCATAAACCGGGATCGCCGATCTCATTGCCATATTGGCAAATGCATCCCAACCAAGATGCGCCGCACCAGGATGACTTTTAGTCGGCAGCACTGGGCTTAACAAGGCAAAATCTAGCTCCAACTCTGCGGCACGCTGCAACTCCTCTAGCTTGTGACAGGAAGCACCACACAACTCAATATCTGGTCTTACCTTACATGCTACCAGCTGCGCACCAGTCAGCTGCACCCCATCCGCACCCACTTCATGGGCCAAGGCAATATCCTCGTTAAGCATTACACGGGCACCTGCTGCATGCGCCATTTTCACCGCACGTAAAGCCAATCCGCGTAAATCTTCTCGCGCCCAGCCTTTTTCACGTATCTGTAATAAGCGTAGACCATTATTCAATGCCAATTGCAGGCGCAGAAGAAACACCTCTGCACCGAGCTCAGTTGCATTGCTGATTGCATATAAAGGGGGGAGTTGCAAGGCGCGCAGCACGTAAGTATTGGCTGGCAACATAGGCGAAACTGATATATTTCCACCTACCTGTCCACAGTGGGAAGCCTGCCATGCAAACTGTTGTCCCTCGTACGGATGCGGCTCGCCTTTCCATGTAGTCACGCGAAAAATATTCAGGCGCACTGTGGCATGAGGATAGGTAAATATTCGTAGCAGCCAGGGGTAAGCAGTTGTTACCGCTATGCCTAGCTCCTCGCGCAATTCGCGTAGCAAAGCATCGCGTGGTGACTCGCCTGCCTCTACCTTGCCGCCTGGAAATTCCCAGTAACCTGCGTATTCTTTGCCTGCGGGGCGTTGGGCGAGTAGGAAGCTGCCGTCTG
>JBCKTV010000046.1:0-8894 GCA_038925365.1 Gallionellaceae bacterium
CTACCAGCAAGCGGTAGATTATTTCCCCGGCCTCAAAGAACACGAACTGCCGCGCTTTGTGCTGGTGAGCGATTTTGCCCGCTTCCGCCTCTACGACAGCCTGGACGGCTCTCAAACAGAATTCCAACTCAAGGATTTCCACAAGCATGTAAAACTGTTCTGGTTCATCGCCGGATACCAGCCGTTGAAGATCTCCGCGCAAAGCCCGGTCAACGCAAAAGCCGTGCAGCGCATGGCCAAGCTACACGATAGCCTGCGGCAGATTGGTTACACCGGACACGCCTTGGAAGTGTATCTGGTGCGCTTGTTATTCCTGTTGTTTGCGGAAGACACCGGCATCTTTGAGCGTACCCAATTCACCGAATTTATCGAGCGCAATACCCGTGTAGACGGCAGCGACCTTGCCGCACAAATCGCACAATTGTTTGAAGTGTTGAACACACCAGAACACACGCGTCTAAAAAACCTAGACGACACACTGGTGCGTTTCCCCTACGTCAACGGCAAATTGTTTGAAGAACACCTGCCTACCGCCGGCTTTGATGCTGACATGCGTGCAGCTCTGCTGTACTGCTGCGCACTGGACTGGAGCGAAATTTCCCCAGCGATCTTCGGCTCTCTGTTCCAGAACATCATGGACGAAACGCCCAATGCACGGCGCAACCTGGGCGCGCACTACACCACCGAAGAAAATATCCTCAAGCTGATACGCCCCTTGTTCCTCGACGAACTAAACGCAGAATTTGACAAGATCAAAAGCAATGCCAAGCGCCTGCAAGTTTTCCAAGAAAAACTCGCCTCGCTCAAATTCTTCGACCCCGCCTGCGGTTGCGGCAACTTTTTGGTGATCGCCTACCGCGAGCTGCGCCAGCTCGAACTCAAAGTGCTGCGCGCCCTCTACAACAGCGGCCAGCAAAACCTGGACATTTCCAGCATCGTGCAAATTGATGTAGATCAATTCCACGGCATCGAGATCGAAGAATTCCCCGCGCAGATCGCCCAAGTCGCACTATGGCTTACCGACCACCAAATGAACGCGCAAATATCGGAAGAGTTTGGCAAATACTTTGCACGCCTGCCGCTCAAAAAATCTGCGCACATCGTCCACGGCAATGCCTTACGGCTGGACTGGAACGATGTGCTGCCTGCCGAGCAATGCAACTACGTGATGGGGAATCCGCCGTTTATTGGGAAAACTTATTTAAGCGATGCGCAACGCGCCGATGTAGCGATGATTTTTCATGACACAAAGAGCGCAGGGCTGCTGGATTACGTCTGCTGTTGGTATCGCAAGGCAGCTGATTATATGGGAAAAATCCCCCTCAGTCCCCCTTTGGAAAAGTGGGAGGCGGTCAATGTTCCATCAGAAAATTCTCCAGAGTCTGGAAATATTCCCCACTTTACCAAAGGGGGGCTAGGGGGGATTTGCATTTGCACCGCCTTCGTCTCCACCAACAGCATCACCCAAGGCGAACAGGTCGGCGTGCTGTGGCCGGATTTACTCAAACGCGGCGTACACCTCCATTTCGCCCACCGCACTTTTCAATGGATGAGCGAAGCCAGAGGCAAAGCCGCCGTGCATTGCGTCATCATCGGCTTCGGCTTGCAGGAAGCCGCAAACAAAACCATCTTTGAATACGCCGACATCAAAGGCGAACCTCACGCTGTCGCTGCCAGCAACATCAATCCCTATCTGGTGGATGCGCCGAATGTGATGCTGGCAAACCGCTCACGGCCAATTTGTGACGTGCCATTGATGAGTAATGGTGGCAAACCCATTGATGGCGGCAACCTACTGTTCAGCGATGCAGAAAAACTGGCGCTAATTGCAGTAGAACCACAAGCGGAAAAATGGCTACGCCCTTATCTAATGGGTGATGAATTTCTCAATGGCATTCAGCGTTGGTGTTTGTGGCTCAAAGATATTTCGCCCACTGAGCTTCGCGCCATGCCACAGGTGGTGCAGCATGTGGAGGCTGTGAAGGCCATGCGCCTTGCCAGTAGCAAGACGGCGACAGTAGCGCTTGCAAATACGCCCACTTTGTTTGGTGAAATTCGCCAACCAAATTCACCACGTTATTTGGCCATTCCAAAAGTATCATCAGAACGCCGCCAATTTATACCGATAGGTTATCTTGATGCTTCGGTTATTTGTGGTGACAAACTTTTCTTTATTTCAGATTCTAGTTTATATACTTTTGGCATCCTGACCTCGACCATGCACAACGCCTGGATGCGTACTACATGCGGACGGCTAAAAAGTGATTACAGCTATTCCAACACCATCGTCTACAACAACTTCCCGTGGCCAGAACCCACCGACAAGCAACGTGTAACCATAGAAGCCGCAGCCCAAGCCGTGCTAGATGCCCGCGCTAAATTCCCCAGCGCGACACTGGCCGACCTCTACGACCCACTCGCCATGCCGCCGGAATTGTCTAAAGCGCATCAAGTGCTAGACCGTGCCGTGGATGCAGCCTACGGCAAAAAATCTTTTGCCTCCGAAGCCGAGCGCGTGGCGTTTTTATTCGAACGCTACCAGCAGCTCACCAGCTTGTTGCCGACGGAAAAGAAGTCGGCAAAACGAAAAGTAAAAGTATGATCTGTTCGTCACTAGTAGCCTGTCGGACTTAGATGGGTGACCATGTAACATATTGATTATATTGAATATTTTACTTGCAAAGGCAAGTTGAAGTTCTCAGTAAATCAATGAGTTGCGTGTTTAGTCGTTGTAGATCGGGTTACGGTGCAAAAAACCGCACCTAACGCGACCTACGTATAACGTCGAAGAATTCTGCAATTAGACACTAGTACGCAAAGCAACAGGCGTAGGCCAGTGACTCAGGCGCTGTGTTGATTATCCTGATTGCCATCCGTATAGACTATCTATACAATCAATCCCATGATTAAATCGTTCCGTCACAAAGGACTCGAAGCATTCTATCGGAAAGGAACTCGTGCCAGAATCAATCCCCAGCATGCTGTTCGCTTAAAAGCCCAGCTATCTGCATTGGATGTAGCTAGGACAGCGAACGACATGGCATTTCCCGGTTGGCGTTTGCACCCTTTGGGGCATGACCTTGCGGGTTACTGGTCAGTAAGCGTAAATGGCAACTGGCGGATGATTTTCAGATTTGAGGGTGAGGACGCCGAGTTGGTGGACTACCTTGATTACCATTAGGAGGTAAAAATGAGTCGAATGCACAACCCATCACATCCGGGAGAGGTTTTGAAAGATGGCTGGCCGGAAGGTGTAACCGTCACTGGTGCTGCGCAGCAGCTTGGCATTACCCGTGCAACCCTGTCGCGCATCCTGAACGGACATGCCGGCATCACTGCGGACATGGCGTTAAGGTTGCAGGCATGGATGGGTATCAAGGCCGAGATGTGGTTGCGCCTTCAAGCGGCCCACGATTTGTGGATTGCGGAGCGCAAGCCCCGCCCCCGTATCGTCAAACTCAAACTTGCAGCCTGAGTACATCTATATTTATAAATGTCCCTTTCCAGCGCAATTTTAGGAAACGGTAAATAATTGCGAGGCTAGTGATTCTGATGATTGAAATTGTATTGATTGTTTCAGTGCTGGTGTTGGTTGTCGTGTTGCTGGTGATGCAGCAACGTTTACCCGCGCAAGCAGCACAGGTGCTTGAGCAGCAGCATCGCGCCATGCTTACCGATCTGCATGAGGGCTTGAACAAGCAGGGTGATCGCTTGATAGCCGCGCAGGCTGCTGAATCCGAACGCCTGCGTGCTGCGGTGGCAGAGGAGTTGCGTGCCACACGTGATGGACTGCATGCGATGCGTAGCGAGATGTTGACGCAAACGCTGGCTAAGTTGGCGGAGCAGGGTAGGGCTGATCAGGAGCTGATACAAAATTCTTTCCGTAATGCCACGCAACATTTAGCACTTAATGTGGAGACTTTATCCAAAGTCATGGATGGCCGACTTGAGCAAATCAGCGGCAAGGTCAGTGAGCGGCTGGATGAAGGTTTTAAGAAAACCAATGAAACATTTGCCAATGTGATGGCGCGTCTGGCCACCATAGATGAGGCGCAGAAGAAGATAGACGGTCTGACCACCAACATGGTGAGCTTGCAGGAGTTACTGGGCGACAAGCGATCGCGTGGTGCCTTTGGTGAAGTGCAGCTGGAAGGGCTGGTGCGCAATATGATGCCGCCGCAGGCTTATGAAATGCAGTACACCTTGCCCAACGGTACTCGTGTTGATTGCATCTTGAAGCTGCCCGAGCCTACCGGCATGGTGGCGGTGGATTCCAAATTCCCGCTGGAAAATTACCATTTGATGTTTGGTGCAGCCAGCCCAGCAGAGCGGCTTGTAGCCGAACGACAATTCAAGAGCAACATTAAAAAACATGTGGACGATATTGCTTCAAAATACATTATTCCAGAGGTTACTTCAGATGGTGCGGTGATGTTTATTCCGGCCGAGGCGGTGTTTGCTGAAATACATGCACATCACCCGGAGATTGTCGATTATGCGATGAAAAAACGTGTGTGGATCGTCTCCCCAACCACGCTGATGGCCGTGCTGAATACGGCGCGCGCGGTGTTGAAAGATGTGGAAACACGCAAGCAGGTGCATATCATCAAGGATGAGTTGGGTAAGCTGGGTAAGGAGTTTGGACGCTTTGACGAGCGCATGAAAAAACTGGCAGACCATATACGTCAAGCGCATGAAGATGCACAAGATGTGCATACCACCAGCCAGAAAATCTCCAAACGTTTTAACAGTATTGAGCGGGTGGATCTGGAGCATTTGGCGGTGCTGCCTTTAAGTACGCCGGAACTGGAATAAGCGCCAAAGCAAATCCCCCCTAGCCCCCCTTTGGTAAAGTGGGGAATCAGTGAGGAGGTGAATTGATTCTGTTCCTCCCTTTTCCAAAGGGAGGCTAGGAGGGATTTAAGCTTTTTGTTCTCCGCCACAATCGTTGATATGATGAATACTTGTTTCCAAAGTTAAAAAATGAAAATCGCAATCGCCCAAATTAATTGCACTCTTGGTGATCTGGCCGGGAATGCAGCCAAAATCCTTGCTTACGCCGAGCGTGCCAAGCTGCAAGGCGCTACGCTGCTGCTTACGCCAGAGCTAAGTCTGTGTGGTTATCCGCCAGATGATTTATTGTTGCGCAAAGGCTTTTTCAAGGCATGTGACATCGCGTTAAATAATTTAGCCGCACGTGTTGATGGCATTGCAGTGGTAGTGGGGCATCCGCATGAGTTGGCGGGGAAACGCTATAACGCTGCTTCAGTATTAAAAGATGGAAAGGTACTGGTCACTTATCACAAGCATGAATTGCCCAATCACAGCGTCTTCGATGAAGAACGTTATTTCAGCAGCGGAGATGCAGCTTGCGTGTTTGAGTTGGAGGGGGTCAAGTTTGCGCTGAATATTTGTGCGGATATATGGGAGGAGGGGCCAGCATTAAAAGCGATGAATGCGGGTGCGCAAATATTGCTGGTATTAAATGCTTCGCCCTATCACATTGATAAACACCAAACACGCTATGAGGCCATCCGTGATCGCACCAGCGAAACAGGGTTGGCGGTGGTCTACGCCAATATGGTGGGAGGGCAGGATGAATTGGTATTTGATGGCTCTTCATTTGCTCTCTCAGCCGATGGGCAGTTGACGCATCAATTTTCGGCCTTTGAAGAAGCTTTAGGTCTGTTGCAAATTCAGAATGGCAAATTGATCAAGGGCGAAACAGTTCCCGCCCTGTCCAAGGAAGAGAGTATCTATAAGGCGCTATGCTTGGGGGTACGCGACTATATCGGCAAAAATAATTTCCCCGGCGTGTTGTTGGGTTTGTCTGGCGGCATCGATTCTGCGTTAACCCTGGCGATAGCCGTAGATGCGCTGGGTGCAGACAAGGTGCGTGCGGTGATGATGCCTTCGCCCTACACGGCACAAATTAGTATTGATGATGCGCGCGAAATGGCAAACTTGGTGTGCGTGCAGTACGATGAACTCGATATCCAGACTACATTTGCCTCCCTGTTGCATACGCTAGATCCGCTGTTTCATGATTTACCCACAGATACCACAGAAGAAAATTTGCAGGCAAGGATACGCGGGAATTTGTTGATGGCTATTTCCAACAAGAGCGGATCGCTGGTGTTAACCACCGGCAACAAATCTGAAATGACAGTGGGATATTGCACGCTGTATGGCGATATGGCGGGTGGCTTTGCGGTGCTCAAGGATGTGAGCAAGACGCTGGTATATCAGTTATCGAACTATCGTAACACCCTAGGCCGGGTGATTCCACAGCGGATTATCACGCGTCCGCCGAGCGCCGAACTAAAACCCGACCAGACCGACCAGGACAGCCTGCCGCCCTATGACGCACTCGATGCCATCATGTCCTGTTATGTGGAGCAAAACTTGACGATAGACGAGATTATCGCGCAAGGTTACGCAGAAGCTGATGTGCGGCGTGTAGTGAAATTGATTCAAATAAATGAATACAAACGTCGCCAATCACCCGTCGGAATCCGCATCACCCATCGCGGATTTGGTAAGGATTGGCGCTATCCCATTACGGTGCGTTACCAGGATGATTTCTAAGCCGAACGCACTTTTGATAAGCTATACTCCCTAAACCAACACAATACTTGCCGGAGCCAACATGAAAAAAATTGAAGCCATCATCAAGCCATTCAAACTCGATGAAGTACGCGAAGCCTTGTCTGAATTAGGTGTAAGTGGCATGACCGTTACCGAGGTAAAGGGTTTTGGCCGTCAAAAAGGACATACCGAGCTGTATCGCGGCGCTGAATATGTGGTGGATTTCTTGCCCAAGATTAAGTTAGAGGTGGTTGTCACATCAGCGATGCTGGAAACGGTCATTGAAGCCATCGTCAAAGCTGCCCGTACCGGAAAAATTGGCGATGGCAAGATTTTTGTCAGCCAAGTCGAGCGAGTGATCCGTATTCGTACCGGTGAAACGGATGATGCAGCAATTTAGTTCGAATATGGTTTTGTAGGAGCTGCCCCTGGCTGCGATTCGCACGCAGGGCGTGCTTTTACAAGAGCGGCCTACAATTTATGCGGAATAAGGGCTAAGAGGCTGTCAGCCTCCTACACTACGCTCTGCTTCGCATAGGACAAGTACCCCTGCGGGGTGTCGGTCTTAGATAGGGTATTAACGTAACATATTGATTATATTGAATATTTTATTAATCACGGCAGTCAGAGTTTCTGTATGAATCTTGGATACTCCCAATTCTCAACGCATCTTTGATATTTTGGCATACAGTAAAAACAAGGTTATTTTGCTAAAATCGCACACCATGAATTGACTCGATAACTCACCGAACCCTGCCCACATGAAAAATTTCCCCTTGCGTTTTGCCTGTGCTGCCATCTTTTACTTCGCCGCTAATTTCGCCCTCGCTGCCGAGCAAACCTACCTCCGCGAATACAAATATCAAGCCAGCGAAGCGGACAGCAAAATCACCGCACGCGCCATCGCCCTGCAACAAGTGAAACAAATCCTGCTCGGCGAATTGGGCACCCACGTCAGCGCGTTGGTAAAGCAAAATACCAGCTCTGATGGTCGCTCGCTGAATAGCGTGCAGATCGAAACCCTCTCCGCAGGTATCGTCAGCGTCAAAATACTTGAAGAACACTGGAACGGCGAAAGTTATCTCCTCAAAGCACAAATCAAGGCCGACCCCGCAGAGGTACTCAACGCTATCAACCGCATGTTGGACGCCGAAGGCAAACAGGCGCAAATCAAACAACTGGGTGGCGATCTCGCACTATCCCAAGCGGCGATATTCAAAACCTCGGAAGAACTTGCCCGCACCCGTAAAGAAAATGCCGCTGCCCTCGCCGAAATCGAACGCCTGAAAGGTGAACTCGCCAAACAGCAAAGCGAAGCCGAACGAAACAAACTGCAAACGCAATACCAGCAGCAGGCACAACAGTTGACGCAAAACGAGTCGTTTGACGAAGCTAGGCGCCATTACGAAGCCAAAAATTTTAAAGCGTCTTTCACTTTATTCAAGAAACTAGCCGAGCAGGGCGATGCCGCTGCGCGGTACAACTTGGGGCTGCTGTATTACAATGGCGAAGGCGTAACGCGCGATCCCAAACAAGCCGTTTACATGTTTACCAAAGCTGCCGAGCAGGGCTATGCCAATGCGCAGTACAACTTGGGGGTGATGTATGCCCAGGGCGAAGGCGTGACACGTGACCTCAAGCAAGCCGTTTACTGGTACACCAAAGCTGCCGAGCAGGGCATTGCCACTGCGCAGTACAACTTGGGCGTGATGTATTACAAGGGCGAAGGCGTGACACGTGACCTCAAGCAAGCCCTTTACTGGTTTACCAAAGCCGCCGAGCAGGGCTTTGCCAATGCGCAGTCCTACTTGGGGTTGATGTATTACAAGGGCGAAGGCGTGACACGTGACCCCAAGCAAGCCGTTTACTGGTACACCAAAGCTGCCGAGCAGGGCTATGCCAATGCGCAGTACAACTTGGGGGTGATGTATGCCCAGGGCGAAGGCGTGACACGTGACCTCAAGCAAGCCGTTTACTGGTGGACCAAAGCTGCCGAGCAGGGCAAAGCCGATGCGCAGTACAATTTGGGGGTGATGTATGACTACGGCGAAGGCGTGACGCGCGACCCTAAGCAAGCCGTTTACTGGTGGACCAAAGCCGCCGAGCAAGGCCATGAAAGTGCAGCGGAAGATTTACGAATACTGGGAAAATAACCGCCACACGTTGGTGGCGTAGCAGTTAAATGCTTGGAGACTCAGCCACAATGCCTGCAAATAGAGTGTATTTCGATGAAGCCGGAAATACTGGTGCAGCTTTACTCGACAAAGCTCAGCCTGTGTTTGTTCTGTCGTCGCTGGATTATTCCG
>JBCKTV010000047.1:0-8778 GCA_038925365.1 Gallionellaceae bacterium
CAACCAAGCTGACAGTTCTAGAATCTCTTTCAGAAAAGTGCGAGCAGCTGGTTGTCGGTGGTGGTATTGCCAATACCTTCCTCAAAGCGGCAGGGCATAATGTCGGGAAATCTTTATGCGAAGATGATCTGGTGCCAACAGCACAAGCATTGATGAAGAAAATGACCGCACGCGGTGCGACCATCCCCATTGCTAAAGATGTTGTGGTCGGCAAGAAATTTGATGCAAATGAACCTGCTGTATTGAAAGATGCGAGTGCGGTGACTGACGACGACATGATTTTTGACATTGGTCCAAAATCAGCCCAGGAAATTGTCGATATCATCATGAAAGCTGGAACGGTAGTATGGAATGGTCCGGTTGGTGTGTTTGAATTTGACCAATTCGGTGAAGGTACCAAGGCCATAGCGATGGCCATTGCCAAGACCAAGGCATTTACTTTGGCTGGTGGTGGCGACACCATTGCAGCGATACAGAAGTACGACATTTTTGACAAAATTTCTTACATCTCAACAGCAGGGGGTGCTTTCCTTGAATTCCTCGAAGGAAAAACCTTGCCTGCGGTTGAAATTCTTGAGCAGCGCGCAGCAAAGTAACGCATATCCCGTAACAATAGTTAAGGGTCAACAAATAAAATATTCAATATAATCAATATGTTACGTAGAACGAAAATTGTAGCAACCTTGGGGCCTGCTTCAGATACTCAAGAGCAGTTGGAAGCCTTGATAGCCGCAGGTGTAGACGTTGTGCGGATGAATTTTTCGCATGGCACGGCAGCAGACCATGTGGCACGCGCCAACAGAGTGCGTGCAGCAGCAGCAGCGTGTGGACGAACAGTTGGCATCTTGGCTGACCTGCAAGGCCCGAAGATACGTGTCAAAAAATTTGAGAATGACAAAATTATTCTGAATCCGGGTGACACTTTTATTTTGGATGCCGAGTGGACCGCGTTGGGCAATCAGGAACGGGTCGGCTTGGACTATAAGGAATTGCCGAATGATGTCAGCAGCGGCACAGTTTTGCTGTTGAACGATGGCTTGCTTGAATTTCATGTCATTGAAGTCAAGGGCAGCCAGGTTATTTGTAAAGTGGTGCGTGGCGGTGTCCTGTCAAATAACAAAGGCATCAATCGTAAAGGCGGGGGTCTGACTGCACCAGCGTTGACCGATAAAGACAAGGAAGACATCAAGACAGCTGCGCTGATCAAGGCTGACTATCTGGCAATTTCTTTCCCACGTTCAGCTGCCGACATGCATTTGGCGCGTGAGTTGATGCATGCTGCTGGTGGCAAGAGCCTGTTGATGGCAAAAATCGAACGAGCGGAGGCCATTGCTGTACTGGGCGAGATTATCGATGCATCAGATGCAATTATGGTGGCGCGTGGCGATTTGTCGGTTGAAGTTGGCGATGCGGCAGTGCCCGGCTTGCAAAAGCGCATGATCAAAATGGCGCGTGCACGCAACAAGCTAGTGATTACCGCAACACAAATGATGGAGTCCATGATCACAGCGCCTATTCCTACCAGGGCGGAAGTATCGGACGTGGCCAATGCGGTACTCGACGGCACGGATGCGGTCATGTTGTCGGCGGAAACAGCTGTGGGAGATTACCCGGTAGAAACCATACAGGCCATGGTTCGTATCTGCTTGCAAGCAGAAAAAGAGATGGAAGAAAGCGACGCAGACAAACGGCTCGCGCGTAGCAAATTTACACGCATTGATCAATCCATTGCCATGGCAGCGCTGTATGCCGCCTCGCATTTCAGCGTAAAAGCAATCGTTTCACTTACACATTCCGGCTCGACTGCACTGTGGATGTCGCGGATGAATGTAGGCGTGCCTATTTTTGCGTTAACACCGAAGGAGTCTACGCTTAGAAAAGTAACCCTTTTTAGTGGTGTTCATCCTATTGCATTCAAAGTCGAATCCAAATTCCCTTCTGAAGTATTGCATGCAGCAGAAAAAAAACTGGTAGAACTGGGATTGGTAAAGGATGGGGATATGATCGTGATGACCATAGGTGAATCAATTGGTAAAGCTGGACACACTAACACGATGAAAATTGTATGTGTAGGCGATCACTGCAACTTTTGAAGGGTTGAATCTCGCTGTGGTTTGGTCGTACACTCTCGCTTCAGAAACTTAACGGCTACCCACACGTTTATCGAATTATTTAATTAGGAGAAGAAAAATGGCTCTCGTATCATTGCGTCAATTGTTAGACCACGCGGCAGAAAATAGCTATGGCATACCTGCATTCAACGTTAATAACCTAGAACAGGTTAAAGCGATTATGGAAGCTGCTGATAAAACCAACAGCCCTGTGATTATGCAAGGTTCAGCTGGCGCGCGTAAATATGCCGGTGAACCTTTCCTGCGTCATTTGATCATGGCAGCAGTAGAAATGTATCCGCACATTCCAGTGGTTATGCATCAAGATCACGGCGCGTCTCCTGCTGTCTGTATCAACGCAATCCGTTCAGGCTTCTCCAGCGTAATGATGGACGGCTCATTGCTTGAAGATGCGAAAACACCTTCATCATATGAATACAACGCAGAAGTTACACGTAAAGTTGTTGAGATGTCTCACGCAGTGGGTGTTTCAGTTGAGGGTGAGTTGGGTTGTTTGGGTTCTCTTGAAACCGGCATGGGCGAGCAAGAAGACGGCCAGGGCGCGGAAGGCAAGCTGGATCACTCACAGTTGCTGACAGATCCTGAAGAAGCGGCTGATTTTGTAAAGCGTACAGGCGTTGATGCTCTGGCGATTGCAATCGGTACTTCACACGGTGCGTATAAATTCACTCGTCCACCTACAGGCGATGTGTTGGCTATCAGCCGCATCAAAGAAATTCATGCACGCATTCCAAATACACACTTGGTTATGCATGGCTCTTCATCTGTGCCTCAGGAATGGTTGAAAATTATTGACCAATTCGGTGGTGACATGGGCAGTACTTACGGTGTTCCAGTATCTGAAATCGTTGAAGGTATCAAACACGGTGTGCGTAAAATCAACATCGACACAGATCTACGTATGGCTTCAACGGGGTCAGTTCGTCGCCATCTGGCTAACAACCCCAAGGACTTCGATCCACGTAAATTCTTGGCAGCGTCTACCATTGCAATGAAAGAAATTTGTATCGCACGTTACGAAGCTTTTGGCTCAGCTGGACAAGCTGGCAAAATTAAGCCAATTTCTTTGGATGATATGGCTATCAGATACATCAAAGGTGAACTGAAAGCGGTTGTAAAATAATTCGTTTAAATGCTTGAAGTGAAGAGGCGGTCTACGGACCGCCTTTTTTATTCCATTGAATTCAATTTGTTAGCTTGTAAATTTAGTTTATGATGGAATGCTAATATAAAAACGGGTAAAATCCACATTTTAGTAATCAAATATTTAAGGAAATAGCAAGATGAGTAAGAATTTAGTGCAATTTATAATTGAAGAACAGAGGCAGGCACCCGGTGCAACAGGCGACTTCACCGGTCTGCTAAGCGACATCATCATGGCCTGCAAGCAAATTGCACATAGTGTTAATAAAGGCGCACTAATTGGTGTGCTGGGTAGCGCTGGCAGTGAAAATATACAGGGCGAAACACAGAAAAAACTCGACATCATTACCAATGAAATTTTCATCGAGGCTAATGAGTGGAGCGGTCACCTGGCTGCGATGGCCTCAGAAGAAATGGATGATATTTATTCCATTCCGGCGCAATACCCTAGAGGGAAATACCTGCTGACATTCGATCCCTTGGACGGCTCTTCCAATATTGATGTAAACATTTCAGTAGGCACCATCTTCTCAATCTTGCGTTGTCCGGATGGCGTGACCAATCCGGTGGCAGCGGATTTCCTGCAACCAGGTACCAAGCAAGTCTGTGCAGGCTATGCGCTGTACGGCCCTTCCACCATGTTGGTTATCACTACCGGTCATGGCGTGAATGGCTTCACTCTGGACAATGACATTGGCGAATTTATGCTGACCCATCCAAAAATGACGATTCCAGTTGATACGCAGGAGTTTGCAATTAACACCTCAAATCAGCGTTACTGGGAAGCCCCGGTACAGCGTTACGTTGATGAATGTGTAAAAGGCGTAACCGAAGGCGGTCGCGAGAAAAACTTCAACATGCGCTGGGTAGCCTCCATGGTTGCGGAAGTTCACCGTATCCTGATACGCGGTGGTATCTTCATGTATCCGTTTGACACCAAAGAAGTGGGCAAGGCGGGCAAACTGCGGATATTGTATGAAGCTAATCCCATGTCTTTCATCGTGGAACAGGCGGGTGGCTTGAGCTCAACAGGTCGTGAGCGCATTATGGAAGTACAGCCTACTGGTTTGCATCAACGCGTTCCGGTTATATTGGGTTCCAGAAATGAAGTTGAGCGTGTCATCAGTTATCACAAAGGTATGTAAAGACAAGTGGTGATCTATGCGGTCACTACTTAGAGGGTATCTTTAAAAACTCAGTAAACAGCGTAATGTTATTGAGTTTTTGAAGCGATCTACCCAGGCCATGCCTAGTTCCGATACGGCTTTTAACGTAACATATTGATTATATTTAATAATTTACTCGCTAGGGCAATATGTCTGCATTACATGAATCCAATTTAAGCAGTGTGCCCTTATTGCATCGTGGCAAGGTGCGAGACATTTACGCGGTGGATGACCAGCATTTATTGATTGTACAAACAGATCGTCTATCTGCATTTGATGTGATTCTGCCTGATCCGGTACCCGGCAAGGGACAAATTTTGACCATGCTGTCAAACTTCTGGTTCGATAAACTGGCACATATCATTCCGAATCATTTGTCAGGCATTGCCCCTGATCAGGTGGTAAGCACAGATGCAGACCGTGAACAAATCAAAGGGCGCGCATTTGTGGTGAAGCGCTTGCAGCCACTGCCGATAGAGGCGATAGTGCGCGGTTATCTGGTGGGTTCAGGTTGGAAAGAGTATCAAAAATCTGGATTAGTATGTGGTATCAAGCTCCCTGCGGGCTTGCAGCAAGCACAACAATTGCCGCAGCCCTTGTTTACACCATCAACCAAGGCTGTTGCCGGTGAACATGATGAAAATATTTCATTTGAGCAAGTGGTGAAATTGTTGGGTGAGAAACGTGCAAATGAAGTTAGCGCGGCTTCATTGGCACTATACAGTCAGGCAGCGGAATACGCAGCGACCAAGGGCATTATCATCGCGGATACCAAGTTTGAATTTGGTGTGGATGAAGCAGGTAAAATGTATTTGATAGATGAAGCGCTAACGCCCGATTCCTCTCGATTTTGGCCTGCTGAAAACTATCGCGTGGGCAGCAACCCGCCCAGTTTTGATAAGCAGTTTGTGCGTGATTGGCTGGAAGCGTCGGGCTGGAACAAACAGCCACCCGCACCACAGGTGCCTGCTGACGTGCTGCAAAAAACCTCGGATAAATATCAGGAAGCATTACGCCGATTAATGAGTGCCTGATAAAACCGGTGCAGGGCAATCAAAACAAATGGTGTTAGCCACCCTACTTTTTAGTCGTGCCACTCTTCAGTTTTCGATAAAGTATTTTATCGTTCTCAAAGCGTGTCTTTACTGAGGCCAGCTCATCTTCGCTTTTGACTAATTCAGACGTATATTTTGCAACCCTTGTTTCTGTCTGAGTAATATCTTTAGTAAGCGATGCATGAGTTTTCTTGCCTTGCTTGGTGCGTGTTTCAACTTCTTTGTTAAGTCCAGCTAGTGTTCCCTGAGAAGAAATCAACAGCTCCTTGTTGCTTTCAACGCGCGCGTTAATCAGCACCAAGCTGCGTTCAAGCGCTAGGTCAATTTCCTTCTCGTTACTGTAAGTATCGATAAGGGCGCTGTCGCGTCGTTGCTGCTCCACTGAAGCCCGACTATCAATTTTTCTTTTCTGCTCGGCTTCTTCTTTAGCGCGTATTGCTTCAGGATCTGTTTTTTCAGGGCGTTTTTCTAGCAAACCTGATTTTTTGAGCGTATCTCGCTGTTTGTCGGCATACTCAGGCGGAATTACCTCGCCGTAATGGGTGGTGCCTTTGTCGTCCACCCATTTGTAAAGTTTGGCTTCCGCGCTCAGGCTCAAGGCCATGCTCAATATAAAACATACACCCAACACATAGCCATTAAACATTGCTCACTCCATATTTTTCACGATAAATTTGCACCGCTTGCAAATGTTGCCCCAGTTCGGTTTGTCCTTTAAGGTAGCCGAGTAAATCATCCAGCGAAGCAATAGATGTGACAGGGATATTATAGTTACGCTGCACTTCCTGCACTGCCGAATATTCGCCCTGGCCTCGCTCCATTCTGTCTATTGCGATCACCACACCAGCAGGTGTCGCACCCGCTGCACGAATCAGCTCGATCGACTCACGCACCGAAGTGCCGGCAGACATCACATCATCAATAATCAACACCCTGCCCTGCAGCTGCGCACCCACGGTATTACCGCCTTCACCGTGATCTTTGGCCTCCTTGCGATTAAAGCAATATGGCACATTACGACCCTGTTCAGCCAGTGCTATAACAGTACCGGCAACCAGCGGAATGCCCTTGTAGGCGGGGCCAAACATCATATCGAACTGGACTCCAGACGTTATGATGGCTTGCGCGTAGAACTGGCACAATTCCCGCAGCGAAGCCCCATTATCGAACAAACCGGAATTAAAAAAATAAGGTGATAAACGACCAGCCTTGGTTTTGAACTCGCCAAAGCGAAGCACATTTTGTTGAATGGCGAAGCGGATAAAATCCTGACGAAACGTTTGCATAATGAACAACCGATTAATGAATCACAGCGATATTATAATAGCGCTCTTTGTTCGTGGAGAAAATTTGTGCGCATCATTTCAATAAACCTGAATGGAATACGTTCTGCCTATAGCAAGGGTATTGTCGCTTGGATGGAAAATCAGCATGCAGACATAGTCTGTTTGCAGGAGCTCAAGGCGCAAGCCGCCGACCTGACGCCAGAAATGCAGACACCATTGGGCTACCACGGATATTTCCACTATGCCGATAAAAAAGGATATAGCGGGGTAGGGATTTATTCTAAGGCCAAGCCGGACAAGGTTATCGTTGGGCTGGGCATCGCAGAGTTTGATCAGGAAGGGCGCTATATCGAGCTGCAATTCGGCAAGCTTAGCGTGGTTTCCCTGTACCTGCCTTCAGGTTCCAGCGGTGAAGAACGGCAAGCATTTAAGTTCAAATTTTTGGCAGCGTTTATGCCTCATTTGCGCGACTTGTATGCCAGTGGTCGTGAGGTACTGATTTGTGGAGATTGGAATATTGCGCATACCGAGAAAGATCTAAAGAATTGGCGCGGCAACAAGAAGAATTCAGGATTTTTGCCGGAAGAACGCGCATGGTTAACAGCGTTGTTTGATGAAGTGGGGTTTGTTGATGTGTTCCGCAAATTGCATCCCGAACTGGAAGCCTATACTTGGTGGTCGAATAGAGGTCAGGCGTGGGCTAAAGATGTGGGGTGGCGGATTGATTATCATATTGCCACGCCGGGATTGGCGGGGAAGGCTTTGACTACCAGCATCTACAAGGAGGAAAGATTTAGTGATCATGCACCGCTGACGGTGGATTATGATTATTCGGTTTGAGCGTTGTATGACATCTCGACGTTCAGCAGTGCGAGGCAACAGGTTTTCGTAGGCCGGCTCTCGTACTCTGCGAGCCAACGGCGAGTGGGGTGTCAGCCCGACTGAAGGGAGACCTACAAGTCCTTTTGTCCTCCTGGTTTCGCAGCTTGGATATGGTGGCCATGACGTCCCACCAGCCAAACCAGAATCAGCACCGGCAACCCGATCAGCGCGGTGCCGGTAAAGAAGTTCGCCCAGCCATAGGCATCGACGAACTCGCCGGAAAAGCCCGCGATGAACTTTGGCAACAGCAGCATCACCGAGGTGAATAGCGCGTATTGAGTGGCCGAATACGCTTGGTTCACCAGGCTGGAGAGATAGGCGACGAAGGCGGAGACCGCAATCCCCGCCGACAGATTGTCCGCCGAAATGGTGAACATCAATGCGCCGACATCGTGCCCGCGCCCGGCCAGCCACACAAACAATAGATTGGTCGCAGCGGACAGCAGCGCGCCAATAAACAGCGTGCGTATCACCCCAATGCGCATCACCAGCAGGCCACCCAGCACCGCGCCAAGGATGGTCATGATCACGCCGTAGACCTTGGACACCGTCGCCACCTCGCTCTTGGTGTAGCCCATTTCCTGATAGAAAGGGTTGCTCATCACCCCCATCACCACGTCCGAAATGCGGTAGGTGGCGATTAGCGCCAGCATCAGCACCGCCTGCCATTTGTAGCGTTGGATGAAATCGAAGAAGGGTGACACCACCCCGCTGTAGAGCCACGCCGTCACGTTCAGCAGCCAGCCGGACAGTCCTGCCGTGGCAAACCGTTCATGCGTGTGCGCCTCGCGTTCAGTGGTGACGTTGGAAATCTTATGTTCCGGTTCGTGAATGACCAGCGTGGTGAGCATGCCGATGACCATCAGCGCCGCCATCACCGTGTACGCCACCTGCCACGGGTGGAAGTCGTAGCTCGCTTCGGAAGGATCCACGCTGGCGGCAATCCACAGCGCTCCCGCGCCGGCGGTAATCATCGCAAGGCGATAGCCCGCCATATAGGTCGCCGCCATCGCGCCCTGCTTTTCGGTCTCTACGGCTTCAATCCGGTAGGCGTCGAGCGCAATGTCCTGAGTCGCTGAGGCAAACGCCACCGCCAGCGCGAAATACACCGTGT
>JBCKTV010000048.1:0-7279 GCA_038925365.1 Gallionellaceae bacterium
TGAACAGCTAGAAGACATCGGCAGGGTGCTAGCACAGGCATACTCGGATTGGGAAGCTGATCGGCTACCAACTTCAGGGCTGCCAGCCGTTGGTGTACAGCAGGCAGTAATGAAAATTTTGGACAAGTTATCATTATTTTAGGTGAGAAATAGCTTCCGCCATCTCTGAAAAAACTAGCAACCTGACAGCTTTAACTCGCTTCCAATTTATTTATAAAGAAATTTAGATTGACGCGACAATAAAAATATTCAATACAATCAAGATATTGCATTGTATTCCCGTCTGAGCCTAATAAGTTGCTATTATTTTCTGATAGGTGAATAACAAACGATAAGCGTACAAGCTCCAATAAAGCTTGGTGACCAAGTAGCTCAATATAATTAAAAGCAAAATTATGAGACCAGTACCCATACTGATGTACCACAATATCGGCAAGCCTCCACAAGGCGCCAGGCTGCGCGGCCTCTATGTGCGCACTGGCGCATTTGGACGGCAGATGTGGTTGTTGAAGTTACTCGGGTACAAAGGTCTTTCCATGTCTGAGGCAATGCCCTATTTGCGCGGGGAAAAGTCTGGGCGCGTAGTAGCAATTACCTTTGATGACGGTTACCTTGATACATTTGAACAAGCTTTGCCCATACTGAATACCTTTGGTTTCACTGCCACCTGTTATGTAGTGAGTGATCGCACAGGTGGTTATAACGATTGGGATGCCACTACACTCAATGTGCGCAAGGCGTTAATGAGCGCCGCACAAGTCAAGGCATGGCAGGCTGCGGGCATGGAGGTTGGCGCACACTCACGCACGCATCCACGCTTACCTAGTTGTACAGATGCAGAATTGCTCACAGAGCTGACGGGAAGCAAAGCCGAACTAGAAGCGCTTACCGGAGCACCTGTTACGCAATTCTGTTATCCCTATGGTGATCTTGACGGGCGCGTGACAGAAGCTGTCCGTAGCGCGGGATATGCTGCTGCGACCACCACGCAACGTGGCCGTGCATTACCAGGAGATGACTTGATGTTATTACGACGCGTTTTGGTAACTGGTAGCAGTATGCTGTATCTGTTCCTGATTAAATTGTTGACCAGGTATGAGGATAAGCGCGGATGAAACTGCTGTTTGTTGGTACCAGTCGCAGCGGTGGAGGAACCGAAAGTCACTTTGTCACGCTAGCGAGTACTATGCATGAACTTGGTCATCAGGTTGTTGCGGTAGTTTACCCGGGGGCACCTATACACAATGGTTTAAGTGGAAGTGGAATACGTCTAGTTGCCGGAATATTTCGGAATGCGTTTGATCCGCGCGGCATAAGATCTGTTTGGAAAACCTGCCGAGAGATGCAGCCAGATTGGATAATTGGAAGCTTCAGCAAAGAATACTGGCCGCTGCTGATACTTGCCAAGTTATTAGGCGTGAAACTTGCATTGTTCAAGCATATGGATTTTGCAATGCGACCGGCTACAAATTATTTTATTCCGCGTTTTTCAAATCGCTTTATTGTGATATCTGACTTCATGGAGAAAAAATTTATTCAACGAGGTGTAAGGCCCGAACATATATGTGTGCTTTATAATCCGCTGAATTTCCATTATTTTAAACCTGATTCGGTGTTAAGAGGTGCCACACGAAAAGCTTTGGGCTATACAGATGATGATATCGTGTTGGGTTTTATCGGCACCCTACATCCGGGTAAAGGATTTTTGCAGTTGGCTGATGCGGTTAATCAAGCGATGATACAAGTACCCAAACTTAAAGCATTCTGGCTGGGTGAAGGTCGCGCAGCTGATGCGCTTGAACAGAAAATAAATGATGGTGGATTCGCCTCACGTCATATCATGCATCAATGGACATCTGACGTGCGTCCCTATTATGCTGCACTGGATATGTTGGCTATACCCTCAGTGGAATCTGAAACATTTGGCCGGGTTTCCATAGAAGCTCAAGCCAGTGGTGTTCCAGTCTTGTGCAGTGATATCGGTGGCATCCCGGAAACCTTGTCCCCCGATGTCACTGGCCTGCTGCTGCCCCCCGGTGATATTGCCAAATGGCGAGATGCTATTGTCAAGTTGGCAAACGAAACTAAAACGCGCATAAAAATGGCAGAGCAGGGACGCAACTGGGTGGAGCAACATTTCAGTGCCCCAGTAATCGGTCGGCAGTTTGAGCAGCTGCTGGCGAATGAAGAATCAACAAATCGGAAGCAACATGAATCTACCCATTAAATTAATAACAGGCAATAAAAACATATACTGGGTATTAACAGCGCTGCTATCCAGTGCTGTTTTATATTTGATTTGGCCTATGGCACATATGACAGCGCTACAGAAGTTGTTGCTTGTAATTAGTGCATACGTAGGTTTTATGTTGTGGTTCAGGGGTGAGGATAGATACGCAATACTCAAGACTCCCTGGCTGCTTTTTATGGGTCTGCTGCTAGCCTGGGTTTTTTTCCATGCAGCATATATTTCTCAAAATGGTGATGAAGCGTGGCGTGCGTTTTCTGGGCAGTGGGTTCCAGGCTACGTGGCCATTATGGCGGGAATAGGTTTGGCGGTGGCCAGCCGCAGTGTTGAACCATCCACGTTCAAAATTTATTTGCTGGCAGTTCTAGCGGCTCAGCCAGTCTTATATTTGTATCTCTCGGTGTCTAAAAGCGTAGAGCTAGGCTACCTTGCCATAAGTTATTTCGAACTTTACGATATCACGATGGGAACGGATCTTAAAACCAGCCTGACATTCTCATCAGATATGTTGTGTGCATTGGGATGCGTCATGTTTCTGGAATCTTTCAAATCTGATACTGTAAAGCGGGAAAGATATATCTGGTTGTTGCCGATAGCGCTAGGAGTATGTGTAGCAATATTTTCTACTTCTTTGAGTTCTCAGTTGTTGGTAAGCGCCTGCATAGCCTTGATGTTGGCTTTGCTAGCGCTTAGACTAAAAATTAAGAATTTCCGCAGCATCATCGCAGCAGTAATTGTGTTAGTGGGGATATCAATTTATACCGCGAGTCTCATTCCAGCTGTTGCGCTAAAATGGGAGCGTATGTTCAGCAACCTCAAGGTCGCAGTTAATATTGATAAAGATATAAATTGGAGAAATTTGGGAAAGTTAGGTTTGCCAAAGAATGAATTTGGGGAGACGGTTCCAGAAAGTTTTTATCTCAGAGTAGCATACGCACAAGCAGGCTTACGAGCCGTCATTGAAAATCCATGGGGATATGGTGTAACAAGGAAAGCATTTGAACGACTAGCTCAGAAGAAGTATCCTGATGTTTCTATCTCAAGTGCTCACAATGGATATCTTGATCTGAGTAGTTCCGTGGGTATTCCGGGCTTACTTTTGTTTGTGCTGGCGCTTATTTCAATATTTAGGCAGTTGAATAAATCAAACTCGGAGTGGGCACACCCTGCTGTATGGATGATTGGCATTTATGTGGTGCACTGGTTCGTCGATTCCATTGAAAGAGACAATTTCTTTACCTCCTACTTGTTTGTGATCGCATTATTGCTAACGCTGGATAATATTAGTCACCTTAAAAAAACAGTGAATGATTCGCCTACGCAGAAAAAGCAGACTAACGAGATTGGACGGCACAATTAATGCAATATATTGATTATATTGAATAATTTATTCAGCGCGCTAGTTTTAACTTCTTGTTAAAGCAATGATTTGTGAGTTAAGCACAGCAGACTGCTAGCCTGAATTTTGTATAAAAGTTATCACTGCTGCTCGGTTAAACTGATGCTCGAATCTCTGCAAGCCAATAGTGGCATGGCTTGCAGAGAAATAAATTGTAAGCGCTCCACAAGCCTCACACTTGTCGCTTGATTTTAATTTCATCATGCTTGCATACTTTTAAAGATAGTGATTAATTCGCACTCATCTTAACCAAATACCGGTATCGGAATCTTTGGTATTTTTATAATTGTTACGCTCGGCATTTGAAACGATATCGTACTGAGGGAACCAAGGTAAGTGACAAGCTGAAAACTTTCCCGCTACACGTACGCCTTTACATAAATCGCCATTATGGAAATATTTTTTTTGATACACCGCAAAAGTTGTATCTATAGGTGCCGCGTAGACTTCCAGTCTGTCATGTTTTAACGGGAACATCCAAAACTGCCTCTCCCAATCCATTACGTCATGCAACTTGTGAAAATAAAATGGATATTTGCGTGTTGTGCTGCTTTGCAACTTTTTCATTTCGCCAAAATTGATGATATCCAAAGCCATCCCCGCTTTGTAACATTCATAGTTCTCTGTTAGCGCGGCAAACTCCTGTAGGAAGTTTTCGGGTAAATCGGGATGGAACTGTAGATCTGGGTCAGTATAAGCAAACACTTCAGGCAATAATTTGTATATAGGATCGAGAAATCCTACTAGATGCCCCAGGTTCTTGCTACTGCTCAAGACTTCAGCCTTGCCTTGTGCCAAATCATTTAATACTTTAATCGTGTCTGGGTCTGATGATTTGTTGTCTATTATTAGCGGCACAATCTCTCGTTGATTTAACTGCTGAACCATATTCTTGACGTAGGTTCCGTTGTTAAAAGAAACAATGATCACTGGAATTTTGTATTTGCTTTTGGAGATTATTTTGTTTATCAAATCTCTTGAATTGAGCTGCGAGGCAAGTTTTTGCGCAGCCCTTAAGTTCAGTAGGCGTATCAATTTATTCATACATATTTTCACTTCATTTAAATGCTAATATTTAACGGCGATGGAATGAGAACCATCGTGGATAACTGTAATTTTAACCTTGTGTCGCCTTGAAATGCGACCTACACTAAGCTGGCTAAAACCTGCCTAACTTTACGTTTCCACAGCCATCTTTTTAAGGGGCTACGCGGCATGTTGGCATTAAGCTCATCCAATCTATATTTTAGTCGTATGGACAGTCCTTCATTCCAGTGACTAGTCTGACGCAGCTTTGCATATTCCTCAAGAACAGCCAGATTATCTTCACGCTGATGTAATAATTTTGCATCAGGGTGCCGGCGGAGAAATATTTTTTTGTTGCGCTTGATCAGTTTACGAGTTTGTGGGTTTGCTGAAAAGCTCGAACCTCCGACGTGGTAAACGAAAGCATCTTCACAAATCATCATGCGACAACCGAGCGCCTTGGCGCGCATGCTGAAGTCAGTGTCTTCGTAATATCCAAGTCCGAAAACAGGATCGAGGCCGTTTAATTTATCCCACAATGACCTGCGTATCGCTACACAGAAAAAATCTAGCCGATAACATGGAAAGAGCGCATGGCAGGGCGTTCGTTGAACAAAACCTGCAGCTCTCAGAACGTCATTAGAATTGCCTAGTATATTATATCCTTGCCCGTTGCCGGCGGCATTGGTTATAGGGCCTACCATACTAACGTCAGCTGACTGTTGCTGTAGAGCATGATAAAGAGAAACCAGGGAACCCTGTAAAAAGATGGTATCACTATTCACGAGTAATAACCATTCGCCATCGGTTAAAGAAGCGCCATAATTCATGCCTCCAGAAAATCCGGTGTTTGTATCAAGAAAAACAGCGTGTATTTGCGGTTGGTTTTTAAGATACGCTCGTATTTCCTCAGCACTATTGTCCGTTGAACAATTGTCGACAACTGTCATACGAAAATATTTGTTATGGCTATCAGAGAGTAGGGAATCTAGGCAAGGTTTCGTGGTTGTTGCAAATTTTCCGTAGCTCAATAGAATGATATCAATGTAGGGTTTATGCATGTAGTAATGGTTGTATATAATTATGTTACATAAATTGATTGTGACACATTGTGTTAAAATTTACACATCGATTCGCCGCGATAAGAGCTAATGCGACTGATTATGTTTGCATGACAATCAGACGTAAAACGACGAAGACTAGTGTGGTGCGTCAAACAGATTGCATCTTACGACGCCTCTAAAAATGCCGTCGTCCCCGCGAAGGCGGGGAACCAGATGCTTGATTGGACTGGATTCCCGCCTTTGCGGGAATGACGGAATGTGAATTTTTAGAGGTGCCTTTAAGTGTAAAGAAGCGAGTGTCAAATCATCCTGGTACGTAATGCCATGATTATATTCACAACTTTTTCTGGGGGATATGAGGGATCATGAAAGATATTGTTTTATATTGTAAATCCTACAATCGTGATGTCCTGAGAGCCAAGCGTCTAGTTGATAGTATCGAGTGCTTTAATTTAGATAAGTTGGACGTTTATATGTCAGTCCCGCAAGCGGATCGCAAGTTGTTTGAAAATCTTGTTGGCAAAAATAGATGTGTTTGGATTTCTGACGAAGAGATCGTAAGCGCTAATCCAGCGGCGAGTGTTGAGCGGATGTATAAAACGCTGGGTGGATTTTCGCAGCAGGTCGTTAAGTCAGAATTTTGGCGACTTGGTATTTCAGATAGTTATGTATGTTTAGATTCTGATTCAATATTCATTCGCGATTTTAAGCATTCAGTTTTTATTTCCTCTAATGGCACCCCTTACACAGTTCTCCATCAAAGCAAAGAGCTGCTGCAATTGGCTAGTAATAGAGGCCAGAATAAAATGGTTGAAAGTTATTATGCGGAAAGTGAGCGTGCTAAATCCTTGTTCAACCGCAGCGGTCCAGACTATGATTTTGGCCCTGCACCAATGATTTGGTCAGGCAAAGTCTGGCAAGATCTTTCAGAGAAACGCTTGGAACCTCAGGGTCTCACCTTATGGGATGCAATTGACATGTACCCAGCAGAAATTCGATGGTATGGTGAGGCACTTTTGAATTATAAAAGCATTCCTTTGATTCCCATCGAGCCGCTCTTTCGTGTTTATCATTATGATTGGCAATTTTATGCGAATAAGAAGCTAGGTGAGTCCGAGGAAAAGCTAAAGCAAAACTATTTGGGAGTGGTTTATCAATCTAACTGGGAATATGAAATGGATTACGGCAAACCGCAAAAATCATTATTTTCGCGTGTTGCACGCAAACTTAGAAGACAATTAGCACGATTGGTATAAAGGCTACTATTTGTCTGAAAGAAAGTTTAGCCACAATTAAATAAATCTTTAAAAGAAGGGTTCATTTTTACTAATTTGGATCGTAACACTTCTTTAATTCTTTTTGAATATCTGGTGTTGTAGTATTTCCCAGTCGCGCCTCCAACCCCGCCAATTATCGGGGGGTGATTAAATATAACGCCCTTCATTTTATTGAGCAAGACTACATCGCGAAAAGTATCTTCTATGCTCATACCGCTTGTCCCCCCTAAATTCAAATGCGCATCGGAAAGATATTTTAAATAAA
>JBCKTV010000049.1:0-6744 GCA_038925365.1 Gallionellaceae bacterium
TCTTGTATGTGATTTTCCCAGGAATCGTCCGGTGATAATACCGCTGCTATGCCGCCTTGTGCCCAGGCACTCGCACCATCTAGCATAGCTTTTTTGGTGATGACTGCGACTTGCTGCCGGTCAGCCAGCTTGAGTGCCAATGACAGGCCGGCAAGGCCGCTGCCGATGATAAGGGTGTCGTATTTCAGCATTGGATGACAATGTTGGTATGAATCGGCCTGAACTATAGCAAATTAATGCAGGGCGTAAAACCCTGTTTGAAACTGAACTAATGCCGGATTCGTATGTCTTTGTTTTGAGATAAGGGCAATGCTGACGCTAAAAGCGCCTACGGTTATACTAGTGCAATATTTGCTTCATGTTGATGCAGCAATAATTAAGGGCGTCTCTAAAAATTCAAAATCCTAAGCGAGACAAGGCGCGAATGTTGTTTGACGCTAAGTTATAGACATTATATGTAAGCGATAAAATTTCATGAGCAACGCAGTATCGCGACGGAGTTTGGATTTTTAGAGGTGCCCGAAACTAGGATAAGCGGGAATGGGCGACAAAGAAGTCGATCAACAATTAGTGGAACGCGCGCAACGCGGGGATAAGCACGCCTTTGAGTTGTTGGTGCTTAAATATCAACGCAGGTTAGGTCGGCTGATCTCGCGCTTTGTGCGCGATTCTGCCGAGGTAGAGGATGTAACTCAGGAGTCATTTATTAAAGCCTATCGTGCGTTACCGTCATTTCGCGGGGACAGCGCGTTCTACACTTGGCTGTACAGGATAGGCATCAATACTGCAAAAAACTATTTGGTTTCACTGGGCAGACGACCACCTACTACAACCCAGTTTGATGTTGAAGAATCCGAAGACTATGAGGGTTCGGATCAGATGCATGATATGAATACACCTGAAACTGAGTTAATGGGCAAAGAGGTTGCAGCTGTTGTAAATGCGACCATACAGAAATTGCCTGAGGATTTGCGCACAGCATTGACCTTGCGCGAAATTGAAGGCTTGAGCTATGAAGAAATTGCAGAAATAATGAATTGCCCTATAGGCACTGTGCGTTCCAGAATTTTCCGGGCGCGTGAGACTATTGCAAGCAATTTACGCCCGCTGTTGGGTACCAGTATCGACAAGAGGTGGTAATGATGAATCAGAAAATTTCAATATTAATGGATGGCGAGCTTTGTGGAGAGGAGGCGGCAGCCTTGTTGGGCAAGATTAAACGTGATCCTGAAGCCCGGCAAGATTGGTTGAATTATCATTTGATTGGCGATGTTCTGCGACAGCCGGATTACATACCCAAGAATATAAGTGCTGCTTTTTTTGAGCGATTACAAGCTGAGCCTACAGTGCTAGCACCTTATCCGCTGCGCAGTTCTAGGATCGGATATTTTGCGATGTCGGCTGTGGCATCAATTATGGCCATGGCTTTTCTGACATGGGTATCGTTGCAGGTCGACACCCAGCCACAAATGCAGCAGACTCAACTGCATGCCGCCAGATCTTCTATAAATGCCAATATTGCTCCGGTAAATTTTTCTTCGGCAAATGATGGCATCAATGAATATTTGCTGGCTCACCATGAGTTTTCTCCCGGCACCGATGTTCGAGGTGCTACATCGTATATCCGCACAGTGGCCGCCACGCAAGCCGTGACGAAAAAGTAGCGTAGGCTCCTATGTCGAAATTTAAAATTAGTTTGGCACTTTGTTTGTGTGTGGCGGCATCGGGTGCATGGGCCGAACCTATAACGCTAGATGACACGAATTGGCTAAAGAAGATTGTTTCTGCCGCCCATCAAACAAACTATACCGGTACTTTCATTTACCAATCTGGAAGCTATGTTGAGACGTCGCGCATTACGCATGTTTCAGACGGTGAGAATGAACATGAAAGACTGGAGGGGCTGGATGGAGAGCGTAGTGAAATAATTCGCAGAAACGATCAGGTATGGTGTTATCTCGGCGACCGCCGGGTGATGGTGGCAACAAGGGATGGCGCGCGCACTTTCCCGGCTTTACTCCCTCAGCAGTTTGCATTGTTGCAGGAAAATTATGTGATGCGTCACGCTGACGAAGACAGGGTTGCAGGCTTTCATGCCCACAGCATCGTATTTCAACCCAAAGACAAGCTGCGTTATGCCCACAAGATGTGGGTGCATGGCGATTCCGGTTTGTTACTCAAGGCCGTGGTGCTGGATGAGCGTAAGCAAGTGTTAGAACAATATGCATTCACCCAATTGACTATAGGTGGCGATATTGACCGCAAGTGGATAGTGCAACATAAACCAACAGATCAACGTTTTTTCGGCAAAGCCATAGCTAATTCTAGCAGCAACTTAATCTCGAAAGAAAGTGGCTGGATGGTGTATGCGTTGCCGAGCGGATTTAAAAAAATGACTGAAGTGAGTCGCCAACTGAGAGGTAGTAATCTGCCTGTCATACATCTGGTTTATTCTGATGGATTGGCTGGTATTTCCGTATTTGTCGAGAAGTTGGGCGACAGGAACGGTGTAAAACTAGGCCTGCACAGCAAGGGTTTGATTCAGGTTTTTACCAAGATGCTGGATGAATATTTACTCACAGTCATTGGCGATGTGCCACCACGTACAGTCATACAAGTGGGCGAATCTATAAGATATGGAGGACCAAAACAATGATCCAGGAGAAAAAATGATACAGACGCGCGCAGTGATTATTAGCCTACAGGGAAAAAATGCACTGGTAGAATCTACTCAGGGTGGAGGCTGTGGTAATTGCGATAGTGAGAATGGCTGCGCCAGTGGAAAACTATCCCAATTGTTTTGTAGCACGCCGCGACGTTTTCTTGTTCGAAACGATGCCGCTGCGCCAGTGGGAACGTTGGTAGAGGTCACCCTGCCGGATGGTGTGCTGCTGCATAGCGCATTGTTAATGTACTTATTGCCTTTAGTGTTGTTAATATTTGGTGCGATGACTGCGGTGCACTGGGCGCATGATGCGAGCAGTAGTGATGCCTATTCTGCGATTGGAGGGCTGACAGGCTTGATATCAGGTTTTATGCTGGTGAAATATATTACGGCGCGGCGACGTTTATCGTCTGTAGCGCAGCCGGTAATTTTGTGATGCCCTATGCTGATGGTTTTAACCGATAGCCACCAACAAAAAACTCAGTTCTAATGGACAGTCTGGGTTTAATATTGAACGTAGTTGTAAGTAGAGAATGAAGGAAAAATTTATGTTTAAAAAAATATTCGTACTTGTTCTTTTTGGTTTGTATGCACAAGCAATAGCCGCAAAAGATTTGCCTGACTTCACCACCTTGGTTGAAAAGCACGGTGGTGCTGTGGTGAATGTAAGCACTACCCAAATAGTTCAAAATTCCCAGGCAGTAGGACCTATTCCAGGTTTGCCCGAGGGCGATGCGCTGGCAGAATTATTTCGTCGTTTTGGTGCGCCCATGCCGCGTGAGCGGGAAGCAAACTCTCTGGGCTCGGGCTTTCTCATCAGTGCAGATGGATACATATTAACCAATGCGCATGTGGTTGATGCTGCCGATAAAATCACCGTGCGCTTGACTGATCAGCGCGAATTCAAAGCCAGGGTAATCGGTGCAGACAGGCGTACCGACGTGGCGCTGATCAAAATCGAAGCAACAGGGCTACCAAAGATTACCCAGGGCGACCCTTCTAAGCTCAAAGTGGGTGAGTGGGTATTGGCGATAGGCTCGCCCTTTGGTTTTGAGAGCAGTGTTACTGCCGGTATCGTCAGTGGCAAGGGACGTACCTTACAACAAGAAAATTTTGTGCCCTTCATTCAGACCGATGTTGCCATTAATCCTGGAAATTCCGGCGGGCCATTGTTCAACATGAAAGGTGAAGTGGTTGGCATTAACTCGCAAATATACAGCCGTTCAGGCGGATATATGGGGCTTTCCTTTGCCATTCCGATCGATGTGGCGATGGAAGTGGCAAACCAGTTGCGCGCAACCGGCAAAGTGACGCGTGGCCGCATCGGCGTAGTGATCCAGGAAGTTACACTGCAATTGGCAGAATCATTCGGACTGACTAAAGCGTCCGGTGCGCTTATTTCCAGCGTGGAAAAGGGCGGCGCGGCGGACAAGGCTGGCATACAGGCAAGTGATGTGATCCTCAAATTTGACGGAAAAGTGGTTGCTTTGTCGAAAGATTTGCCACGCATAGTTGCCGCTACGCAACCCGGGACTAAGGTTGCAGTTCAATTGTGGCGTAAGGGCGCTATCAAAGAATTGAGTTTGACTGTCGCAGAAATGCCCGGCGATGGACGACCCGTTAGCACCTCCAAACATGACTCATCCGCTGAGCAGATTGCCCGGCTCGGCCTAAGTGTGATTGAGTTGAACGAGGAACAGAAACAACAACTGGAAATTGAAAGCGGCTTGCTGATTGATGAGGTGCGGGGTGCCAATGTTCGCGGGGAGTTGCAGCGGGGCGATATCATTCTTGACTTCAACTACACGCCGATTGTTAGTATCGAGCAGTTGAATAGCGTGTTGAAGTCCATACCCAAGGGAGATACCGTGGCCTTGAGAGTGCGCCGAGGCGAGACGATTTCTTATATTCCGATCAAACTCGACGAAAAATAAAGGTGCCTTTAACGCAAAGCGGCGCAACAGCCTCCTGCACTACGCTCTGCTTTGCATAGGACAAGAACACCTGGACGGGGGTGTCTGACTTAGATACGCTTATTTTGTTAACATATTGATTATATTAAATATTTTATTGCCATCAATAATTTTAGTCTTCGGGTTGAATCCCCGCTGCTTGTGGCGGGGTGGTTTATTGGGAGCGCCGACGTCCTCGTCGGCGCTCCCAATTCTCAATGCATCGTTGATATTTTGGCATCCAGATTGACTATGACTAAAGAGTACGTGATACTTTGAAAGTGACATTGAAATTCCTATCCTTAAAAAAGTGCAGACATGGAATGTAAACACCTGCATTTCTCTCGCCACGCCTTCGAGCGCATGTTCCAGCGTGGCATAAATCCACAGGCGGTCGCGCGGATTATTGCGGAAGCTGAAATTATTTTTGAATATCCAGATGACGAACCTTTTTCCAGCGCCTTGCTCTTGGGGTTTTACGGAAGACAAGCTGTTCATGCAGTTGTCGCGCAATCGGACACAGGCGATTGTCATCTGATTACGATTTACTGGCCTGATCCCGCAATTTGGGATCAGGCATTCAAAAGAAGGAGAGCATGATGAAATGCACAATCTGCAAAACCGGACAGACCCACCCTGGCACCACTACAGTCACACTGCAACGTGACAACAGCGTGCTGGTGATTCGTGACGTGCCTGCTGAAATCTGCGAAAACTGCGGCGAGTATTATTTGAGCGAGCCTATCGCAAGCCGTGTGTTTGCAGATGCAGACGAAACTGCGCGGCGGCATGTGGAAGTGGAGATTCAGCGGTATGCGGCATAGAATTCGCTGGCTTGTTGGGTAAGTCAAATATCTCAATAGCATTTAAACGCTACAGCAGAAAACGAAGGGGATGCTGTCGATCTTAGATGCACTGCTTAACGTAATATGTTGATTATATTAAATATTTTATTTATGCAGGTAGTTTCATCTCTTTGAGTTGATTCGCCGCAGCTTAAGCAGCTTGTGGTTGAGCAAAGAGACCAGGTGGTGCGTGCGCTGCGAGCCTACGGCGCAAGCTCGGCAGATTTCCCGGACTGCCTCATTGAACGTACTGCCACGGCGGCGGGTTGCGATAAGGTGATGACGTTTGATGTCGGCGCTGCCAAGCAAGCGGGCATGACTTTGATTGTGTGAGCATGACCCAAATAAAGGGGATGTTGGAATGTTAGTGCTGACCCGGATTGCCGGATTTACTAAGGCATTGGCATGGAGGAGGCAAAAGGCAAGACCTGACGCCGATGTTTCGTTCTCAATTTTACGTTAGGCTTCAATAGATACATCTCATGGATACTAATAGCCAGATATTCGCCTTCGTTCTGATGCCTTTTGACAAGGCATTCGACGATATCTACAAGATTGGAATAAAGGAAACAGCCAATTCGCTAGACATTCTTGCCGAACGGGTTGACGAGCAAATTTTCCGAGAGGGAATACTTGAGCGTATCTACAGACAAATTGAACTGGCCGACTTAATAGTTGCGGACATGACAGGGCAGAATCCCAATGTCTTCTATGAAGTGGGGTACGCACACGCAAAAGGCAAGCTCTGCATTCTTCTTACCCAGAATGCCGATGACATTCCCTTTGACTTGAAGCATCACCGACACATTGTCTATGGCAACTCAATCGGAGAATTGCGAGGCCTACTGGCTGGAGAGATGGCATGGGCGAAGGCTCAAATTAACGCTATCCGATTGAGCCGGATTAAGGTAACTCTCAAGGATGTTTTCGGTATCTTAGAAAAAACAAAGTACTACGCTTCAGGTGAAGTTGATTTCAAGATTGATCTGAACAACGACTCATCAAACACATCCTCCGAAATTGATGCCATCTACTTTTACTCAAATAAGGGCTGGACTCTACGACAAGATGGAAGAGACTGCCCCACAACAAGCTCTGACCACCCGGATTTTCCTGCGCGCCATTTTCTTACATCGCCTGTTCGCAGGCTGAATAAAAACTCATGGGCGCAAGTAAAGTTTTCTGCGAAGCGCATCCTCGCCTTTGCTACTGAAGGGCAAGAACTTAAAGATTCATATCGGCTTACTGGGAGAGCCTTGGTTCGGCTTGTGACAGTCGATGG
>JBCKTV010000050.1:0-6577 GCA_038925365.1 Gallionellaceae bacterium
GTACAGACGGCCTTTTATGCCTATCAGGATCGCTTCAAGAAGATCCCTGGCGATGATAGCGGCGCCACTGTCAGGTGGACTGGAACCGTCTCTGGCGGTGGCAATGGTCAGCTAACGGGTCTCTATAATGCCGACGGGGTGATAGTGGCCGAGGGAACTCCGGATGAAATTCGTGCCTCGGATAAACCCTTTGTACGTCAGTTTGTGCATAGCGAAATAGATGGTCCGGTTGCATTCCACTATCCGGGTGGTGATTACAAGCTAGATTTGGGAGTGAATGCATGATGCCTATCATGGGAAATATCGCAGTCATCGGTCATCGTACAGTCGACGCGGTATGGCGTATCGGCTATGCCAGCCGTTTTTTTGTGCTGATATTATTTTATTCTGGCGCAAGCTTCCGGCGTTTCCACCTGACGGTCAAGGAGATGTTTTCCAGCGGCGTGATGTCGCTCAGCATTATTCTGGTGGCAGGCCTGTTTGTCGGGATGGTGCTAGGCTTGCAGGGCTTCGAACAGCTGATACGCTTTGGTTCCGAAGCTGAGCTGGGTGCATTTGTAGCATTAAGTCTGGTGCCTGAGCTGGGGCCGGTGCTGGCAGCGTTATTGTTTGCCAGTCGTGCGGGTTCGGCGATGACAGCCGAGATCGGCTTGATGAAGGCGACCGAGCAGATTGCTGCGATGGAGATGATGGCGGTTAATCCGATTTCACGGGTGATTGCGCCACGTTTCTGGGCAGGGGTAATTTCCATGCCTTTACTCGCCTCCTTGTTTACTGCGATGGGTATATTTGGCGGATACGTGATTGGGGTAGTGATGATCGGTGTAGACGAGGGCTCGTTCTGGTCGCAGATGCAGAGCTCCATTGATTTTCAGCAGCATGTGCTGAATGGCCTGATCAAAAGTTTTGTGTTCGGTGTGGCGGTGACGGTGATTGCGCTATTTGAGGGTTATGATGCAACGCCAACCGCTGAAGGGGTGTCCGCTGCGACCACGCGTACGGTGGTGAAATCCTCACTGGCAATTTTGATACTTGATTTTATTTTGACTGCATTTATGTTTCGGGGGATATAGGCATGGAACGCACCACAGTGGATTTATGGGTAGGCGCATTTGTTGTGGCCGGAATGGCTGCATTGGTGGTATTGGCGCTGAAAGTGGGTAACTTGAGCACCTACAATATGTCTGAAACATATGAATTGAATGCATATTTTACCAATGTGGGAGGCCTAAAGCCGACCGCTGCAGTCACCAGTGCCGGTGTGCTGGTGGGGAGAGTGTCCAAAATTGTTTTGGATCATGAAAGCTATGAAGCCAGAGTGACGTTGAACATCGATGCACGCTATAAATTTCCCAGCGACACCTTCGCAAACATTCAAACTTCAGGATTGCTGGGGCAAAATTTTATCGGCTTGAAAGTGGGTGCTGAGGAGAAAATGCTCAAGCACGGAGAGGTGATTAAAAAGACGCAGTCGGCATTGGTAATGGAAGATCTGGTTGGTCAATTCATTTATAGCAAGCCTAAATAGTTCAAAGTAGTTCTACCAGGAGAATGTTATGAAAAAATTTGCACTGATGCTGTCTCTATTATTGATAAGTACGCCGATAATTTCGAATGCTGAGATGCTGCCGCCGGATGAGCTTATTAGAGTTTCCGTGCGCGATGTGTTGGAAATCATCAATCAAAATAAGCGTGCTCCTGATGCTGGACAGAAGAAAGTGCTGGAATTCATAGATACCAGAGTATTGACAAATTTTGATCTTGAACGCATGACCAAGCTGGCGGTTGGCAGGGCTTGGCGAACTGCAACACCTGAGCAGAAAAAGGAATTGATCGCCGAGTTTCGCATCATGCTGGCACGTAGCTATTCCAAGGCGTTTACTTTGTATAAGGATGTCAGTGTTGAGACCAAGCCGCTTACTGTGCCGGCCAATGCCGATGAAGTGACTGTCAAAACAACGATTACCCGGCCTGGTGCGACGCCAACACCGGTAAATTATGAGATGGCAAAAACAGAAAATGGATGGAAGGCATATGATGTGATTGTGGAGGGCATTAGCCTAGTGGCGACGCATCGCAGCTCATTTGCCGAGAAGGTGCAGGCTTCCGGTATTGATGGCCTGATAAAATCCTTGGTCGAGCTGAATCGGGTGCCGGAAAAAGTTAATGTTAACAAGGCAGAGGCCAAGTGATAACGCGTATTGGAAATAGTCTGCAGGTGTCAGGCAGCGTGACCATGGCAACTGTCAGCGCCTTGTTCAAAGAGGGCTTGAAGCTTCAGGCTGGCAATAAGGTGAGCAGCGAGATGCTGATTGATTTTGCCCAGCTGGAAAAAGTGGATTCTGCGGCTGTCAGTATTATGTTGGGCTGGTTGCGCGAGGCTCAGCGCAATAAGGTAAGTTTACGTTTTGTCAATGTTCCCGGCAATCTGCTGAGTCTCGCAAAGTTGTACGGTGTGGATGAGTTGTTGCCGCTGGGTACGAGTGAACAATAATACTAATTTTTTTGTGAGAAATTCGAATGGTTACACCTGAAAGCATTAAAACAGATATTGAAAATGGCATGGCTACCAGCCACGTCTCCGTTGTTGGCGATGGACAGCATTTTGAAGCTATTGTTGTCAGCGATGAGTTTGCCGGCATGAGCCGTATTCAGCGGCAACTAAGGGTCAATAAATCTTTGGGTGATCGCATAACTGGCGATATTCATGCGCTATCGATGAAAACGTTTACGCCTCAAGAGTGGCAGGATAAAAAATAAGTAATGCAAAAATTAGCGATTCAAGGCGGTAATCCGCTGCACGGTGACGTGTTTATTTCTGGTGCCAAAAATGCAGCCTTGCCTATCATGTGCGCAAGCCTGCTCAGTGCTGACCCTCTACAATTAAGTAACGTACCTGAGTTGCACGACGTAACTACGATGCTCAAGTTGTTGCAGCAGATGGGCGTGGTGGCTGATGTTCGTGGCGAAGAGATGACATTGCATGGCGCGCAGGTGAATAAACTAGAAGCGCCTTATGAAATGGTGAAAACCATGCGCGCATCGGTACTGGTGCTAGGCCCTCTGGTGGCGCGCTTTGGTGAGGCTAAGGTGTCACTGCCCGGTGGTTGTGCAATCGGTTCACGTCCGGTTGATTTGCATATCAAAGGTTTGCAGGCGATGGGAGCGCAGATTTCCATTGAGCACGGTTATATTCACGCTCAAGTGCCTTCTAATGGAGGACGTGGGCGACTCAAGGGTGCGCGTATTTTCTTCGATATTGTGAGCGTGACCGGCACAGAAAATCTGATGATGGCTGCTACTTTGGCCGATGGTGTGACAGTGCTGGAAAATGCCGCGCGCGAGCCTGAAGTTGTAGATTTGGCAAATTGTTTAATTGCGATGGGTGCGAATATTTTCGGCGCCGGGTCAGATATGATCACCATCACCGGAGTAGAAAAACTACACGGCGCTGAGCATTGCATCTTGCCTGATCGTATAGAAAGCGGCACCTTCTTAGTTGCAGCTGCGGCAACCGGTGGCAGCATTACCTTACGCAATACCAGTGCCGATATTTTAGAGGCGGTACTGGAGAAATTAAGCGAAGCAGGCGCAAAGCTGCGCGTCGAAGCGGACACCATACATTTGGAAATGAATGCTCGTCCCAAAGCGGTCAATATACGCACCTCTCCCTATCCTGCTTTTCCGACCGACATGCAGGCGCAGTTCATGGCGCTGAATGCGATTGCTGATGGCAGTGCGATGATGGTGGAAACGATTTTTGAAAATCGCTTTATGCATGTGCAAGAGATGCGTCGTCTGGGTGCGCAGATCGATGTGGAAGGCAACACTGCTGTGGTGCGTGGTGTACCAAAATTGGAAGGCGCTACGGTAATGGCCACGGACTTGCGTGCCTCTGCCAGCCTGGTGATCGCAGGCTTGGTGGCGCAAGGTGAAACAGTGATTGAGCGCATCTATCACCTTGATCGCGGCTACTCACATATTGAAGCAAAGCTGTCCAAGCTGGGCGCGAATATCAGAAGAATAAACTAATAAGTGTCAGCTACAAAAAGCACACGCCTATCATACGAAAGAGTTAAAACATGATTACCATCGCCTTATCCAAAGGGCGCATTTTTGAGGAAACCCTGCCCTTGCTTGAAGCGGCAGGCATCATTCCACTAGAAGCGCCAGAGTCTTCGCGTAAATTAATTTTGTCCACCAACCGGGCTGATGTTCGCCTGATCATTGTGCGCGCCTCCGATGTGCCGACCTATGTGCAATATGGCGCGGCTGATCTGGGTGTAGCTGGCAAAGATGTGCTGAATGAACACGGTGGCGGTGGCCTGTATCAGCTGCTGGATCTGAATATTGCCTGCTGCCGCATGATGGTCGCGGTGCGCGAAGATTTTGATTATGAGGCTGCCGTGCGGCACGGCGCACGTCTGCGTGTTGCAACAAAATATCTGCTCACAGCGCGTGAGCATTTCGCCAGCAAGGGCGTGCATGTGGACTTGATCAAGTTATATGGCTCTATGGAGCTTGCGCCGCTGGTTGGTTTATCCGATGCGATTGTGGATGTGGTCAGCAGCGGTAACACATTGAAGGCTAACCACCTCAAAGCGGTAGAAGAAATCGCACAAATCTCATCACGCTTAGTGGTTAATCAAGCATCACTGAAACTCAAGCGCGCCACTATCCAGCCCATGCTCGATGCGTTTGCCCTCGCTGTGTCTCAAAATTAGCTAGCAGGCTGTCAGACCTATAATAATATAACACATTGATTATATTGAATATTTTATTTACAGCATCAATTTTTAATCATTTTAAATCAATGAGTTGTGAGTTAAGTCCGACAGACTGCTTAGGGAGTAAATAAATGTCAGGCAATGAAATGATTATCCGGCGATTATCTACCAAGCAGGCAGACTTCAATACGCAACTGGATAAGTTGCTGGCGTTTGAAGCTGCTCAGGATGAAAAGCTGGAAGCGACGGTGGCTGCAATATTGGCTGACGTGCGCACTCGCGGCGATGCAGCCTTGCTAGAATATACTCAGCGCTTTGATCGACTGCCAGCGAATACTGCGGCGTCGCTGGAAATACCAAAATCTGAATTACGTGCGGCCTTTGATGGTTTACCTGCGGCACAACGAGTTGCGCTAGAGCAGGCCGCGCAACGAGTGACCGCTTACCATCAGAAACAGTTGCAAGTTTCGTGGAGTTATACCGAAGAAGACGGCACGATGTTGGGACAGCAAATTACGCCGATTGAACGGATCGGTTTGTATGTGCCGGGCGGTAAAGCGGCGTACCCTTCTACTGTCTTGATGAATGCGCTGCCGGCAAAGGTTGCTGGTGTAGGCGAACTGATTATGGTGGTGCCGACCCCGGATGGGGTGCGCAATCAATTGGTGTTGGCTGCGGCACATCTGGTCGGGGTTGAGCGGGTTTTCACTATAGGCGGGGCGCAGGCGATTGCGGCGCTGGCCTATGGCACTGCAACTATCCCGCGAGTGGATAAAATAGTCGGTCCTGGCAATGCTTATGTGGCATCTGCTAAGCGTCGAGTGTTTGGTGTGGTGGGTATCGACATGGTGGCGGGGCCTTCCGAGATTCTGGTGATTTGTGATGGCAAAACCAATCCCGACTGGATTGCGATGGATTTGTTCTCGCAGGCTGAGCATGACGAGTTGGCGCAGGCTATTCTTTTAACGCCAGATGCAGTCTATGCGGATGCAGTTCATGCCAGCGCGGTGCGTTTGCTGGAGGGTATGCCACGTCGCGATATTATCCGCACTGCACTGGAAAATCGTGGCGCACTGATTACGGTGCGTGATCTCGATGAGGCGTGTGCAATCAGTAACCGTATCGCGCCAGAGCATTTAGAATTGTCGGTTGATGATCCGCAGCAGTGGTTGCCCCAATTGAAGCATGCTGGGGCCATATTTATGGGGCGTTATACCTCGGAGGCGCTGGGCGATTATTGCGCCGGACCAAATCATGTGTTACCGACTTCGGGTACAGCACGTTTTTCCTCGCCGCTTGGGGTTTACGATTTCCAGAAACGCAGCAGTCTGATTCAGGTTTCGCAGCAGGGAGCGAGTACATTGGGTGATATTGCTGCCACATTGGCATTCGGGGAGGGGCTGCAAGCACACGCACAATCGGCTATTTTCAGGAAATCTTAATAACTCCTTTGACAAGCCTAAGGAATATAAGGATAATTGCGGGTTCTATTTGGAGGGGTGGCCGAGTGGTTAAAGGCAGCAGACTGTAAATCTGCCCTCTTATGAGTACGAAGGTTCGAACCCTTCCCCCTCCACCAAATTTTAATTGTTGTTTATTTCTAGTCTCAAGCTATATTTAAATAGGCGGCAAAACGTGGTTTAAGCGGCAAAGCGTGCGGGTGTAGCTCAATGGTAGAGCAGAAGTTTTCCAAACTTACGACGAGGGTTCGATCCCCTTCTCCCGCTCCAGTTTGTGTAGGCCCAAATGGCTCAGTGGCAGAGCACTCCCTTGGTAAGGGAGAGGTCGCGGGTCCGATTCCCGCTTTGGGCACCAAAATTAGTTTTTGAAGATTTATGTTGAGATTCATT
>JBCKTV010000051.1:0-5383 GCA_038925365.1 Gallionellaceae bacterium
CGCCACATGGCCGCTGAGCGCCACGCGCGCTCAGGGTGGCCAAGGTGAAAGAAGGAGGCAAATAATCCGGCCACTAGAAACGCCATGGAGATAGCGCTACCGACTGCATAAAATGTACGGCTATCCTGGTCGGGCAATAGATCAAAGAACGAGTACAGTTGACCGGTGTAAAGCGCCAGAAACAGCCCCTGGCCTACACCAATGAGCGTGGTTAAAAAAATAACAGAAAAAGGTGGTTTCATAGTTTAAATTCCGAGTGTAGGGCGTATTACCAGCTGGTGCTGTCGTCGAGTGTCGCTTGTTGTTTGGACGGCTTGGGTAGCTTGCCGTCAATCTTCAGTGGATTGTCCGCGCGCATCAATTCATCTTCATGAATCTTCATGGTAGTCTTGCGCCGTGGTAAGTAATGGTTAGCAGGTTGCGTACCCCATTCCGGCATCAGTGCATAACCAGCACTTTCACGTATCGCTTTTGACACGATCGATTCTGGATCGTGCACATCGCCGAACAGACGCGCGCTGGTGGGGCAGGCCATTACGCAAGATGGTTTGCGATCTGCTTCGGGCAGCGTGGTGCTGTAAATCCGGTCTACACACAAGGTGCATTTCTTCATCACCTGCTGTTTTTCATCAATCTCGCGCGCACCGTAAGGACAGGCCCAGGAGCAATACTGGCAGCCTATGCACTTGTCATAGTCGACTAATACGATGCCGTCTTCCTTGCGCTTGTAAGAAGCTCCGGTCGGGCACACCGGTACGCAGGGTGGCTCTTCGCAATGCAAGCATGACTTGGGGAAATGCACGGTTTCTGTATTCGGGAAGGTGCCAACTTCAAAGGTCTGTACGCGGTTAAAGAAAGTGCCGGACGGATTTGCGCCGTAAGGGTCGCTGTCGCTCAAAGGCCCGGCAGGCCCCGAGGTATTCCATTCCTTACAGCTGGTGACGCAGGCGTGGCAGCCCACGCAAACGTTGAGGTCGATGACGAGAGCTAGTTGTGTCATTTTTTCTTTCCACTCACAGATTTTTTGCCACCGGCAAAATAAGCCAACCACTTGCCAAAGTAGGGCTTGGTGCCGGGGTAGGGTTTAAGCGGGGCAAATTGCGGCGAGGTCTGCTCGGGTTCTTCCGGCTCGGCGGGGTAGATGCGCACTCGCACATCGAACCATGCCGCCTGGCCGGTGATGGGGTCGGAGTTGGAAGTTATGCCACCGCCCTTAACAGGGAGTTCTTCCGAAATTACATGGTTAAGCAGGAAGCCTAGCTGTGATTCGTTTGCGCTGGGCAACAGATTCCATGCACCGGCTGATTTGCCAATTGCATTCCATGTCCACACCGTACCGGGTTCAACTGACTCGGAATGGCGGCACATGCAGCGCACCTTGCCCCATGGCGACTCTATCCACATCCAGCCTTCATCGGCAATACCGGCAGCCTTGGCAGTGGCGGTGTTGACCATCAGATAGTTGTGCGTATGTATCTGTCGCAGCCAGGCATTTTGCGAATCCCAGGAGTGATACATAGCCATCGGACGTTGCGTAATGGCAGCAAGCGGATACTTTTGCAGATCGGTTATCTGTGTTTCAAGTGGCTCATAATAGAACGGCAGCGGATCAAAGAAGGTCTCGACGCGCTTCTTCAGATGTTCTGGCGGCTTGCGCGTGATTCCCCTGCCCTGAGCGGCCAGGCGGAAGGTCTGTAAAACTTCGGAATAAATATGTATTTGGATGGGGTCCGCATAACGCGTGATACGGTTACGCTGCGACCATTCTAGATATCCCTTGTTCCAGTTTCGCATGTACTGGTAAGAAAGCGGCAATTCAGTGTGATGCACGCAATTGTTTGCTTCATACATTTCAAGTTGGCGCGGATTGGGTTCGCCCACCATGGATTTTTCGCCGCCTTTGCCGCGGAATCCGGACAGGAAGCCAATACCTGACCCCGGTGCGGTTTCGTAGTTGACGATGAAGTCGGGATAGTCGCGGAATTTACGCGCGCCATCCTGCTGAACAAATGCCGGCAGTTTGAGCCGAGATGCGAGCTCTATCAACACTTCCTGAAAAGGTTTGCACTCGCCCTTGGGGGGGAAGATTGGCACGCGGATGGCATCCATTGGGCCATCGAATTCTGAAATCGGTCTATCCAGCATCGACATTACATCATAGCGCTCCAGGTAAGTGGTGTCGGGCAAAATCAGATCGGCAAACGAGGTCATCTCCGATTCGAAAGCGTCGCACACAACCAGGAAGGGAATCTTGTATTCGCCGTCCTCACCTTTGTCGTTCAGCATCTTGCGCACTTCCACGGTATTCATGGTGGAGTTCCAGCCCATGTTGGCCATGAAGATCATCAGGGTGTCAATAGGGTAAGGGTCGCCGCGCCAGGCGTTGGTGATAACGTTATGCATCATGCCATGCACGGCAAGCGGATGCTCCCACGAGAATGCCTTGTCAATACGCACCGGCTTGCCTTCGTCATCAACGAACAGATCGTCCGGATCAGCCGGCCAACCCAAGGGCATACCATCCAGCGGCATGTCGGGTTGCACTGCGCGATGGGTGTTGGGTGTTTTCGCGCAGGGCGGAATGGGACGCGGAAACGGCGCTTTGTGACGGAAACCGCCCGGACGGTCTATGGTACCCAGCATCGACATCAGAATGGCGAGAGAGCGGATGGTGTGAAAACCGTTGGAATGTGCAGCCAACCCACGCATTGCATGAAAGGCCACCGGATTGCCGGTGACGGTTTCATGCTCCTTACCCCAGGAATCAGTCCATGCGATCGGCAATACCACTTTTTGGTCGCGCGCAGTAATGCCCATTTCATAGGCTAGACGGTGAATGGTGGCAGCAGGAATGCCGGTGATTTTGGAGGCCCATTCCGGGGTGTAATCCTTGACCCGTTCCTGCAATAACTGAAACGAGGGTTTAACCGGTGTGCCATCCGCCAGTTTGAATTCGCCAAACAAATAGGGATCTGCACCTTCAGCATGGGTAATGACCGGTTTATTGCTGATGCGATCCCACCACAACTTGTTTTGCGGATCGAAGCAGCCTTCCTCCTTGGGCACCTCAGTGCGCACGAACATGCCGAATTCATCATGTGCTTCATTCAGATTCACCAGTTCGCCTGCGTTGGTGTAGCGCGCCAGAAACTCGCGGTCATACAAGCCCATCGCAATCAGTTCGTGTATCAGTGCCAACATCAGCGCGCCATCGGTGCCTGGCTTAATCGGCACCCACTCGTCCGCAATGGCGGAGTAGCCGGTGCGTACCGGGTTAATCGAAATAAAGCGTCCACCATCGCGCTTAAACTTTGAAAGAGCAATCTTGAGTGGATTGGAGTGGTGATCTTCGGCTGTGCCTATCATAATAAATAGTTTTGCACGTTCTAAATCAGGACCACCAAATTCCCAGAACGAACCACCTATGGTGTAGATCATGCCGGCAGCCATATTCACCGAACAGAAGCCGCCATGGGCCGCATAGTTGGGCGTGCCGAACTGGCGCGCAAACAGGCCGGTAAGCGCTTGCATTTGGTCGCGTCCGGTGAACAGCGCAAATTTCTTGGGATCAGTGGAGCGAATTTTTTGTAGGCGTTCAGCGAGGATGGAGAAGGTCTGTTCCCAGCTGATAGGCTCGAATTCGCCAGCGCCGCGTTCTGCACCCTGTTTTCGCAGCAGCGGCTGCGTAAGTCGGGCCGGTGAGTACTGTTTCATGATGCCGGCACTGCCCTTGGCGCAAATCACACCATTATTAAGCGGATGGTTGGGATTGCCATCAACGTAACGCACTTCGCCATCGCGCAAATGCACGCGAATACCGCAGCGGCAAGCGCACATGTAGCAGGTAGTGGTACGCATTTCAAGTTTTTCGCCAACAGGGGGAGTCCCTATTGGGTCGTGTAAAGGTGTTGATGCCATAAGACTGCCGATTTCAAAGAATTGAGTAAGGTGTTGGTTGAATTGCTAACGAGATGGTGAAGGATTAAGACAAGATAATATAAAATATTAGCATAAATTACGTCTTGGTTAAACACAGACCAAATTTGATTGTTGCAGAACAAAGCAAATTTTTTATAACCCATATGGGTGATCGCCTTGAACACTTAAGGGTTATCGTAGGACTAGGTTTATTCGTCTACTATTCTGTCCGCTTAGGGTAAGTGGCAAAAACACTATATATAATAAGACGTTAATATTAGAGGAAGATAATATGGCATTGGTAAATCCGCATGGTGGTGGTGGTCTAAATGCGCTGTTGTTAGAGGGAAGTGCCCTTAAAGCAGAGCAGGATCGTTCCAAAAAATTAACACAAATTAAAGTTAGTTCGCGCGAAAAGGGCGACATTATCATGTTTGGCATTGGTGGTTTTACACCGCTAAATGGTTTTATGACTCACGCCGACTGGTCAGGTGTGTGCGATGGTATGAAAACCGCAAATGGCTTGTTCTGGCCGATACCTATCACTTTGTCAGTAGACAAGGCGACTGCCGATACGCTCAAGACAGGTCAGGAAGTTGCGCTGACAGATGCGGAAAACGGCGAAGTGCTGGCCACTATGATGATCAGCGAAAAATACGTCATCGACAAAGCGCATGAATGCGCGATGGTGTTCACGACTACTGACCCTAAGCATCCTGGTGTCAAAATGGTGATGGAGCAGGGCGATGTCAACCTAGCCGGTTCTATCAAAGTATTGTCGCAGGGCGGTTTTCCTGAGAAGTACCCCGAGTTATTCAAGACACCAGCGCAGACCCGTGAAATTTTCACCAAAATGGGCTGGTCTAAAATCGCATGCTTCCAGACACGCAACCCGATGCACCGCTCACACGAATATCTGGCGAAAATCGCCATTGAAGTGTGCGATGGCGTGCTGATCCACTCCTTGTTAGGCAACCTGAAGCCTGGCGATATCCCTGCCGACGTGCGTGCCAAGGCGATTGGTATGTTGATCGAGAAATATTTCGTCAAGAAAACTGTGGTGCAGGCTGGATATCCGCTGGACATGCGTTATGCCGGACCGCGTGAAGCGTTGTTGCATGCGGTTTTCCGTCAAAACTATGGTTGCTCGCATCAGATCGTAGGTCGTGACCACGCTGGCGTGGGCAGCTACTACGGCCCATTTGACGCGCACCATATTTTTGACAAGGTGCCTAAGGGTGCTCTGGAAACAGAGGCGCTTAAGATCGATATCTCGTTCTGGTGTTACAAGTGCGGCGGCATGGCTTCTGCCAAAACTTGCCCGCACGATGATGCAGATCGCTTGCAAGTTTCAGGTACTCAGTTGCGTAATGCGTTGTCCAAGGGTGAGGAAGTGCCAGTGGAGTTTAGTCGTCCTGAGGTGTTGAAAATTCTCAAGGAATATTACGCAACGATTGATAAGTAA
>JBCKTV010000052.1:0-5269 GCA_038925365.1 Gallionellaceae bacterium
GTTCCCATGCATCACGCAACCCTAGGTTGAAACCCTGCCCTGCGACCGGGTGCAAAGTTTGTGCGGCGTTACCGATCAACACGGTGTGAGGCAGGGTCAAAGCAGAGGCACGCTTGAGACGTAAGGGAAAGGTGCTACGCGCACCCACGGACAGAAACTCGCCAACCCGGTCGCCGAAGTGCAGATGCAACTGACTGAGCAAGGTGCTGTCGTCCCATTGCAACATGGTCTGCATCTTGCTATCAGGCGCTGTCCATACCAGCTCATAACCATTCTGATAGGGCAACAAGGCCAATGGACCCTGCGGGGTGAAACGTTCAAAAGCGGTGTCCGACTGCGGACGTGAGCAGGTTACATGGGTGATCAGCGCGCTTTGTCCGTAGTCGTGTATTTTAGCGGGATGGCTGGACTCAAGAAGTTTCCCGCCATCTGCAACCACCACCAGCTTTGCTTGCAAATGCTGTTCTGTACCATTGAGTTGGTAAGTAATTGCTGCACCATAGTCGCTGCTATTCAAGTGTGTGACAGCGGCACCTTGTTGAAAATCTATTTTGCTGATTTCCAATGCCTGTTGCAAAGCAGTTTGCAATACAGCGTAGGGCAGCACATAACCAAGGTCTGGCACACCCTGCTCGGCAGCTTTGAGTAGGGTGCGGCCAAAGGAATTTTTCTGTGAAATGTGGATGGTTTTGATCGCTGAAACCCGGGTGAGCTCGTGCCATACCCCAAGTTGAGTCAGTAACAGTTGGCTGCCATAAGACAGAGCAAGAGCCCTAGGGTCAGGATTTGTATCCAGTGCTGCGCGCGCTTCCAACACGGTGATGTGTAAACCGCTGTCGCGCAGCGCGAGCGCGAGCGCCGCGCCTACCGGCCCGCCGCCTATGATTGCAATGTCGCAGCTTGTCGTCATGTCTTTTTCATTAACTCTTCGATTGCAGCCACGGTTTTTGGCACGGCATGGGTGAGCACCTCACATCCCTGTTCGGTGATGACAATGTCGTCTTCGATGCGGATGCCGATATTCCACAGGGCTTCTGGCACATTGTCTGCGGGGCGTATATATAACCCCGGCTCCACAGTAAGCGCCATGCCGGGAACTAGGTCACGCCATTCGCCATTGACTTTGTAATTGCCTACATCATGCACATCCATCCCCAGCCAGTGGCCGGTGCGGTGCATATAAAAGCGTTTGTAATCGCCGCTTTCGATTACACCATCCACACTGCCGCTGCATAGTTTGAGGTCGAGCATGCCCTGTACCAATATACGCATGGCAATATCATGCGGCTGGTTCCAGTGGGTACCCGGGCGTGCTGCGGCGATGGCGGCGGCTTGTGCGGCCAACACAATTTCATAAGTGTCTTTTTGCGCAGCGCTGAACTTGCCGTTGATCGGAAAGGTGCGCGTGATGTCGGCGGCGTAGCCATTAAGTTCACAGGCGGCATCGATCAACAGCAGATCGCCATCTTTAAGCATGGCGTTATTACTGATGTAATGCAGCACGCAGGCGTTGGCACCACCTGCCACGATAGAAGTATAGGCGGGACCTTGTGCGCCGCTGTGGCGAAATTCGTGCAGTAACTCAGCCTCGATTTCATATTCCATTTTACCGGGACGGGTTGCATGCATCGCACGCATATGTGCGGCAGCAGAAATACTGGCCGCATGGCGCATGGTGTCGATTTCGCTGCTGTCTTTGATTAAACGCATTTCATCCAGCAACATGCGCACATCATGAATTTCATTGGGAGCGGTGATGCCGCTGCGAGACTGTGCCTGCACGCGGCTGCGCAGCGCGAGAATGCGGTCATCCCAGATGGCGTGTGCCCCCAGAGGGTGGAACAGCGCGGGCTGATTGCCCATCAACTCGGTGAGTTTGTCGTCGAGTTGTGCGATAGGGTAGGCGGCATCGAAGCCAAATAATTTTCTTGCGGCTTCTGGGCCATAGCGGAAGCCATCCCAGATTTCTCGATCCATGTCTTTCTCGCGGCAGAACAGAATAGATTGCGGTTTGTCCCCCGCCAACATCACCAGCACCGCATCGGGCTCTTCAAAGCCGGTGAGATAATGGAAGTGACTGTTAAAACGATAGGGGTAGTGTGCATCTCCATTGCGCAGCACTTCAGGTGCGGTGGGGATGACGGCGATACCGCGCTGCATTTGTTGTAGCAGGCGCGAGCGACGCTGTTGATAGAGGGCAGGATTAAACATGGGGTGTATTGTGCGTTGCGTGTAAGGCATTGTCGAGTTGTTGCAGCCGTTGGGGCGTACCTACGTCTACCCAGCGGCCTGTGTAATGTTCGCCGCTAACTTTGTTCAGTGTTATTTGTGCACGCAGCAGCGGCGCCAATGGAGCAATTGTACCGCGCGGGATGTGCCTGAATAGATCAGGGTGGTAAATACCTATGCCGCTGAAGGTGAGCTTGGGCCATTCATTATTCATGCAGCCATTATTCACACGACCATCACGCAAGCCGAAATCGCCCACGGGGTGTTGTTCGGGATTGTTGACCAGAACTAGGTGGGACAAATCTCCATTTTGTGTGAGCGCAGCAGTTCGAGCATACAGCTGCGCGAAATCGAATTCGCAGTAAATGTCGGCGTTGATCACGGCAAAGGGTTCATTGCCCAGCAAAGGCAAGGCATAGGCTATGCCGCCGGCTGTTTCAAGTGCGATTTTTTCTTCCGAGTATTGTATGGAGACACCCAGCTGTTTGCCATCTCCTAGAGTGCGCATTATCTGTTCGCCCAGGTGTGCATGATTGATCACTAATTCCGTTAAACCGGCACGCGCCAACCTTTCAATATGCCACACGATCAGCGGTTTGCCACCAACCTCAAGCAGTGCTTTTGGCGTGTGGTCGCTAAGTGGCCGCATGCGCTCGCCACGTCCAGCAGCAAGAAGCATGATTTTCAAAACGTATACCCATCTTGTTGCGCTTGCGGCTCCAACTCATCCAGTAAACGCAGCAACGGCTTGAGGTCGATATAACGCTCACAGGCACGACGCAGATAACTCATCACCAGCGGCATGTCTTTCAGGTATCCGTCCTTGCCATCACGATGACACAGACGTGCAAAAATACCCAGTACCTTTAGATGGCGTTGCACGCCCATCCATTCATAATCGCGATAGAACGCACCAAAGTCTTCATGCACAGGCAGGCCTGCCTTGCGCGCATTTTCCCAGTAGCGTATTAGCCAATCCAGCACCTCCGCCTCTCTCCAGCCGATGTAGGCATCCTTGAATAATGATACTAGGTCATAGGTGATCGGTCCGTAAACGGCATCCTGAAAATCTAGGATGCCGGGGTTGGGCAAGGTGACCATCAGATTGCGTGAATGGAAGTCACGATGTACATACACTTGTGGCTGGGCCAAATTGTTTTGCACGATGCGCTGAAACACCGCTTCAAGAGTGGCTACTTGTTTTTCATTCAAAGTCAGTCGCAAGTGTTTGCTGATATACCACTCTGGAAACAATCTCATTTCCCGCAACAGCATGGCTTCATCGTACGGTGGTACTTCACCTACTTTGCTGGCAAGCTGAATTTTAATGAGAGCATTGCATGCGTCACCATAGAGTTCTCGCGCATTGTCAGTAATTAGGGCTTGCAGGTAAGTGGTGTTACCCAGGTCACTCAGTAGCAAAAATCCCTGCTCAAGATTCTGTGCGATGATTTGTGGCACATGAACACTCGCTTCGGCAAAAAGTCGGGCGACGTGTATGAAGGGTCTGCAGTCCTCCTGTTGAGGGGGGGCATCCATGACGATTAGGGTGCGATCGGCAAAAGTTGCGCGAAAATAGCTTCGAAAGCTGGCGTCTGCCGAGGCGGGAGCCAGAGAGAATGCCTGCTTGGGATAGAGGCTTTGCAACCATTCTGTGAGTTGTTGTTGACGATTCATAATATTTCTTGCGCGCAATGATTGCCTTATTGGCTGATTTGTGAGATTTTATCATCTTAATTTGCAAAATTCGCACCATGCGCTTCCGCTTTTTTCTGCTTTCCCTTTCCTTTGCATATTTATTCTCTCAGCCAGCTCAGGGGCAGGATGCGTTGCAACCTAAAGAACCTGATCGTTCGAGCAAGGAATCTCCCCCCAAGAATAAAGAGTCGGCAACGACAATTACCGCTGATAGCGTAGAGGCCAAACAAGATCAGGAGATTGAAGCAACAGGCAATGCCGTACTACGTAAAGATGATCAGATGATACGAGCCGATCACCTCTTATTCCACCAGCAAACCAATGAAATATTTGCGGATGGAGCGGTGCGCATTGAAAACAAAAACACCTCGGTGACCGGCCCCAGCTTGAGGTTGAATTTGGATAGCAATACCGGGGAAATGCCGCAGCCGTCATTTACCCTGAATAATGGAACTGTACGTGGTAGCGCAGAAATCATGCATTTTAAAGGCCGGCAGCTGTACTCTTTCGAGAATGCCACATATACCAGTTGCGCGGCGGGTAATGACGACTGGTTGTTGAAAATGGGGGGGTTGGAACTAGACCGTAACACGCAAATTGGCACGGGATATAATGCGCACGTAGATTTTATGGGTGTGCCTATTCTGTATACGCCGTGGATGACCTTTCCGCTCCATAGTCGACGCCAAACCGGTTTTTTGTCGCCAAAGCTGGGCAGTACCAATACGGGCGGTTTCGAGGGTACACAACCGTTTTACTGGAATATATCCAATAATTATGATGCGACGATTTCTACGAGATATATGGCAAAACGCGGCACATCATTTAACAATGAATTTCGTTACCTAGGGAATAGTTATTTCGGAAAAATCGAATACGATGAACTCCGGGGTGATAAGGTGGCTCAGCTGAATCGTTCGCGCTCCTCATTCGCGCATGGGCAAGATCTGGGTAGCGGTTTCACGGCTGCGCTAAATTTGAATCAGGCATCAGATCATGCTTATTTCCGCGATTTTTCGATAATACCTGGCATCGCAACACAAAAGCACTTGCTACGCGAAGGCTCGGTGTCTTATGCGGGCGGCTGGTGGACATCATCTATACGGGCACAAAGCTATCAGACATTGCAAGATCCGGCAGCCCCCGTGCCTTTGCCCTATCGTCGTTTGCCGCAAGTCAACCTAGGCGCGCAGCGTGTTATGGCTGGAGCAGTAGTTAATCTGCATTCTGAGTTTGTTGCATTTGAACATCCAACGTCAGTTAACGGAGACCGCACGGTAGTATATCCAAGCGTTGCTTACCCTCTGGTGAGCGACCCCGCGTATTACATCACTCCAAAGTT
>JBCKTV010000053.1:0-5017 GCA_038925365.1 Gallionellaceae bacterium
ACCGTCCAACACCTTGTCGTCCAGCATGTCGCGCATTATTTCCACCGCATCGTGCTGCATGATGCGAAGATTGCTGATGCCCTGTTCATCGATTTGTTTGAGCAGGCTGCCCACGCCCGGCGTGTGAACTTCTAGCGCTAAGTAGTCATTCTGTGGATGATTTTTGGCGATGAAAGCAGTGGGCTCGCCCATGCCAAATCCGATTTCCAGAATTTTGGGTGCGCTACGTTCAAAGGCTGTATCGAGGTTTAATTTTTCCCCTGAATAGGGAATGCCATAACGAGGCATCAAGGTGTCCAAGCAGCGTTGCTGTGCGTTGGAAACGCGTCCCTGGCGCAACACGTAGCTGCGAATATGGCGCTTAGAAAAATCGTTAGTATCTGTCATTATGAATTATAAAACCTAGCCATAGAGCACACAGAGAGCACAGAGAATTGGAATGGTTTTCTCTGTGTCCTCTGTGATCTCTGTGGCTATATGTTTTTTGAAAATAAAATCAGTTGTTGCGTGTTGAAGCAATAACACCCGCAGTGGGTGAACTGGGTGAGGCACTGTATAGCTTCCTCGGCATGCGTCCGGCAAGGTATGCAGATCGTCCCGCATCAACCGCCATTTTCATCGCACTGGCCATCAACACTGGCTTTTGTGCGGCAGCAATTGCGGTATTCATCAGCACACCATGACAACCCAGCTCCATCGCAATCGCGGCGTCGGATGCCGTGCCTACGCCAGCATCGACAATCACCGGTACTTGTACGCGCTCCATAATCAGTTGCAGATTCCACGGATTCAAGATGCCCATGCCGGAGCCTATCAGTGAGGCCAGCGGCATGATGGCGACACAGCCGATGTCTTCTAGTTGCTTGGCGATAATGGGATCGTCCGAGGTGTAAACCATCACCTGAAAGCCATCCTTCACCAATATTTTGGCGGCAGCAATGGTTTCCACCACGTTGGGGTAGAGCGATTGCGGGTCGCCCAGTACTTCCAGTTTGACCAGGCTGTGTCCATCGAGTAACTCGCGCGCCAGACGCAGTGTCCGTACCGCATCGTCTGCGCTATAGCAGCCTGCGGTATTGGGCAACAGGGTGTATTTAGACGGTGGCAAGATGTCGAGCAAATTGGGCTCGTTCGGGTTTTGTCCGATGTTGCTGCGGCGTATCGCAATGGTGATAATCTCGGCACCACTTGCCTCTATCGCTGCCTGTGTTTCAGCGAAGTCTTTGTATTTGCCGGTGCCGACGAGCAGGCGGGAAGAGTAGGATTTACCTGCGATAATTAAATCATCATGATTCATTTTTGCTTAACTTTCTAAAATTAACCGCCACCAACCGCCACGACAACTTCGAGTTTGTCGCCATCGGTCAGCATTTGAGTATTGAATTGCCCGCGTGGCACGATCTCGCCATTGCGTTCCAGTGCGATGCGTTTGTTGCTTAGCTGCATGTGTTCGATTAACGCCGTGACGTTAATAGGATGGTCGAATTGATGAACTGTTCCGTTGATGGAGATAGCAATCACTTTCAGGAAATTACCGAGTTAGTGTAAAATCGCATTTTACCCGAACACAGACAGAAGGTCGTCAGGTGATCGCGTTAAAAAACCACTTTGCGGACGTCGTATAATGGTAATACCCTAGCTTCCCAAGCTAGAGCCGTGGGTTCGATTCCCATCGTCCGCTCCAAATATCTGTTGTCCTCCATCCATAACAGTCCGAAACCCTGCAATCCTTAGTAGCAAGATCGTGGCGCTGCTTACTGTACTTTCGTGTCGATTGCTTCGTCGGCGTAGCGCCAGATGTTGACGTCGTGCCCAGCTGCGCGGATATGCTCGGTCTTGGCGCTGAGAAAGCGCTGGAAGCTGGGTTCCTTGAGGTATGCGCCCGACACGACGTAGTCGAACATGCCCATGGTATGGAACACGCGGAAGGACGATTCCCAGCGGATGACTTCCTTGCCAGTGGGGTCGAACAGGACGATGCCGGGGGCGTAGTTGACGCCGAGTTGACGCACCCAGTCGCGTATCATCATGCGCTTGCCTTCCGGTGTGGTGATGAGGTCGCGCGACCACATGTCGAGTTGCACGTTGTCGAACTTAGCGATGACGGCGCGGGTTTCTGGATCGATCAGCACGCGGCGATGAAGCACTTCGCACTCCGGGCAATCCTTTTGTTCGAAGAACACCGCGAGCGGTTTTGCCTGTTTGCCGAGGCGGCGCAGGTCGGTGGCGTTTTTCCGGAAGAAATCCTGTTTGCTCATTTCGCCCGAGGCCTGTTTGGGCAGCTCGCGCGCGGCGACGAAATCGCGGAATGAAGTGGTGTGCTCCTGGCGACCGCTGACCCAGTCCAGCGCGGCTTGCATGCGATGCGGTGGTACGTAGCCGTTTAGCCGCAGGATGGTGTTGCCTGTTTCGTCGAAGAAAAACAGACTGGGGGTAAACTGGATTTTTAGCGCGGCGCTGTAGGTTTTTTCGGTGTAGGTTTTGCCATCCAATCCGACCAGTTCGCGGTCGCCCCAGAGATTGATCAGGATGACGTCAAACTTGTCCTTGAGCGTGGTCTCGATCTGACGCTGCGACAGATTGCGTTCCACTAGCGCTGAGCAGTATGGGCAGTTGTCCTGGGTGAACATGAGCATCACGCGCTTGCCGTTTTTTTGCGCCTCGGCAATGTCTTCTTTCAGATTCAGAAAGCTGTCCTTGAACCAGGTTGGATACTCGGCGGTCTTGCCGCCATAGTAGGTGCCCGGTTTGATGACGGCGGGCTTGACGGCTGCGGCCGGTTCCGCAGCGTGCAGGGAAAACGCCGTGAACAAGGTAAGCAAAGCGGATAGATAGCGTATCATCATGGTCTCCTGTTAGTGGCATCAGTATGGCTAATGTATGACGTGGACGCGAGCTTCAAAACTCTCTACTGACCCAGCGCCGAGGCTACACTCGCCAGAAACTTATCGGCATTCTCGAAACCGATGACTTTGTAATCCGACTGCACGCCCGCAGCATTCCAGAAAACGATTCCGGGTGGGCCGAACAACTTGAAACGCTTGAGCAACACCTTGTCGGCGTCACTGGTGTCGGTGACGTCGGCCTTCAGTAGCACCGCATTCTGCAACCGCGCCTGCACCCTGGCATCGCTGAAGGTGTAGCGCTCTAGCTCCTTGCACGACACGCACCAGTCGGCATGAAACACCAGCATGACGGCTTTGCCATCGGTTTTGGCGGCGGCCAGCCGTGCATCGAGTTCAGCCATGTCCTTGATCTTCTCGAACGCCAGCCCCTTCTGCTCGGTCGTTATCGCCATCCCAGCTGAGACGCCCTTAAAGATGTCGAGCGGCTGAAACAGGTCGCGGCCACCCGCCAGCATGCCCAGGATGAGCGACAGCCCGCCGATTAGCAGTACCACACCCACACTTTTCCACAACCGCATCCAGCCAGATGCTAGGGCGGGAAGCGGCTCGAGCGCATGCAGGTAGATCGCCGAGCCGACCAGCAGCATCCCCCACAACAACATATTGAGCCAGGCCGGGATAATCGACGAGATCAGGTAGATGGCGATCGCCAGCATCATCACGCCGAAGAAATATTTCACCGCATTCATCCAGCCACCAGCACGCGGCAGCAGCGCGCCCGCCGACAGGCCGATCAGCAGCAGCGGCACCCCCATGCCCATGGCTAGCACGAACAGCGCGACACCGCCGAGCGTGGTGTCGCCGGTTTGCGCGATAAAAGCCAGCGCGGCAGCCAGCGGCGGCGCGACGCAGGGGCCGAGTATGACTGCCGACAGCACGCCCATGGCGAACACACCGAAGTAATTGCCGCCCTTCATCTTGTTGGCGCGATCGGAAACCTTGCTTTGCAGCGCGCTGGGTAATTGCAGTTCGTAGAAGCCGAACATGGACAGCGCCAAACCAACGAAAATCAGTGCACCGGCGCCGAGTGCCCAGGGGTTCTGCAGGGCGTTGGTAATCAGCGTGCCCGACAGCGCCGCTGCTACGCCAACTAGAGCAAAGGTGAGCGCCATGCCCAATACATAGGATAGCGACAACAGGAAGCCGCTGGTCTTGGTTACTTTATTGCTCTGCCCGGCGATGATGCCTGACAGAACCGGGATCATCGGAAACACGCAGGGTGTCAACGCCAGTAGTAGGCCGAGGCCAAAGAAGGTGGCGACCACCGGCCAGAAGCTGCCGCCCTTCAGCACGCTCTCGATACGCGAGGTATCGGATTCAACAGATGGCACAGAGGCGGCAGGAACAATCGGAGGCAACGCAGGCGGTGCGGCCCCGACAATTGGCGCGGGCAGCTTGATCGTCACGCTCTCGGTTTGCGGGTTGTAGCACACCCCGATCTCGGCACAGCCCTGCGAAACGGTTTTCAGGGTGATAGCCGTAGCGCCCGGCGTGCGCACGATCGGCAGCACGATGCGCACATCCTTGCTATAGGTTTCGACTCTGCCGAAAAATTCGTCTTCCTTCATCTTGCCGGCAGGCAGCCTCGGCGTGCCCAGCGTGCCGCCTACCACTTCGAACTTAAACTTTTTGCGGTACATGTAATAGCCATCCGCGATCTGCCAACGCGCTTCCAGCGTATTGGCATCGAGCGCACGCGCCGAGAACTTGAACGCAGCTTCCGGCTCAAGAAGCTCGTCGGCGATGGCCACTGGAAGATACACAAGCGCACCCCAAAGTATTGGCAGTGCGCTGAGCAAACGAATCCACTTGTTCATGTTTTTTTAGTCTCCGTGGTCAGCTACGTCGTAAGGAATAGATAAATTAAAACTCTAGTCTTTAATAAAATATTCAATATAATCAAGTAGTTGCATTTATTGCAATGTCCAGCTAGCTGACAGAGTTTTCCAGAAATTATGGTTCGGCCAGCTTGGCTTTGTAGATTAACAACACTAACAATAGTACCAGCATCGCAGCGCCGCCATTGTGTATTACCGCGATTGCAATCGGCCATGACAGAAAGATGGTGGCAACGCCGCTGGCAAATTGCACCCCTATCGTAATCAATATCC
>JBCKTV010000054.1:0-4524 GCA_038925365.1 Gallionellaceae bacterium
AGGTAATCAATAATTTGTATGGCAAGAACGGTTTAATCCGTAGCGATAGCTGGCCGCGTTTGTCGGGGATTTATCACGGTTCAGGCTGCACGCTGGCTTCGGCCATCGCAGCACTACTGGCAAACGGCTTGCCGATAGAAGAGGCGGTGCGTGAAGCGCAGGAATATACCTGGGAGACGTTGAAATACGGTTTCCGTCCAGGTATGGGGCAGCATATCCCTGATCGATTGTTCTGGGCGCGGGATGATGAGGAAGATGATGATGACGCAGAAGAAAGCATCTCCACTACCCGTCATTAAAGGGCTGTACGCGCTTACTCCGGATAGCAGCAATACAGAAGATTTGCTGCATCGCGTTGGGCGTGCTTTGGCTGGCGGCGTGCAGGTGTTGCAATACCGCAATAAAATCGCTGATGCAGCACTACGTTTGCTACAGGCGAAAGCGCTGCGAGACTTGACTCGAGAATTCGGTGTGACATTCATAGTCAATGACGATCCACAGTTGGCAGCAAAAGTAGATGCAGACGGGGTGCATCTGGGCGCTGCGGATGGTGAGATTGCTGCAGCACGCGCATTACTTGGTGACAACAAACTGATCGGTGTGTCTTGCTATAACCAGTTGCAGTTGGCGCGAAATGCGCTTGAGGCCGGCGCTGATTACGTGGCGTTTGGTGCATTTTATTCTTCCACAGTGAAACCCAATGCGGCTATGGCGAGCATGGCTTTATTACAGGAAGCACGTGCAGAGTTGCAGCTTCCTATCGTTGCCATCGGCGGCATCAGTGCAGATAATGGCGCAGCCTTGGTGCAAGCTGGTGCAGATGCGCTGGCAGTAATTTCAGCAATATTTGACGCGGCAGATAGTCAACTGGCCGCACAAAATTTAACAAAACTTTTTAGGTAATGAACAGCATGACAATTTCACACAATCAAGAACTCTTTGATCAATCGCAGAAACTGATTCCGGGCGGTGTCAATTCACCGGTACGCGCATTCAAATCGGTAGGCGGTACGCCACTGTTTTTCAAGCGCGGGCAAGGCGCTTATGTGTGGGACGCAGATGACAAACGCTATATCGATTACGTCGGCTCATGGGGCCCGATGATCGTAGGTCATTGTCACGCCGAAGTGGTTAAAGCAGTGCAGGATGCAGCAGCGCAGGGTCTTGGATTTGGCGCACCTACGGCAGCCGAGCTGGATATGGCAACCCTGCTGTGCAAATTACTGCCCAGCCTGGAAATGGTACGTTTGGTTAGCTCCGGCACTGAAGCGACGATGACCGCAATTCGGTTGGCGCGCGGCTTTACCGGGCGCAGCCGCATCATTAAATTTGAAGGCTGCTATCACGGGCATTCAGACGGCTTGCTAGTGAAGGCAGGCTCGGGTGCATTGACATTCGGACAACCCAGTTCATCCGGTGTACCGGCAGAAATCGCGGCATTGACCACCGTGCTGAATTACAACGATGTTGCAGGTCTTGAAAAAGCATTTGCCGAAATGGGCAAAGAAATGGCGGCGGTGATTGTGGAACCGGTGGCAGGCAATATGAATCTGATCATGCCCAAGCCGGAGTTCTTGGCTGCGATGCGTAAGCTGTGCACCGAACATGGCGCGGTGTTGATACTGGATGAAGTGATGACCGGCTTCCGCGTCAGTCTGCAGGGCGCGCAAGGTTACTTCAACATCAAACCGGATCTCACAACATTGGGCAAGGTAATGGGCGGCGGCTTGCCGGCTGCGGCGTTCGGCGGACGCCGTGACATCATGCAATGCCTCGCACCATTGGGCTCGGTATATCAGGCCGGAACGCTGTCGGGCAATCCGCTTGCGGTGGCAGCTGGCATGGCGACCCTGAAACTGGTGCAGGAAAAAGATTTCTACAAACGTCTGGAGCATACCGCGAAACAATTAACCGAAGGCTTGAGTGCCAGTGCGAAAAAACACGGGGTCAAGTTTTGCGCGCAATCGGTGGGTGGAATGTTCGGTTTGTATTTCAGCACCAATGTTCCCACCAGTTATGCAGAAGTGATGGCCTGCGATGCCAAGGCCTTCAACCGTTTCTTTCATGCCATGCTGGATGCCGGTGTGTATCTTGCGCCATCAGCTTTCGAAGCTGGCTTTGTCTCGGCAGCCCATAGCGAGGCCGATATTGCGGCAACCATTGCGGTAGCCGATAAAATTTTTGCAGCCTGGTAAAAAGGCGTAACAAACCGAGATTGACCCACGCTACCTAAGCGGCATTTGTAGGAGCACGCCATACGTGCTCCTACAAGGGGCCTCTGTTTTAATGGGCAATCCGGGATAAACATAAGGGTAAACAAATAAAATGGGATTATTTTCACGCGCCACCTTCTTTACCACCGTTAATGATTTGCATGCCTTGCCTTTGCACGGTGGCAAGGAGGTGGCCTTTGCCGGGCGTTCCAACGCGGGCAAGTCGAGTGCGATCAACACGCTGGCCAATCACGTTCGTCTGGCTTATACCAGTAAAACACCGGGACGTACCCAGCACCTCAATTATTTTGATCTAGGCGAAAGTCGTTTTCTGGTCGATTTGCCGGGCTACGGCTATGCCAAGGTGCCAATCGCTGTGCGGGGGCACTGGCAAGGGCTGCTGAGCGAATATCTACAAACGCGCTCAGCATTGGCCGGACTGGTGATGATCATGGATACACGTCATCCTCTAACCCCGCTGGATGAACAAATGCTGGACTGGTTTTTGCCGACGGGCAAACCGGTACACATACTGCTCACCAAGTCTGACAAACTTAGCCGCCAGCAAGCGAGCAAAACCTTGTTGGAAGTAAAGGCGTATTTGAAACAGCATTACCCGAATTGCTCCGTACAATTATTCTCCAGTTTAAAAAAGCTGGGGCTGGAAGAAGCGGAGGCGAAGATCGCTTCATGGTTTGTACAGGACGAGGTTCAACCGGGTACGATATGAGGAGCCCATGAGTCTATGGGCAAAAAAAGCCCCTGAACAAGGGGGTAAGTCAGGGGCAGAAAGTCTTAACTTGGTTAAGACACTCGCTCAGGGGATAAACAGCGAGTTGTGGCGGGTACCACATACAACTCTGATAACGCGATTTTCAAATAGTTCCATGTTATTTTTAGGATAAAACCATGCAAATACCAGGGCAATTTCCGCATAAACGCATGCGCCGTATGCGACATGATGCATTTTCACGAAATTTGATGCGAGAAAATGTGCTGACCGCTTCAGACCTGATCTATCCGGTGTTTGTGCTGGAAGGAAGCAACCGTGAAGAGGCCGTGGCTTCTATGCCGGGGGTGAAGCGCCAGTCGTTGGATAAGCTGCTGCATCAGGCTGAGGAGTGTATGAAATTGGGCATACCCATGCTGGCGCTATTTCCAGTAATCGATGCTGCGCTCAAGACTGAAGATGCGCGTGAGGCACTAAACCCTGATGGTTTGGTGCCGCGTGTGGTGGCTGAGCTGAAGAAAAGATTTCCCGAGCTGGGTGTGATGACCGATATTGCGCTTGATCCCTATACCAGCCATGGTCAGGATGGTTTAATTGATGCAAATGGTTATGTGCTCAATGATGAAACTGTGGTTGTATTGGCGCAGCAGGCGCAGGTGCATGCTCAGGCGGGTGCGGACGTGGTAGCACCCTCCGACATGATGGATGGGCGCATCGCAGCGATTAGAGCCGCGCTGGATCGCAAGGGTTGCATCCATACCCGTATCATGGCGTATTCTGCGAAATACGCTTCCAGCTTTTACGGCCCTTTCCGCGACGCGGTGGGTAGCAGCGCCAATCTGGGCAAGGGGAATAAAAATACCTATCAAATGGATCCTGCAAATTCTGATGAAGCTATATGGGAGGTGGGTCTGGATCTGGCAGAGGGTGCAGATATGGTGATGGTCAAGCCTGGTATGCCTTATCTGGATATCGTGCGGCGCATTAAAGATGAATTCAAGGCACCTACTTTTGTGTATCAGGTGAGTGGTGAATACGCGATGCTGAAAGCTGCCGCACAGAATGGTTGGCTGGACGAGCAGGCCTGCGTGTTGGAGTCTTTGCTGGCCTTTAAACGTGCTGGTGCGGATGGAATCCTAACGTATTTTGCGATGGATGCAGCGCGCTGGTTAAAACAGGATTAGCTATAAGCAGCCTGACTGACACAGATAGATGTATTAGCATAACATATTGATTTTATTGAATATTTTACCGGTGGCGATAATCCAGAATTCTTCACAAATCAATGGCTTGCGAGTTAATTCTGATAGGCTGCCAGCAGTTTAATCACCGCCGAAATATCCGCATGACTTTCTGTGTGCCGACTGCCGCTATGTAGTGCATTTTCAGGTAGAACTGCGATATGTACAGGGATGCCCGACTCGCTTTGCACGGTGAAACTGGGCAGGTTTTGCAGTCGTCCCATCAACTGGGTACGCCATTCGCCACTTTCAAATTCCACTTTGTGTTTTAGCAGAAACATCATCACTGCTTTGGCGTCGTCGGAATACACCGTCAAATTGATGTCAGCTTGTTCGCCTG
>JBCKTV010000055.1:0-4436 GCA_038925365.1 Gallionellaceae bacterium
AGCCAGCAGCACCAGCAGCAGTGACATCATTACTGTCTCCTTCTGCTCAAGCGCCTGTGCGTCCAGCTGCAACTTGGCCTTTCCCGACATTAGGAATCGGTAAGCCTAATTAATGGCTTGATAAGCAGCAGTAGTATTTGTATCGAAAGGCGTGCCGAATGTGCACGCCTTTTTTGCGCCTGTTGGTGGGGAAATCCTATATTTTAAAAATCAGTAGTGAAATAGTTCACTGCTGATTTTCAACGTCCTGAGGTATTGCAAGCCAATACTTCATTATCAATTTTAACGATAGCATCCAGACTTTAGGCAATTTCAGAAGCTTGGATTTTAGAGGTGCTCTTAAGCAGTGGGGTTCAGTATTTGTGTGTATAGGGTGATCGGGGCAGCGCTATTTTTATCAAAAGCAATACCTGCCTCAACACCGGCACGTGCAATATCCGTTGCACTATCCAGTCGTGAGTAGGCGTACTGCATCGCGCCCAAGGCAAACTCGTGGCCTGATCCTATTGCCCAGAATTGGCTATATTCAAACACTTCGCGCATCGAAAAAATGCCATATAAGCCGCTGGAATTGATTATAAGTGCAGTGATCTGGCTGGACTCATACGGATCTTCCTCGTCCTCCTTGGGATTTAAAAAACATTCCTCCTTCAATACTGGATGAAGCTTGCGGAAAGTTTCAAATATTGCCGCCTTGCTGTTAAGCTGCACATCGGGCAATTTACTCAGTAAACTGGCTAGCACAAGATGGTGTGCTGCACTTCCGCAAACACCAATATGACTATCAGCGAGATGTAGAATTTTGTCGTGAGAGCAGTCCATTTGTGCAGGCAAACGTGTGTTGCCGAAGGTTGTCAAGGTATCAGCGGCAATGGCTACGATGCCATTTTTTCTGACTGCGACAATAGTGGTCATGTTTTAATTATCCTCTTTGTTTTATTTAATTTTAACACCGATGCTAACCAGAGTTGCGCTTCCTTATACCAGTGATGCTACTGCACTCTATGCGGCTATCGCCGATCTGCCATGGGCAGTTTGGCTGGATAGCGGTGGGCGCGGTCGTTATGACATTCTTGCAGCACAGCCCCTTGTAACTTTGGTCACACAAGATCAAAAAACCCAAATAAGCGAGACTAGCGGGGTGCGCTACTCCACTGCTGATCCATTCATGCTGTTGCGCGAACAATTGGGTGCAACAGTTGAGTGTGCGCCAGATGTAAAGTTCGCAGGCGGTGCTTTGGGCTACTGGGGATACGATCTGGTGCGGCGACAATCACACTTGCCGAGTGTAGCACTGGATGCAGAAGGTTTGCCTGAAATGGCAATCGGTATTTATGACTGGGCAATACAGTTCGACCATCAAGATAAAACGCTGCAACTGCTTTCTTATAACCGCTATCCAGAGACAGCACAAAGAATACAGCAGATATTGCAGCGTATTTGTGAAGATAAAAAAGTCTTAAACAACAGTTTTAAAGTTCGAGGTTCCATTACTTCCAACTTCACCAGATCAAGTTATGAATCAGCTTTTGCAACGGTGCAGGCTTATTTGCACGCAGGTGATTGTTATCAAATAAATCTGGCGCAACGATTTGCTGCGCAGGCCAGCGGGGATGCTTTTACGGCCTACTGCACGTTGCGAAAGTTAAGCCCGGCACCCTATTCAGCTTACCTTAATCTGCCGCAGGTGCAGATACTGTGCGCCTCCCCGGAACGCTTCTTGCAGGTGCAACAGGGTCATGTGGAAACCAAACCGATCAAGGGCACTCGCCCCAGCGTGCAAGACGTGATGCAAAACGAATTGCTGGTTCAGGACCTGCGCAATAACCCCAAAGATCGTGCAGAGAATCTGATGATAGTAGACCTACTGCGTAATGATCTTGGTAAAAATTGTGTACCAGGCTCAGTGAATGTTCCAAAATTGTTTGAAGTGGAGAGCTATGCTACGGTGCACCATCTGGTAAGCACGGTGACAGGCGAGTTGGCGGCCGGTCGCGATGCATTGATGCTGTTGCGCGATTGCTTTCCAGGCGGATCGGTGACTGGCGCACCCAAGCAGCGTGCGATGGAAATCATCGAGCAGCTTGAACCTCAACGGCGCGGGATTTACTGTGGCTCAATAGGCTATATCGGTTTTGACGGTAATATGGATTGCAACATTGTCATTCGCACACTGGTGTACGCCGACGGTGAGATTCGCTGCTGGGCGGGCGGGGGGATTGTGGCTGATTCAGAGGTAGGAGCAGAATATCAGGAGACGCTGGATAAAGCGGCACCCATGCTGGAGCTGTTGCGACGTTTTGGTGCAACAGAAATTTAAATTTAACTATCAAAACAGCGCTAGTCCGCTGATTAGCTATCAGCATGTTTGACTTAGCTCGCAAGCCATTGATTAAAAGATAATTAAAATTAACACCGCAAATAAAATATTCAATATAATCAATATGTTACAATAAGCAGTCGGTCTAAGTCAGACAGACTGTTAGATTAGCGCCAATTAAAGGAAAGAATATGATCACCTTACGTAAAGCATCCGAGCGCGGTCGTGCAGATCACGGCTGGTTAAAAAGCTGGCACAGTTTTTCTTTTGCCGACTACCACGATCCCGCGCATATGCAATTTTCCAGTCTGCGCGTCATCAATGACGACACGGTGCAGGCAGGGCAAGGCTTTGGCACCCATGGCCACCGCGACATGGAGATTCTTAGTTATGTACTGAGCGGTGCCTTGCAGCACAAGGACAGCATGGGGAATGGCAGAGTAATGATCCATGGTGAAGTGCAGTTGATGAGCGCAGGGACCGGCGTACAGCACAGCGAATTTAATCCTTCCTCTGATGAGGAGGTGCATTTCCTGCAAATATGGATCATGCCGAATCAATTGGGGATTAAACCGGGTTATCAACAAAAGAATTTTACGGCGGAACAAAAACGCGGTAGATGGTGTCTGCTTGCTTCACCCGATGCGACTCAAGGCTCACTGAAACTGCATCAGGATGCGCGAGTGTTTGCAGCTTTGCTTGATGGCGAAGAGGATTTAACTTATCGTTTGGATGCTGGCAGGCGAGCTTATCTGCATGTGGCAAGAGGAAGTGTAAAAGTGGCTAACATGCAATTGACGGCGGGAGATGCGCTGATGTTCCACGATGAAGCCGCGATTAATATCGAGGCGGCAAGGGACGCAGAATTATTGCTGTTTGATTTGCCCTGATTGCTGGTTGCTCTTGATACGGGTGATGCGTATCACTTCAGGAATGAGCCGCAGATTGCGCATCACATTTGCGAGATGTAGGCGATGAGTGACCTGCAAAGTAAAGTACAGGGCGGTATAGTCACCCTCATTGCTGAAGTGTACATCTTCAATGTTAGATTCCGCATCGGCTATCGCGGTCGCCACCTTGGCCAGCACGCCGCGCTGGTTGGCAACGATAAGCTTGATGCTAACAACAAACAGTTTGTTGATCTTCTTGTCCCACTCCACATCCAGACTATCGTCTGTAGCGTTGCGGCCCTTGCGTAAAATATTACAGTCGTGAGTGTGCACTACCAGCCCCTGGCCACTCTTGATGACACCAATGATAGGATCACCCGGTATCGGCATGCAGCATTTGCCAAACTGAATCGCCATGCCTTCGGTACCCAGAATGGTAATGACACCCCTGGAGCCCGCCTCATGCGTCGCAGCATCCTCATTAACCCGTGCCAGCTTACGTGCAATAACAGTATTTAGGCTGCGTCCAAGGCCGATATCTGCATAAACTTCATGCCGAGATTTGGTGCTGGATTCACGGATCAGTTTTTCCCAACTTGTTTCGTCAATATCCGTCAACTTCAAACCGAGCGAATTGAGTGCCTGATTCAACAAGCGTTCGCCCAGTGCAGCAGATTCATCCAGATGCATGGTTTTAAGCGTATGGCGTATCTGTCCACGGGCCTTGCTGGTGACAACATAGGTCAACCAAGCGGGATTGGGGTGGGCATGCGGGGCGGTAATGATTTCTACACGATCTCCATTCCTGAGTGCGGTACGCAACGGCGCTAGTTCAAAATTAACCTTGGTAGCCACGCAGCGGTTGCCAATGTCGGTATGTACGCTGTAGGCAAAATCTACCGCAGTAGCGCCTCGTGGTAAGGCGAGAATTTTTCCTTGTGGCGTGAAAACATAGACTTCGTCCGGGAACAGATCAACTTTGAGATGTTCCAGAAACTCAACCGAATCGCCACTCTGGCTCAGGCTTTCCAACAGGCTTTGCAGCCATTGATGCGTTTTAATGTGCAGTTCGTTGATGGGTGCTTCCGCAGTTTTATACAGCCAGTGTGATGCCACGCCGGCATCAGCGATGCGCGCCATTTCCATGGTACGTATCTGCACTTCTATGGGGATTCCGAACGGGCCAAACAGGGTGGTATGTAAGGACTGATAGGCATTCGCCTTGG
>JBCKTV010000056.1:0-4404 GCA_038925365.1 Gallionellaceae bacterium
ATGCCTACAGTGCGTCTGTGTGGAATAGCAACGGATGGAAGGCAGTGGTGGCAGTGGGAGAGTGGCAGCAGAGATTAGCTGAGGAACTTAGCAATCGCTCCGCTCAAGAAGACAAACAGCAGGAGGATCAAGTATGAGCTTCAAACCAAAAGTAGCCTTGGCACAGGATTTTCTGGTGATTCTGGCCACTCTGCCCGCAGCAGTGCAAGGCAAGGTTCTTAAATGGGCGTTGAAATTTCAAAGTGATCCCACCTCCAATGGTATTAACTACGAGCCCATCAACGGCGCACGCGACAAAAATTTGAAATCTATCCGCATCGACCAGGATTGGCGCGGGATCGTATTTAAGCCGCCCTCTGGTGATGTTTATGTCCTGATGTATGTGGATCACCATGACGCAGCCTACAAATGGGCTGAGGGACGCCGCATCGCTGTCAACCCCACAACGGGCGCGCTACAGGTATTTGCAGTTGAGAGTCTGGTGGAGCCGGCATTGGAACTGGCGCGCCATGCCTATGCTCAATCGGTTGAGGTGCAACAAACGGTAGCGCTATTTGCAGCCTTGTCAGATCAGGAGTTGCTCAGTATCGGAACTCCGGAAGAGTTGATGAAGCAAGTGCGATCTATTTATTCTGAAGCAGAGTTGGATGCCTTGCAAAACTTTTTGCCCGTGGAAGCCTACGAGGGTTTATTTCTGATTGCCGCAGGAGACAGTGTCTCTGAGGTGCTGGTTTCGCGCGAAACCCGAATTGACCGTGCCGTCGATACTGCGGATTTCGCGACTGCGATTGAAACAGCAGAATCTCAATCCCGTTTCGTGGTGGTGGCTGATGAAGAAACAATGGCAGCGATGCTTAATTCGCCGCTGGCACAATGGCGCGTTTTCTTACACCCGACCCAGCGCAAACTGGCGCAAGGTGATCGCAGCGGTCCGATGCGTGTTTTGGGTGGAGCAGGAACCGGGAAGACTGTTCTTGCCATGCACCGCGCCAAGTGGCTGGCCGAGCACCGCGCCACGCTGGACAAAAAGGTGTTCTTGACTACCTTCACACGCAATCTGGCTGCCGACATTGAAGAGAATCTGAAAACATTGTGCAGCCCTGCGGTTATGCAAAAGATTGAAGTCAAAAATCTGGATGCCTGGGTTCACGGTTTCTTGCATCGTCACAAGTATGAACACAAGATCATTTACAACCGTAAGCAAGATGAAGCGGCTGATGCGTGGCAGTGCGCCTTGACGCTGCAAGATACCAGTCTTGCTTTGCCGCCAAGTTTCTACGAGGAAGAGCTTGAACGAGTGATTCTGGCGCAAGGAGTATCTTCTCGCGATGAGTATCGCCTAGCCAAGCGAACAGGGCGTGGCACGGTTCTGACACGCGGCAAACGCGATGCCATCTGGCCGGTGTTTGAGGAATACCGAACACAGCTCACCAGAAGAAAGTTAAAGGAAGTAGATGACGCTTATCGCGATGCTGCTACGCTGCTGCAAGACAAGCCGCAAGCATATTCGTCCATCATTGTGGATGAGACACAGGATTTTGGACCGCAAGCACTTCGTCTGCTGCGCGCCATGGTTCCCAAAGCACCTAATGACATGCTCTTTGTTGGAGACGGGCACCAGCGGATTTACCCGCGTAACCGTGCTTCCATGAGTGCGTCAGGAATCGATATAAGAGGTCGGTCACGTAAGTTGTATTTGAACTATCGCACCACCGAGGAGATTAGACGTTTAGCCGTTGCTACGCTCGAAGGTTGTGAGGTGGACGATCTCGATGAAGGCTCCGATGAAGTCAAACGTTACAAGTCTCTCTCGCACGGTGCTATTCCAAAGACACTCGATTATCAGCACTTGGAAGACGCTCTCGGCTGCGTGCTTCAGCTTGTGAGAGATAGCATTACCGATGGACGATCAGTGTGTGTGATCGTGCCGACCAAGCACGATGCCAATGCAGTCTTAAGCAACTTAAAAGCGGGAAAAACATCAGCTACGATTATCGGCCCAGACGTGAGAGATCAGGCTGAGTCGAAGTCTGTGCGTATTGCTACTATGCACCGAGCTAAAGGTCTTGAGTTTGATGAGGTGGTATTGCTGATACCGAGCAAGTTAATCGGCCTTAAAACCACTGCGGATAACTTCCAGCGACTCAAATATGTTGCTTTGACGAGAGCGAAAAAATTGGCAACGGTTGTTCGATATTGAGTAAAAACTATTGAGGTACGAAACTTTTTGGTTTTGGGAGTCAGATTTTTACTTTTTGTTTTGGTTAGCAAATAGAAAACTGGTGTAGATGTTGATTTCAACATATAAAGTTGATGACAGCGTCATATTTTATGATTTGAATGTTGTTGTTTTTATCAACTTTAGATGTCAATCTCATCATGTGAATGTGCTGTTTTCATCAACTTTATATGATGAAAATAACAACATTGAAGCTCTTGGAAAGTAATAAACACTAGGGTGGTAGATGCTCTAAGACAAAGATGTTAAGAAGAAGAAGTAAAGCAAAAAACAAAAGGCATGCCCCCTCCCTGCGGGAGTTGTCAACCACCTCCTGCAGACGCTTTTCCTATGGTCACCCGGACAAAACAATGCAGCCTGAGAACTTGCAGGTGCCTCCCGTGTGGATAACTCAGTTTTCCACCGGATGATAAACCCATCCCGTGGAAAATCGGCAAGCCGATTCCTGAGTTACCCACACTTGAAACTGACGCCTCGCTTCTCTCGTTGCCCTGTAAATCTTTTAAAAAATTCACAATCAAAAACTGTTTCCACTGTTTCCTTTTTTTTAAAATGGGTTTTTTATTTCACCAGTTTCCAGATTTCCACCAAAAACCATTGCAAGAATCGGTATATTTTTTTTTACTTCAAGCAGCTTGCCTTTACTAAAAATGAATGGGTTGATATACCAAACCCCATCAACAGAAACAGATAAAATCATCAACTTTTTCAACACAGCCATTGCCCTTGAAACATTGGCAACAGGCACGCCTGAGTCGTTTGAAATCGCTTTTTGAGTGACAGAAAATACGTTTGAATACCCCATGAACTTCAGAATTGAAAGCATTACTTTCAACTCATTTTTTGTCAAAAGAGGGACAAGTCGTTGAAAGTTTTCAACAAAAAGCATGATAAAATCTTGCTTAACTTTTACTTTCACAGGCCCTTTAAAAACATTAACCTGGTCAGCAGGCTCCAAATCCATTTTTTTAATTGCTGCAGGGCTGAAAACATCAGCTACTATCATAAACCCGCCCCCCAAAAACTAAATAGGGCGCTTTGCCCAACTTCGCAGCCATCAAAATCATGATTTAATTTAAGTTTTTTTATATTTCTCGCTCTTATTTGTTCGCCACGGTGGTAGTAAAGTCCACCAGATGCAGCTCTGATCGCCACAGCTCCCTTGCTCAATAAATTAAGCGCCTTTTCACCTTCACAAGTTGATGATTTTGTTAGATAGTCAGCATTTTCTGCCGGATCAGTGGCAGCGATTTTTTTCAAAATTGAAAAATCGTCCTCTGATTGCCTATCAGGTTCCACCAAGACTAAACCACTTGGCAGCTTTTCAGAATCCATGATGCGTATGCAAGATTTTGAATAAGAAAGAAAATATTCTAGTTTGTGACCGTCTTTAAGAGCCAACCAAGCCTTGCCTGCAAGGTCTTTCCTGCTGGATTTTAGGATTTGAACGAGCTGCAAAATGCTAGCTGCAGGCGCATTGGGGAGGTTGAAATTCAGGCAGGCGGCGTTCATTTCACATTTCCTTTTTTAAAAGAATTCAGTGAATTGCGTGGTCTGCCAACTTTTATTGTTTTTGGGTTTGGAGTTTGAAGCTCTGTTTTATGTGAGTCAACATACAGTTGGATATCGCAGAATTTAACCCATACTTTCCCTTCAATCTCTGGAGTAAGGGGGAGGGGGAAGATTTTTTTATGGACTTTGTTGTAACTGGTTTGATCCACCCACCCAAAAACGATTTTCCCAGCCTGCGCTGGTGTAATTAAAAGCGGTTGGAATTCTTCTAAGTCATTTATTAACATGATAAAACCCTTTGCTAATTTTCGGCAAAGGCGCTTGCGACCTATAAAATCAAAAAATTTTATAGGTCGCAATGATGTTCATCGATTCAGGCTCGGCGCGCCACTCGCTTGAGCCACAAGCGAGGTTCTGAAGTCGAAGTTTTTCTGGACGAAAAAATTGATTGATTTAAACCATTGATTTTAAATCAAAATGGTTTAAATCTTGTTTTGAATTAGAGTTTTAGGCAGAATCGTCCCTTGTGAGAAACTGTTTGAATTTTAAAATTAGTTGAAACTTCTGCGTTGCTTTATGGCGTCCACGCAGCGCGGACATCTTAAATTTACTCCTTAATATTACCCCTGTCTACTCATATTTACATTATTTTT
>JBCKTV010000057.1:0-4300 GCA_038925365.1 Gallionellaceae bacterium
CTAGTGCAGCTGTTGTTCGAGTATTGTCGCCTGGTGTGCAGCAGCTCAGAGCGATAGCTTGCATAGGCTTGCCAGATGCAGCTTATCTTAATGAAAGCGTTGTTGATGCTGGCTGCGGAGTGTGTGGAAAGTCCGCGATGAGTCGGACTATTGAGTCATCCGATACCGAATTTTGCAAGAGCCGCTATGGTCCCGATTTTTTTGGTGAAGCTTGCAAATATGTGCTCGCAGTGCCGCTGGGAAATGGCGGCAAAGAGTCTGAGCCAGCCGGGGTGATGACATTGTATTTTGCTACCGAGCAAAAAGTGTCGAATGAAATGAAGCGCACACTTCAGACCTATGCTGAATTTGTGCATATTGCGTTAAAGTCGGTTTGGCAGAACGAGGATAAGCACCAGAGCAACCTGCTGGCCGAGCGTCAATCGATAGCAAATGAAATTCATGACTCGCTGGCGCAAACTTTATATTTTGCAAAAATACGCTCCAGCCTGTTATTGGATGCGATGAAATCGGATAACAAGCTGCTTGCTCTTAAATGTGCACAGGATATTGAAGAGGCGCTGGAAAGCAGCCAGAAAACGGTGCGGGAACTGGTCACGCATTTCCGCTGCCAAATGGACACCAGAGGTATGAAGTTTGCATTGCAAAAATTGGCCAATGATTTTATTGCGCGTACCAATATCGCGCTTGAGTTCAACGATCAAGTGGAAAAATATAATCTGCCACTCGAATATGAATTGCAGATTTTTCTTATTGTAAGAGAGTCACTAGTCAATATTGGCACCCACTCTGGCGCTACCATGGCGCGTTTGACTGTGGTTTGTCTTGACGGTCAATACCAGTTTTCTGTTGAGGATAACGGTGGCGGGGTTGGCAATAACGTTCCTGCAGAGGGTCACTATGGCCTGGCGATTATGCGCGAACGCGCCTTGCGCATCGGCGGTGCAGTAGAAGTGGAAAGTATGGAAGGCCTAGGCACACGAGTGTTATTAAGTTTTAGTGCCCCTAATTTTCATAGCCCAGAGGGCTTAATGGAGACGCAATAATGAATGAACAGATCAAAGTTGTCCTAGTTGACGACCATAGCTTGTGTCGACGCGGACTGACTGAGCTGCTAACCCTGCGCTACGACATCAATGTTGTTGGCGCAACCGGCAGCGTCAAGGAATTGACACAGATGTTGCGCGATCATCAGCCCGATTTGCTGGTGATGGATTTGCGCATGGAGCCATTGGATGGTTTTGGCATGCTGGCGCAAATTCGCAAAGAAGGATTTGAAACGCAGGTAATCATTCTCACCATGAGTGATTCCGAGGCTGACCTAGCTGCTGCGTTACGAGCGGGTGTCAGAGGATATCTGCTTAAGGACATGGCGCCGGATGATGTGGCCGATGCGATACGCCGGGTGGTTGCGGGCGAGATGGTGGTTGCACCCGCAATGACGATCAAGATGATAGGCATATTGCAACACGGCCAGCGCGGCAAAGAAGGCAAATCGTCGATGTCACTGTTGACCAGTCGTGAACGCGAAATATTGCAACTGCTGTCCCGCGCTGAAAGCAATAAAGCTATTGCGCAGACACTGGGTATCAGCAATGACACCGTCAAGCAGCATGTTCGCCATATCCTGACCAAGCTGCACCTGACATCCAGAGTCGAGGCTGCCGTACTATATGCGGTTGAGCACAAGGGCATGGAAGGTCGTTAACTTCCTCGTCTCAAAATCAAAAACATTCCAGAACAAATCGTATAAATGAATTCTCAACCTCTCACGCTCTCCAACTTGGCCTCGATGGAAGACTACGACCCCAACTCGATGCCGGTGGAGCAGGCTCGGCAGTTGATCAAGCAATTTTTATCCCCCGTTACCGAGACTGAAATTGTCAGGGTACAAGACGCGTTGCATCGCACACTGGCTGTGGATGTGTTGTCGCCTATGAATGTACCTCCGCACGATTACTCATCGATGGATGGTTATGCTGTGCGACATGCCGACTTGAACAGCACTAGCAACAAGCTAAAAAAAATCGGCAGTTCGCTTGCTGGCCATGCTTTTGTAGGCACTGTTGCGGCGGGTGAATGCGTGCGCATCATGACGGGTGCATTGATTCCAGACGGCTGCGACAGCGTGGTGATGCAGGAGCAGGTCATGGCCGATGGAGATAATATCGAAATAGGTTCGGGCCATAAGTGCGGACAAAATATTCGCCTGGTGGGTGAAGACATACAAAAAGGTGCTGTGGTACTGGCACGCGGACAGCTTATACGCCCGGTAGAAATGGGCTTGTTGGCCTCGCTGGGTTTTGCAGAGATCAGCGTATACCGCAAACTTAAAATTGCGATTTTTTCTACCGGTGATGAACTGACACAGCCCGGTAACAAATTGAACGATGGTCAAATTTACGACAGCAATCGTTACACTCTGCTCGGCCTGTTAACAGAGCTAGGTGTGGATATCGTCGATATGGGCAATATCCGCGACGACAAGGAGACGCTACGAGCCGCCCTGCTCCAAGCCTCCCATAGCTCAGATGTCATTATTAGCAGTGGCGGCGCATCGGTAGGCGAGGCGGATTTCATCAAGGCCTTACTGGATGAAATTGGCGAAGTTGTGTTCTGGAAATTGGCGATGAAACCAGGCCGTCCTTTGGCCTACGGAAAAATTGGCGCTTGCCATTTTTTCGGGCTACCCGGCAACCCGGTAGCGGTGATGGTCACGTTCCTGCAATTTGTGCGCAATTCACTGTGGGTGTTGATGGGACAACACCCCAAACCGGCATTTAGTTTCCAGGCCATTTGCACCACCCCTATCCGCAAAGCAGCCGGACGCACCGAATATCAACGCGGTATTCTGACGCAAGGTGATGATGGTTTATGGCTGGTGCAAACCACGGGTGAGCAAGGTTCAGGCATCCTCAGCTCAATGAGCCGTGCCAATTGTTTTATCGTGTTGCCGGTAGAGCAGGGCAATGTGGATAAAGGCAGTGTGGTGCAGGTGCAGTTGTTCTGAACTGCGAAAAACTTTAGCCACAGAGTACACAGAGACCACAGAGAAAACGATTGATTGATCACTTGCAGCAGTTCATTTTATGAGTGAATTGCGGCGCAATTTTAATGACTGGCACTCTCTGTGTCCTCTGTGATCTCTGTGGCCAAAAGATTTTTTGTTTTCAGATATTCAGACTTAACTTCCCAGTAACTTCTTCTGTATTTCACGCGCCAGCCTCGTCGCTTCCTGCACACTATCACCTATGCAAGTAAAGTGTCCCATCTTGCGCCCGGCACGGGCTTCTTTTTTCCCATACAAATGTAACTTCGCACGCGGCTCGTTCAGCACAGCATCCCATGCTGGGGCAACGCCTGCACGCCATGCATCACCAAGAATATTTACCATCGCCACCGGTGTAAGCAAGCTGGTGTCACCCAGCGGCAGGCCGCACATGGCGCGCACCTGCTGGTCAAACTGAGAGGTGAGGCAGGCGTCCATGGTGTAGTGGCCGCTGTTGTGGGGACGCGGGGCGATTTCGTTGATCAGCAAACGATCGTTTGCAACGACAAAAAATTCCACTGCCATCACGCCGCAATAGTCCAATTTTCTGGCTACTGCACATGCAGCTTGAGTTGCCTGTAGCTCAAGTTTTTCGCTCACTTGGGCAGGTGCGATGCTGAGCTCCAGAATGCCGCCTACATGAATATTTTCTGCAGCCGGGTAGGCGACTGTTTTACCATCTATGCCACGCGCAACCACTACAGAAATTTCTGTGAGCAAATTCATGCGCTGTTCGAGTACGCAAGGTTTGTTGCCCATCTGTTCAAATGCCGAGATACACTCTGCCAGATTATTTACCGTAACCTGACCCTTGCCGTCATAGCCAAATTGGCTGATCTTGAGCAAGGCAGGCATGCCAATTTTTATCAGTGCGGCTTCAATATCTGTTTTGTTGGTGATCTCTGCGAACGGTGCAGTCTCAAAGCCGTTGTCGCGTAAAAATGTTTTTTCACGTATGCGGTTTTGTGCAATCGACAAGGCTAGCGCCGAAGGTCTGACCGGGCAAAATTGGGATAAATACTCCATGCTATCTGCCGAGACATTTTCAAACTCGGTGGTGATCGCAGCGCAAATTCGTCCCATTTTTTCAAGTGCTGCATGGTCATTAAACGGCGCGCAAATATGTTTGTTTGCCATTTCTCCAGCAGGACTTTCCGGATCGGGATCCAGCACCACCACGCGATAACCCATGGTGCGTGCTGCCACCGTAAACATGCGGCCCAGCTGGCCGCCGCCCAGTATGCCTAGGGT
>JBCKTV010000058.1:0-4115 GCA_038925365.1 Gallionellaceae bacterium
CCGCCTACCGCCCACTTACAAAATTTGAAAATCGAGGTCTAAAGCTGGGGCATGGGGTGTGGGATTTGGTATTTCAGCGCGTGTGAGCGGATGCTAGTGGTGCGCAGGACTCATACGTACAATTTATTGCAAATAATTGATTATATTGAATATTTTATATATGTAGGAGCACGCATGGCGTGCCCCTACAAATGCCCTATAGCCTCTGGCTTATGAATGCCATAACCCTGTGCATAATCGACACCCATCGCGGCTAGTCGGTCTTGGATTTCCTTGTTTTCAACAAATTCAGCAATGGTTTTCATCCCGGCTACATGACCGATGTCGTTGATGGCCTGCACGATAGCCGCGTCCATCGGGTCTTGCAGCATATCGCGTACAAATCCACCATCTATTTTCAGGTAATCGGCGGCGGAAAAAGTTTTGAGGTAGGCAAATGAACTCAAACCGGTACCAAAATCGTCCAACGCCACTTTGCAACCCAGAGATTTAACGTGCTGTATAAATAACAATGCGTTATTCAAATTTGCAATGGCAGCGGTTTCTGTTATTTCAAAACAGATTACTTGCGGGGGAATATTGCTGCTGCTCAAAGTTTTTTTGACGAAGGATAAAAAACTTTCATCGCCCAGTGTTGCGCCCGAAAGATTGACAAAATAGATACTGTCATCTTTGGCACTATTGCTGGCGAAAATTTGTGCGAGATGCTTAAAAACATTTTTCACAACCCAGCGGTCCAGCTTGGGCATCAGGCCATAGCGCTCAGCTGCAGGAAGAAAGGTACCGGGCATAATTAATGATCCGTCGATATCTTTCATACGAATCAAAAATTCACATGCAGGCCCGCTTAATGTGCCATCCAGCGCAAGAATGCGCTGCTGGTGTAGCACGAACTGATTCTTCTGCAAGGCATTGGTAATGCGCGACACCCATTCCATTTCGCCACGGCGCTGCACCAGCTCCGCATCATCGGGGCGATAGATATGAACGCGGCCACGACCATGGTCCTTGGCGGCATAGCAGGCCATATCAGCAGCACGCATGATCTCGGTATGAGTCTGGTCTGGACTATTCAGCATGACCAATCCGATACTGACGCCAATTGAGAAAATTTTATCCTGCCAGGGAAAGCGAAATTCCTCTACCAGCTGCAACATGCGCTCGGCTACCTCTTCAGCATGGGCAAGTGAGCAATTTTCCAGCAGCACACCAAACTCGTCGCCACCCAACCGTGCCAGAATATCGCTGCCGCGCACCGGTTCTTTTAACAGGGCGGTGACTTGTTTAAGCAATTCGTCGCCGGCCAGATGGCCGCAGGTGTCATTGACGATCTTGAATTGATCCAGATCCAGATAAAGCAGGGCGTGCTGTTTGTCGTCGCTGGCATTTTTAAGAGCTTGCTCCAGCCGCCGTTCAAATTCGGCTCGATTGTACAAGCCGGTTAAGGCGTCGTGATAGGCGAGATGCGCTATCGTTTCCTGCGCCGCAAGATGCTGGCGACGGTTGTGTGCTTCGCGCAGTTCACGCGTGACAGCAGGCACCAGCCGCGACAGATTGTTTTTCATGATGTAATCGTGTGCGCCGCTTTTAAGCGCGGCCACCGCGACTTCCTCGCCGATACTGCCGGAGACAATGATGATGGGTAAGTCAACCCATGATTCTTTCACCTGTCGAATCGCCGCTTCGGAGCCGAATTCAGGCATATTGTGATCGGTGATCACGATGTCCCAAACGGCTTTATTTAGCGCTGCTTGCAGTGCAGCTGGCGTATCCACGCGCAAATGCGCAAGGTTTAACCCGCCTTTAGTCAATTCGCGCACAATCAGGAGGGCATCGTCCTCCGAATCTTCCACAATCAGCACGCGCAATGGTTTATTCATGTCAGCGCCCTGATGGAGCTGGAATATTGAGCACCATCCAGTACAGACCCAACTGGTGCACCGCTGCGATGAAGGAATCGGAGTCCACCGGCTTGCGCACATAGCTGTTGACGCCGAGTTGATAGCTGCTAACCACGTCGCGCTCTTCATTTGAGGTGGTAAGAACTGTGACCGACAACAGCGCAGTGCGAGGATCGGCGCGCAAACGCTTTAACACTTCCAGTCCGTCAACTTTTGGTAACTTGAGATCAAGTAGTATCATTTGCGGCTGTATCGATGTATCGCGTCCTGCATACATACCCGTGCCAAACAAATAATCCAGCGCTTCAGCCCCATCGCGCGCAACCACGATCTTGTTCAGAATTTTACTTTTGCTCAACGCACGCAAGGTCAGCGTTTCGTCATCCGGATTGTCTTCCACCAGCAAAATAATCTTTTCTTCCATAACCCTCTCCTCTTTAAGATCTCTACTTTGTGATCTTTTCCGCTGTCTAATGCAGCTTTATTTTTCTAAATAATTCGTCAAGACGAATTTGAATATAGCACCTTTGCCCAGCTGACCTTCTGCCCATATTTTCCCGCCATGGCGATGCACGATACGCTTGACGGTGGCAAGCCCGATCCCGGTGCCAGGAAACTCATCGGCGCGGTGCAAGCGCTGGAATGCGCCAAACAGCTTGCCCACATAGTCCATATCAAAACCCGCGCCATTATCGCGCACAAAATAAACAGTGCGACCATCCTCTATCGTGCTGCCGAATTCAATCAAGGGACTTTCGATTTTACTCGAATATTTCCATGCGTTATCCAGTAAGTTCCCCAGCAAAATGCGCAGTAACGTCGGGTCACCGTAGACGACAAGATCGGCTTGCACTTTAAACTGCACTTCACCATAGACTCTGTGCGTAATTATATCCGCTGCCACTTCCTTCGCCATCGCAGAAAGATCAACAGGAACTCTATGCATCTCGGCGCGGGTGATGCGAGCAAGCCGCAACAGATCGTCGATCAGCATCCCCATACGCTGAGCTGCACGTCGCACGCGACTGAGATAGTCGTGTGCGACTTCGTCCAGATGTTCACCGTAATCTTCCGCAAGCGCCTGGCTGAAACCATCAATACTACGCAAGGGCGCACGCAAATCGTGGGAAACCGAATAGCTAAAAGCCTCCAACTCCCGGTTTACCGCTTCAAGCTGGGAGGTGCGCTCGGTGACGCGCTGCTCTAGGGTAAGGATTGCAGCGCTCAGATTTAACTGCATGCGGGCGATCCCATCAACCACCAAATCGAACTCGTCCAGTTTATCCTGCGCATGGGCAGGACGGTCCAGCGCGAGCCGTTCATCCAGATTGTCCGGACTCAGGCGGGCTGAAAATTCGGCGATGCGTTGCAGGTGACGTGTCACCAGACTATGAAACAGCCACAACATAAAGCCTGCAACCAGAAAAGTCTTGATGCCGTTGGTGACCAGTATCACCCAGAATTTATCGAGCAAGCGCTGATACACGCCCGCCATATCCACCACTACGCTCAAGCTGCCTATGGTTAAAGCTTCATTACGGTGAACATGGATCAGCGGGTAATCGCGTGACTCGATGTTCTCCAATTTCGGAGTCCCGGCTTGCGCCAAAATTTTGTCATTTTCCATCACCGCAACATACCGCACATCCGGGTGCTGCACCAACCCATCCAGCACAATTTGCAGCTCTTTACGGTTGGTAGACCACACGGCGTTGCTAATCGTAGGCAGGTCGGATTTCGCGACTTGATAAAAGGTGGCTTCGATTGCTCCCTGCTCATGGCGATAATCGAAATAAAGCTGCGTAAAGGTGGCCAGCAGCGCCACCATTGTGCTGCACGCGACAGTGGCGGCAACGAGTCGCCAGCCTAGAGGGGAAAATTTCCTTAACCTTTTGCGCATGAGAGTAAGCTAGCTGGTCAAACTGCCTATTTCACCTCGCATTGTTTTGTAGAAGTCGCCAAAGGGGCGAATTTTTCGCGGCAGATCCTGCTGTAAAATCCATCAGCCTTGAGTGCGCGCAAGGCGGCAGAAATCGCAGGTATTTTGTCTGCATGGCGCTTATGCAGATAAATAAACATTTCCCGTTCCGCAAGCGCTGGCTCAAGAACACGGATACCTTTAATGCCCATTTTCTTTGCCAGTTCCAAGCCCAACCAGCGCTCGTACAATGCCACATCAATCCGGTTTTTATCCAGCATGGCAAATAATTGTTC
>JBCKTV010000059.1:0-3939 GCA_038925365.1 Gallionellaceae bacterium
AGGTAGTCGCTTCAAGGGCGAGCGTTTCCGCTATCCCCTATATTCAGCACCGGATGATATGCTGGAAATTGATCTAGGCGATGTGTATCCTCAGTTTAAAGGTCAGCGTTTGCGCGGACGTTTATCCGGCAACCGAGTAGTGCCATATTACAAACGCGGCGAGATAGAAGCAGGTACGGATGGGCTTAAGGGCCGTGAATTATTCTGGGTAGAAAGCGCAGTCGAACTTTTCTTCCTGCAAATTCAAGGCTCGGGGCGTATCGAGTTGGTGGATGGTCGCCAAATCAAGGTCGGCTATGCTGATCAGAATGGCCACCCCTATGTTTCCATCGGCAATAAACTGATCGAGATGGGCGAAATGAAACTGGAGGAAGTCTCCATGCAGGGTATCAAGGCTTGGGGAGAAAAAAATCCAGATAAATTAATGTCTCTGCTCGAAATGAATCCCAGCTATGTCTTTTTCCGTGAACTACCAGAACATCTTACCGCACCGCTGGGTGCATTGGGTGTGCCGCTTACCAATGAATACAGCATTGCGATTGACCCCAAAAGCATCCCGCTGGGCTCACCGGTATTCCTTGCAACAACACGCCCCAACACGGCCATACCGCTAAATCGCCTAATGCTGGCGCAAGACACAGGCGGCGCGATCCGAGGGTCGGTGCGGGCAGATTTTTTCTGGGGTTTTGGCGAGAGTGCTGGTGCTCAAGCCGGTCGCATGAAACAGCAGGGACGTATGTGGGTATTGTTTCCTAAAGGCGGCGAGCCTGTGCAGTTTTAAGGGCAGTTCTTAAGTCGAGCAACGCGCACGACTTGCTGCCTAGCAAGTGTAGCCTTCAGGTGAACACCTTGTGCGGCACCGGCGTGCTGGATTTTTCTGCCATACCGCCGCGTTTCAACATCGACAAATATTCGGCTTCGCTCAATGAAATTACTTTTGTCAGATAGTCGAGATTTTTTACTATCGCTTCCAGATAATAATTACGTTCTATACCAATATAGCTTTTGAAATGGAAAGTAAATTTCTTGTAAATGCCATCAAAAGTCCCGTCCAGCTTTTCCTTTCGAGTAACGTCATAAAAATGTTTGGTCTGACGCAGCAAGTCGTGCATGCTGTCATAATTATTGAAGCGCGCCTCCTTGAACTCCAGATATAAAAACTGCAACTTCTCCAGATAAGTACGATCGGCCATCTGTCCCACAATATCGGCAGAGCCAACGATCTGGGCGAGCATGCGGGTGCGCTGGTCGGGAAACGCGATATCATCAAAAGCAAGCGCTGGATTGGTGCTGCTCATCAAATGCTCGATCGGCGTAGCATAGCCAGCAGGGTAGTCGTTATCAAGCAGATACTGCCGCATGAACTTGATGCCTCTGCCAACATGCGTCAGGGTGTATTGGGCGCCTGTGCCGGTTTCTTCATCCTGTAATTGCGCATAACCAATATCGTGCATCAGCGTCGCCAGCATAATGCAGGTGAGCTCATGGTCAGCCAGCGGTGTGCCGGAAACATGAACACCATGCGACAACCTCACCCCGCAGATGAACACATCCATTGTGTGGTGCAAATTATGGTATGGCGTTTTGATAGCTGAATAGCCGGGGAATTCGCCGCGAAACAAACGTAACACGTCAGAAAAAACACTGCGAGCCAGAGTAAAGTTATAGCAGGGACTGATATGCCGGATGACATCAACCGCCTTGGCCCAAACCTCGTCTGGATTTTCATTGACTGTAAGCTGTCGGATTTCTGTGGGTGTAGCAATATTTTTCATAATAACGAATAAAAATTCAATATAATCAATATATTACGTTAAATTGCGCGTGTAAGTCCTATAGGTTGCCAGGGCATTGAGGTGATTTTGGATTAGCGACTCGCCGCTGCGGTTAACGCCTGTTCAAGCTGAGCTGCGGGCATATACCCCGGATTGAGCGTTCCATCGGCAAAAACCAGCGCGGGCGTGCCGGTCACTTTCAATTTTTTACCCAGTGCCATATTTTTTGCAATAGGCGTTTCGCATGTTTCTGCGGGTGACGTTACACCCTTCAGCATCAAGTCAGTCCATGCTTTGGCTCTATCCTTGCTGCACCAAACAGCGCGGGACTTTTCTTCAGATCCTGGAAAAGTCGGGTACAGAAAGGTATAAATCGTGACGTTATCGATATTTAAAAATTCCTTTTCCAGCTTCTTGCAGAAGCCGCAATTGGGATCGCTAAACACCGCAATTTTGCGCTCACCTTTACCCCGCACAACCTTAACTGCATTTTCCAAAGGCAGACGATCAAAATCGATAGCAAATAACTTACGCGAACGTTCCTCGGTGATATTGCGCATATTCTTCAAGTCATACACTACCGCATCAATCAAAAACTGCGCCTTGTCATCGGTGTAAAACAGACGATCCTGTGTGATCACTTCATACAGACCGGGAACAGGCGATTTAACAACCTGGTTTATCGGGCCAATCTGCGGGACTTTTTTCTGTAGCGTAATTTTTATTTCTGCCTCGTTTGCATAGGCGAAAGGAGAAAATGAGACGGCGAGTAACAATAATAATGCTTTAAGCATGAAGAATTCCCAAGTTAATTTATAGAGAGCATGTCAATTAAGAGCGTGGCGAGCCAGCATTTTCTTTACAGGCGCAAGCCTGTTGAGAATAGACAGTCCGACGTTGCGCAAGTTTCGTAGTAGCGGATTTTTATTATTAAATAAATGTTTTAGTGTGTGGGTTGCAAGCTGCATCGCTTCGATATCCTCCTGCCGCGCGCGCTCATAACGGCGCAGCAAATGCATGTCGCCGCAATCTGTTTGTGCGCCACGGTCGAGCAAGACACGGGCAAGCTCACGCGCATCGCGGAATCCAAGGTTAACGCCTTGACCTGCCAGCGGATGCACGTTATGTGCTGCGTCACCCACTAGCGCCAAGCGTGGCGCAATGATGTGCGGCAAATTCAAGATGCGCAGCGGAAAGGCCGCAGGCGGTGTCACCAGCTTCAGTTCGCCCAGCATCTGCCCCGAAGCAGCGGCAACCATAGAACATAACTCATCATGTGGCAGCGCCAGTAAAACATCTGATTTCTCCGGGATTACCGACCACACCATTGAAACCATCTGCTGCGGCAAGGGCAGCAATGCCAAAATACCGTCAGGCTGAAACCATTGATATGCAATGCCACGATGCGGCTTCGCTACACTAAAATTAGCCACCACCCCATGCTGATGATAAGGCGTAGGGGTAGCAGAGATGCCTGCTTGCTGGCGTAGCCAGGAGTCCCGTCCGTCAGCACCCACTATCAATTTGGCGCGAATGTCACGCCCGTCTTGCAGTGTCAACTGTGCATATTGCTCATGCCAGCTCAGGCTGGCGCAACGCGCGGGGTGAAAGAGAGTAAGGTTGTCCTGCTGTTGCAACTCATGCCACAGCGCTTGCTGTAACAAACGATTTTCCAGAATAAAATTAAGCTCCGGCACACCAATTTGATAAGCTCTGAAATCCAGCTCCGCACCCTCATCACCAAACACACGCATGGCAGCCACAGGCTGCACCCGGCTCATATCCAAATGCTGCCATGCGCCACATTCCTCAAGAAAGCTGGCATTACCTGGGCTGATGGCATAGATACGACTATCCCAATCGTCCTGTTTGGAACGCTTGGGCTGGGCCGGCACGGGCATGGTCTGGCTCTCAATCAAGGCTATATCCAGACCGCTTGAGTTAAGGGCTGCAGCCAGACTGGCGCCAACCAGACCGCCACCTACGATGACAACATCAAAATCCATTTTAGAGGCGCACTTTAATGATTAACAGGGGAATTTGTCCAATAATAACATAATGAGGTAACTGTAATTTCAATCGAGCATGGCGGTGCTTCAGCGCTTCCTTTATAATCCCTTCCCTTAGGAAAAACCTCCATGCAAATTGGCCCATACAAGCTAAA
>JBCKTV010000060.1:0-3705 GCA_038925365.1 Gallionellaceae bacterium
TGGATTTCTTTATTAGCAAGCTAAGTCCGACAGTCTGCTAGTGGTGTGTTGCATTCTTGATTTCACGATACAATTGAAAATGTTGGTTGCCGCGTATCATTGATATATTCACATTGTGCTCACTATGAAAGGAATCGAAATGGAATCGTTAAAAAAGTATGGCATTACGTTTGCATCGGTATTACTTGCAATTCTGATGTTATTCGCGGGTAGTGCAAAGCTAGCTGGTGTGCCAGAGTTGCATATCAGTTTTGCTGTGCTGGGTCTGCCTGTATGGTTTGGCTATTTCATCGGTGCATGTGAAGTGGCCGGTGCGATTGGCCTGTTGATCCGCCCTTTGAGTGCGCTGGCAGCGCTCGGCATATTTATCATCATGGTTGGCGCAGTTTATTTTCACCTCGTTTATACACCTATCAGCCAGACTATTCCGTCGTTGCTAATTTTGATTGTTAGTGGGCTTATTTTTTACAAGCGTCGGGAATATATGCTCGTTTTTAAAAAATGAATGTATTGAGTCAATATCTGTTGCCGGATTAAGGAGTATCGACGCTATACAAGTGTTGAAAGAGACGATATACAGCAATTAATATCAAGAAAGCTTTAGATACTGGAATACACTCGCAAGGGGTACGCCGTTGAGTGTCGCACTACGTGCGACACTGCCTTTGACAGCAAGACAAAGTTAATTTTTAAACTACTTAATGATGGGAGAGAAAAATGAAAATAATTAAAACAATGTTATTCGCCATGCTGACACTTTTTATCTTAAATACGGCAACTGCCTCTGACGTACTGTTAAAACCCTTTGTACTTGCCTCAAAAGGAGCTGGCAATTTAGCCGCTAAAACAGATGAAGTAAAAGCTGCATTAATTGCCAACGGTTTTATAGTAGTAGGTACATACACCCCATACGCCACCGCTAACATACTGATCGTTACCAACGACGAGATGAAAAAAAATGCGGCTCAATCCGAGCATGGTGGCTTTGGTGCTGCGCAACGCGTTGCGATCACCAAGGTCAAAAATGAAATTCAGGTCAGTTATACCAACCCTGTATACATGGCTAATGGCTACCGTATGAAGGGCGATCTGAGCAGTGTTTACGCTGCACTGGAAAAAGCCCTGGGTAAAACCGAGGAGTATGGTGGTAAAGGTGCAACTGCCGCCAAAATGCGTAAATACCATTACATGTTTGGTATGGAATACTTCGATGAGCCTAGCGTTCTGGCTGAATATGGTAGCTATGATGAAGCAATCGCAGCTGTTGAAGCCGGCCTTGCATCCAAAACCGAAGGCGTCACCAAGGTTTACCGTATAGATGTTCCGGGCAAACAAGAAGCCTTGTTCGGCGTTGCCATGTCAGGCAAGCCAGGTAGCACAAAAGTTACCAAGGAAATCGCACCCGGGCAGGACGCACAATTCGGAACACTGATGACCGGTGCCCCTGAAGCTGACCAATACATCATGAGTGTTATCGACTTCCAAGACATCAAGTCCACTGCTCACCTGCCTTATGAAGTTTTGGTGACAGGCAACAAAGTGATTGCCTTATATGCACGTTTCCGTATTGCATTGAACTTCCCTACCCTGAAAATGATGGGCAGCAATAGTTTCATGAACATTATGGAGTGCCCGGAAGCCATCAGAAATACATTGAAAAAAACTGTTACCATTAAAAAATAAATATTTGATATTTCTAGGCATCCGCATGCTTGACATATGCCTAGAGCTTGAATATACGTAAAAAAAGTTATATAGTTAAGAATTATTATCAACTTCAACTTACAGGAGGTCAGCATGTCTGGATCGGATAGTGTAGATAACCCGCAGCGTCGAAATTTTTTGGGCGCAATAACTACAGTTGTGGGGGCAGGTGGAGTAGCTGCTGCGAGCATTCCATTTATACACAGCATGAATCCAAGCAAGGATGTGCTGGCAGGCGGCACCACGGAAGTTGATATCTCTCACATTCCACCGGGCGGAACACACACCGTAGCATGGCAGGGGAAACCTGTTTTTATCGTTCATCGCACGCCTGAAGAAATTAGCAAAATTCAGGCAACAGTCAGTCTGAAAGATCCTGAATCCGACGAAAAGCGCGTGCAAAACCCAGAATGGCTGGTGGTAGTGGGCGTCTGCACACACTTGGGATGCGTACCAAACCGCAGCCCCTCTGGTTGGCTTTGTGCCTGCCACGGCAGCGTGTTTGACGACAGCGGCCGAATTGTTACTGGGCCTGCGCCCAAAAATCTCGAAGTGCCGCCCTACAAATTCGTAACCGCCAACAAAATCCTTATCGGCTAATTCTTTTGGAGATTTCTATGTTCAAACGCACTCTCGCGTGGATAGACCTGCGCTTTCCACTAACCAGTTTTGTTAAGCATTCTCTCGTCGAATATCCTACGCCGCGCAATCTGAGTTACTGGTGGAATTTTGGCTCGCTTGCGGGCATCGCCCTGGTCATACAGATAGTCACCGGCATCTTTCTGGCCATGCATTACAAGGCCGACATTAACATGGCATTTGATTCCATCCAGCACATCATGCGAGATGTGAACTATGGATGGTTAATACGCTTTCTGCACTCAAGCGGCGCTTCAGCATTCTTTGCTATCATCTATATCCATATGGCTCGCACCCTATACTATGGCTCATACAGGGCGCCGCGCGAATTAATGTGGTGGACCGGACAAGGCCTGTTGCTGCTGTTGATGGGTACCGCATTTTTTGGTTACCTGTTGCCTTGGGGACAAATGTCTTATTGGGGCGCAGCAGTCATTACCAACCTATTCCGCGCCACGCCCTTCATAGGCGATTACGTTGTGATCTGGTTGCGTGGAGACTTTCAGGTGGGTGACGCAACACTGACCCGCTTCTATGTGCTGCATTTCCTGTTCCCTTTTATTATTGTCGGTGGCGTGATAGTTCATCTGATCGCGTTGCACACCGTAAAAAGCAGCAATCCATCCGGAATTAATCTTGCGGCAAAAGACAACATCCCTTTCCATCCCTATTTTACGATCAAGGATTTGTATGGCCTAGGGGTGTACCTGATCGTGTTCAGTGTATTTGTATTCTTCCTGCCTGACACGCTGATCATGGCGTCAAACAATGTCCCTGCCAACTCCATGCAAACACCGGCTCATATCGTTCCAGAATGGTATTTCCTGCCGTTCTACGCGATCTTGCGCGCCGTACCTGACCTGGCCGGTGGTGTTGTTGCAATGGGACTGTCCGTGTTGATTTTTGCGGCGATGCCATTCCTTGATCGCTCAAAAATTCCCGGAGGGTCGCGTTATCGTCCAGCCTACCGCACCATGTTTTACCTGTTTATCGTAAACATATTTGTGCTTGGCTACGTAGGCGCTAAAGCGGTTACACCAGCAACCGCCTTATTGGGACAGTTCGCCACGGTATTCTACTTCTCGGTATTCCTGCTGTTGCCATGGGTTTCCATCAGAGAAGAAAAGTATCTGCGTGCCCGCGGCTTGCCAGCAGAGCTGGAGATGTTGATTAGAGACGAGGAAGCGCTAAAAAGCGAACGACGTAAAAAACATGAACGTCGGCATTCCTGAAAAATTACGCACAAGCGGATACTCTCAATATATTCAGAATGTCCGATTAACCCGTAGAACAAATATATTCTCAGCTTATAGGTGAAATAAATGAACAAGCGATTGATCCTTCCCCTGTTGTTGTTTGCAT
>JBCKTV010000061.1:0-3476 GCA_038925365.1 Gallionellaceae bacterium
GGTTTTTGACTACGCATTAGATTTGAAGAATTTTCACGATTCGAGTCACGATAAATTTATCGCTCCTATTTTGATTGCCACCGATGCAAGAGCGACTACTTCAATAGTTTCGCTTACTCCGCAAAATGACAAATTGTTATTCCCGATTAAATCAAACACAGCTCAACTGGGTAATGTCCTGGCAGATGTATTAAATTTTATTGATGGAAACACTATAGATGTTAATGAATGGGAGAGCGGACGTTACTGTCCAACGCCGACCATCATCGAAGCGGCGATAGCGCTATACAACAACCATTCTGTTTCTGAAATCACTCGTAGGGACGCAAGCGCAACTAACCTTAGTCAAACATCCGGAGTCATTTCAGAAATCATCAAGTCATCAAAGAAGCTTTCGAACAAAGTAATTTGCTTGGTGACTGGCGTACCCGGTGCAGGGAAAACATTAGTTGGGTTGGATGTGGCTACAAAACACATTGATGCAGAAGATGATATGTATAGCGTTTATTTGTCTGGAAATGCGCCGCTTGTGAAAATTCTTTGCGAAGCACTGGCACGCGACAAAGTGCAGCGTGGAAAGGTCGCGGGTCGTAAGGAGAAAATTGGTGCTGCACGGAGCGATGTAAAAACATTCATCCAAAATGTGCATCACTTCCGTGATGAGTGCCTCCTTGATAAAACTCGAGCGCCAGTGGAACACGTTGTAATATTTGATGAGGCTCAGCGAGCATGGAACATGGAGCAAACTTCCTCTTTCATGCTGCGGAAGAAAGGCACGCCCAACTTTAACCAATCAGAGCCTGAGTTTCTAATTTCTTGCATGAATCGGCATGCAGATTGGGCTGTCATCGTTTGCCTTGTAGGCGGCGGGCAGGAAATCAATACGGGTGAAGCTGGCATTGGGGAGTGGCTTGATTCGATAAATCGGTCATTCCCAGATTGGCATATTTATATTTCATCGCGCCTTACAGATAGCGAATATAACGCAGAAAAAATACTGAATGAACTGAAGACACGCCAACATGTGAAGTATGACGATGGACTTCACTTGGCTGTGTCGATGCGCTCATTCCGGGCGGAAGATGTTTCACTTTTAGTTAAACAGATGCTCGACCTTGAAGTTGATTCTGCACGAAAAACTTATGAGAAGGTGAGAGGAAAATATCCCCTCGTAATTACGCGCGATTTAAGCAAAGCAAAGAAGTGGCTGAAAGGGCAGGCGCGTGGCTCGGAACGCTATGGATTGGTCGTTTCATCTCAAGCTGAACGGCTTAAACCTCATGCAATTGATGTGAAATCGCCTATGGATCCTGTTCACTGGTTTCTGGACGAAAAAGATGATGTGCGCTCGTCGTACTACTTGGAGGATGTTGCAACTGAGTTTGACGTCCAAGGTTTGGAATTGGATTGGGCCTGCGTTGTATGGGATGCGGATTTCAGATATATGCCAGCCGGATGGAGTCATCATTCATTTTGCGGGAACCGGTGGAACAATATAAAAAAGGCAGAGCGAAAGCAATACCTAAAGAATGCTTATCGAGTTCTATTGACTAGAGCTCGTCAAGGAATGGTGCTGGTAGTTCCAGAAGGCGATGCGGATGACCACACCCGAAATTCCCAGTTTTACGATGGTACTTTTAGCTATCTGAAAGAAATTGGCTTTACAGAAATTTAAGAATATTTCGTGTCGGCATCAATTATTTTCATCCCTAAACCATTAGACTTTTATGCCGCTTACAGCAAAGCAAGATAATGGCACTATCTACTACATTATGTCTGACCAGCCAGATTGCTGCGGAAAGTGTGGAAGCCGCCTTGATTTGTTAAAAATCGTTGTTGAATGCCTTGGCTGTCATCACGAAGTTCTTCTTGTTGAAAAATAGGTAGGCAGAGTGAATCAATAGTAAATCTATGGGGTGCGCGCCAGCACAAACTGGCAAGTGATAGTTTGTGAAAGTCCAATACTAGGAAGGTGTAGCGAACTGTCTTGCCCCGAGTCATGCGTTGCCCATCCGAAGTTTGTAGCGAAGCGTTGACAGGGGACACCGACAGGCAAGTCACTGAGCCGCGAAATGATTAAATCCGGGATGCCGACGCTGTACCCCAATGCGGAGGGCCAGACATGTAAGAGCGGACGGCATCAAAATTCGGCTGGCGCACGAGCCTGTTTTCTCCAATACCAAAGACCCTGCGTTTGGCAAAATTTACTCGTGGACCACGGTGCAAAAGCCCGATATTTTCCTTGAGGCTACCTTTTTAAAAGGTGAAAAAGTCCAATGGATATTCGATGCCAAATACCGCATAGCCGACGATGGAAACGGCGCAGACCGAGCACCGGATGACGCGATTAACCAGATGCACCGCTACCGCGATGCGCTCATTCATATTCACAAAACCGATGATCCTAAATCCGGCGATTGAATTGACATAAATATCATAACTACATGATTTATTCGAAAAATAGATTTCAGAGCAATCACTTTTAGGTGATATAAAGCTTGTGCCATTTTGAATATCAATCAGTGGGTTATCCGAAATTCAACTATTTGATCGCCGGATTTAGGATGATGGAGAGCAGCAGAAAATACGCCCGATCTTGGGTGCGTTTGTGCTGTATCCGGGATGGTTTGACGAGGAAACTACAAGCAATCCATACAAAGATGCCATTGAAGCCGTGGATATCGGCGGCTTTCCATTGTTGCCCGGCAGACCCAACAAGTGGCTGTATGATTTTTTTGAAGCTCGCTTCGGCAATATGAATGTAACATACAGAATTCCCGAGCCAGATCGGTATTTCGCGGAAGACTCTGCCCGCATTGCGCTGATGGGAACGTATCTGGGGCGGTATGACGACTTAACATTGGCAGCATCATTGGGGCCGGGTCGTGACGAGCAATACCTGCAACGATTCCAGCTGGGGACGGCCGGTTGGTACCACACACCATTGAGCACCACCGAAAAGAAATCGATTGAACGAAATGCGATTCGCGAGGTTCGCCATTGTGCCATCGGGGTGCATCACAGCGGCAGTCAGGTAAGAGTCATTACGCATCTCTACGATGTTAAGTCGGTTCGGCTGGTTAAGCGGTGCGACATGACCATTGAACAGGCCGGCAAACTTGATTCGGCTAACATCGACGAATATTGGCTCTTTGAATTGGGGTACGCGAGATCTTTGGCGCAACCGGTAAGCTTGCCGATCCGGTCGTTTAGATTTCAGCTTACCAATGCGGCGGACTTGCTGGTTGCAACAAACTGGGAATCGCTGCCGAAGCGTTATGCGTTATTAGCGTAAGACAATGGCCGACATGGAAACTAAAGGAGTCAGCATCACATTTAATTCCATTTCTAATTTAAAAGTGAACTAATTACAATTCAATACTATTATGAGTTACTTAATTCTTGACACTTTTAAATCCACCCTAGCCCCCCTTTTTCAAAGTGGGGAACCCTCTCTTTTCAGGGTCTGTCTGATC
>JBCKTV010000062.1:0-3431 GCA_038925365.1 Gallionellaceae bacterium
GCCGAAACTGCGGAGAATGGCAAAGTCGCGCTGTCGATGTGGCAACAGGGGGGCTACGCGCTGATCATCACCGACTGCAATATGCCGGAGATGGATGGCTATGCGCTTACACGGGCGATACGCGAGATCGAGGCCGAGAAAAGCTTGCCCCGTACGACTATCATCGCCTGGACAGCCAGTGCAATGGCAGAGGAATTGGAGATTTGCCGTAACGCTGGTATGGATGAGTTGCTGGTGAAGCCGAGCAATATGGCACAATTGAAAAACATGCTGGCGAAGTGGCTCTCCATCGCCGCAACAGACGGCAGCGAACCCGCATTGCAAAGTGCAGATAGAGGAGAGAGCATGGGACCCATCGATTATTCAGTGCTGGAACAGGTTGTGCCCGACAGTGCCGAGCAGAGGCAGCTGTTGCTGGATTTCCATACACATATTCGCGCCGACCACGCAATTTTGTCCCGAGTGCTAGAGCAAGCTGAGCAGAATAATACGCAACAAACCGCGCATCGCATGAAAGGCTCGTGCCGGATGATGGGGGCAATGGAGTTGGCGAAAGCTTGCGCAGACATCGAGCAGGCGGCACGGGATGGCGATATGGCCGGTGCAAGGTCAGCAATGACAGCGTTGGACAAAGCGATTGCTCAGCTGGAAGAATTTCTGTTAAAAATATAAGAGAGAAATGATGAATCCGAGTGAAAATATCATGAGTGAGCTGAATATCCTGGTAGTGGAAGATGATGATTTTCAGCGCAGGATGCTGGTAAAAATGTTGCATTCGCTGAAGGTGCTGTCGGTAAGCGAGGCGAGCGATGGCAGGCAGGCGATAGAAATGATACGGGGGGAGAAAAATAAGCCGGTGGATATCGTGATCTGCGACTTGAATATGCCGACTATGGATGGCCTAGAGTTCATTAGGCATCTGGGAGAGAAAAAGCACAACATTGCCATCATCATTGCCAGTGCCTTGTCTAGTAAGTTGCTTGCATCGACTGGCAAGATGGCGCAATTGTATGGCATCAAGTTACTCGGGGTGGTCGAGAAACCCATTACCTTGGCGAAGCTGCAGACGCTGCTTGCAAAATTTGAGCGTACACAGAACAGCTTGCAGCAAGCTGTCGCCAACACCAGCTTTACGCTGGAGAAAATATTGCAAGGCATCCAGAACAGGCAATTTGAGCCTTACTTTCAACCCATCGTAAATTTGAAAAATGGCCAGTTAGTGGGCGCTGAAGCGATGGTGCGCTGGAAACATCCAGAGCAGGGCGTGATTCTCCCCGCAGCTTTTGTCCCGCAGCTTGAACAGAGTGGCAATATCGACAAGTTGACTTTCCTGATGCTGGAAAAATCCGCGACTGCCTGCCGTTTGTTTCAGGACAAAGGCCATAAATTAATCTTCTCGGTTAACTTGTCACTGGTGTCACTGGACGATACCGCGCTAGCGGACAAGATTACCCAGTTAGTGCGCAAGGCTGGCATCGAGCCTCTATCCATCGTGTTGGAAATTACCGCCTCAGCGGCCATGACCGAAGACGCGCACGCATTGGAAAATCTGGCGCGTTTAAGCATCAACGGATTTCCGCTGTCCATCGATGACTATGGCGCCGGCTTTTCCAGCCTGCATCAACTCACGCTCATCGCCTTTAGCGAACTGAAAGTAGACCAGTATTTTGTGAGAAATTTTGCCGACAACGAAGCATTGCGCTTCGTCATCGAGGCTAGCATCGCCATGGCGCACAAGCTGCAACTCAAATGTGTGGCCGATGGGGTGGAGTCGCAGCAGGTCTGGGACGCGCTGAAGGAAGTGGGTTGCGATATGGCACAGGGCGATTTTATTGCACCGCCGATGGATATCAGGAGTTTTTATAACTTCGTGGTGGATCAAGACAACAAAGCCACGAATAGCGCAGCTATTCCCTATCAATATTATAGCCAGTTAAAAATTCTCGTGGTCGACGACGATGATTTCTTGCGAAAATTTATACTCGATGCGCTTAGCATGCTCGGATATGCCAATATTGTCGATGCTAACAGCGCTCAATCTGCGTTAGAGCATAGAGTCGGTAATGCGATCCGCATATAAAATGGCGGTGCCATGCAGATGGCGCGCGGCGCGTCCTATGGTTTGTATCAATGAACGGCGTGAGCGCAGGAAGCCTTCTTTGTCGGCATCGAGTATCGCCACCAGCGACACTTCGGGAATATCCAGCCCTTCGCGCAGCAGATTAATGCCGATCAGCACATCAAACATGCCGAGACGTAGGTCGCGGATAATTTCGACGCGTTCTACTGTTTCAATATCCGAGTGCAAATAGCGCACCTTGATGCCGTGCTCGGATAAATAATCGGTGAGGTCTTCCGACATGCGCTTGGTCAGCGTTGTTACCAGCACACGCTCGCCCACTTTGACGCGCAGGTTTATTTCAGACATCAGGTCATCCACCTGGGTGGTGGCAGGGCGCACTTCTATCATTGGATCAACCAGGCCGGTTGGGCGCACCAACTGTTCGACTACTTGGCCTGCATGTTCTTCTTCATACACAGACGGGGTGGCTGACACAAAAATGCTCTGCCGCATGCATTTTTCAAATTCGTCAAAGCGTAGCGGGCGGTTATCCATTGCTGAGGGCAGACGGAAACCGTAGTTGACCAGATTTTCCTTGCGCGCGCGGTCGCCTTTGTACATGCCACCAATTTGCGGAATGGTGACGTGGCTTTCATCGATAAACATCAGCGCATCCGGCGGTAAATAATCCAGCAAAGTTGGCGGCGGATCGCCTGCATTACGCCCGGAGAGATGGCGCGAATAATTTTCAATGCCTTTACAAAAGCCAATCTCGATCAGCATTTCCAGATCGTGGCGTGTGCGTTGCTCGATGCGCTGCGCTTCAACCAGTTTATTTTCTTTTTGATAAAACGAGATGCGTTCCGCCAGCTCGACCTTGATTTTATCAATTGCGCGCAATGTAGTGCTGCGTGGGGTGACGTAATGGCTGGACGGATAGACGGTATAGAGTGCTACTTTCTGCAATATTTGCCCGGTGAGGGGATCAAACAGGGACAGGCTTTCGACTTCATCATCAAACAGGGTCAGGCGCAGCGCATGCTCGCCACTTTCTGCCGGGAAGATGTCGATCACATCGCCGCGCACGCGGAAATGGCCACGGGTGAAATCAATATCGTTGCGATCATATTGCATGTCGGTCAGGCGCTTGATGATCTCGCGTTGCGGCACCGTTTCATTCTGGCGTAGGTGCAATATCATGCCACGGTAATCCACCGGGTCGCCTAGACCGTATATCGCCGATACCGTGGCGACGATGATGACATCTTGGCGTTCCAACATAGATTTGGTTGCGGACAGTCGCAACTGCTCTATCTGCTCATTGATGCTGGAATCTTTCTCGATAAACATATCGCGCGAGGGCACATAG
>JBCKTV010000063.1:0-3235 GCA_038925365.1 Gallionellaceae bacterium
GGTCAGGCAGACAAGAATTTATTCCAATATACGGAGCACTGTGTGCTCCGTATTCACAACATTCAGCACTAAGCAACAATCACATCCAGAATAGAACAATAATTCATGCAGCTCGACATTCGAAACCTGACCAAGCTGTATGATCAAAACAGAGGTTTGACAGCTACCAGCTTTCAAGTGGCAAAAGGCGAGTTGATTGCCATTGTCGGTCATAACGGCGCGGGCAAATCCACACTGTTGAAAATGCTGGGGAGCTGGATAGTTCCAGATGCTGGCACTGTCATGATAGACGGAATTGACCTTAATCACAGAAGTGAGGTGGTGAGGAAAGTTGGCTTCATTCCTGAAACACCCAACCTTTTTGATTTTTTCTCGGTTGAATACAACCTCCTTCTTTTTGCTAATCTCACCCTGACCTCCTCTCAACGTGTTGAAGAAATTCTCAAGGAGTTTAAACTAACTCCCTTTCGCAAAAGCAAAGTACAGTCACTTTCAAAAGGACTCAAGCAAAGGGTCAGCATAGGGCGTGCCTTGCTTTCAGACCCAGCTGTGTTATTGCTGGATGCGCCAACATCCGGCCTAGACTTCGAGATGACGCGGGAAATTTACCGCCTGATGAGCAGCATGCATAGCGCAGGAAAAACAATCCTGTTCACCTCGCATCGACCTGAAGAAATTAAAAACCTGGCAACACGCATCATGGTGCTACACCAGGGCAGCCTGGTGTTTGATGGCGAACCGCAAGAATATTTCCAGTCCGAAATCCACGAAAATCTGTACGCATCATTATGCGAAATATTTACATACTCCTACTCAACGATCTTGCAATCGCTGTCAAGAACAAGACGTTCTTTCTGATTTTATTCATTCCAGTGTTTGTGTTCATCACCATGAATTTGATAGATAGCAGCAGCACAGAGTCTGCAAAAATTAAAATCGGCATGATAGACGGTGAAGCTTATCCAGCTGTGATGACACAGGCCGTCGCGGCAGCCGAACAGCACATTGCTTCAACATGGGTCAAGAATGAAGCTGAAGGCATAGATCTATTGAAGGAACACAACATAGACGGGCTACTGATAAAAACTGCTCATGCCTCCGACAGCCTAGCATTGATTGTTTTGAAGAAAGAATCAATGCATACCGTGGCCGTGGTGCAGAGTTTCTCAGCCTTGCAGAAATCAGCTGAAGGTAGAGGTCCAGACTGGATCCGCGATATCCAATCGCTGCACGAAGGCGGCATTCAAAGACAAACCTTACCCACTTGGATCTTGATGGTGGTACTACTTGTTGGCTTCATCATACTACCGGCACAAATTGCCGAAGAAAAAGAGAAAAAACTGCTCCTCGGCCTGCTGCAAACTCCCATCCACGAAGTGCAATGGCTGATCGCCAAACTCCTACTGGGTATGATCCTGATTTTCGCGTCGGTATTGCTGCTGCACCTGTTAAGCAATTTCAAACCACCTCACCTCCTCGACTACGTTTTGATCATACTCGCTGGTAGTTTTTGCTTTAGCGCTTACGGAATTTTCTTAGGCTTCCTCTGCCGTAATCAGGCAAGTGCTAGGACGTTGGGCGTCATATTTTATTTGCCGCATCTACTGCCTTCCGCGATGGCCGATGTTTCACAAAAACTGACATCCGTCGCACCCTTCCTGCCCTCATACCAGCTGTATCAACCAATGCAATCCATACTACTGGAAGAAGGTCGTTTGACGAATATGTCATTTGATTGGATCTATTTATGCCTGCTAGGATCAGTGATGTTTTATCTTTCCTATCGGCTGATTAAAAAACGCTGGTTAATGTAATGCACTCACTTACCACTATCGCAAAACACAGCTATCTGGCACTGCTCATGCTTGGATTGCCGCTGCTTGCCCATGCAGCACTCCCACCATCTTCCAACGTACCCGGCGGCGTTGCCATCGTGACAATTGCTAACGCATTAACGCTAGCCAACAAACCACAAGCATGGTTTGAGGGACAAGCCGTGCTGGTGACTGCCAATGACAATCTATGGGTCGCCGTGATTGGCCTGCCACTGGGACTTAAGCCGGGTTCGTATAAACTGGATATAAAAATAGCGGGTAAAACACAAACGAAATCCTTCAAGGTCAAGTCTAAGACATATCCCGTGCAGCACATCACCCTAAAAGACACCAGCAAAGTAGAGCTCTCAGACGAAAATAAAGCTCGCGCTGTGAGCGAAATAGCCACCATCAAGGAACTCAAACTCCACTGGCGTGATGAAAAAAATACCGATCTGGATTTCATAATTCCTGCCGTAGGGAGACTGTCCGGCAACTTCGGCCTGCGTAGAGTCTTCAACGGTCAACCCCGCTCACCCCATGCGGGGCTGGATGTAGCAGTGCCACGCGGCACCCCCATCAAGGCGAGCGCACATGGCAAAGTGCTGGCGGTAGATGACTACTTCTTCAATGGAAAAACGATATTTGTCGACCATGGCAATGGGTTGATTACCCTGTACTGTCACCTTGATAAAATCGATGTGCTCAGCGGCGATACGGTGAACAAAGGTCAGCAGATAGGTTTATCAGGCCAAACAGGCCGTGCCACTGGGCCACATCTGCACTGGAGTGTTATTTTGAATGGGGCTATGGTTGATCCGGCTTTGTTCATTGCAAATCCCCCCTAGCCCTCCTTTGGTAAAGTGGGGAATCAGATCATTTGTGAGCATTAAGTATTCCCCACTTTGAAAAAGGGGGGCTAGGGGGAATTTAGGGTTTAGCCTTTATCAAACCGCATCACGCCATTCACACAGTCCACCTTCACCGTATCCTTCGGCCCATAACGTCCTTCCAGTATCAGCCTAGACAAGGGATTCTCTAACTGCGCCTGTATCGCCCGCTTCAATGGCCGCGCACCATACACCGGATCAAATCCTGCATTCGCAATCTCCGACAAGGCGGCATCGGTGATGTCGAACTGCATTTCCATCGCGGCCAGGCGTTTTTCCAGATAGCCCAACTGGATGCGCGCAATGGCTTTGATATTCTTTTCATCCAACGAATGGAATACCACGATCTCGTCGATACGGTTGATGAACTCGGGACGAAAATAGGTTTTCACCTCGCCCATCACCGCCAGCTTTATTTCCTGATAATTGTCACCCTGCATTTGCTGGATCATCTGCCCACCCAGATTTGAGGTCATCACGATCACGGTATTTTTAAAGTCCACGGTACGACCTTGACCATCGGTCATGCGG
>JBCKTV010000064.1:0-3158 GCA_038925365.1 Gallionellaceae bacterium
TTTCCTTAAGCCTTCAGCACTGCTTATACTCGCTACCGCGCTGCTGATTGCTGTTGCTGCCTCGCTATGTGTTTTAAAAAAACAGCGCAGCGCCTACTTCTTCCTGCTAGCCTTTTTTATGCTGGTGGTTGGCGCTATCGTGACCGTGATGGTAAACAGCGGTGTGTTACCCAGCAATACTTTCACCAAGAACTCCCTGCAAATCGGCTCGGCCTTTGAAATGCTGTTATTAGCCCTGGCTCTGGCTGACCGCTTTAATATGCTACGGCGCGAAAAAGAAAGTCTGCAACTGGCGCGAACAATTGAACTGGAGCAATTGAACCAGAAATTGCTTGAGAGTGAGGAGATGAGCCGACAACTATTTGAGAGTTCGCGCGATGCGTTAGTGATATTGATGCCACCATCCTGGCAGTTTACCCGGGCGAACCAGGCAGCGCTCGAACTGTTCGGGGCTGCAAGCGCAGCTGAATTTATTAAATGTGGCCCATGGGATGTATCGCCAAAGTATCAACCGGATGGCAGGCCGTCAAGCGAGGTTGCGCGGGAGGCAATTGCCAAAGCCATGCACGAAGGCTCTCATTTTTTTTGAGTGGGAATGTATGCATCTTAATGGCGAGAGATTTTCAGCCGATGTGCAGCTCACGCGCATGCAGGTTGGAAACGAATTATTTTTACAAGCGACAGTACGAGATATTTCCGCTCGAATAAAAGCAGAAAACGAGTTACGTTATCACCGCGACCACTTGCAGGAGATGGTCGCAGAACAAACCGTAGAACTTCAACTTGCTCGTGTAACAGCCGACGCTGCTAATTTGGCCAAGAGTCGATTCCTAGCCAACATGAGTCACGAAATACGTACTCCGATGAACGGCGTTATGGGCATGGCCTATTTGGCATTGCAAGCGGAGACAGATCCCACGCAACGGGAATACCTGACCATTATTCAAGATTCTGGCCAGAGTTTACTGAAAATCATCAATGAAATTTTGGATTTCTCAAAAATTGAAGCCGGCATGCTTGAGCTTGATGAGACGGACTTTCTACTGGAACTAACCCTAGATAACCTCAATAGCCAACTGAGCACTAGCGCAAGCAACAAAGGCGTACTTCTGACGATGGAGTTAGATCCAGGTTTATCACAACCCTTGCGAGGTGATGCCTTAAGGATAGGTCAGGTGCTGACTAATTTAATTAGCAATGCCATTAAATTTACAGCCCAGGGAGAGATTGTCGTACGCACTAAAATTCTGTCCACCTTGGATGAGCACATCAAGGTGCGCTTTGAAGTGCAGGATAGCGGCGTGGGCTTGACTGCAAAAGAAATTGCAGGCTTGTTCCAAACTTTCCATCAGGTAGATAGCTCCACCACACGTAAATATGGCGGCACTGGCCTCGGTCTTGCCATCAGTAAACGATTGGTTGAACTGATGGGGGGCGAAATTGGCGTTGTAAGCCAGCCCGGCAAGGGTTCTACATTCTGGTTCAACCTCACGCTGGATAAAGGAACAATGGCAGAACTTGCCATGCCAGAAGTGCAGATTGATTTGACAGCACTGTCAGGCGTCAGAATTTTGCTGGCTGAAGATGTGTTGGTGAATCAGATGCTGGCAACCGAGTTACTGGAAATGAAAGGGGCATTTGTCACGGTTGCTAACAACGGCCAAGAGGCTCTTGAGTTAATGCAGCTTCAAGCTTTTGATTGTGTGTTGATGGATATGCAGATGCCGGTAATGGATGGTCTGGAAGCAACTCGGCAAATACGTGCTAACCCAATGTGGAACCATACCAGCATTATTGCCATGACTGCAAATGCAAGAAATGAAGACTGGCTGCGCTGCCAGGAAGCGGGCATGGATGACTTTATTACCAAACCAATTGATCCAAACAAGATGTATGCCACGATCGTCCAGTGGCTGGGTAAATCTGCCAGTTGATAGTCTAGTGGGCAAACGTTTTATCTCCCCACGCGGCAACGCTGCGCTTATGTCCACCCGTGCCTTTATTCGCCTTGCATAATTATTGTCGTCAGCACGAAACCGGCGTAGGCCGTGAGCAGCATGATGCCCCGGCTGCTGCTAATAAGACCGGCGCGGTTGGGGATCATCAGCAGCACGGCAGCGGCGCCGAAAGCGAGGGTGACGGTGATTTCCGCCAGCGGTGCCTGAATCGGATGGATGCTGGCCGCGACGCCGACGATGGCCATGCCGTTGAACAGATTACTGCCAAGCAGGGTGCCGATGCCGATGTCGTCGTGGCCGCGCCAGCGACTGATGAGGACGGTGACCAGTTCCGGCATCGAGGTGCCAAGCGCAACCACGGTGGCGCCGATGACATAGGCGTCGATACCGAAAGCCATGGCAATGCCGCTGGCGCCACTGACAAACAGGTGGCCGGAGAGGATCAGGGCGGCAAGCCCTAACAGCCCATAGATGAGTGCCCCGGTTGGCAGCGGTGGCGTGGCTACAGGCGCTGCGGCAGCACGCGCTTGTACACCGTCACGCACGATAGCAATCATCCAGAGGCAGAAAAGCAGCAGTAGAAAAACACCATCAAGGCGCGACAGGGTGCCATCTGACGCCAACCACAAGGTGAGTAGCGGCACACTCAATGCCAGCGCAAAGTCTCGCCCCAACTCCTTGCGCTGTGCACGGATCGGCCCGAACAAAAGTGCTAGGCCTAAAATCAGTGCGATATTGACGACGTTGCTGCCCAGCGCATCGCCCAAGCCGATTTCCGGCGTGCCTTCTAGGGCGGCGATGGTGGAGACTGTCAGCTCTGGGCTTGAAGTAGCGAAGGCGGCGAGCGTGGTGGCTACTAGCAGCTTGGGCAGGCGTAACCAGCCGGCAATGCCGAGCACACCTTTGAGAAAGGCATCTCCTCCCAAGGCGGCCAATACTACCGCAGCAGAAATTGAAGCAATGTCAACTAGAGAAATCATATGATGTCAGTATCTCATGGCGCGATGAGGCGGCCCAATTAATCATGTGACTTTGATATAAAAATAAGTGCGCGCCGCAGTCTAAACAGATTAGATTGATTGCTACATAAATACAATTACTCATTGTTGCCAATTGGGTAATTGGGCGTAGGGCAAGATTTGCCCCGTGCCTTTTAGCACAATTTTCGATTGACTTTTGTTTTCTGTGGGTGCAATACTT
>JBCKTV010000065.1:0-2734 GCA_038925365.1 Gallionellaceae bacterium
GACTTGGGTGCACGCGGAAAATCTTTCAGGCAGCATCGCCCCGATGGATTACTGACATCGCATGAGCACTGTGCTTGCTTTGTTTGTGACATCACGTATTCCCGTATGTTCGAGTCGTTTATTGCTTCAGCCTTGCTTACGCCAAAGCAATAACAGGCCAGTGTATCATTGGAGGTTTCTTTCACGCCCACCAGGGTGCGCAGATGTGACTTCAAGATGAGTGAATCGTCATTCCCAAAGTAAACGATGTCACAAGCTAGATCATCACAGAAATAATAATGTACGCCATTGTCTTGCCACTTCCACGATTGCTTGATGTGATGAGAAATAGTTTTTGCCGACACCTCGTTGCACTCGCCCCCACTACCGGGACAGCAACGTTTTTTTGAATTTACCGGATTATTCTCGGGTGTTATGCAGCAATCAGACATAACGCTATTCCTTTTTTGATTTCATTGCACAGCGTGCATAACAGCACAATATTTACTGCTTAAGGCTGGAAGGATAGCCCGCAGACGCTGTCGCTTCGATCAGCTTGTTGATATTGGTTTTTGTATCATCAAAGTCAACAACGGCTTCGCGTTTTTCCAGACTCACATTGATCTTGCCGACACCATCCACCTTCGAAAGAGCTTTTTTCACCGTAAATGGACAAGCGGAGCAGCTCATGTCTGGTACCGACAGCGTAACGGTTTGAGTAGCAGCACACGTAGGTGTGACGACGAATATAGCAAGTGCAAAAGCGGCAAATAATTTTTTCATATAAATCTCCTGATCAATAAAATAAGGGAAGAACATAGGGAAATCCAAGCGCAACCGAAATCAGCGACACCACAATCCAGAAAATAATTTTATAAGCCATGCGCGCCTGCGGAATACCGCAAACCTCTCCCGGTTTGCAGTCCTGCGCCGGACGAAAAATGCGACGACGCGCAAAGAACATAGCCGCTAATGCCACTCCGATAAAGATGGGGCGATAAGGCTCAAGCACCATCAAGTTGCCTATCCACGCCCCGCTCAAGCCCAATGTCACCAATATCAATGGCCCCAGACAACAAGTCGAAGCAAGTATGGCAGCTAACCCGCCGGTAAATAAAGCGAACTTTCCGTTTTTTTGCTCTGACATAAAATCACTTTTTCCTTGATTTGTATATGTTTGATACTGTACTGCTGTAGCCTAGTACGGAGTCAAGTGCTAAAAATGTACTTGTTGATAGCTTCATAATTCAACATAGTCGCATTGCGATGGATTTTCCCGGGCAACAGTTTTATTTTTATACCCATTCCCTGGGAATAATAAATTTCTCATACAGCGCTGCTTCCGGCGTTCCTTTTTCGGGGTGCCAGTCGTAACGCCATTTTACCAATGGTGGCATGGAAAGTAGAATGGATTCGGTGCGGCCGTTTGATTGCAGGCCGAAGATGGTGCCACGGTCAATGACGAGGTTGAATTCTACGTAACGGCCTCTTCTGTAGAGTTGAAAGTCGCGCTCACGTTCGCCGTAGTCAGTGTCTTTGCGCTTCTCTAGCAGTGGCGCGTAGGCGGCGAGGAAGTGATTCCCAACGCTTTGCTGGATGGCGAAGGCGGTGTCGAAATTGGGCTCGGAGAGGTCGTCAAAAAAGATGCCGCCGACGCCTCGCTGCTCGTTGCGATGCGGGATGTAAAAATATTCGTCACACCATTTTTTATATTTGGGATGCAGCTCTGCGCCAAATGGACTCAGCGCGTTTTTACACTGCTGATGGAAGTGCACGGCGTCTTCGTCAAAGCCGTAATAAGGGGTTAGGTCCATGCCGCCGCCAAACCAGAACACGGTGTCGCCATCGGGCTTTTTCGCCATGAACATGCGCACGTTGGCATGAGAGGTTGGCGCATAGGGATTACGCGGATGGATTACCAGCGACACGCCCATGGCCTCCCAGCTACAGCCGGCAAGCTCGGGTCGGTGCGCTGTGGCAGAGGCGGGCATTTTGTCGCCTTGTACATGCGAGAAAGCGACACCACCGCGTTCAAGCACGTTACCTTCTTCGAGGATGCAGCTGATACCCTCACCTTTTCCGATGCCTGTCCCGAGCCCCGCCGCAGGACCGCCGCTAGCAGCGGCGCGATCCCAACGATCACGAGTAAATTTTTTGCCGTCGATTTGTTCAAGCCCTGCAACAATTCTATTTTGTAATCCAAGCAGAAATTCTTTAACTGCGGCGCTATCCATTACTTTCTCCTGATTTGTAAAATACGAAAAGAGATTGCCACAGAGATCAGAGCGTAGTTGTTGCGCTAGCCCCTTACAAACTCGGCCTACCCCTTGCGTGTAAAGAGGCCACAGAGAAAAGCCACTGAGATCTCTGTGGATAAATTATATTTTCTACTTCTTGTGAACAATAGCGCGGAAGCCGATATCGTGGCGCATCTGTGCACCATCGAATTTAATTTTTTTGGCTACTTCGTACGCGTGTCGCTGCGCCATACTGACGTTGCCACCCAACGCCGTGACGCATAGTACGCGGCCACCGCTGGTGACCGCATTGCCATCCTTGAGGGCGGTGCCAGCATGGAATATATGCGAGTCTTCTGTTGCTTTCTCAATACCTGTAATGACATCGCCCAGGCGCGGTGTATCAGGATAGTTTTGCGCGGCCATGACTACACCGAGAGCTGCGCGGATATCCCACTCCGCTTCGATTTCATTAAGCGTACCGGCGATGGCATGCTCCATGATCACGGAGAGGTCGC
>JBCKTV010000066.1:0-2717 GCA_038925365.1 Gallionellaceae bacterium
GGCAGTAATCTCACCCGACGTCATGCAGGGATACATCATCTTGATGGTCCTGCTGGTGATCGGTGGGACAGTACTTGATATGCTACACAAGAAAAGCGCACAGTACTTTTTCGAAAATGCGAAAAAAGCGAAGAAGAGTGCAAAGCGTGAAGTTGGAGCCGGAGAACAAGCTTCGATTGCAGTTAAAGTGCTGGTAAACGAAGTATTAACTTCTGGCGAATTCGAAAATACAAGACGCAGGATTTCTCATCTGTTGATTATGTATGGCTTCGTTATATTCGCTGCCACAACCGCCATTATGATTTTTGGCTATTCGGCACCGGCGACATCTACACCGGCCATCCTGCCGCAACTCTGGCATATCGGTGCGATCATGCTTTGCGTGGGTGGATACTGGTTCTGGTTTGCTATCCGCGTTGATGTGTCTGCAGAAGGTAATCCGTGGTATCGAGTTGAACGCGCAGATATATTTATTATCTCGCTGCTCACCACTGCTACGTTCGGCTTGATCTGGTCTTATGTGCAGTCGCAAGGGATGGCAGTAGGGGCGGCTGGATGGGGTACTCTGTTCTTCATCTTATTCATCATCTCGAGCACCGCACTTTTTGGCAGCGTACTCTGGTCAAAATTCGCTCATATGTTCTTTAAGCCCGCCGCCGCTTTTCAGAAGCGTGTCACCGTGGCTGACGGTTCAAAAGAGAATTTGCCTCTGGATTACGATCTGACAGATCCTGCTGTACAAGCAAAGTTCCCTGATATCCCACAATATATGGGCAAGAAGCCGGTTTATATGGGACACGGTATTAGACGTGAGTCACCTAACCACTACTAGCATCAATTTAACTTTTATTTGAATAGAGAGAGAATCTAATGCCAACTTTCGTATATATGACACGTTGTGATGGTTGTGGACAGTGCGTAGACATCTGCCCATCTGACATCATGCACATCGACAAAACCCTACGTCGTGCTTACAACATTGAGCCCAACATGTGCTGGGAGTGTTACTCCTGTGTAAAAGCCTGTCCGCACCAAGCCATTGATGTGCGTGGCTATGCAGACTTCACCCCATTGGGTAGCTCGGTTCGAGTAATTCGTGATGAAGAAAAAGGCACGATTGCTTGGCGCATCAAGTTCCGTAACGGTCTAAAAGATATGGAGCTGTTGGCACCTATCACGACAAAACCATGGGGTTCGGGTCTTCCAAAATTTGATGAGATGCCAGCTCCAAGCAAGGAAATGCGTGACAGTGAGTTATTGTGTTTTGAGCCAAAAGATATCCGTATGGATGATGGCGCATTGCGCACGCTCAAGTTTGCCAGCTTAAAACTTAAAGAAGGAGTTTACTACTAATGAGCTACAAGACAATTGTTGAAGACGATATCGATATTCTGGTAGCTGGTGCTGGTATGGGTGGCACTGGTGCTGCATTTGAAGCCAGATATTGGGGCAAGAACAAAAAAATCGTTATTGCCGAAAAAGCAAACATTGATCGTTCTGGTGCGGTAGCTCAGGGTTTGTACGCGATTAACTGTTACATAGGTGCACGCTTCGGCGAAAACAATCCGGAAGATCATGTACGTTATGCGCGTATGGATCTGATGGGCATGGTGCGTGAGGATCTTGCGTTTGACATGGCGCGCCATGTTGACTCAACGGTGCACCAGTTTGAAGAGTGGGGCCTGCCAATCATGAAAAACACGAAGACAGGTGCTTACCTGCGTGAAGGTCGTTGGCAGATCATGATACACGGTGAGTCATACAAGCCGATTGTTGCCGAAGCTGCGAAAAAATCAGCAGACAAGGTATTCAACCGCGTATGCATAACCCACCTACTGATGGATGATGCCAAAGCGAACCGCGTTGCGGGTGCTGTTGGCTTCAATGTACGTACAGGTAACTATCACGTATTTAAGTCCAAAACTGTTATCTGTGGTGCCGGTGGTGCCTCTATGATCTTCAAGCCGCGTTCAGTCGGTGAAGGTGCTGGTCGCGTCTGGTACGCACCATGGTCTTCTGGCTCTGCCTATGGTCTGATGATCGAAGCAGGCGCGAAGATGACGCAGATGGAAAACCGTATCGTGCTGGCACGATTCAAGGATGGTTACGGCCCTGTTGGCGCCTACTTCTTGCACCTCAAGACTTATACCCAAAACTGTAATGGTGAAGAGTATGAATCCAAGTGGTTCCCGGCTCTGTCGGAAATGGTCGGCAAGGGATACCTGGATACGGAAGGACAGCACTTGTCCCACAAACCGATCCCAACCTGTTTACGTAACCATGCAATTCTCAATGAGGTCAATGCTGGTCGCGGTCCAATTTCCATGGTGACCATGGAAGCCTTCCAGGATCCGCATCTTGAAGAGATCGGCTGGCATAACTTCTTGGGCATGACCGTTGGTCAAGCGGTACTTTGGGCGGCAACTGACGTTGATCCTAAATACGAAAACCCAGAATTAACACTTTCTGAGCCATACGTTATGGGTTCGCACGCTACGGGTTGTGGTGCATGGTGTTCGGGTCCTGAAGACTTGTCTCCTCCAGAATATTTCTGGGGCTATAACCGCATGACCACTGTTGAAGGTTTGTTTGGTGCGGGTGATGCGGTAGGTGGAACACCGCACGCATTCTCATCGGGTTCCTTTACTGAAGGTCGTCTGGCAGCTAAAGCGGCGTGCAAGTATATCGACGACGGTAAGGCTGAAGGCATTGTCGTT
>JBCKTV010000067.1:0-2609 GCA_038925365.1 Gallionellaceae bacterium
GCGGCTCAAGGTTTGTAATAGCTGATTCAATTTACTATCAAAGCTGCCTATGCGCTGGCTGGCCTGTTGCGCAGCCTTATCCATGGCCTCAATCTGCATTTGCAGCGACAGCTTTTCCTCTTCCAGCTGGGTTACTTCGTCCAGATTCAGCCGCGACAAATCGGCATAGGCAGATTCTATTTCTCGCGCAGCTCTATCCAACTCAGTTAAGTTGGCAAAGTCGGGCAGTTTCACTGATCCGGCCAAAGTCAGCAGACCCTTGAGTAAAGTGAGCTGCGTTTGCAGTTCCTGCATTTGTGCTTCTGCCTGCGCATGATCCGAAGCAATGCGTTCAAAGGCTAGTGATTGAGAGGCTTTGCCAAACACCAGCGCGGATACATTACCGGTAAACATGGTGCGCGAACCTGAACCTTTGCCGTCTCTCATCACGCCGCGCAACGTTTTGGCAAGCTGGGCAGCGGTTTCCACCTTAATAACGCTGCCATATAAATCAATTAGATAGGCATTCGCCACCGGGTGTTGGGTTTTTAGTTCATGGATGATGGAGTCCGATGCTACCCGTTCAGGCTTGGCATTTTTCAGACATAGCTTGCCTTGAACCACGCTGGCCCGCAGGTGGCGAGTTTTAACAAATTCAATGGCTTTAGCTTCCCATTTGTCATCCACCACAAAGTTGAAACGGGCTGCCCCCATATAACCTTCAATGGCGGCCTGCCATTCCGGATGAACGGGCTCTATCAAATCACACAGTACTTGCGCATTGGCTTCAGGCAGCTGAGTTTTGAAGGTTTTGAGGGCTACGCCAATATCTCTGGGGTAATCCGCCCCGCCTGCGGCCAGATTGGATTTACGCTCGGCGAGTTCCTTTTCGCGGTTTTGGGTATTATCCAACTCTTGCCTTGTTTTTTCGATCTGTCCATGCACAGCAGCGACAAAGCTATCCTGGGTACCTGCGATCACCTCGTGCAAATTGGCAAACTTGTCGTCCAGGCTGGACAGTTCCTGTAACAAAATCATAGCAGCACGCGGAAACTCATCTGATTTAATATTGAGCGCTGCAAATTTTTTCTGTACAACGGTGAAGGGTACCTGGCTGGATTGCGCCAGAGCCGCAGCCACTTCACTGCCGGCATCACTCAGAATGCGATGCGTCAAGGGAAACTGCATGCCAGTGATGGTTTTGGCAGTGGTTTGCAGCTTATCGGCAGCACCCAGGGATTCCACTAGAACGGCAATCGTATTTTTAGCGGCCACGCGTGCTGCTTGCAAACGTTCATCAATACGCAGCTTTTGATCGGCAGCGGGCATCCCGCTTAGACGGGCGGCGATTTGCACCAGACTAGCGCTACGGGCTTTTTTATCCAGCTGCATGCCGTCAATCTGCGCCGTTTCTTCCGCGATTTTACGCTTCAGATCGTTCATTGCCTTGTTATCAGCATCAATTCCCTGTTCGTCTTCCTGCAAACTCAATCTGGAGGCGAGCAATTGATATTGTGCTGAAAGCTCATGGGCACTGGTAACACGCTCAGAAGCATTGCTGATCCTTTCCAGCCGCACCACATTGTCTTTCAGTCGTTCGCCCTCCACCCTGAGGTTATGCACCTGACGCATTAAATCGCTGATTTGCGAGATGCGTTGCACCAGCTGCTGCGGGTCATGTTCCAGAATTTGTGTTTTAACCAGTTCATCCACGCTGCCTATAGGCTTGTGTACTATAGATTGGCTCCAAGCTCTGGCTGCTAGCTCGGCTTCAACAAAAGAAACCGACTTTTGCCCTCGGAAGCGGCCATATAACTGGCATAAATACTCACGCTTGGCATCGCGGAAACTGGTGACATTGCGGTATTTAACCTTGAGGTGAGACTCTATTTTTTCCACCGGAATGACTTCCAACGTGTCATCCAGCGTGCGCTTCATCAGGTCGTCCAGATGCAGACCAACGCCATCAATAATCAGCAGAACCAGTTTTTCTGGTACTGCCTGACGGCGGCCGCCGGAGCCATCTACCCGCGCTGCTGCGGCGATCAGCGCGGTAAACGCTTCGCCCTCCTCCTCGCCTTCGCTGGGTTTGAACACTGCTGCGATATAGCCATGTGCCCCATGCGGACGGGCAAACAGATTGTCTTCCGCACCGGTGATATATGACCACAGTGTCCGTTTGGATTTGCTATTGCGGGAATTTTGAGTGACTTCATCCTGCCCGGGGTTATAGTTGAAAATATTCGGATAGGCCGCCGTCATCACGGTTTGCAGCGCATCAAGCATGGTCGACTTGCCCGAGCCGGTAGAACCGGTGAGCAAGGTCATGTTTCCCATGGGATATTCGTCAGAACGCAACGCACCCCAGTTCACCAGGATTAGTTTTTCCAGCTTCACTCAGTCACCTCTATTATTTCTTCCTGCGCTGCTTCTCTTGTATTTTCCGGCACGCCTTCAACTTCTAATGCAGCCACCAGCGCATCTTCACTGATAATGCCCAAGATGGTCGGGCGGATTGCGATAAAGGCATCTTCATCCTCAAACGAGAAATTAGCCCCTACATGAATCAGACGATGACGCTTCAATTCCTTGATTAAACGCTCTCGATCTCCTGCCAACTCCGGCAGCAG
>JBCKTV010000068.1:0-2571 GCA_038925365.1 Gallionellaceae bacterium
GCAAATACGCGGCATCATGTTTATGTAACTACCAACTCTACTACCAAAAGGCCGCACTGTGCTGCGAACGATCATCCGTAATGTTCAGATTGATTTAATGGTGCGCACGAAGAAATAAAACTGGGCACTGGATTATCATGGTTCAGATTTAACATTCGTCAAGACGTGACATGATTTTAAAGACGATATCATCGGTAACCCTATTTTCAAGATCTTCTTCAAGAATCTCATCTGGGTGAAATACGATGCCAATAAGGTCACGTGGTATTCCAACAAAAATCGTTTCATCTAAGTAAATAGGAATCACTGCTGCATCTTCAACGCGATGGGAAAAACACTCACGTTCAAATGTTGGCCATATTTTATCTCGGTGGTGCTTATCCAAAAGACAGATAACGAAGCGAGATTGATTACTGAATATTTCCGTGAACTGCTTATTCCATGTTTTACCAAGATAGTTAGCTTCATAGTGTTCATCGTAAAACACTGAACAATCAAGTGTTTTAAGTTGATCCACAATTAACCGTGCGATAGTGCGATTTTCACCGGCAAATGATATGGCAAAATCAAAATCGAAATTATGCTCTCCAGTTCTGAATCCACACGCTTTCCTTAATTCATCCCAATTTAGATGCTTTACGTAATAGAAAAGTGCTGGATCTTCAATTGCAAAATGTTTTGTTTCTGAGTTGTAGTAGAAATATCTTTCGCATAGAGGCTTGGATTCAATCAAGGTGGAAAGACGCTTTTCCTTTATGTTATTGATGCTGCCACGAGCATCAGCATTAGCGTTAGCCAATTCCGTAAGGTCAACAATTGAGCTGTCCTGTTCACTGACACTCCGAAGTAATTTTAGATAGGGGTCGTTTGTTGATCGAAAACGTTTGCCACGACAAAACTCCTTAACGGCCTCTTGGTAAGAGTGCTCCAGTCTTTCTGTAACTCGACTGCGGAGTGATGCTATATCGAATTGCAATGTAAACTGACCTAACTGTGACTCCGTAACATTATTCATGAGGCAAATGGACTGACACACAAGTTGCGTTAGCCAATAGTCGCCCTTTGTCTCAGCAAATATTTTATTGTGATCTTCGAATTTAATTTCTAGTTTCTTTTCTCCCATTGAAATTAGCTCCGATGTTGCCTCGAGCGATGCTGGCTTAATTCGGTGAATTCCACATCTCTTGGCTATGTCATGGACGAGATGAATCAAATCACTTCCAACTTTATTTATTCCGATGATCACAACTTTCGGATATTTATTTTCTCCAAATTCTTCAGCAGCAATTTTGACTATATTCGCAATCTTGGCCTGAATGTCATTAGGTAGGCGGTGGAAGTCGTCAATGATAAATTTTCCATTTTCGTTTCCATCTGACAAGCTCATAATTGTTGGAATTCACCGAATTAAGCCAGCATCGCTCGAGGCAACATCGGAGCTAATTTCAATGGGAGAAAAGAAACTAGAAATTAAATTCGAAGATCACAATAAAATATTTGCTGAGACAAAGGGCGACTATTGGCTAACGCAACTTGTGTGTCAGTCCATTTGCCTCATGAATAATGTTACGGAGTCACAGTTAGGTCAGTTTACATTGCAATTCGATATAGCATCACTCCGCAGTCGAGTTACAGAAAGACTGGAGCACTCTTACCAAGAGGCCGTTAAGGAGTTTTGTCGTGGCAAACGTTTTCGATCAACAAACGACCCCTATCTAAAATTACTTCGGAGTGTCAGTGAACAGGACAGCTCAATTGTTGACCTTACGGAATTGGCTAACGCTAATGCTGATGCTCGTGGCAGCATCAATAACATAAAGGAAAAGCGTCTTTCCACCTTGATTGAATCCAAGCCTCTATGCGAAAGATATTTCTACTACAACTCAGAAACAAAACATTTTGCAATTGAAGATCCAGCACTTTTCTATTACGTAAAGCATCTAAATTGGGATGAATTAAGGAAAGCGTGTGGATTCAGAACTGGAGATCATAATTTCGATTTTGATTTTGCCATATCATTTGCCGGTGAAAATCGCACTATCGCACGGTTAATTGTGGATCAACTTAAAACACTTGATTGTTCAGTGTTTTACGATGAACACTATGAAGCTAACTATCTTGGTAAAACATGGAATAAGCAGTTCACGGAAATATTCAGTAATCAATCTCGCTTCGTTATCTGTCTTTTGGATAAGCACCACCGAGATAAAATATGGCCAACATTTGAACGTGAGTGTTTTTCCCATCGCGTTGAAGATGCAGCAGTGATTCCTATTTACTTAGATGAAACGATTTTTGTTGGAATACCACGTGACCTTATTGGCATCGTATTTCACCCAGATGAGATTCTTGAAGAAGATCTTGAAAATAGGGTTACCGATGATATCGTCTTTAAAATCATGTCACGTCTTGACGAATGTTAAATCTGAACCATGATAATCCAGTGCCCAGTTTTATTTCTTCGTGCGCACCATTAAATCAATCTGAACATTACGGATGATCGTTCGCAGCACAGTGCGGCCTTTTGGTAGTAGAGTTGGTAGTTACATAAACATGATGCCGCGTATTTGC
>JBCKTV010000069.1:0-2565 GCA_038925365.1 Gallionellaceae bacterium
GCTGACTGCCTTTTTTGAAGGTCGTTATGCGGCAGCGGAAAAAGCCGCCGTACGTGCTATGGAATCCGGCGAGCAATCCGGGATTAATCCCATTATCGCGGCACGTTCTGCACATGAACTGCGCGAGTTTGACAAACGCGACAGCTACCTCGCTAGCACAGAAGGAAAATCGGTGGGTGTATCCACCATGCGCCTGATCGCCCAAACCCAGTTCATGCTTGATCAGAAGCAACCACTAGAGGCACTCAACTCATTAAAGGAACTCAACACCTCAGTAAAACACAAACATATAGGCGCTTTGCGATTGGAATTGAAGGCGCAGCAACAAGCGCGTCTGTGGGATGGCGTACTGGACGTAGTATCCCAACTCGAGAAGCGTTCGGGCATAGCCACGGTTGTGGCTATGCAGATGCGGCAACAGGCATGGATGGAAAAGCTGCGCGCTCAGACACAGGATCTCAAAGTATTACAACTACTATGGAAATCGGTGCCTGACGAATTCAAACTACGCTCCAAAATTGCTGCGATGGCTGCAAACAACTTTATGAAATTTCAGGATTGCCTAAGTGCCCGGAAAATTATTTCAGACAGCCTGGCTGCACAGTGGGATAGTGAACTTGTTACCTTGTACGGCGATTGCAAGGATGCAAACAATTCAGGTCAAATCGAACAAGCGGAGAAATGGCTAAGGCTCCATAACGATGATCCGGGATTGCTGCTAGCATTGGGCAAGCTTTGCCTGCATCATGGATTGTGGGGCAAGGCACAAAATTACCTGGATGCCAGTAATAGTCTTAAAACTAGCCGTGCGACTTATACTGCATTGGCGCAGCTGGCGGACAAACTGCAAAAACCCGAAGATGCTAGCAAATATTCTCAGCTGGCCATGGAGCTGGATTAACAGCGCTTTTAAAGTGACAATCGAATTAGTCTTTTGGCATAAAAGTAAATGCATCGGAGAAAAACTCCTCATTGGGTAATTTGCGTTGTGAGGTGTAATCGCTATGTGCAGCCTCAACCACCACCGGCGCACCACAGGCATATACCTGATAGCCTGCAAGGTCAGCGTAATCTTCCGTCACCGCTGCATGCACAAAGCCTGTGCGCCCCTTCCAATTATCCGCCGGCAGCGCATCTGATAGCACCGGTGTAAACTTGATGCCTCGCATTTCCCATTCCTTTGCCTTGTGTAGCATATACAAGTCCGTCAGTTTGCGCGCACCCCAATAGAAGTGCATAGGTCGCTTGAGGCCGACATGCAAGGCATGTTCGATAATCGCTTTGATCGGTGCAAAGCCGGTGCCGCTAGCGACAAGAATAATAGGTTTGTCCGAATCTTCACGCAGGAAAAATGTACCCAACGGACCCTTGATACGCAGAATATCGCGTTCTTTCATCTCGGTGAATACGTAATTGGTAAAGTTGCCACCTGAGATATTGCGCACATGAAGCTGTAGGAATTCGTCATCATGCGGCGCATTGGCAAGGGAAAAACTACGCGGCTTGCCAACTTTTTGCAGGATATCGATGTATTGACCTGCCAGAAATTGTAGGCGCTCGCTGGCGGGTAACTTTAGATGAATAACCATTACATCATCGGCCAGTTTTTCCAGTTTATGCACCCTCGTAGGCAATAGTTTCACCGGAATGTCATTCAGTGAGCTCACTTCGCGACATTCGACGACAAGGTCGCTCTTGGGTTTTGCACAGCAGAAAAGCGCCATGCCCACGTTTTTTTCTGCTTCGCTCAAGGTGCTGGCCTGATGCTTGCCGTAATCCACCTCACCCTGCAATACCTTACCTTTGCACACCCCGCACACCCCATCGCGACAACTGTATGGCAGGATATAACCCTGCTTCAGGGCAGCTTCGAGAATCGTTTCATGGGCTTCAACCGTAAATTTATGACCGCTGGGTTGAATGGTGGTGGTAAATGACATGAGGAATAGACTGAATACGCAACAATGAGATTTTAACGCATTATTCCAGAATGCATAAAATCTTGATGATAGCTTGCGGCGATATAGCCTTGCGTGTTGCAAGGCTATTGGCGCTAATACACACTTGTTTGAGACACAGGCCTGCTAGTTTCAACCGAGATTGCCCTACACTACACTCTGCTCCGTATAGGACAAGAACCCCGCAGAGTCCCACGCCACCGTGCTCCTACAGGAGTCTTATCGCTAAGGGACAACCTGGGTTCAATCCAACATTACGACAACTTCAATTGCACCTTGGATTTTCTGCCCGGTGCCGCTTTGGGCGTAAAGCCGGCTAGGCGGCAACTGTAGCCTTCTATTTGCTTGCCCTTGTCAAACCGTATCGTATGGCAGGTCACAATCTCACCCTCGGCTGCAAGCTCTGCCAATTGCTGATGCGCTTTAGCGAGTGACAAACCCAGAGCTTTAGCGATTTCCGAATCGAGACGGTCGCCATGTACTTTCAAGTATTTTAAAATTTCATGCATTTTCTTTTGGGTACCTTATCACCACTACCTGCTCTTCGGGTTCAAACCAAAATTTGGCGTGCACCCCCTTCTTGTCTCCGGCAACCAACTGAATCAGC
>JBCKTV010000070.1:0-2523 GCA_038925365.1 Gallionellaceae bacterium
TTTCACAGCGTCGACAGGTATGTGTCAGCTTTCCCGCTTTCGCAGCGGGAAGCAGAATGGTGTTGAGAACAGCCTCTGCTTTTGGCGGCGCTTGCGATACTGATTTAGAAAACCCAATCGGCACTTATCCAGCAGGACTAACCACCTACACCATTGAAAACTCAAACGGGGTAACACTGACCGGTGCAGTGGATTTTAATTTTAGCGCCTTGGGTGCGCCCAGCTTCGCCGGAGCCTCTCCATTAAGCATTGCTGTTGCAGGTTTTGCGACAAGCAATGTGTGTGTTGCGCCACAGACTGGATATGTTTACAGGCAGGCAGCATGTTAGGCATCAAACGTCATACAAACCGCGGTGCCAGCCTGATAGAGCTGATCATGTTTATTGTGATTATTACAGTCGCGCTTGCCGGCATACTGTTGGTGATGAATACCGTAACCAGACACAGTGCTGACGCAATTATAGGCAAGCAGGCACTGGCAATAGCCGAGTCCTTGCTGGTAGAAATAGAGTCCATGCCTTTTACTATTTGTGATCCTGATGATGTTAATGCTGCTACAGCGGTAAATGCTGCGGGGTGCACAGCAGGCATGGCGCAGACATTGGGAGCAGGCCCTGTGCCTGCCGGTGAATCGCGCTACAGCACTACTACCCCATTGGATAATGTAGCCGACTATGCCAATTGCCGCTTAAACACGACAGGAGGAAGCACCGGCTGCGATACCGCTGTGATCAATGCTATCAGGGATATAAGCGGCACCGCCAATGCCGCGCTGGGTGGATACACTGCATCTATCGTCATTGCCGATGCCGGTGTGGCAATGGGGCTAGCAGCAGGTGAGGCGCTGCAAATTACAGTGACAGTCAACGGCATAGGCGGTACCCGGGTAGTGCTGGATGGTTACCGTATGCGTGATTCTCCCAATTCATTTTAAGCATGAAAAACTCTACTGTTTTAAGCGATAGACAGCACGGATTTACGCTGATTGAAATGATCGTCGTGATCGTCATTACCGGCATCATCGGCGGCATGGTTGCAATGTTTATTCGTGCGCCGGTTGAGGGTTATGTAGATAGTGCTCGCCGTGCTGAGATGACAGATGTGGCGGACATTGTGGTGCGCCGCATCTCGCGTGATTTAAGATTGGCTTTGCCCAATAGTGTGCGTGTGAGTGGAGACGGCTTGTTTGTGGAATTTATACCCACCACTGGCGGTGGACGTTATCGTAGCGCAGCTGCGACAGCCGCTTCTGCTGTGTGTGGCAGTTCTGCGGCTGCGGTTCTAAACTTTGGTGTAGCAGATACATGCTTTGAAGTGCTGGGGACTATGCCTACTGCGGCAATAGGCGATCAGGTCGTATTTTATAACCTTGGCATTCCAGGTGCGGATGCATACGCTGGCAATACCGGGGCTACACACAATCGTCGCGGAATCACTGCCGTGGCCGCAAATAGTCTCGTTATAGCTTCTGCTAATCAATTTCCCTTGGATGCCTGTCAGGTTAATGCTGCGACAGGTGCAAACACGCTGTGTCGTTTTTATTTGGTGAACACCCCCGTGAGTTACGTCTGCGCACCTGCTGTGGGTGGAGTCGGCGGCACGCTTACGCGTTATTCGGGTTATCCGATACAGGCTGTGCAGCCCACTACGGTGGCTGCTCTATTGGCACTTGGCGGAGTGCAACAAGCACTGATTGCGACCAATGTGGGTGCGCAAGCCGGCGGTGGTTGCAACTTTAGCTATAACGCAAGTCTGGTGGCGCAACGCCTGAGTGTGGTGACGATGGCGCTGACGATTACCCAACCTAGCGGAGTTGCCTCTTTCGAAAGCGTTACGCTATTTAGTGCAACCCAAATCAGTAATGCGCCCTGACGATTGCTAAAATTATGAATAAAAAACCTGCATTTCAACGCGGCGTCAGCTTGGTTACAGCTATCTTTCTGCTGGTGATATTGGCAGGACTGGGCACGGGGATGGTGACCTTTTTCAGCATACAGCAGCAAAGTTCGAGACTGGATGTATTGGGCGGCAGAGCCTACCAGTCATCGCGCGCTGGCATAGAATGGGGCTCATTTCAGCTGTTACAGAATAATGCGGGTGCGTATGCTGTGGCTTGTCGTCCGGGATCGACTGTGCAGACTATTCCTGCGCTGGCGGGAACGCTATCAGGTTTTACGGTAGCGGTAACATGTAACTCTATCCTGGCGGATGAAAATGGCAGCATAGTGAGAATATATCAACTCATCGCTGTAGCCCAAACTACAGGTCTTGTTGCGGGAAATCCGAATTTTGTTGAACGACAGATGAATGTGACATTAGAGATGAATAACCTGTGAGGATATGTCATGCCGTTGATGCAGGGCTTAAATAGAAAGCGTTTCATATCCTTTTTATTGCTGGGGATGCTGGTGTTTGCCTTGGCTGGGGTGAATGTGGCGCTGGCCGCGGTAGCGCACGACGCCGCCAGCGAGAGCCATACTGGGACTACGGGTAATACCAACGCCGCGTCCTACACTTGGACGC
>JBCKTV010000071.1:0-2505 GCA_038925365.1 Gallionellaceae bacterium
GAATAAGCTGTCTGAGGTGTTGCTGCAAAAATATTCATCGCTGCACGATATCAGAACGGACAAAGCGCTTTATTCTTATGTGATTGATCTAAAAAATAATTTTGTTCGCAATGCACAGACCCCCAGCAAGGTATTATTTGATAACGATATCCGCGCTATCAAACGAGCGCTGGGTACGCATACGGCTATTTCCAGGGTGCAGGGTGGCAAGCTCAAGGCAAAAAATGAAATCCGTGTTGCATCCTTGTTCAAGCATGTACCCATAGCATTCTTGAAAATGATCACGGTACATGAATTGGCGCACCTGAAAGAAAAAGACCATAACAAGGCTTTCTACAATTTGTGCATCAGCATGGAGCCTGCTTACCACCAGATCGAGTTTGACTTGAGGCTGTATTTGACCCATGTAGAGCTGATTGGTGAGCTGGAGTGGGCTAAGCGTGGATGAATGCAAGGTTTTCGCTTTGTCATTAAACCCCCATTATGGTTTAATCTCAGTCTATGGAACGTTCGTTTAAAACCATTGCCCTGATCGGCAAATACAAGACCCCCGAAATAGCCGAGCCGCTGCTGCGGCTAGCAGCATTTCTGGTGAATGAGGGTGTGACTGTGGTGGTGGATACCCTGACCGCAGAGCACCTCAAGCAACATCCTTATCGGGTATTGGCGCTGGAACAAATGGGCGGCGTGGTAGATTTGGCCATCGTGCTGGGAGGCGATGGCACCATGCTGAATATTGCACGAACACTGGTCGCCTTCAAGATTCCGTTGGTAGGGGTAAATCAGGGACGGCTGGGATTTCTGACAGATTTATCGCTAAACTCGGTTCAGCAAAGTATTGCAGCCATGCTGAAGGGCGAGTATGTGACCGAGCAGCGGATGTTGCTCGGTGCCAGCGTACTGCGCGGTGAGCAGCAGGTTTTTAATTCGCTGGCCTTTAATGAGGTAGTAATACACCGCAGCAATTTCAGCAGCAGCATGATTGAATTTGAAGTACGCATCAATGGCGAGTATGTGTATACGCAACGTGCCGATGGCTTGATTGTGGCTACACCTACCGGCTCTACCGCCTACGCGCTTTCAGCAGGCGGTGCGATTGTGCATCCCTCGCTGGATGTGATTTCACTGGTGCCGGTGTGTCCGCATACCCTCAGCAACCGGCCTATCATTGTGGCGGGTAATTCGGCTATAGAAATCCTGATGCATAGCACCGAAGATGTACGTGTGCGCTTCGATAGTCATACACATTTTGATTTACTGTTGCACGATACCTTGCTGGTGACGCGTTACCCCGAGCCGGTATGTCTGTTGCATCCGCTGGGGCATAGCTACTACCATACCTTGCGCGAAAAATTACTCTGGAATAAACCTTTATAAATGCTGAAATACTTAAGTATTCGTGACTTTGTTATTGTCGAGTCACTCGAACTCGATTTTGCCGCCGGCTTCACCGCGCTTACCGGCGAGACCGGTGCGGGCAAATCCATATTGATTGATGCCTTATCGCTGGCGCTAGGCGAGCGTGGCGATGCGATGATGGTGCGGCATGGCTGCGAACGTGCCGAAATCAGCGCCGAATTTGATATCGGTAACTTACCGCAAGTGCAGGCATGGCTGGTGGAACAAGGCCTCGAAGGCGATGCAGGCGTGTGCCTGATGCGCCGCGTGCTCGATGCCAATGGCCGTTCGCGCAGCTTTATCAATGGCAGTACCGCAACTCAGCAACAACTGCGCGCAGTGGGCGAATTTTTACTGGATATTCACGGTCAGCACGCACATCAATCCTTGCTGCGCGTCGATGCGCAGCGTGAAATCCTCGATAGTCATGCCAGTTTGACGCGTGATGCCAGCGCCGTGGTTACGTTGTACCGCGACTGGCAAACCTTGCACAACCGTCGCATGCAACTGGAAAAAAATGCCGCCACCGTGCTGGCCGAGCGTGAGTTGCTGATTTTTCAGCGGCGCGAACTGGAAAATTTGAAATTCAGCGTGGCACAGTGGAATGAGTTACAGGCGGAACATTCACGTCTGTCGCATGTGGCAACTTTGCTGGAGACCGCGCAATTCGGCGTTGAGGTGTTGAGCGAAGCTGATACTTCCTGTCTAGCTCAGTTGAACGCCTTGACCACCAGAGTACGTGCAGGCGTCGAATTTGATGCGGGTTTGCAAGACACCCTCACCATGCTGGAAAGTGCCCAGAACGAGTTGCAGGAGTCGGTGTATGCCCTGCGCCATTACCAGCAAGATCTGGATGCCGATCCGCAGCAGTTGCGCGAGCAGGAGCAGCGCATGGCGGCAATCGTAGAAGCATCGCGCAAATACCGCGTCAGCCCGGAAGCATTGCCAGAGGCTTTGCAGGGAATAGTTGCGCGTCTGGAAGAACTAGGCGGCGATGCCGATATTGACGAGCTGGCAAAGCAGGACAAAGCTGCGCACGAGCAGTATCTAACTGCGGCCAAAAAACTGAGTGCGGCACGCAAACAGGCGGCAGAAAAGCTGTCGCAG
>JBCKTV010000072.1:0-2442 GCA_038925365.1 Gallionellaceae bacterium
CCCGATGGAGACATCCACCCTCAGTGGCGCAGATGGGGAAGGTAAAGCAGAATTCAAAAACAAAACATGATGCCGCAAAATGCGGCATCATGTTGCATGTGAAACGTGTCAAAAATAACCCATTGCAATCTGAGATCATAAAATCCATAATACCATCAGCTCAGTTACGTGAATTGTGGTCGTTAGTTATCTAACATGCCATTGTCGGGCGCATCGCCAGACAGTAATTGATTGAGTGACATCGGCGGCACGAAGACGGCCTCGCGCCCAATCCGCTCCTTTGTCGCTCTGTTGGGCGCGAGTCCGTCTTCGTGCCTGTAATTTAGGGTTGCTGAGCCATTTAATGACGTTAAAAACGATAGAGTCATTCATTTCGACAGTCGACCCCCATAAGGCGACTGTCGTTTCTTTTCCAGAGTTTATTGCAATATTCGGCGGTACCATACGCCTAAAAAAAAGCCGCGCGAAACCAAAATCAAATCGAGACGCTTTTTATAAATGGATATTGGAACACCGCGAAGATATCAAAGATTTATTGCTATTGCCGGAGAGCTATGAAGATTGGAGTGACTTTGCTATATATTCTGATCTTCTACTGTTTGAAAAAGATCTCGGTTATTTAACCAGCGCTGTCTTAGTATTTCTTGAATCTCCCGGTTCTATCGCCGAGCTTGGTGCATTTTCTCAGATACCTTCATTAAGCAAGCGACTGATGGTAGTTGTCAACGATACTCATCACCCAAAAAAATCTTTCATTAGCTTGGGGCCAATCCGCAGCATCCAAGTTACGCAAAAGTTTCAACATTGCGTATGCGAGATTCCTGACGTAAAACCTAGTCAGCTTATAACGCACATCGACGGTATAGTTGATATGCTCGATAAAAAAAGGGTACGAGCCGACGCCACGGAGGGTTATACCAACACCAACCCTCAACACGAAATACTTCTTATCCTTGACCTTATCAATCTCTTCCTGGTGATCCTGAAAACTGAACTTCAACAATTGGCATCTCATTTTGGAATAAATATAAAAATGGCGAGATTGGATCAGATTTTATTCTTGCTGGCCAAAACCGAACTAATTTCTAGTCGGCACTATGTAGGCACCCAGTATTTCTTTCCTTTGAAGTTCAAAAAAATTTATGTCGAATACACATCAAATAAAAATTCGCCCTCATTTAAGAGAGCCACGTTAAAGGCTAGGGTATCTCAAGACATCGAAAGGGATAAGAATCGAAAAATCGTGTATGACTTAATAAGAAAAGATGGCGAGACGAAATGAGCATCATAGATAGGATACTGAGAGAGTTGCCTTTTTCTGCTGATGAGCTTAAAGATTTAGTAGCTACAGCACAGTACAGGTATAAGGTCTACAAGATCCCAAAACGACAGCCAAATCAATTTCGCACAATTGCCCAGCCATCGCCTGAAATAAAACTCATACAGCGCTGGCTTATTAACAGCGTATTTCAATCCCTGCCTATTCATAAGGTTGCAACAGCATATCGTGAAGGAAAATCCATAGGTGACCACGCCGCACTTCATGCGAAAAATAGATTCCTGCTGAAAATGGATTTCACGAATTTCTTTCCTTCTATCGCAGTGGCAGATGTTCGGAGATACTTGGTCGAAGTTGGAAAGATGTCACATGAAGATGCGCGCATAGTAAGCTTGTTAGTTTGCTGGCGAGATAAGCAAAATGGAAGGTTGTGCCTTTCAATAGGAGCACCTAGTTCTCCGCATTTATCAAATGTGATGCTGTATACGTTTGATAAAATAATTGTTCAGCTTTGTCGAACGCACAAAGTTACTTATTCAAGATATGCAGACGATCTTGCTTTTTCAACAAATATAAAAGAGGTTCTCTGTGATATCGTGCGGCAAGTACAAGTCGTATGTGAAGAGCTCGAATACCCTAAGTTAGAGGTTAATCACAAAAAAACGGTCTCGACTTCTCGTGCTTTCAGGCGTGTACTTGTTGGGTTGGTTTTAACACCAGATGGTACTGTTTCCCTTGGTAGAGAAAAGAAGCGTAGGTTACGTTCTGAGCTATACAGGTTCTCTCAAGATAGGCTTGATGCGGCAGATATTCCTAGATTGCGCGGGGAACTAGCTTTTGCATGGTCAGTTGAGAAACAATTTATTAACTCGTTACTGAGACAGTTGGGTACAGAGGTATTTCGCAAGTTAGATTTGCCATTCAAGGAGTGAATTTGAAATCGGCGTCCGCTTTGAATTGGGAGTGGAAGTTCGCAGGCATAATGAAGATTGGCTGCTATGGGTGGATTGGGCACATAGTTGCTTGATGTTGTTTGAAATCAGAGTCAGATTTTGCATTTAAAATAATGCCGCGTTAGCGCGGCATTATTTTTAATTTTAAGCTTTTGAAATTTGCCTTACCTCCCCCCATCTGCGCCACTGAGGGTGGATGTCTCCATCGGG
>JBCKTV010000073.1:0-2346 GCA_038925365.1 Gallionellaceae bacterium
ATGTTGGGTCCGGTGATCAACAGCATCTGGCGCTTGTTGTTCAAGCTGGTATCGTTGGCGATGAACTGTTCGACTTGTGCTTCAACTACGGGATGTCGACCGTTGCGTATGTTGATCACTGCCTCATCGCTAAATACTGGCTCGCTAAAGTTTAGGCTTGTAGCACGTTCCGCAAAAGTCGCGAGCACATCCAGTTCGGCGATGGCGGAGGCGATGCGTTGCAGGGCTGCTATGTGTGGTGCAAGCAGATCCAGTAATTGTTCGTAGAGAAATTTTTCTCGTGCCAAAGCGCGTTCATTTGCTGACAAGGCTTTATCTTCGAATGCTTTTAGTTCAGGGGTAATGTAACGCTCGGCATTTTTGAGAGTCTGGCGGCGGCGATAGTCATCAGGTACATTGACAGACTGGGCGTGCGTTACCTCAATATAAAAACCATGTACGCGGTTATATTCAACTTTTAGAGTAGCAATCCCGCTGCGTGCTCGTTCGCGTGTTTCAAGTGCGAGCAGAAAATCACCGCAGTTGGTTTGTATACCACGCAATTCATCCAGTTCAGCATCAAAGCCATCCGCAATCACGCCGCCGTCGCGCAGCACACTGCTGGGTTCTTCGCGCAGCATGGACTGTAGCAATGAGGTCAACTCATGATTTGCCAGCAATGCAGAAGCCAGCTCTGCTATCAGGCGCGATGTATTGTTTTGCAAGGAGTGATGCAACGCGGGCATCTGCTTGAGTGTATCGCGCAAGCCGGACAAATCACGTGGACGTGCGCTACGCAGGGCAATGCGTGCACTGATGCGTTCTACATCAACGCAGGGTTTAATTTGTCCATGTAGCAGATGACAGGCTTCTGATAAGTTTGCAACGGCATCCAGTCTTAATCGCAGAGCCGTGCGGTCGCGCAGTGGATGGTGCAGCCAGTGGTTGAGCAAGCGGCTGCCCATGTTGCTGGCACATCTGTCTAGCAAGGAAAGTAGAGTAGGGGCAGCTTCACCGCGCAGAGTCTGGCTGATTTCCAGATTGCGCCGAGTGGATGCATCCATGCGCACATAATTCTCGGCGCTGTACACTCTGAGGCTGCGCACATGTGCGATGCTCTGTCCTTGTGTGAGTTTGGCATAGCCCAGCAATGCACCGGCGGCCTCCAGTCCCAGGGTGAAATCATCACAACCGAAACCCGCCAGGTCTAGCGTAGAAAAGTGCTGGCACAGTCCACGGCGCGCGGTTTCGAGTTCAAAGTGCCACACAGGTAGCGACTTGAGGGCTGTTTTGTACTGTGCGGGCAGCGTGGCATTTTCTGCCAGCAGAATTTCAGAAGGTTGCAGGCGCTCCAGTTCTGCCGCAAGGTTGTGTGAGTCGGTTTCGCTGGTAAAAAATTGACCGGAAGCCAGATTCATCCAGGCCATGCCTACTTTGCCATGGCGTTCATGCAAGGCCAGCAACAGGCTATCGCGTTTTTCATCCAGCAGGGCAGAGTCGGTGAGTGTGCCTGGAGTGACGATACGTAGCACTTTACGCTCTACTGGTCCCTTGCTGGTTGCGGGGTCGCCTATCTGTTCGCAGATGGCAACCGAAATACCCAGTTTGACCAGCTTGGCCAGATAGGGCTCGGCTGAATGATACGGAAAACCTGCCATCTTGATAGGCTGGCCATTGGAGGCACCGCGTTGGGTCAAGGTGATGTCGAGCAGCTTGGCTGCACGCACCGCATCTTCATGGAATAACTCGTAAAAATCCCCCATGCGGTAAAACAGCAACATATCGGGATGTTCCGCCTTGATGCGCAAGTACTGCTCCATCATTGGCGTGTGAGCTGATTTTGTTGTGGGTTTTGCGTCAGGTTTATCCGAAACTTGGGGCAAGGGGATATCGGGTTTGTTCATAAATAGTTGAATAGTTTAATCAACTATTTTATTCAGGTAATTGGGATCAAATTTATCGGTTGTTGCACGTTCTTCTTCTACACGTACCCCCAATTTTTCCAGGTGCTGCAAGATCAGTGCTATGCGCTGATCCACCACCATGCTATGCCCGAGCAGGCCGTGTATGGCTTTGGCTACGGGATCATTCTGATCATTGCCGATGCCATAAGCATTAAATCCACCGATTTTCTGAGCCTCATCCAGTATGCGTGCAGGAATGCCGGCAGCAGTTGCACCAGCAGGCACATCTTTCACCACTACTGCGTTGGAACCGATTTTTGCGCCAGCGCCTATGGTGATCGGGCCGAGTATTTTTGCGCCAGCCCCCACCACCACGCCATTTTCCAGGGTGGGATGGCGCTTGCCTTCTTTCCATGAAGTGCCGCCCAGCGTGACACCGTGGTAGAGCGTCACATCGTCACCA
>JBCKTV010000074.1:0-2235 GCA_038925365.1 Gallionellaceae bacterium
CAGATACCTGGTTGGTGCAGGGAAAGCAGCGCGTGCTCAAGGCCAATGAGCTGATGATAGAAGGTAAGCATAACGTCGCCAATGCGCTGGCAGCACTGGCGTTGTGCCGTGCGATCGATTTGCCGTTGCCGCCGCTACTGGATGCGCTGCGTAATTTCAAGGGCTTGCCGCATCGCGTGGAAGCCGTGGCAGAAATCAAGGGAGTCATTTATTACGATGATTCCAAGGGCACCAATGTGGGTGCGACCGTTGCAGCACTCCAGGGGCTGGGGCGTCGTGCGGTGGTAATCCTGGGTGGTGATGGCAAGGGTCAGGACTTTTCTCCTTTGGCTCAGGCGGTATCCCTCCATGCCCGTGCTGTAGTATTGATTGGTCGCGATGCTGAAAAAATTGCCCACAGCTTGCAGGAGTGTGATGTGCCAAAACTATATGCCAGTGATATGAACGAGGCAGTTAAGCTGAGTGCTGCGCAGGCCGAGCCGGGCGATGCAGTGCTGATGTCCCCTGCCTGCGCCAGTTTTGATATGTACCGTAATTATGTGCATCGTGCCGAAATGTTTATCAGTGCGGTGCGTGCGCTGGAAGCGGAGCTTAAGTGCTAATAGACGGGATCAAACCATTTTTCCTGACAGCACCAAGATCAGCACAGTCAGCTGAATTTGATACGGTGCTGGCATGGATAGTGACTGCATTGCTGTCGCTGGGATTGGTGATGGTGTATTCATCATCCATTGCCACGGCAGAAGCGGCAAAATTTACTGGCTATCAGCAAACCTATTATTTGCTACGACATGGTATGCATATTGCGGTGGGATTGATTGCGGGTGCAATTGTGTTTCAGATTCCGATGAAAACATGGCAAAGCATTGCCCCTTATCTGTTCATGTTTGGTGTGTTCCTGCTGATATTGGTACTGATTCCGGGCATAGGCAGGGAAGTAAACGGTAGTCGTCGCTGGCTTTCTCTGTTCATCTTCAATCTGCAGCCATCCGAGTTGATGAAGTTGTTTGTGGTGCTGTATGCGGCTGACTATAGCGTGCGTAAAGTCGCGGTGAAAAATACATTCGTCAAAGCCTTTGTGCCGATATTTGTGGCGATGTTGTTGGTGGGTGTGCTGCTGTTGTCAGAGCCTGATATGGGGGCATTTGTGGTGATCTGCGCGATTACGATGAGCATACTGTGGCTGGGTGGTTATAAGCTGAAAATGTTTGTGGCGTTGATGGTGGCGCTGCCCGCTGCCATGGCTGCATTGATTATGTTTTCGCCCTACCGCATCAAGCGCGTAACCAGCTTTATGGACCCATGGGCTGATCCCTATGGTGCTGGCTATCAGCTAAGCCATGCGCTGATAGCCTTTGGCCGGGGCGAATGGTTGGGTGTAGGTCTGGGTGCAAGCGTGGAGAAATTATTTTATCTGCCGGAGGCGCATACCGATTTTTTACTCGCGGTCACAGCAGAAGAGTTGGGTCTACTTGGTGTGAGCGCGGTCATTCTGTTATTCGCCTGGTTGATATATCGGGCCTTTGCAATTGGCAGGCAAGCGGTGATGTTGGATCGGCTGTTTGCCGCACTGGTGGCGCAAGGCATCGCCGCCTGGATAGGCATACAGGCGATGATCAACATGGGTGTGAATATGGGCGTGTTGCCAACCAAGGGTTTGACCCTGCCGTTGATGAGTTATGGCGGTAGTGGTGTGCTGGTTAACTGTGTAGCCATTGCCATGTTGTTGCGGATTGATTGGGAAAACAGGCGACTCATGAAAGGGCTTCCAGTATGAGCCAGAAAGCTGAGGTACTGCATGGCTAGATCGATATTAATCATGGCAGGAGGTACCGGCGGCCATATTTTTCCAGCCTTGGCAGTGGCGGATGTGCTGCGTGCGGATGGATGGAATGTCACTTGGCTAGGTGCGCGAAATAGCATGGAGGCAGAATTGGTGCCCAAGCATGGTTATGAAATTGCGTGGGTTCGTTTTTCTGGTTTACGTGGCAATGGATGGATGCGCAAATTGATGCTGCCATTTAATTTGCTTATTGCCTTATGGCAGAGCGCGGTGGCGCTGTTTCGGTATCGTCCAGATGTGGTGCTGGGTATGGGGGGTTACATCACCTTTCCTGGCGGCTTGATGACGTGGTTGTTGCGCAAGCCTCTGGTGATACATGAGCAAAATTCCGTAGCAGGTCTGAGCAATAAAGCATTGGCAATATTGGCGGATCGGGTGATGAGCGGATTTCC
>JBCKTV010000075.1:0-2078 GCA_038925365.1 Gallionellaceae bacterium
AACATGATATCGAGCAAAGAGTGTTCCATAATGGAACGCAGGCCGCGTGCACCTGCTTTGCGTGTTAACGCTTTCTTCGCAATAGCCTGTAACACTCCTTCATGAAACTCCAGCTCAACACCTTCCATCGCAAATAATTTTTGATATTGCTTGGTCAGTGCATTTTTCGGTTCGGTCAAAATTTGGATCAATGCGGATTCATCCAACTCCTCAAGTGTAGCCACCACCGGCAAACGACCGACAAATTCCGGAATCAAACCGAATTTAATCAAGTCTTCAGGTTCTACACCACGCAGCACTTCACCTACGCCCTTGCGATCATCACGGCTAACCACTTTTGCACCAAAACCTATTCCCGCTTTTTCAGAACGGTTACGGATTATCTTTTCAAGACCGTCAAACGCACCACCACAGATAAACAGGATATTGGTAGTGTCCACCTGCAAAAACTCTGTGTTGGGGTGCTTGCGGCCACCCTGAGGTGGAATCGATGCCTTGGTACCCTCAATCAGTTTGAGCAATGCCTGCTGCACACCCTCACCTGATACATCACGGGTAATGGATGCGTTCTCCGACTTGCGCGAAATTTTATCGATCTCGTCGATATAAATAATCCCGCGCTGCGCCTTTTCCACATCATAGTCACATGCCATCAGCAGCTTTTGAATGATGTTTTCGACATCCTCACCCACATAACCGGCCTCGGTAAGCGTGGTTGCATCGGCCATCACAAAGGGCACATTCAGCAGTCGCGCCATGGTCTGCGCCAACAATGTTTTGCCTGACCCTGTCGGGCCCAGCAACAATATATTGCTTTTGGACAATTCAACGCCATCATTGGTGTTGCTTTTTAGCCGCTTGTAATGGTTATACACCGCCACAGCGAGAATTTTCTTGGCCTGTTCCTGCCCTATTACATACTCATCAAGACTGGCCCGAATTTCATGCGGCACCGGCAAATCTGACTTATCCATCTTGCTGATTTCATCAGAACTTTGTATTTCTTCACGAATAATGTCATTGCACAGGGTTATGCATTCGTCGCAGACGAATACAGAAGGGCCTGCAATCAGCTTGCGCACCTCATGTTGATTTTTCCCGCAAAACGAGCAATACAACAATTTGTCACTCTTGTCTTTATCCGACGTCATTTGAAACCTCTCGATGAGTTATCGGCAACTTACTTAAAATATTTATACGCGTTTCTGCAATACTTGATCTATCAGCCCATATTTAACCGCTTCTTCGGCTGTCAGGAAATTATCACGCTCGCTATCACGTGCAATTTCTTCAACTGTGCGGCCTGTATGTTTAGACATCAGACCATACAAACGCTCACGCAAGCTCAGAATGTATTTAGTATGTATTTCAATATCCGTCGCCTGCCCCTGAAAACCACCCAATGGCTGGTGTATCATCACGGTTGAATTAGGCAGTGCAAAACGCTTGTCTTTTGCTCCGGCCTGTAACAAAAAGGCGCCCATTGATGCGGCCATACCAATGCACAAGGTAGACACACTAGGCTTGATGAACTGCATGGTGTCGTAAATCGCCATACCGGATGAAATCGAGCCACCGGGCGAATTGATATAGAGTGAAATTTCTTTATCCGGATTTTCAGATTCCAGATAAAGTAATTGCGCGACAACCACATTGGCCACTGCATCATTAATCGGGCCTACCAGAAAAATCACACGCTCTTTCAGCAGCCGCGAATAAATATCATAGGCACGTTCACCACGACCGCTGGTTTCAATCACCATCGGTATCATGCCAAGATTTTGCGGCTCCATTGCTTGCTGTGGCACAGTGCTATGCATCATTTATCACTTCCCATCAATTCGTTAAACTCAACCGGTTTGTCGGTCACCTTGGCATGGCTCATCAACCAACTCACCACATTATCTTCCAGCACCAGATTTTCCACATCCCGCATACGCGCAGGTTCAGCCGCATACCAGCGTACGACATCTTCAGGCTTGTCATATCCCTGTGCGTGTTCGGCAATCACAGTCTTGATTTGCTCAGGCTTGGCTTCCAGTTTATTTTGCTTGACCAGCACCTCTAGTATCAAGCCC